>NZ_JBPKBI010000004.1:265996-296089 GCF_051388935.1 Yinghuangia sp. YIM S10712
CCCCGTTCTGTTGCCTGGCTCCGGCTTCGGCGTGTTCAGCGGGTTCGGCGTGTTCAGCCCTGTTGGCGCCCGCTGGTCACACGGTAAGCATCGAAGACGCCCTCGACACCGCGCACCGCCCGCAGCACGTGCCCCAGGTGTTTCGGATCGCCCATCTCGAACGTGAAGCGGCTGAGCGCCACGCGGTCGCGGCTGGTGGTCACCGACGCCGACAGGATGTTGACGTGCTGGTCGGACAGCACGCGCGTGATGTCCGACAGCAGCCGTGACCGGTCGAGCGCCTGGACCTCGATGGCGACGAGGAAAACCGAGGACGCGGTCGGCGCCCACTCCACCTCGACGATGCGTTCCGGCTGCTGCGACAGCGACTCGACGTTGCCGCAGTCCTTGCGGTGCACGGACACGCCGCTGCCGCGGGTCACGAAACCGATGATCGGATCGCCCGGCACCGGGGTGCAGCACCGCGACAGCTTGACCCAGATGTCCTCGACGCCCTTGACGATCACTCCCGGGTCGCCGCTCGCCCGGCGGGTTCGGCGGGTGGCGGTCGGGGTGGTGACCTCGGCGAGGTCTTCGGTCGCGCCCTCCTCGCCGCCGAGGGAGGCGACGAGGCGCTGCACGACATGCTGCGCCGAGACCTGTTGTTCGCCGATCGCCGCGTACAGCGCGGAGATGTCGCTGTAGCGGAGCTCGTGGGCCAGGGTGACCAGGGTGTCTCCGCTGGTCATGAGGCGCTGCATCGGCAGGTTCTGCTTGCGCATCGCGCGGGTGAGCGCTTCCTTGCCGTGTTCGATCGCCTCTTCGCGGCGCTCCTTGGAGAACCACTGGCGGATCTTGTTGCGGGCGCGCGGTGACTTGACGAAGCCGAGCCAGTCGCGGCTGGGCGCGGCCGACTCCGCCTTGGAGGTGAACACCTCGACGAGGTCACCGTTGTCGAGGCGGCTCTCCAGCGGCACGAGGCGGCCGTTGACGCGCGCGCCGATGGTGCGGTGGCCCACGTCGGTGTGGACGGCGTACGCGAAGTCCACCGGCGTCGATCCGGCGGGGAGCGCGATGACGTCGCCCTTGGGTGTGAAGACGAAGACTTCCTGCGAGGACAGGTCGAAGCGCAGCGACTCCAGGAACTCGCCCGGGTCGTCCGTCTCGCGCTGCCAGTCGAGGAGTTGGCGCAGCCATGCCATGTCGCCGACCTGGCTGTTGTCCTTCTTGGCGGCCTTGGTGTCCGCCGCGGCGCGGTTGCCGCCGACCGCTTCGGCCTTGTACTTCCAGTGCGCGGCGATGCCGTACTCGGCCCGGCGGTGCATGTCGAAGGTGCGGATCTGGAGCTCGACAGGCTTGCCCTCGGGGCCGATGACCGTCGTGTGCAGCGACTGGTACATGTTGAACTTGGGCATCGCGACGTAGTCCTTGAACCGCCCCGGCACCGGGTTCCACCGCGCGTGGATGGTGCCGAGCGCGGCGTAGCAGTCGCGTACCGAGTCGACGAGGACGCGGATGCCGACCAGGTCGTAGATCTCCGCGAAGTCCCGGCCGCGGACGATCATCTTCTGGTAGACGGAGTAGTAGTGCTTGGGCCGCCCGGTGACGGTGGCCTTGATGCGTGCGCCGCCGAGGTCTTCCTGCACTTGGTCGATGACGACGGCGAGGTATTCGTCCCGCTTGGGGGCCCGCTCTGCGACGAGGCGCACGATCTCGTCGTACATCTTGGGGTAGAGGATGGCGAACGCCAGGTCCTCCAGCTCCCACTTGATGGTGTTCATGCCCAGCCGGTGGGCCAGCGGCGCGTAGATCTCCAGCGTCTCGCGGGCCTTGCGCTCCTGCTTCTCGCGCTTGAGGTAGCGCATGGTGCGCATGTTGTGGAGGCGGTCCGCGAGTTTGATGACCAGGACGCGGGGGTCCTTCGCCATCGCGATGACCATCTTGCGCACGGTCTCGGCCTGCGCCGCCTCGCCGAACTTGACCTTGTCGAGCTTGGTGACGCCGTCGACGAGCATCGCGACGGTGTCGCCGAAGTCGCGGCGCAGCGTCTCCAGGCCGTAGTCGGTGTCCTCGACGGTGTCGTGCAGCAGGCCGGCCATCAGCGTGGGCGGGTCCATGCCGAGCTCGGCCAGGATCGTCGCGACGGCGAGCGGGTGCGTGATGTAGGGGTCGCCGCTCTTGCGGCGCTGGCCGCGGTGCCAGCGCTCGGCGGTGGTGTACGCCCGCTCGATCTCGCGCAGGTCGGCCTTCGGGTCGTTGGCGCGCACGATGCGCAGCAGTGGCTCCAGCACCGGGTTGTAGACGCTGTTGCGCTGGACACCGAGCCGGGCGAGCCGGGCGCGGACCCGGCCGCCGGTGTCGCTGCGGAGGTTGCGCACGCGGTCCCCGCCGGTCGAGCCGCGGCGGGTCGGAGTGCGGGTCTGGACGGCGCGCGACTCGGGGCCGGCGGCTCCGGCCGCTGCGGCTCCGTGGTCGGTGGTGCCGCCCACCTCGCCGTGGGCCGGGGCCGGCGGCGGTGTGGGTGGCTGCGCGGGTGTCCCCTGCGGTTCGGGTGACGCTGGTGTCTCCGCCGCCGCGGCGGACGGCACCGCGGGTTCCGCCGGTGTCGCCGGTGTCCCCGGTGCTTGCGGGCCGGGTCCGGTGTCCCGGGTCGGGGACTCCGGGTGCGGGCGCGACGCGTCGGCACCGACCGGGCGGTCGGTGGCGGGGCCGGGCGCGGTGGCAGGCGCGTCCGGTGCTTGCCGGTGGACCCGGGCCGACGTGTCCCGCAAGGGGCCCTGGGAACGTCCCGAGGCGGGCGCTCCCGATGTCGGTGCCACGGGCACGACCTCGTCCGGCAACGGCACTCCTCCCGCCGGTGTGGTGCTGTGGTGCTGATGTGGTGTCGGTGATGTGGGGGCGGTGATGATCGTCCGAAAACCCACTTGAGCCTCCATCGTAACGAGAGTGGCCCATCGGGGGACCGCGTCCGGCGATCAGATCTCGATGAAGGAGCGCACCGCGGTGTCGGCCAGCAGGGGTTCGATCCTCGCCCGGCCGCCGAGGAAGCCGAGCTCCATCAGGACGGAGACGCCCACGACCCGGGCTCCGGCACGGCGGATGAGTTCGATCGTCGCGCCGACCGTCCCGCCCGTGGCGAGCACGTCGTCGATGACGAGGACGCGGTCACCCGCGACAAAGGCGTCCTGGTGCACTTCGAGCGTCGCGGAGCCGTACTCCAGCTCATAGTTCTCGGCGTAGGTCGCGCAGGGGAGCTTGCCCATCTTGCGGACCGGCACGAATCCGGCGCCGGTACGGAAGGCGACGGGCGCGGCGAGGATGAAACCGCGGGCCTCGATCCCGACGACCTTGTCGACGCCGACGGCGGTGCACTGGTCCGCCAGGGCCTCGACGAGGGCGCCGAAGGCCTGTTGGTCGGCGAGCAGGGGCGAGATGTCCTTGAAGACGACGCCTGGTTTGGGCCAGTCGGGGACGTCCCGGATGCGGCTTTCGAGCAGGTCGCGGAGTTCCACGGTCGGGTTTGTCCTCCCCGGAAGGCGGGTGACCGGGTGGCTGCGGCGGAGTACGGCCGCGGCCACCCGGTCACCGGTGGTCAGTGCTTGCGCTTGCCGCTCGGACGGTTGCGCGAACGGCTGCGGGACGCCTGGCGCCGTACGCCCGCCGTTCCCGTCGCCGACGTGGACCCGGACGCCGAACCGGCGGCGGCGGGCTCGGCACCACCGGGGTTCGCCTCGTCGGCGTCGGACTGCCCGCCGCGTTCCCCGGTCTCGGCGTTCTTCGCCGCCGCCCTCTCCTGGGCCGCGCGGTGTTGCGCGACGCGCTTGGCGAGCTGCCGCATCTCCGGCGTGCGCTCCTTCAGGTCGGCGTACATCGGCGTCGCGATGAAGATCGACGAGAAGGCGCCGGCGGCGAGGCCGACGAACAGCGACAGGGCGATGTCCTTCAGCATGCCCGCGCCGAGAATGCCACCGCCGACGAACAGCAGCGCACCGACCGGCAGGAGGGCGACGACCGTGGTGTTGATGGACCGCACCAGGGTCTGGTTCAGGCCGCGGTTGGCGGCCTGACTGAAGGTGATCTTGTTCTGCTTGGTGATGCCCCGCGTCGTCTCCTTGACGGTGTCGAACACGACGACGGTGTCGTAGAGCGAGTAGCCCAGGATGGTCAGCAGGCCGATGACCGTGCCGGGCGTGACCTCGAATCCGATCAGGGCGTACACGCCGACCGTGATCACGATGTCGTGGATCAGTGCGATGAACGACGCGACGGCCATGCGCCATTCGAAGGCGAACGTCAGATAGATGACCACGAGGATCATGAAGATGATCAGGCCTTGCAGGGCCTTCTTGGAGATCTCTTCACCCCAACTGGGGCCCACCAGTTCGCTGTTGATGTCACTCGGGGCCACCCCGAGGTCCCTGCTGAGCGCCTGGGTGATCTCGTTGAAGTTCGCGGTGTCCTTGCTGGCGATCTGGATGCGGACCTGGTCGCCGCCGACCTTCTGCACGATCGGCTCGTGGCCTTGGGTGAACGGCTCTATGGCGTCGTGCGCCTGCGCGACGGTGATGCCTTCCTTCTTGACGGTGTAGACCGCACCGCCTTCGAACTCGATGCCGTACGACAGACCGCGGCCGAGCCACCCGCCCAGGGCGAGGAGCAGGATGACCGCGGAGGTCATGTACCAGATCTTCTTGCGGCCGACGAAGTCGAACTCGACATCGCCGTTGTACAGCCGGTGGCCGACGTTGCGCAGATCGGAGAGGCGTGACATCAGGCCTCCTTGGGCTCGACGGTGGGCCGGGGCCGCCGCGTCGCGCGGTACGCGAGAGGCCGTTTGGCTCCCAGGCGCGCCGGGTCGAGGCCGGACCACGGGTGGCCGGACGCGAAGAACTTCTTGCGCGCCAGGATCACCATCAGCGGCTTGGTGAACAGGAACACCACGACGATGTCGAGCAGCGTGGTCAGGCCGAGCGTGAACGCGAAGCCCTTGACCTTGCCGACCGACACCCAGTACAGGACGGCGGCGGCGAGGAACGACACGAAGTCGGACACGAGGATGGTGCGGCGGGCACGCGGCCAGGCACGGGCGACGGCCGGCTGGAGCGACTTGCCCTCGCGCACCTCGTCGCGGATGCGCTCGAAGTAGACGATGAACGAGTCCGCGGTGATGCCGATGGCGGCGATCGCGCCGCAGACCGCAGGAAGGTTCAGCGCGAAGCCGATACCCCTGCCGAGCAGGCACATGACCGCGTACGTCAGCAGCCCGGAGACGAGGAGGCTGACGAGGCTGACCACACCGAGTCCGCGGTAGTACATGATCGAGTACAGCGCGACCAGGAACAGGCCGATCGCACCGGCGATGAGGCCGCCGCGCAGTTGGTCGGAGCCGAGTGCGGCCGAGACCGTGCTGACCTCACTCTGGGTGAAGGAGAGCGGCAGCGCGCCGTACCTCAGGATGTTGGCGAGGCCCTTGGCCTCGCCGCGGCTGAAGTCGCCGGTGATGACCGCCTGGCCGCCGGGGAGCTCCTGGTCGACTGTGGGGGCCACGACGACCGTACCGTCCAGTTCGACCGCGAAGCGGTTCGTCGGGTACTGGCCGGCTGCGAGGTCGCCGGTGATCTGAGTGAACTTGCCGGTGCCCGTGCCGTCGAAGTCCAGGGCGACCTGCCAGCCGCCCGCCTGGCCCTGCGGGGGCAGCTGCGCTTCCGAGGAGTCCAGATCGGTGCCGTCGATCGCGGCGGCGCCGAGGATGTACTTCTGGATCTGGCCGTCGGACTCCTCCGAGTCGCACACGACGACGGGCTTGTCGCGGAGGGTCTCCTCGCCGATGCCGCGTTGGGCCGGGTCCGAGCAGTTGAGCGCCGCGTACTCGGCCTGCTGCTCGGGAGTCACGCCGTACGCCGCGAGGTCGTTGCCCGCGCCCGTCGCCGCCGGGTCGGTGGCCTGCGTCATGTCTATCGGCGGCGGGGTGGTGGCGGGCACGGCCGGGGTGCTCGCGGCCGGCGGTGTGACCGGCGCGGGCGGGGTGGCCTCCGGGAGGTTCGGAATGACCCGGCTCTGCGGAGTGGCGGAGGTCGACGCCTTGGCCGTGGCGCTCGCCGAGGACGCGGAACTCGCACTGGAGCTCGCGGTCGGCGACGCGGGCGGCGGGGACGTGGCGGCGCCCTGGCCCTGCACCGACGCGGTCGGGGAGACCGCCGGCGGCGAGGATGGCGGCGGAGTCGAGGCCGTCGAGGTGGGTGGCGGCGACGCGGTGTTCTGCGGCTTGGTGACCGTCTGCGACTCGGCGGCCAACACCGGCCGGAAGTACAGCTTGGCGGTCCGGCCGACCTGCTCGACGGCTTCCTGCTCGCCCTCGCCCTTCGGGATGTTGATGACGATGTGGTCGTCGCCCTGGGTCTGGACCTCGGCCTCGGAGACGCCGAACGCGTTGACACGGTCGCGGATGATCGACACCGCGGTGTCCATGTTGCGCGGGTTGATCGCAGCGCTGTCGCCCTGCTCCGGCCTGGCCTGGAGCGTCACGCTCGTACCGCCCGCGAGGTCGATGCCGAGGCGCGGTGTCGTGTCACCCGTCGCGAACATGAGCCCATACAGGGCGGCGATGACCACCGTGATGAAGACCAGGGCCCGCCCCGGGTGCCCGCGCGTACTTGATTTCGGTGCTGCCACCTTCGCCCATCTCCCTGTCGGTGTCGCCCGGCGCACTCCACCGGTCACGACACAGCACCCGGCCCCTTGACCGGGTGCATACGTGGCCTGGACCTGACTCTATTGCCGACGACGCCCTGGGAACGACGGCCCCGCAGCCGTCGTCGCCCGGCGAAACAGCCCTACTGGCGCGGCTGTTCGCCGTCGGTGTCGCCGTCGTCCCGGGTCGAACCGCCTTCCGGCTTCTTGTCCAGGTCGACCCCGTCGGCATCGCTGCCGCCGTGGGTGCCGTCCTCGTCCGAGTCCCCGTCGTGGCCGCCGTCGTGGTCGCCGTGGTCCTCGTCGTCACCGGTGCTGAGCACCGCCGCGATGGCGCTCTTGAGGTACCGGCAGTGGACACCGGGCGCGATCTCCAGGATGACGGAGTCGTCCTCGACCTCGCTGACGGTGGCGAACAGACCCGCGATCGTGCGGACCTCGGATCCGGGACGCAACGACTGCTGCGTCTGCATCGCCTCCTGCTGGCGCTTCTTCGCCGGTTTGATCATGAAGAAATAGATCACGACGAAGATGAGCAGGATGGGCAGAAGGCTGAGGATGTCCACGGCTGGAAACGGTTCCTTTCCGGTGCCGCTCGGCGGCTCGGATCATGGGGTGATCAAGGCCGACGTGTGGCCTCGGCGGAGTCTAGACGGACGGATACACAAGGAACAACGATCCGTCGGCCCAGGCGTTCCCGGGCACCGGCCCCGGATGCGCGACAGGCTCCGCGGCGGTCACTCCGCCGTCGGCACCGCACCGGTTCCGGGCACGGACCCTTCGTCACCGAACAGTCCCTGCTGGGCGCTACGCCCCGACTGTCCGCTCGCGACCCCTTGCGGAGGGGCCAGTCCCAGGTGCCGCCACGCCGCCGCCGTCGCGACCCGGCCCCTGGGCGTACGCGCGAGAAGGCCGCTGCGGACCAGGAACGGCTCGGCCACCTCCTCCACGGTCTCGGTCTCCTCCCCGACCGCGACCGCGAGCGTCGACAGCCCGACCGGGCCGCCGCCGAAGAGGGTCACCAGCGCGTGCAGCACCGCGCGGTCGAGCCGGTCGAGACCCTGCGCGTCGACCTCGTACACATCCAGGGCGAGCGCGGCGACCTCCCGCGTCACCTCGCCGTCCGCCCGCACCTGCGCGTAGTCCCGGACGCGTCGCAGCAGCCGGTTGGCGATGCGCGGCGTGCCACGTGCGCGCCCGGCGATCTCGGCGGCTCCGTCGTCGTGGATCGGCACGTCGAGCAGCCGGGCCGAGCGGTGCAGCACGCGCTCCAGTTCGTGCGGCGCGTAGAAGTCCAGGTGGCCGGTGAACCCGAAGCGGTCGCGCAACGGCGGCGGCAGCAGGCCCGCGCGGGTGGTCGCGCCGACGAGGGTGAACGCCGGGAGTTCGAGCGGGATCGCGGTCGCACCGGGGCCCTTGCCCACGATGATGTCGACGCGGAAGTCCTCCATGGCCATGTACAGCATCTCTTCTGCGGGCCTCGACATGCGGTGGATCTCGTCGAGGAACAGCACCTCGCCCTCCGCGAGCGACGACAGGATCGCGGCGAGGTCGCCCGCGTGCTGGATCGCCGGCCCCGAGGTGATGCGGATCGGGGCACCCATCTCCGCGGCGATGATCATCGACAGCGTGGTCTTGCCGAGCCCGGGCGGCCCGGACAACAGCACGTGGTCGGGTGCCGCCCCACGCGCCCGGGCGGCCCGCAGCACCAGCGAAAGCTGCTCGCGGACGCGTTCCTGCCCGATGAACTCGTCGAGGCTCTTCGGTCGCAGCGCGGCCTCGACCGCCTGGTCCTCACCGTCCGCCTCGGCGGTCACCAGGCGGTCCCCGTCGTGCGTCATGCCGTTCCGCCCCTGTGGTCGTGATCGCGTGCCGGTCTGTCGTGTACGCCGCGTGCGCCGCGTCGAGCCGGGTTGCCGCCCCTGCCCGCCGGCCATCCTTGCGTACGTCGCCGACAGCGGGCGCGGTATACCGCCGGCGCACCGCGGGGCCAGGCTGCCACCGGCGGCCGAGCCGGGTCCCGTCGGCCCGACGACACCGCGAAATGCTCAGCACATGAAGGGAATCGGCCCTCCCGCCGGCATGCCGTCAGGGCCTCGGCGGGGGAACCGGAAATCGCCATGGGCACGCCCGACGCCGCAGCGCGAAGCACCCCGTCGGGCACCTGCCATGCGGCACCGGGCGCCACGGGAGTTCCGCGGGGAGCTTGTCGGGCACCTCGGGGCCTCGGCCGCCGGTGGCCCGTCACCGCACGCGCGGCACCGCAGACCGCTTCCGGACGCTCCCGTCCCGTCCGCAATCCGGTCACCGCCGGTTCAGGCCGCGCAACGCCGAGCGCAGCAGCGTCCCGATATCGGGTTCCCCGCCCGCGGCGGTCGCGGCGTCGGCGTCAGGGGCGACGGCGTCGACCGCTTCGTCCGCCTCGCGTGCGGCGTAGCCGAGGCCGACGAGAGCGGTGTGCAACTGGTCGCGCCAGGAGGCCGGACCCCGGACGGCACCGGGTGCGGTGGTGCCGGTGGGCGCTCCGAGACGGTCCTTGAGCTCGATGAGGAGTTTTTGCGCGCCCTTTTTGCCGATCCCCGGGACCGCGGTGAGGGCTTTCTCGTCGCCGCCCGCAACCGCCGCGCGCAGGGCGTCGGGGCTGTGGACCGCCAGCATCGCCTGCGCGAGGCGCGGGCCGACGCCGCTCGCGGTTTGCAGCAGCTCGAAGGTGGTGCGCTCGTCGTCGTCGGCGAACCCGTACAGCGTCAGGGAGTCCTCGCGGACGACCAGGCTCGTGGCCAGCCGCGCGTGGTCGCCGACCCGGAGGCCGGCCAGGGTGCCGGGCGTGCACAGGACGGCCATGCCGACGCCGCCGACCTCGACGACGGCGAGTTCCGGACCGAGTGCGGCGACGGTGCCGCTGACGAAGGCAATCACGGGGTCATCCTTGCGTACCGCGCGGCAGGCGCGGGGACGGTGTGCGGGCGGCGGCGACGGCCGCGGCAAGGCGGTTGGTGGCGGCGCCGCGCCAGATGTGGCAGATGGCGAGGGCGACGGCGTCGGCCGCGTCGGCGGGCTTGGGCGGCGAGTCGAGCCGCAGGATGCGCGCGACCATGGTTCCGATCTGCGCTTTGTCGGCGCGACCGCTGCCGGTGACCGCTGCCTTGACCTCGCTGGGGGTGTGCATCGTGACGGGCAGTCCGCGGCGCGCGGCGCACACAATCGCGACGGCCGACGCCTGGGCGGTGCCCATGACGGTGCGCACGTTGTGCTGACTGAACACGCGTTCAACGGCGACGCAGTCCGGCCGGTGCCTGTCGAGCCATTCCTCGATGCCTTGCTCGACGGCGAGCAGCCGCGCGTCGATCGGATCGTCCGCCGGCGTACGCACCACCCCGGCCTCGACCATGCGCAACGGCCGGCCGACACCGCCTTCGACGACGCCGAGCCCGCACCGGGTCAGCCCCGGGTCGACTCCGAACACCCGCACCCGCAACCCCCTCCCGATACGAACACTTGTTCGTCGGCCGCGACCGACCCTAGCGAAGAACACCGCCACCGCAGCCGAGCCACGCCGGGACCGGCCCCGGCGAAGCGACCGCGAGACCACCGCGAACCCGGGCAAACGCCGACCCGGCGTACCCTGGTCGGCATGCCCACTGTCCCCGACCCCGCGCCGCCGCCGGACGCCATCGCTCCCGCGACGGATGTCGCGACCGAGCGTGCGAGTGGTCCGGCGACCGATCCGGCACGCGCCG
Source organism: Yinghuangia sp. YIM S10712 (assembly GCF_051388935.1). NCBI lineage: Bacteria > Bacillati > Actinomycetota > Actinomycetes > Kitasatosporales > Streptomycetaceae > Yinghuangia > Yinghuangia sp. YIM S10712. The sequence continues at coordinate 276,406 of NZ_JBPKBI010000004.1, forward strand.
ACATCGCGTCGCGCGACGACATCGTCCTGCTGCTCGAAGACTTCTACACCGCGGCCTTCGCCGACGACCTGCTCGGACACGTGTTCCTCGACGTCGCGCGGATGGATCTTGAGGCGCACCTCCCCCGCCTCGCGGACTTCTGGGAGGTGGCGCTGCTGCGGCGCGGGAGCTATCGCGGCAACGCCTTGCAGCCGCACCAGACGCTGCACGCGCAATTCCCCCTCACCGCAGCGCACTTCACGCGCTGGACACAGCTTTGGGCGAACACCGTCGGCGCGCGTTTCACCGGGCCGGTGGCTCGCCGCGCGGTCGTGCAGGCCGAGCGCGTCGCCGCCGCGATGCGCAAGCGCCTGGAGATTCCCGACGACGGGCAGCAGCCCTGGGCACCGGGTCCGGAGGGGCGTACGCAGCTTCCCCTCAGCGCGCGGCGGTGACCCCTCCCCCGCCGACCTGACGGTACGTCCGATAACACCGCGGTGACGGCCCGGTCACCATCGATCTCCGGCACCGGCCCTCGGCCCCGGACCCGCACCGGCGCCGGAACCCGCGACGCTAGGCTGTGTCCGCCGCCGTGTCCGCTTGATCACTCCGGGCACCTCGGCATCCGTCGGCCCCGCCGCGCACGCGCGGCAGCACGCCGCAACCCGCCACGAGGAATCCCGGAAGGGCCGCCCATGCCGTCACCGTCCACCCCGGTCGCCCCGGACGCGGCGGCCAAGCTGCCTGCCGATCCGACGTCCCGGGGCACGGATCCCAGGGAGCGGCTGCGGAGGGCGGCGCTGGCGGGTGGGCGGCGGTTCCGGACGGCGATCCGCCCGGCTCTCCCAGCGATCATCGGCTACCTGATCGCCCGCGCGATCAACCTCGTCGTCCTGGCGTTGATGGCCCGCGCGGCGAACAAGCCGTTCTGGTCGATGGTCGGCTCCTGGGACGGCAAGTGGTTCCGGGACATCGCCGATTTCGGCTACGTCGACAAACTCCCGGTGTCCCCGGCGGGCAAACCGTACTGGGTCAACGTCGAGTTCTTCCCGGGCTATCCCTATCTGGTCCGGCTGGTCTCCAACCTCACCGGCCTCAGCAGCCTCAACGCCGGCATGCTCGTCACCCTCGTGGCCGGCGCGGTCAGCGCCTGGGGTGTCTACGCACTCGGCCGGGAGCTGACCGGCAGCCATCGCACGGCGACGATCTTCGCGCTGCTGTGGGCGGCGGCGCCCGGTTCGATGGTCCTGACGATGGTCTACTCCGAGGCGCTGTTCGTCGCGTTCGCCTCGTGGGGCCTGCTGGCGATCATAAGGCGGCAGTGGACCAGGGCCCTGGTGCTGTGCCTGCTCGCCGGCCTCACCCGCAACACGGCGTTCGCGGTGGTCGCGGCCCTCGGCGTGGCCACGCTCCAGATCGTCTTCAGCCGGCGCGACGACGGCACGCGCGTGGGCCTGCTGGGCCCCGAGGCACGGCGTCCGATCGTGGCGACCGTGCTCGCTCCGCTCGGCGTGGTCGGGTTCATCGTGTGGGTCGGCGTGATCGGCAAGCGCTGGGACGCGTGGTTCTGGATCCAGGACAAGGCGTTCAATCTGCGCTTCGACTTCGGCGTGAGCACTGTCCAGTGGATGCACAAATACCTGACCCACCTGGGCCGCCCGATCTACGTCGTGTGCACCTTCGTGATCATCTTGTCGGTCGCGCTGATGGTGTGGTCGTTCCGCAACCGCAAGGTCCCGCTGCCGATCCACATCTACGGCGGCGTCGTGATGTTCCTCGCACTCACGACGAGCAACGGCTGGTTCTTCCAGTCGAAGCCGCGGTTCATGCTCCCGGCCTTCACGATCTCGCTGCCGCTCGCGGTGCTGATGGCCCGCTGGCCGCGCAAGGTCGCGGGAGTGCTGCTGGTCGCGGGGGCGGTGTTCTCGGGCTGGTACGTCGCCTACCTGGTGTACGTCGTCGACACCAACCCCTGACCGGTGTGCCCCCGGGATGCCGAAGGGGCCGCCGCATACTGCGGTCGGCCCCTTTCGCACGTGGTCCCCGCGCAGGGGTGCGGCTTCGCGGATCAGGCCTCGATCTTCTCCATGACGTCGTCGGACACGTCGAAGTTCGCGTAGACGTTCTGCACGTCGTCGGAGTCCTCCAGCGCCTCGATCAGCCGGAAGATCTTGCGCGCGCCGTCCTCGTCGAGCTCGACGGTGACGCTCGGCAGGAAGTTGGCCTCGGCCGAGTCGTAGTCGATGCCCGCGTCCTGGAGTGCCGTGCGCACCGGGATGAGGTCGCCCGCCTCGCTGACCACCTCGAACGACTCGCCGAGGTCGTTGACCTCTTCGGCACCCGCGTCGAGCACCGCGCCGAGCACGTCGTCCTCGCTGAGGCCGTTCTTCGGCACGATCACGACGCCCTTGCGAGAGAACATGTACGCCACCGAACCCGGGTCGGCCATCGATCCGCCGTTGCGGGTCATCGCGACGCGCACGTCGGACGCCGCGCGGTTGCGGTTGTCGGTCAGGCACTCGATGAGCACCGCGACGCCGTTCGGACCGTAGCCCTCGTAGGTGATCGACTGGTAGTCCGCGCCGCCGGCCTCGGCTCCCGACCCGCGTTTGACCGCGCGGTCGATGTTGTCGTTGGGGACCGAGCTCTTCTTCGCCTTCTGGATGGCGTCGTACAGCGTCGGGTTTCCCGAAATGTCACCGCCGCCGGTGCGCGCCGCCACCTCGATGTTCTTGATGAGCTTGGCGAAAAGCTTTCCGCGCTTGGCGTCGATGACGGCCTTTTTGTGCTTGGTGGTCGCCCACTTTGAGTGGCCGGACATCCGCCTCTACTCCTTCTCGTCACCTGCTTCGTGCGCGGCCCGGAGGCCACCTGCCAAAGATCCTACCGACGCGTGCGTGCCGCGATTCACACCGTGCTCCGGCCCGCAGGGCAGACGGTGCACGCCGGTCACAGCGCGGCGCGGACCATCGCGACGAAATACTCGTGCACGCGGCGGTCGCCCGTCAGCTCGGGGTGGAAGGCGGTGGCGACGAGGTTGCCCTGCCGGACGGCGACGATGCGGCCGGCGTGCGGTTCGGCGTCGAGCGTGGCCAGCACCTCGACGCCGGTGCCGACCGACTCGACCCACGGGGCGCGGATGAACACCCCGTGCACGGGCGCTTCCGGGGTGGGGGCGAACGCGACGTCCGCCTCGAAGGACTGGTTCTGTCGGCCGAAGGCGTTGCGGCGGACGGTCATGTCGATGCCGCCGACCGTCTCCTGGTCAGGGCGGCCGTCGAGGATCTTGTCGGCGAGCATGATCATCCCGGCGCACGAGCCGTAGACGGGCATGCCGTCCCGTACCCGGGCGCGGAGCGGCTCCAGCAGCCCGAAGGACACCGCGAGCTTGGACATCGTGGTCGACTCGCCGCCGGGTATGACCAGCGCGTCGACCTCCGCGATCTCGTGTGCTTTGCGCACGGGTCGGGCGAGCGCGCCGGCCTCGGCGAGGGCGGCGGCGTGTTCGCGGACGTCGCCTTGGACGGCGAGTACGCCGATCGTGGGGTCGCCGATCGTGGGAGAAGGCACAGGGGACCTCGGAAGTTCGTCACGTGCCCGGCCGGTTCGTCGCCGGCCGGGGAGGGTCGTCGGCTCGCACCGCGGCGCGGCCCGCCGCACGGGTGCCTGTCCGGTGGATCTCCGCGGGACGCGGTACTGCCGTGCCGACCTCGGTCGGCGGCGCGTGCCCACGCCGTTGCGGGCGCCTCGGAAGCCCCGGCGGGCCGGGCGCAAGGGCACCGGCCGGGCGGGGGCTCAGGGTTCCGCGCCCTGCCGTCCCGCGCTGCCGGACGCGGCCGGCGTTCCGGGTGCCGCGCGGGGAGATCCATCCGACAGACCCAGGCGTGCGTGAGGGTTCGCGGGTGTGTGCGCCGCGGTGCGGCCGTGCCGGTGCCGCGGCCGCGGGGGGAGTCGCACGGGGCCTCGGCGGGCCACCGGAGCCGCCGCGCGGCGCTCGGCAGGCCCGGCGCGACTGGCGGTGAATCCTCCCGGTCACGGCACCGGCGCGCCGTCACCAGCCGCGGCCGGCGTAGCGCTCGTTGTCCGGCAGCGTGTCGATGTTGATGCCGACCATGGCCTCGCCGAGCCCGCGGGAGACCTTGGCGATGATCTCCGGGTCCTCGAAGTGCAGCGTGGCGTCCACGATGGCCTTGGCGCGCTTGGCCGGGTCGCCGGACTTGAAGATGCCGGAGCCGACGAAGACGCCCTCGGCGCCGAGCTGCATCATCATCGCCGCGTCGGCCGGGGTGGCGATCCCGCCCGCGGTGAACATGACGACCGGCAGCTTGCCGAGGCCGGCGACCTCCTTGACCAGGGCGTACGGAGCCTGGAGGTTCTTGGCGGCGACGAACAGCTCGTCCTCGTCGAGACCGGCGAGCTTCTTGATGTCGCCGAGGATCGTACGCATGTGGCGGGTCGCCTCGACGACGTTGCCGGTGCCGGCCTCGCCCTTCGAGCGGATCATCGCCGCGCCCTCGGCGATGCGCCGCAGGGCCTCGCCGAGGTTGGTGGCGCCGCACACGAACGGGGTCGTGAACTTCCACTTGTTGATGTGGTTGACCTCGTCGGCCGGGGTCAGGACCTCGGACTCGTCGATGTAGTCGACACCGAGCGCCTGGAGAACCTGGGCCTCGACGAAGTGGCCGATGCGGGCCTTGGCCATGACCGGGATCGAGACGGCCTCGATGATGCCGTCGATCATGTCGGGGTCGGACATGCGCGCGACACCGCCGTCCTTGCGGATGTCGGCGGGCACGCGTTCGAGGGCCATGACCGCGACGGCGCCGGCGTCCTCGGCGATCTTGGCCTGTTCGGGCGTGACCACGTCCATGATCACGCCGCCCTTGAGCTGCTCGGCCATGCCGCGCTTGACCAGTTCGGTGCCGGTCCTGGGGGCGCTGCCGGACGACTCGGGGCTTGCGGGGGTGGTGGACACGCTTGACCTCACACGACGGGGATGACGTTGCCGTTCCATCGTACGAGTGAACGGGCCCACCGTTTTGCGCCACTCTGGGGGCGAAAAACCGGACCACTTTGCGTGCCCGACGCCTCTGCGCCACCGCGCGTTCCGGCGCAGGGACCGGTTCGGCCCCCATGCGGAGGCCTGTCAGGGCGCCGCTGTGCCGCCCGGAAGCAGCGTCGGCGGCTCCTCGTCGTCCATCTCGAAGGTCACCGGGTACGGGGCGTGCCCCGCGAGCCGCAGGTAGCGCACGAGCCGGTGCCGGCGCACCGCCCGCGCGGAGCGGACGGCGTCGTTGTGGAAGCGCCGGGCCATGGGCACGCGGCGCACCGCTGTCTGGAGTTCGCCGATCAGTTCGTCGCCGCCCATCCGGCCGCGCAGGTCCTCGACCTGTTCGGGTTCCCCGAAGACGATGCGCAGCGCCCGGGTCAACTCGCTCTCCGCCATTTCGCGATCCTCCTCGGCGGCGCCGCGCGCGTCGTGGGCGGCGCCCGCGAGGACGAGGGAACTCGCCGGGTCGAGCAGGCCCGAGGTGGCGATCTCCATCGCGATGGAGGCGCGGCGTACCAGTTGCGCGTCGAGGGCGGCGCGGGTGGAGTCGACGCGGGCGTGCAGCCGGTCCAGGCGCCCGGCGGTCCAGCTCAGGTAGATGCCGATCGCCACCGCGGCGACGGCGATCCACACAAAGGTCGTCATCGGGTCAGCCCCTCGGGCCGGGAGCCGGCTCCGGCGGTGACGGTTTCGTAGACGCCGAGGATGTCGGCGCCGACGGCGGCCCAGTCGTAGCGGCGGACGTGCCGTGCCCCGATGTCACGGAGCCGGGCGCGGCGATCGGGGTCGCGCAGCAGCGCGGTGGCGGCGTCGGCGAGCGCGCCGGCGTCCTCGACCGGGAACAGCTCGCCGGCCCGGCCGCCGTCGAGGACCTGGCGGAACGCGTCGAGGTCGCTCGCGAGCACGGGCGCGCCGGCCGACATCGCCTCGACCAGGATGATGCCGAAGCTCTCGCCGCCCGTGTTCGGCGCGAGGTAGAGGTCGACGCTGCGCAGCAGGCGGGCCTTCTCCTCGTCGCTGACCATGCCGAGGAAGGTGACCTGGTCGCGCAGGCTGTCGGGCAGGTCTTCGACGGCTTCCTCGGCGTCGCCGCGTCCGGCGACCATCAGGCGGGCGCCGGGGAACGCCTCGGCGATGCGCGGGAACGCCTCCATGAGCACGGGCAGCCCTTTGCGGGGTTCGTCGATGCGTCCGATGAAGCCGAGTGTCGGGGCCGCCGGGGTGCCCTGCCAGTCGGGTTCGGTCGCGGCGTCGGCGAAGAAGGCGACCTCGACGCCGTTGGGGATCACGACCGCGTCGCCGCCGAGGTGTTCGACGAGGGTGCGGCGCGCGTACTCGCTGACCGCGATGCGCGCGCTGATCTTCTCCAGCGCGGGTTGCAGGATCGGGTACGCCGCGATCATCGCCCGCGACCGGGGGTTGGACGTGTGGAACGTCGCCACGACCGGCCCGGACGCCGCCCAGCAGGCGAGCAGCGACAGGCTGGGCGTGGCGGGCTCGTGGATGTGCAGGACGTCGAAGTCGCCGTCGTGGATCCAGCGGCGCACCCGGGCAGCGGACAGGAAGCCGAAATTGAGGCGCGCGACGGAGCCGTTGTAGCGGACCGGGACGGCCCGCCCGGCGCCGACCACGTAGGGCGGCAGCGGGGTGTCGTCGTCGGCGGGGGCCAGGACCGACACGTCGTGGCCTCGTGCGATGAGCCAGTTGGCGAGGTCGCGCACGTGGTACTGCACCCCGCCCGGCACGTCCCAGGAGTAGGGGCAGACCACGCCGATCCTCACGCGGCGCTCCCCGACCCGGGGGTGCCGGTCGCGGGGCCGCCCGGCCGGCGGTCGCCCGGGGTCGGCCGGCCCTCGATCCTCGCGAGCCGTTCGGCGTCGAGGTCGGCCAGCCACAGGCGTTGCAGCATGTGCCAGTCCTGGGGGTGTTCGCGGATTCCGGCGGCGAACGCGTCGGCGACTTCCTGTGTCATCGCCGCGATACGGCTCTTGCGGTCGCCCTCCTCGGGCACCGCGACGACGGGGTGAAGGGTCGCGTGGATGCCGGTCTCGCGGTATGCGAGGGTGGCCGGGATCAGCGCGGCGCCCGTCTGGATCGCCAGCGCGGCGGGCCCGGCCGGCATGCGCGTTTGTTCGCCGAAGAAGTCGACCGGGACGCCGCTGCGGGTCAGGTCGCGGTCGGCGAGGAGGCAGATCAGGCGGCCTTCGCGCAGGCGCCGGGCGAGAACCCCGAAGATATTGGCGTCGCCGCCGGTGAGCGGCAGGACCTCCATGCCGAGGGATTCGCGGTAGGCCACGAACCGGTCGAACAGGGCCTCGGGTTTCAGCCGCTCGGCCACCGTGGTGAAGGGGTAGCCGCGTACGGTGACAGACGCTCCGGCGAGGTCCCAGTTGGCCATGTGCGGCAGCGCGATGATGACGCCCTTGCCGCGTGCCGAGGCCTCTTCCAGCCGGTCGAGGCGCGTGATCGTCATGCGCTCATGAAGGGTCTTCCGGTCCCACACCGGCAGCCGGAACGCCTCTTGGAAGTAGCGCAGGTACGACCGCATTCCCGCGCGCGAGGTCTTCCGGATCTCGTCGTCGTCCGCGTCCGGAAGCACCCGCCGAAGGTTGGCCTCCAACTGCGTGACGCCGGCGCCCTTGCGGTACCAGACCACGTCGGCGGCTGCGGTGAACGCGGCGCGCGTGACCTTCTCCGGCAGCCACTTGACCAGCGACCAGCCCAGGCCGAACCCCGCGTCGACCAGGCGCTGTTTCACGCTGTGCCACCGCCTTCCGGGGTCGCGCCCGGCCTGGTCATCTCCAGGCCGTCGGCCTCGCGGCGCACCGCGAGCATGCGCTGGAAAACGGTGACGAAGCTGCCGACCGCGATGGCCCACAGGGCGACTTCCTGGATGTACGGCACGCCCAGCCCGGCGAACCCGGTCGCGACGAGCACGCCGACGAGGCGTTCGGCGCGTTCGACGAGGCCGGACACGTCGCATTTGAGGCCCAGGCTTTCGGCGCGGGCCTTGGTGTAGGAGACGACCTGGCCGGAGGCGAGGCAGAAGACGCAGAGCACGGCGAGCCGCAGGTTGTCGCCGTCTCCGGCGAACCACACCGCGAGCGCGCCGAAGATCGCGGCGTCCGCGACGCGGTCGAGGGTCGAGTCCAGGAACGCGCCCCACTTGGTCGACCGGCCGATCTGGCGGGCCATGTTGCCGTCGACCAGGTCGGAGAAGATGAACGCGGTGATCACCAGCGTCCCGACGAAGAAGTGTCCGAACGGGAAGAACACCAGCGCGCCGGCGACGACGCCGAGCGTTCCGATGAGCGTGACGGTGTCTGGGCTGACCCCTTTGCGGACGAGGAAGCTCGCGAACGGATTGAGCACGCGGGTGAAGAACGCGCGTGCGTATTTGTTGAGCATCGCCTTCCCGAAGGATCGCCTGGGGACCGCCTGGAACGCGGGCGCCGCGGGATCCCCCGGGATCCCCGCCGCGTCCGCCCGGTGACGCCATCGTACTGACGCGGCCCGGCCCGGTGTCCCCGCGTGGGCGGGCCGCCGCAGTGGTCGGGGCCGCGTTCCGGGCGGAGACTTGAACCGGAGCGTCGCACAGTCTTGTGCTCGCCCCGCTTTGGGCGGAAAGCTGCCCGTGAGGAACCGGATGTGCGGACCAAATAGGCCGACTCCCGGCCTACCCGCACCTCCACGACGGACGAGGAGGTGGGCGCATTGGCGGACAGGTCTGGTGGTTCAACCGGGGCCGCAGGCGTAGGCCCTGCCGTGGACGGCCCCGACAGGGTGCGCAACGTCGTGCTCGTCGGCCACACGGGCGCCGGAAAGACGACGCTCGTGGAGTCCCTGCTCGTGGCGACCGGAACCATCACGCGCCCCGGTCGCGTCGAGGACGGGACGACGGTGTCCGATTTCGAGGACATCGAGCACCGTCAGCACCGCTCGGTGGGGCTGTCGGTCGCGCCGGTCGAGTTCGACGGTGCCAAGATCAATCTGTTGGACACCCCCGGGTACGCGGACTTCGTCGGCGACCTGCGGGCCGGTCTCCGCGCCGCCGACGCGGCGCTTTTCGTCGTCTCGGCGGCCGACGGCGTCGACGGTTCGACGCGCATGCTGTGGGACGAGTGCGCGGCGGTCGGGATGCCGCGGGCGATCGTGGTCACCAAACTCGACTCGGCGCGTGCCGACTTCGACGAGGTCACCGCGGTCTGCCAGGACGCGTTCGGTGACGGCGACTCGGACCGGGTGTTGCCGCTGTACCTGCCGGTGCACGACGGCGACGGTTCGGTGGCCGGCCTTATGGGGCTGCTCACCCAGCGCGTGTACGACTACTCGTCCGGCACGCGTGAGGTCCGCGACCCCGAGCCGGAGCACCTTCCCCTGATCGAGGAGGCCCGCAACCGCCTCATCGAGGCCGTCATCGCGGAGAGCGAGGACGAGACCCTGATGGACCGCTACCTCGGCGGCGAGGAGGTGGACGTCGACACGCTTGTGGCCGACCTTGAGGTGGCCGTCGCGCGCGGGTCGTTCTACCCGATCCTGGCGTCGTCGACGGTCAACGGGCTCGGCTCGGTGGAGCTGCTGGAGGGCGTCGTCCGCGCCTGCCCCTCGCCGCCCGAGCACGAGGTGCCGCCGGTCACGACGATCGAGGGCAAGCCGCGCGAGCCGCTGACCTGCGATCCCGAGGGCCCGCTGGTCGCCGAAGTGGTCAAGACGACGTCGGACCCGTACGTCGGCAGGATCAGCCTCGTACGCGTGTTCTCCGGGACGCTGCGCCCGGACATGACCGTGCACGTGTCCGGCCACGGGCTGGCCGATCGCGGGCACGAGGACCACGACGTCGACGAGAAGATCGGCGCGCTGTCGTCGCCGCTCGGCAAGACGCAGCGGCAGATGAACCGCGGCATCGCGGGCGACGTCGTCGCCGTGGCGAAGCTGACGCGCGCGGAGACCGGTGACACGCTCTCCGACAAGGACACCCCGCTGCTGATGGAGCCGTGGGTGATGCCCGACCCGCTGCTGCCGGTCGCGATCGAGGCGCACAGCAAGGCCGACGAGGACAAACTGTCGCAGGGCCTGGCCCGCCTGGTCGCCGAGGATCCCACGCTGCGGCTCGAAAACAACCCGGACACACGGCAGTTGGTGCTGTGGTGCATGGGCGAGGCGCACGTCGAGGTCCTACTCGACCGGTTGCGTGCCCGCTACGGCGTTGCCGTCGACGCGGTCCCGCACAAGGTGGCGCTGCGGGAGACCTTCGCGGGCAAGGCGTCGGGGCGTGGCAGGCACGTCAAGCAGTCCGGCGGTCACGGCCAGTTCGCGGTGTGCGAGATCGAGGTCGAGCCGATGCCCAACGGCGGCGGATTCGAGTTCGTCGACAAGGTCTACGGCGGCGCGGTCCCGAAGCAGTTCATCCCGTCGGTCGAGAAGGGCGTGCGCGCCCAGATGGCCCGCGGTGTCGTGTCCGGGCACCCGGTGGTCGATCTGCGGGTGACGCTCGTGGACGGCAAGGCGCACTCGGTGGACTCGTCCGACATGGCGTTCCAGATGGCCGGGGCGCTGGCGCTGCGCGAGGCCGCGGCGGGTTCGAATGTCCATCTCCTCGAACCCGTCTCGGAGATCGGCGTCATCGTCTCCGACGACTATGTCGGCGGCGTGATGAGCGATCTGTCGTCCCGCCGCGGCCGGGTCGTGGGCACCGAACCCGTCGGCGTCGGCCGCACGCTGATCCGCGCGGAGGTCCCCGAGGTGGAGATCAGCCGGTACGCGATCGACCTGCGTTCGATCTCACACTGCACCGGCACCTTCAGCCGGTCGTACGTCCGCCACGAGCCCATGCCCCCGCAACTGGCCGCGAAGGTGAAGGCCGAGACGGCACACTGACCCGGCCTCAGAGGCCCCCGGGGGACACCGCGCGGTGTTCCCCGGCAACCCTGTGTCGCCGGCCCCGTCAGGCGGGCGGTGGCGCGGTGTTCGACCGGGCGGCTTCCGCGACCAGCTCGGACACCGTTGTGAACTCGTAGCCTTTCGCGCGCAGCCCGCTGATCATCTCCGGCAGGCCGCGCAGCGCCACGAGCCGGTCCCGGGCGCCGGTGTCGTGGGCGAGCAGTATCGTGCCCGGCAGCGCGGAGTCGACGATGTAGGTGACCAGTCCGGCCGGGTTCGCCACATACTCCGACTCGACCATTTGCAGCGACCACAGCGTCACGTCGTAGCCGAGATCGGCGGCTGCGAGGAGCGTCGTCCCGCCGAGGTGGCCGTACGGCGGCCGGAGGTGCCGCGGTTCGCGGCCCGTCACTTGCTCTATCGCGTCGTGGGCTTTCGCTATGGCGTCGTGCGCCTCGGCGCGGTCCATGCGCGCCATGTTCTCGTGCGCCCACGTGTGGTTGGCGAACTCGTGCCGGCCCGTACGCCCTTGCAGTATCCGCGCGTTGTCTCGGACCCGCTCGCCGACCATGAAGAAAGTGGCCGGCACGTCGGCCTTCCCCAGCGTGTCCAGGACCATCGGCGTCCAGTCGGGCATCGGCCCGTCGTCGAAGGTCAGCGCGATGAGCTTCTTCTCCGTGTCGACGTTCCAGTAGACGTCGACGTGCCCGTGCCGGGGCGGAGTGTGCCGGTCGGCGTGGGTGGCCGGTCCGTGGCGCGGCTGACCGCCGTCGTCGGCGAGCACCGTTTGCTCCACGGTCGCCGCCGCGGCGGCGCCGATGGCCGCACCCGCCCCGGCCAAGGACAGATTCCGCACGAAAGCACGGCGTGAACGGCTCATGGAATCAGCGCAATCCTCGGCTCGGCGGCGTCCTCGCCGACGGTGGGAGGCACGCGTCGTCGCAGGGTAGCGCGGGGTTGGTTTGGCGCGGACGGCGGGTTGGCGGTCATACTTGCCGACGGTCACACGTTTGCGCGGCCCCCTCGGGCAGACGGTCCGGGCTGGGAGGAGATCGCGTGCGTGCTCGGTTGCCGCGACCGCGCCGACCCGTCGGCCGGCTCATCGCGATCGTGGCCGCCGTCGCTTTCTGCCTCTGCTTCGCCGCCGCGCTGAGGGACCCGTCCCAACACCGCCCCGGAACTCGCCCGCTGCTGCTCGGCGGCATCGCGCCCGCCCCCGCCGCACCCGGTGGGGTGGTCGGGCTGCCGACCGACGCCGGGCCGCGCGTGCTCGCCGAAGACGAGGAAGCGTGGCTCGCGGCGGGCCGTGTGCCGGGCACCACCGCGGCCGAACGCGACATGGCCCGGCAGGCACTGGCCGACCTCCGGTTGCTGACGTCCGCCGAGGGCGACGTCGCCGCCGCGTGGCACGGCATTTGGAAGTACGTGTGGCCCCGCGACGCGGCCTGGGCCGCCGCCGCGTACACCGCGACCGGACACGGCGACGACGCCGCCCGCGTGCTGCGCCGCCTCGCCGCACTCCAGGATCCCGAAGGCACCTGGGAGGCCCGGTACAGGCTCGACGGCGCCCCCGTCGACGACGGACGAGCCGCCCAACTCGACTCCAACGGCTGGGTGCCGTGGGCTGTCTGGTTCTGGTACGCGCACCAGCGCCCGGACGACCCCGCCGTGCGCGACCACCTGGCGGCGCTGTGGCCGGCGGTGCGCAAGGCGGCCGACCACACGGCGGACTCCCTCGGCCGCGACGGCCTCCCCCCACGATCCGCCGACTACTGGGAGACGCGCACCGACCAGAAGACGCTCGGCACCGCGGCCCCGCTGCTCGCCGGCCTGCGCGCCGCCGCGGACCTCGGGCACCGCATCGGCGCCGCGGACGACGCCGCACGGTGGTCGGCCGCCGCCGAACGGCTCGGCACCGCTGTGCGGGACCGCTTCGGCGAGCACGGCTATCCGCGCACCGCATCGGAGAGCGCGGGCGCCGACGCGGCGGTGGCCTGGCTGGGCCCGCCGTTCGCGCCGCCGGACCCCGACGTGGACACCGCCGTACGCCGCTCCGCCCAGGCCCTCACACTCCCCAACGGCGGTCTCCTCCCAGGCACGGCATGGGCCGGCGATCTGACGGCCGCATGGACGCCCGAGACCGCGGGATTCGCGCTGTACGAGGCGGCGTCGGGCAACCATGCCGCGGCGACAGCCCGGCTCGCGTGGCTGGCCGACCACCGGACCGCCGCCGGATCCCTGCCCGAGAAGGTCGACGCCCAGGGCCGACCCGCTTCCGTCGCGCCACTGGCCTGGACCGCCGCGGCCGTGCTGCTGGCCCTCACCGCACAGGAGACCGCGCTGCCGACACCTCCGGTGCCCTGACGCCGTCGGCGCGGCGTCAGTCGGCCTTCGCGCCCGGCCGCCGGTCCGCCGGCAGCGCGCAGGCAGGGGTGCCGCCGGGCAGTTTGTAGCGGTTGTCGGCGACCAGCCGGTAGGCCTTCGCGGCGAGCAAGTCGATCGGCGGGATCTGCATGACCGCGCCGGGCACGCTCCACACACCGCGCTCGAAGGCGAGCAGTTTGGCGAACGCCGCAGCGCCGCCGTGGACTTCGCCGGTGGGCGTGACCAACAAGACTTCGTGCGCCGCGCGCTCCGGGGTCACGCCGAGTTCGTCGAGGTCGGCGAACTGCCATGCGGTGATCTCGACATCGGGATCGACCCAGCGCTCCAGCAGCTCGACCGACTTGGAACAAAAGCCGCAGTCTCCGTCGAACACCAGCACCGGACGCGTCGTCACAGTTCCTCCAATTCGTGTGCCGACGCGCCCGAGGACGTCAGTCCGTCGCCCACGCGTCGGCGATCATGGCCCGCGTCTCCGCGAGCAGTTGCGGCAAGATGCGAGTGTGCCCGATCACCGGCATGAAGTTGGTGTCCCCGCCCCAACGCGGCACCAGGTGCTGGTGCAGGTGCGCGGCGATCCCGGCGCCCGCGACATGGCCCTGGTTCATGCCGATGTTGAAGCCCTGCGCACCGGACGCCTTGCGCAGCGCGGCCATGGCCCGCTTGGTGAAGTCCGCGAGCTCGGCCGTCTCGGCGCCGTCAAGCTCGGTGTAGTCGGCGACGTGCCGGTAGGGGACGACCATCAGGTGACCGCCGTTGTACGGGTACAGGTTGAGCACGGCGTACACGCTCTCCCCGCGCCGCACGATGAGACCGGTCTCGTCGTCGACCTTGGGGATCTCGCAGAACGGGCAGCCGTCGTCGGCCGTGGGGCCGGTGGGCTTGCCCTCGCCCTTGATGTACGCCATCCGGTGCGGAGTCCACAGTCGCTGGAACGCGTCCGGCTCCCCAACCCCGTTTTGCAGCTCCGGGTCGCTCGTCATGTTGGGAATCCTATGACCAGACCGGCCCGACCCCGGCGGTCGGGGGCCGAAGGCTGCATGCCGACACGCAGGTCACCGCCCCGTCGAGCCGAGCGGCGACAATGCGGGCCGGGCACCGCGAGGGCGCCCGGCCCGCACGCCGGAATGCGCCGGATCAGACCTGCACCCGGTCCTCGACCGCCTTGACGATCTCGGCCACCGCCTCGTCGACGGGCACGCCGTTCTTCTGCTCACCGCTGCGGTAGCGGAAGGACACCGCCCCGTTGGACACGTCCTCGTCGCCCGCGAGCAGCATGTACGGCACCTTGCTCTTCTGCGCGTTGCGGATCTTCTTCTGCATGCGGTCGTCCGCGGTGTCGATCTCCACCCGGATGCCCTTCGCGCGCAGCTTGGCCTCGACCTCCCGCAGGTACGGGATGTGCGCGTCCGTGATCGGGATGCCCACCACCTGCACCGGCGCGAGCCATGCCGGGAACGCCCCCGCGTAGTGCTCCAGCAGCACCGCGAAGAACCGCTCGATCGAGCCGAACAGGGCCCGGTGGATCATGACGGGCCGGTCGCGGTGCCCGTCCGAGCCCTGGTACTCCATGTCGAAGAGCTGCGGCATCTGGAAGTCGACCTGGATCGTCGACATCTGCCAGGTGCGCCCGATGGCGTCCTTCGCCTGCACCGAGATCTTCGGGCCGTAGAACGCCGCGCCGGCCGGGTCGAGGACCAGTTCGAGGTTCTGCTTCGCGGCGGCGGCGCGCAGCAGCTCGGTGGCCTCCTCCCAGTCCTCGTCCGCCCCGACGAACTTCTCGGGGTCCTTGGTCGAGAGCTCCAGGTAGAAGTCCTCAAGGCCGTAGTCGCGCAGGAGGTTCAGCACGAAGGTCAGCAGCGAGTCGAGCTCGCCGGGCATCTGCTCTTTGGTGCAGTAGATGTGCGCGTCGTCCTGCGTGAAGCCGCGGGCCCGGGTGAGCCCGTGCACGACGCCGGACTTCTCGTAGCGGTAGACGGTCCCGAACTCGAAGAACCGCAGCGGGAGTTCGCGGTACGAACGGCCGCGCGCCCGGTAGATCAGGTTGTGCATCGGGCAGTTCATCGGCTTCAGGTAGTAGTCGATGCCCTCGTCGAGCTGCATGGGCGGGTACATGCCGTCGGCGTACCAGTCCAGGTGCCCGGAGATCTCGAACAGCTTCCCCTTGGTCGCGTGCGGGGTGTAGACGAACTCGTAGCCGGCCTCCTCGTGGCGGCGGCGCGAGTAGTCCTCCATCACGCGGCGGATGATGCCGCCCTTGGGATGGAACACCGCGAGCCCCGAACCGATCTCCTCCGGGATCGAGAACAGGTCGAGCTCGTTGCCGAGCTTGCGGTGGTCGCGCTTCTCGGCCTCCTCCAGGAAGGTCAGGTGCGCCTTGAGCGCGTCCCGGCTCGGCCACGCGGTGCCGTAGATGCGCTGGAGCTGCTTGTTCTTCTCGCTGCCGCGCCAATAGGCCGCCGCCGAGCGCATCAGCTTGAACGCCGGGATGTTCCGGGTGGTCGGCAGGTGCGGCCCCCGGCACAGGTCCTTCCAGCACAGGTCGCCGGTCTTGGCGTCGAGGTTGTCGTAGATGGTCAGCTCGCCGCCGCCGACCTCGACGTTGGCGCCGTCCGTGGTGTCGGCGGCATCCGACCCCTTGAGGCCGATGAGCTCCAACTTGTAGGGCTCGTCGGCGAGTTCGACACGGGCATCATCGTCGGCGACGACCCGTCGGGAGAACCGCTGCCCCTGCTTGATGATCTCCTGCATCTTCTTCTCGATGCGCTTGAGGTCATCCGGCTGGAACGGGGTCTCCACGTCGAAGTCGTAGTAGAAGCCGTCCCGGATCGGCGGGCCGATGCCGAGCTTCGCCTCGGGGAACAGCTCCTGCACCGCCTGCGCCATCACGTGCGCGGTCGAGTGCCGCAGGATGTCGAGGCCGTCCTGGGAGTCGATCGCGACGGGCTCGACCTCGTCGCCGTCCGCGACGACGTACGCCAGGTCCTTGAGCTGACCGCCCACCCGCGCCGCGACGACCGACCGGTCGCCGCCGAAGAGCTCACCGGCGGTCGTGCCCGTGGCCACCAAGCGCTCTTCCCGCTCCGGGTCGCGTTTGATGATCACTCGGGCGTCGGACACAGCCTTCTCCTGACGTGCGAATCGGGTGGTGGTGCCACCGATGCTATCGGGGTACGCGGACCCCTCGCGCCACGGTTTACCGCCCTCCGCCGCGGCACGGGCAGACCCGGCCGACCGAACGGCCCCTCCACGACAGCGCGAAACGCCCCACACCCAGCCGCCGCCTCCCGCACGACGCGGCCCCATCCCGCAGCAACTCCCCCTGCACCGCCACGCGTTCCCTCCCCCCTCGCCGACGGACACGACGAACACCGCACCCTGCCGCCGCGTCCCACCGAGAAGGCGCCCACCGCCTCCCCCGCACCGTCACGCGTTCCCCGCGACCGCCGCCACGGGCACCACACCCTGCCGCCGCGCCCCACCGAGACAGGCGCCGACCGCGGCGCCCCGCTCTGCGCGGTCCCGGCGCCGACCGTATGACCGCTTTGCCGGAGGTAAGCGCCGCCTCCTACCCTTGCGATCGCATAAATATCCCTCCCAGCTCTCGCGCGTTCACTCACACGGGTGAGAATGGGGCCCGTGAAGCATCGGACGGACGACCAAACCGCACCGCTGCGGTCCGCCGTCCGAGCGCTGGCCGTGACGCTGCTGATGCTGGGCGCATTGATCGGCGGGGCGTTTCCGTCCCACGCCGAGACGTCGGCGGCACCGCCGCCCACCTTCGTCTTCGGCGCGAACGGCCCGATCGCCTGCCCCTACCACGCCAGCAGCCCGCAGGACGCCCAAGGCGGACCCGGCAACGGGTGCGCGGCGGAGGCCAACGTCCGAGCCTCGTCGACAATCCCGCCCGTCCCGCCGGTGCTGCCGCCCCCGGTCGGCTCGTTCGTCCCGCCCTGGCTGGTCGACCCGGACGGCAGCGGACCGGCGCACTCCGCAGCCGCGAGCGCCGTCGGAACCGACCTCTGCACCCTCTGCGTCAGTCGCACCTGAGCGGCCCGTCGACACGCCTCCACGCCGCGCGTGCCGTGAGGCGTGTCCGCTCACCCGACGACCTTGACCACACGTTTTCTCCCCGGAGGGGATCCATGGGGCCGCAGCAGGGCTCGAAGAAGCAGAACAAGGCCGCCCGGAACGCGAAGATGGCCGCCGCCCGCCAGCGGGTCGCCGAACAGCGCGAACGCGAGGCGAGGGCCGCACGTCGCCGGTCGATCCTGATCGGTTCGGCGGCGGCCGTCGTCGCCCTCGGCGTGATCGGCGGGCTTGTGGCGGTCGTGGTGTCCGACGAGGGCGGCCCGAGCGGCGGCGACCTGACGGCAGAGGTCTCCGTCGCGCCGAACCTCGCCAGCCCGATCACCGGCGTCACCGGCTACACCGCGTCACGCAACCACGAACCGAACAAGAACATCATCTACCAGCAGGTCCCGCCGGTCGGCGGCCAGCACCACGACGTCTGGCAGAACTGCGGGATCTACGACAAGTCCATACAGAACAAGCACGCCGTCCACTCCCTGGAGCACGGCGCGGTGTGGATCACCTACAGCCCCACGCTGGCCGCTGACCAGGTGGACAAGCTGAAGGCGAAGGCGCAGCAGGACTTCATGCTGCTCAGCCCGTACGACGGCATGGACTCACCGATAACCGTCACGTCGTGGGGCTTCCAGCTCAAGGTCGACAACGCGGACGACCCGAGGGTCGACCAGTTCATCACCACGTACCGCAACAACAAGGACACGACGCCCGAGTACGGCGCGGCGTGCACCGGCGGGGTGGGTGACCCGTCGTGATCCGGCGCAACCAGGCGGTCGCGATGGTCGCGGCCGTCATCTTCGGCGTGGCCGGGTTGAGCGCCTGCTCGTCGGACGACGGCGACAAGGCCGCCGCTCCGACCCCGTCGGCACCCGTCACCACGCCCGGTGTCCCGCAGGCCGAAGTCCCGAACCCCCCGGCCGACACGTCGGTGGACGCCGGATTCGCCCGGGACATGAAGGTGCACCACCAGCAGGCCGTGGAGATGGCGTTCATCGTCCGTGACGGCACGGACAACGAGCAGATCCGCAGCCTCGCGTACGACATCGCGACGACCCAGTTGAACCAGATCGGCCAGATGATGGGCTGGCTCGACCTGTGGGGCCTCACGCAGACGACCACGCGCCCGGCGATGCAGTGGATGTCTCCAGAGGGCATGTCCGCGATGTCGGGCCACCACATGGCCCCGGGACAGACCATGCCGGCACCCGGGCCCGGCGATCCGCTGATGCCCGGCATGGCCACCAAGGCCGAGATGGACGAGTTGCGCTCCCTCAAGGGCGTCGCGGCAGAGGTGAAGTTCCTGCAACTGATGATCACCCACCACCTCGCCGGTGTGGCGATGGCCCAGGACGCCCTGGACCACGCGCAGACCGGTGTCGTCAAAGCGCTGGCCAAGGGCATGGTCAACGCACAGACATCGGAGGTCTCCCTGATGCAGACCTTCCTCGCGGAACGCGGCGCCTGACGAGGTGCCGAGGGCCGGGGCGGAGCACCGCGCTCCACCCCGGCCCTCGCCGTTCCCGTTCCTTCAGCCGACGGCCTCGGCCCCGGCTTCCCCGCCGACCTCGGTCGGCAGCAGGCCCGCGGCGCGCTTCCGGCGCCGCCGCGCGGCCCGGACGATCCGCGCGGGTATCCCGACGAACAGCGGAACGGACGCTCCCAGCGCCATGCCGCACACCACCACGACCAACGGGCTGTCGTGCACGAACTCGCCCGCGAGCGCACCGATCGTGAGCGCGTACGACACCGATACAACCGCGCCCACAAGCGTCGCCGCCCGGAACTCCCGAGGCGGATAACCGACCCGCCCGGCGAGGATGTTCACCGCGGTACGCCCGCCCGGCAGGAACCGCGCGGCGACCAACGCCGCCATACCGCCCCGGTTCAGCGCGCGCTCCGCAAGTTGGAAGGCCTTCTGCCGACGCGGCCCCAACGTCATGTCACCGCCGCGCCGCAATCCCGCGCGCCCGACCGCGTACGCGCACTGGTCCCCGACGAAGGCCCCCAGCGCGGCGAGCACCAGGACCAGCGCGAGATACCCGAAGCTCCCGCGCCCCACGGCGGAAGCCGCCATCACCAGCTCGTCGCCCGGCACCACCGGGACGACCGAGTCCGCACAGACGGTCAGGGGCAGGACGAGCCACAGCCAAGGAGAGAACAAGAGCCCTGTCCCCGCCGCAGTCACCGCAGACCCCGTATCCACCGGGCCGTGCGGGCTTGGTCGGTGTCGATCACCGAGAGATCATCGCGCGCCCCACCCCAGACGACATCAGGGGGGTGCGGGTGGCGAAGCCCCCGCCCGGG
>NZ_JBPKBI010000004.1:296227-314487 GCF_051388935.1 Yinghuangia sp. YIM S10712
GCCTGCGCTTTCCGCAGGCATAGGTCGCCTATCGCGTTCGTGGGCGATACTGGGATCGAACCAGTGACCCCTTCGGTGTGAACGAAGTGCTCTCCCGCTGAGCTAATCGCCCGGGTGCGTGAAGAACCTTACCGCATGAGCGGGGGTACCGGTGTCGCCGCTGTGAGCGCCCCTACACCGGTCAGGACGGCAGCGCGAGGCCGTACTTCCAGAGGTACAGGCCCGCCGCGATGGCGATCAGCACGCAGCCGACGATCAGGATGATCAGGTTGCGGCGCCGCGTCTTGGGGTCCAGGGCGCGCTGCGCCGCCTTCGCGGCCTGGTCCTTGGTCCACAGCAGCGTCCGCTGCGCCCAGACGAACTCGGTGCCGAGGATGGCGAGGCCGAGCAGCAGTGCGGGGATGCCCGGGCCGGGGATGACCATCATCACCAGGCCGGCCAGGATGACCGCGAAGCCGACGACGGCGATGCCGATCTGCCACGTCAGGTGCAGCGTGCGGGACCGCTTGATGAACTGCGGCGCCCGAGAAGCGTGCGCACGCGGCAACGGACCCGTCGGGTCTGCCTCGACGGGCTCGACCACCGGTTCCGCGACGGTCTGCGGCGCGGCGGTCTTCGCGGTGTCCTGCGCACTGTTGGCGGCGCCTGCGGCCCCCGAGTCCATCTTTGGTACCCCTCTCTTCGTGCCATGCCGCGCGCTGAGCTTCCGTGTCGGCCTGCATGGGAGGCACAACGCTACAAGGGGGTGCGGTGGGCGCACAGGCGCCTGCCGCACGTCGGCTTCACCCTCCAGCGTTACAGAACTTCGGCGCCCCCGCTGGGGAACGACCGTCACGCCTGGGTCACGACCCGGTGCCGCCCCACCCTGGCCTTGCGGGTACGGCCACGCACCGGTCTCCGGAGGCATACGCGTACGCGCGATTTCGCCAGTGCGCTCCACCGAACGGCGGTGTCCTCACGGCCGCTCGGAACGCCAGACTCGGAACCACTCGCGTCGTCACGCCCAGTTCCCCGCGGCGAATGGCCTCGCGAGCCCATTGACGCGTTTCCCGAACCATCGCTCTTAAGGAGTACCCAGAGCCGCGTATATCGGGCAACGACGTTTACGAACGGCGCGTAGGTGGGATGTTGCGAACGCCGAGTGCGAATCCCCGAGCGCACACTGAGCGAAAGGCCATGGCGCTTATGAACACCACGGTCAGCTGCGAGCTGCACCTGCGCCTCGTCGTCTCCGCCGAGTCTTCGCTTCCCGTCCCCGCGGGACTGCGCTACGACTCGTCGGACCCCTACGCGGTGCATGCCACTTTCCACACCGGTGCGGATGAGACGGTCGACTGGGTGTTCGCCCGCGACCTGCTCGCCGAGGGGCTGCGCCAGCCCTCCGGCACCGGAGACGTCCGCGTGTGGCCCTCCCGAAGCCACGGACAGGGCATCGTGTGTATCGCGCTGAGCTCTCCCGAGGGCGAGGCGCTTCTCGAGGCCCCCGCGCGGGCTCTCGAATCGTTCCTGAAGCGCACCAACGCCGCGGTCGCGCCCGGTGCCGAACACCGTTACTTCGATCTCGACCGCGAGCTCTCGCAGATCCTCGCCGAGAGCTGACCGTCGGCCTCCACCCCCGCCGACCTGCGTGAATCGGCCTTCCAGCGCCGTACGCGACAGCAGATTCGCCCGGGGTGGCAGGAGCCGCGAGCCACACCGTTCCATGCTCGACCCGGCAGCCGACCGGACCTCCCACTCGGGGAAGAGGGTCCGGTCGGCTCCGGCGTTTCCGAGCGCTTTGCGGCAACGGCGCGGTCGGATTTTTGTTCGAGGCGCATCGGAAGCCTGCCCATTGGCCATCGGATTTGATGTTGCTACTGACTGTTATTGATACAAACTTGATCGTTTGAGGCTGCACGTTCGATCGACCGCAGAGCAGCCGCACAACACAACGCACATCAGCACACAAATCCGCCGGTCGACGGAAGCCGGACTCACGAAATTGCCGGAAACTTCCGGGTTATCGCGGCATACATATCCGCACTTGCGCATCATTGCGCGATGACTTGAATCGCTGTCCGTCGAACAGGCCGGAAATCAGCGTCGGCCCCGACCGGTCGACGTGCCGGATCGCACCGAAACGGTCCGCCCGCATAGTGCGCGCTCAGATTCCCCGGCGCCTGAGGATCTCTTCGATCTCCGCGAACTCGCCGCCCAAACCGGTGTCGTCCCGCCGCGATCGCGACTGCTTCGCGGGCTTCGCCTTGGCCTGACGCGTCGAGGCACGCGGTTCGCTCGGGGACGGCAGCGTCCGGCCGGACGAACCGGCCAAGGACGCCGGAGAGGCTCCCTCCGCGGCTCCGCTGCGTCGGGCGCCGATCGCGCGGACCAGCAGCAACAGGGAGACCGCCACCGCGAGCACCGCGATGCCGGCCCACGCGCGGACCCCGAAGACGAGGTCGGTCGCCCAGTCCCCTATCGCGCTGCCGACTCGTCGTGCGAACGTGGCGAGGCCGGTGAGGTAGAGGCCGACGGGAATCAGCGCGAGCCCGACCCAGCGGGTGGCGCGCAGGTAACTGCCCTGCTGCGCCGACCGGTACGCCAGGACGCCGCCGAGCCCGGTCAACGCGGCGCACACCGCACCCGTGACAATGCTTGCGTCGGACATCGCCCGCTCCTTCGTCGTCGGCCCCTTCCATAGTGCCCGGGTTGCGCGGCTGGGGCGTCGTCCGTGCGCACGAAGCGGGATGCGGGCCGTGCGGAGGAGGGGCGGCGGGCTGGGAGAATCGCCTGATGACCGCTCCTGTACGGCCGCATCTGGATTTCTGGTGCGACCTTCAATGTCCGGACTGCCGGGCCGCGCTTGCCGACGTGTCCGCGCTGCGCACCCGGTTCGGCCACGAACTCGTCGTGGAACTACGGCACTTCCCGTTGGAGAAGCACAAGCACGCGCACCTCGCCGCACAGGCCGCGGAGGAGGCGCGGGCGCAGGGCGCGCTCTGGCCGTTCGTCGAGGCGGTGTTGTCCCGCGTCCGGGAGCTGGATTCGGTCAAGGGTGCTGCGGCGGAGCGCTTCCTCGTCGACGTGGCGCGCTCGCTGGACCTGGATGCCGAGGAGATGGAGACGGCGCTCATCGACGGTCGGCACATCTTCCAGGTCGACGCGGACGAGGCAGAGGGTGCGGCGATCGGGGTGAAGGGCACCCCGACGTACGGGGTCGGGCGCACGTTGTTGGACGGCAGCAAGAGTCAGTCGGGGCTGCGCGAGCGGGTCGAGGCACTGCTCGCCGGGTGAGGTGAGGTGTGCGGCTTGCGCTTTCGCATCGCGCGCTCGGTGGTTGTGGGCAACTTGGCTGCGGGTTGGGTGGTTGGGTGAATCCCACATCGTTGTGCGGCAACCGCCCCGGACAGTTCGGTTTTCGGGACTCAGAGGATGGGCTTGGCCAGGTGCCGCGCCTGGGTGCGGTAGCCGAGGTCGGCGGCGGCGTGGCGGGCGGCCGAGGCGGGGCCGACGAGTTCGAGGCCGAGTTCGCCGAGTCCGGCGGTGTAGGCGAGGTGTTCGGCGGTGCGCAGCAGGAACTTGCCGTGGCCGCGTCCGCGCCAGGGTTCCGGTACGCGGATGGCGCGTACTTCGGCACGGCCGTGCACCGTCGGTGACACGTCGAACCACATGAGTCCCGCGGGTTCGCCGTCCGGCGCGCGGAGGACGTGGGCGGGGTGGGCCCCTCCGGCCAGTCGGGCGCGGGAGCGGGCTTCGGCGTGGCGGGGTGACCAGCCGAGCCCGGTGAGCAGTTCGACGCATTCGCGTTGTGCGTCGTCGCGCCACGTGTCGTGCTCGGTCGGCGACAATGTGCTGATCGTGAAGCCCGGCGGTGGCTCGGGCGGGGTACGCGGGGCGTCGGTGCCCCCGCGTACACGCGCGATGAGGTAGTGGCTGTCGAAGACGTAGCCCAGCGATGTGGCGAGGCGCAGGACCGGGAGGTTGCCCTCCGGGACTTCGACGGCGATCCGGCCACAGCCGTGTTGGCGCAGGATCTCCTCGGCGGCGAGGAGCGCGACGCATGCGTGGCCGCGCCGGCGGCGGGAGGCGATCACCTCGACGTGGTCGATCCAGCCCGTGTTGTCGCCCCAGCGTCCGGTGTGGGCCAGGTGCAGGCGGCCGATCGGCCGTCCGTTGGCGCAGATCGCATACCAGTCGCCGTTGTCGGCGTGGACCTGGCCGGTCGATGGTGCGGGTCGCAGTGTGGTGGTCACCCGGCTCTGCCCTCCCTGCTCCCCCGCTTCGCGCCTGCGTGCGTTGCGTGCCTGCTGCGGTCAACTCCGTCGAGGTGGTGCTGCCCGCCTCGGAGGGGGGTCAACCCGGGCGCCCGTATGGCGTCCACGACGTGATCGTCGTTGTCGTGTCGGACGGTTCAGGGGTCCATGTCGGCTGCGGACCGCGTCGCGAAGCTCTCCGCTGCGGCACGGGTGAGCGGTCCGGGGGCCGGCAACTCGCGTTCGTCGACGCGGTGTACGGCCTGCACGTCGCGAAGTGACGAGGTCAGGAAGACTTCGTCGGCTTCCGCGAGGGCCGAGAACGGCAGGTCGGCTTCCTCGGCGTCGGTCCATTCCAGGACGAGGGCACGGGTGATGCCGGCGAGGCAGCCGGACTCGAGCCGCGGGGTGAGCAGTCGGCCGCCGATGGCCAGGAACACGTTGGATCCGGTGCCTTCGCACAGGAGCCCGGCGGTGTTGGCGAACAGCGCTTCGGACGCGTTCTGTCGTGCGGCCCGCGCCACCATGACCACGTTGTCGGCGTAACTGGTCGTCTTGAGGCCGGCCGTCGGGGAGTTCTCGTTGCGGGTCCACGGGACGGTGACGACGGCTGTGGTCTGCGGGCGGGGCTTGGCGGGGCCGAGGGCGACGGTCAGCGTCGCGGGGGCGGCGCCGCGATCGGAGCCGAGCGGGGCGACGCCGCCGGTGTAGGTGACGCGCAGGCGTCCGATGCCGTCGATCGGGTTCGCGCCGAGAACTTCGGCGCAGGCGACGCGCACCATGTCCTCGTCGGGTTCCGGCAGGCCGAGGCCGCGCGCCGAGCGCGTGAGGCGGGCGAGGTGCCGGGTGAGGGCGAAGGCTTGGCCGTCGACGGCCTTCATGGTCTCGAAGACACCGTCGCCGACGGTGAATCCGTGGTCGAGCACGGAGACGGTGGCGTCCTCTTCGTGGACGAGTCCGCCGCCGGCGCTGTCGCCGAGCCAGATTTTCACGGGTTTCCCACTTCCTTGGTCAGTCGTCGGCCGCGATGTTCAGCAGGTGGGCGGCCTTCAGCTCGGTCTCGTCCCATTCGCGGCGGGGGTCCGAACCGTACGTGATGCCGGCTCCGGTGCCGAAGCACAGGCGGCCTTCGGCGTCGATGAAGAAGCTTCTGATGCCTACGGCGAGTTCGCCTTCGCGGCGGTCCGCGTCGACCCAGCCGATCGCACCGCAGTAGGGGCCGCGAGGGACCGGTTCGAGTTCGCGGATGATGTGCAGTGCGCTCGATTTGGGGGCGCCGCTGACGGAACCGGGCGGGAACGTCGCGTCGAGGAGTTCGGGCCATCCGGCGCCGTCGGCCAGGCGGCCGTCCACGAGCGAGACGAGGTGGACCAGGCCCGGGTGCTTTTCGACGATGCACAGGTCGGGGACGGTGACGGTGCCGGTGCGGCAGGTGCGGCCCAGGTCGTTGCGGACCAGGTCGACGATCATGACGTTCTCGGCGTAGTCCTTGGGCAGCAGGTCCGCCTCGGTGCGGCCGGTGCCTTTGATGGGGCCGGACTCGACGTGGGTGCCGCGCCGCCGCAGATACAGCTCGGGGGATGCGCAGGCGATGTGCACGCCGTGGTCCGGCAGGCGTATGACGCCGCCGTACGGTGCCGGGTTTCCGCGCGCGAGGCGGCCCGCGAGGCCGACGATGTCGGCGCGGTCCGGGTCGGGCAGCGGCGCGGTGAGCATGCGGCAGAGGTTGACCTGGTAGACGTCGCCGCGTCCGATGTGGTCGCGGATGCGGCGCACGCCGTCCTGGTACGCGTCGCCGTCGAGCGAGCCGGTCCACGCGTCGCGGGCGGGCCCGTGCCACGGCGCGGGAGGCAGCGGGGCCTCGCGCACGTCGTCGAACCGGGCGCACACGATGCCGCCCTCGAAATCCGCGGCCACCGCCCAGAATCCGCGGGAATCGAGCGCAGCGGGATCGTCGGTGACGTCGCGCAGGCCGGTCGCGAGTCGGCCACCGAGGTGGGCGAGGGCGGGTGGCGTGGTCGTGTTCACGGATCCAGGGGTGGTCGGCTCCGGATCCCGGTCGGTTGCCGGTCACCGCTGGGGTGGCCGAAATCGGCGGGATGCCGGTTGCGGTGGGGGCCCATTCTATGGAAGTTCGCCGAGGCGTATCCCGGCGCCTTCGCCGGCGGCCCCGGGGGACGTTCCCGGACACTTGGCGCCACGGAAGGCGCTGCTGCGGCACCGCGGGCCGGGCGGCAGTTCCCGCAACGCCCGGGGCACGGCATGATGCGGTGTCAGCAGGCGTGGGAACGCCTCGTCCCCGCGCTGATGTTCGCAACCGAAGGGTTCCATCCGTGCTCTGTCCCGCCTGCGGCACCTGGTCCACCCAGGCCGACCGCTGCTCGCACTGCGGTGCCGCGCTGGCCGCGCCGCCGCCGGCGCCCGTCCCCGTGGGTGGCTCGGCGCCTCAGCCCCCGGCGTCGCCCGCGCCCGCCTACGGTCAGCCGGCGCCGGGACAGGGCCCGTACGCGCAGAACCCGTACGCGCCGCCCAACCCTTACGCGCCTCCGCAGCAGCAGATGCCGCCCACGGGGCCGTACGCACCGTACGCCGCGCAACAACCGCCCTACGCCCAGCCGCCGATGCCCGGGACACCGTATGCGCCCGCGCCGGGCTTCCCCGGAGCCGCGCCTTACCCGGGCGCGCCGGGCTTCGCGGCTCCCGGCTACGGCTGGCAGCCGCCGCAGCCGTTCCGGCCGTTGCGCGGGCTGGCGATGTCGCTGTACGTGCTGCTCGGTGTCTCCGCCGTCGCATCGGTCGTGAGTGCCGTCGCGTACGTCATGCGGGCGCTGCTGCTGAGCGACCTGATCGACGACCCGGACTCGGTGAGCGGCGGCGACGCCGACAACGCCGACAACTTCGTGACCGCGGCGACGGGCTTCGCCGGTGTCGTTCTGCTGGCGACCGGGGTGGTGTTCTGCGTCTGGTTCTACCGGGCCCGGTGCAACGTGGACCTGTTCGGTCCGTCTCGGCAGCGGCTGGCGAAGGGCTGGGCGATCGGTGGCTGGTTCTGCCCGGTGGTGTGGTGGTGGTTCCCGAAGCTGATCGCGCACGACATCTGGAAGGCGAGCGACGCACAGGCGGCCGAGCGCGGGGGCGCGACGCCGGGGCGGAAGCCGCTGCTGTGGGTGTGGTGGGTGCTGCTGATGCTGGCGGTGTGGTCGACCGTCGCGGCGGCGTTCCTGTACCCGGCGGAGGACGACATCGTTCTGGAGGACGCCAAGGACCTGCGGCTCGCGGACTACGTGTCGGGCGGCACCGAGGTCTTGATGGTGTTCGCGGCGATCGCGGCGGTGCTGGTGGTACGCCGCATCACCGCGCTGCAACACGCCCGCGAGGCCCAGGCGTTCGCGGCGGTCGGGCAGCCGCAGCAGGCACCGGGCGGTTGGGGCGGTGCGCCGGCGCCCTTCCCCGCGGGGGCACCGGGCGCCGAGGTCCCGGGAGAGGCGCACGCGGCGCCGAGCCCGGTGCCCGCTCCCGCGCCCGGCCCCGCATCGACTCCTGCCCCGAGCTCCACACCCGCCGGGCCGCCGCCGATGCCGACGATCGCACCGACGGTGCCGCCCCTGGCGTCCGAACCGGCCGCGCCCGCGGAGACCGGACCGAACGCCGTGACGCGGGAGTCGCCTCAGGCCGCGGCTCCGTCCTTCGTGAAGGAGGACGTCGCACCGGCTCCGGAACCGCCTGCCGTGCCCGAGCCGGCGGTCGCTCCCCGGCCGGCCGCGGAGGAGGCCGCGCACGCGCCCGGTTTGTCGCTCGCGAAGGAGGACACGGCTGGGGAACGCGGGTCGGCTCCGGCGCACGAGCCCTGGGCGGACGGCACGACGACGGTCACGCCCGCCGTGGCCGATGAGACGCCTGCGCCTGCCGAGTCCGGTCAGGACGCGGCCACCACGGTCGTGCCGGCAAGCGCGCCCGCCCCGGCCGAGACCGAGGCGGAGGTGGGGACGACGGTCCTTCCCGCGGCGTCGCCCGCGCCCGCCGCGGAGACCGAGGTGATTTCGGTGGAGCCGACCGCGGACCGAGCGGATGAGCCGGAGGATGCGGCCGTACCGGCGCCCCGGGCCGAGGCTGGAACCATGGTCCTCCCCGTGGGTAGCGACGAGCCGGAGGCGAACGAAGGCGGCGACACACCGCGTTCGTGACGCACGCGCACCCCGGAGCCCCCAGACCCTGCGAGGGTGTGGGGGCTCCGGACATTTCGCCCGGGAGTCGGGTCCCGGGGAAACGGAATTTGTCCTGGCCAGGGTTTCCGCTAAAGTTCTTCACGTCGCCGGAACACGAAAAGGTGCTCCGGAGGACACGCGGACGTGGCTCAGTTGGTAGAGCATCACCTTGCCAAGGTGAGGGTCGCGAGTTCGAATCTCGTCGTCCGCTCGACAGCAGCGGGGTCGGTTCGGGTCTCCCGGGTCGGTCCTCGTGTCTGGTGGAGTGGCCGAGAGGCGAGGCAACGGCCTGCAAAGCCGTCTACACGGGTTCAAATCCCGTCTCCACCTCGAAGAAGTGAAATCCGGTCCGCCGGAAGGATCTTCCCCGCGCGATTAGCTCAGCGGGAGAGCACCACACTGACACTGTGGGGGTCACTGGTTCAATCCCAGTATCGCGCACCGAAACGAAGGCGGCCGACGCCTGCGGAAACCGCAGGCCGGGTCGCCTTCGTCGTTGTCCGCGCAGATTTCGTCCTTGACCTCGCGGCGGCTCGTCGTGGGGAAGAATGCCGGCATGACGATGTGAAGAGGACCCGGCCGGCACGGGTGGCGAAAGGTCGGAACCTGGGAGACGGTCTCCGTCGGGGACCGACGGATCTGCGCGAACTGCGGGACGCCTGCCCGCTCGTACCTGTACCGCTTCCACCCGCCCGAGTCCTCCATGTTCGAGCGGTGCGTAGGGCTCACGTGGTGCTCCGGCTGCCGGATCTACTCCGGCTCGATGGTGCACGTGCCACGAAAGCGTGTCCTTGTCGACGTCTTGGCGTCGCTGCCGCGAGACCGGCGTGAACGTCTGGAGCGGAGCGAGACCAGATTGATCGACCATCTGGAGAGACAGCTCCGTCACGGTTGCCCGCCGTCAGGCCGTTGATGGTCCGACAGATCCCTCAGACGACGCCGGTGTACCCTCCGGATCGCGGGCAGGCGGTTCTTGAGGCGGTGGCCGAGGTCGTTTTCTCGCAGTGGTGGTGGGGCCGGTCGAAGACGAGGTCGCCTGGTCGCGGATCTTACGGGGACAGGTTTGTTCCGGCCGGAACGAGAAGTCGTGGGCGTCCAGGCCTTTGTGGTGCGACAGCTCGGAGATCCGCAGGGCGTGCCGGATGCGGCGGTCCGAGGAAAGGAACGGCGTCCGGGCGCATGTGCGTCTCGTCGGGGAAGTTGCGCGTGGCCCGGCGCGAAGCCCGCAAGCCGCAGCGGTGGGGCCGGTCATCAGGGGTGCCGCCGACGTAGTACGATCTGTGCGGATCACCGATCCACACCCGCGCGATTAGCTCAGCGGGAGAGCACCACACTGACACTGTGGGGGTCACTGGTTCAATCCCAGTATCGCGCACGAGGACGATAGGCGACCCATGCCTGCGGAAAACGCAGGCGGGTCGCCTTCCTTGTTTTTACGCGGACTCGGTCCGCGCGGGGCGGGGGCTTCGCCACCCGCTCCCGCGCCGGCGGGGTGAGTCACCGTCGTCGGTAATACGCGGAATCGCCGTCGCCAGGCGGGGCTTCGGCACGTGCAGCTTCGGCTGACGCGAGCAGTGGGCACCGGCGATGTCGCGCATGCCTTCAAACCGAGCGGTGCATCGGGGAAGCCCGGTGGGCCGGGCGAGGGTTGCGGGATCAGGCGAGGAGCGAGATGCCTCCGGTCAGCGCGTTGGGGTGTGGGGTGTTCATACCTCGTTGCGTGTGGCGTCGGGCGGCTTGGCCAAGTACGTGACCAATGCGGGTGCTGCCGTGATGAGTTGTTGCGTTTACGCGCTGGGCGGGAGGCGCTGCGCACACTCGCCGGCCGACGCGGCCTGGTGCGCTTCGGTGATGTGGGCTCCGACGTGCCTCCGGTGGGGACGAACCGGAGGCCACGCTCGGTCCACCGGAGAAGCGTTGGTGAGTTGACGGGGCAGGCTTCGGTGCAAGTCGGGGGGCAATGGCGGGCATGCTGCGCATATTTCGCAGTTGGCGTGCTTCGGTGGGCTTTGGTGCGGCGAAGGGCTGTCGGCTGCGGAGAGTTCGAATCCCCCGGCGAGCGTCGCAGCGGCGGTGGGCAGCTCATGTTGATTGCGCATGAACAGAGTTGTCGGCTTATTGGTTCTTCTCGATCTGTTCTTATGGGGGGGAGTCGCCGCTCCGACACCCGCGTCTCCGAAGGGATGGATCGGCGCGAAGGGCAACTCCGTTTGTTTCCGGGCCTGTTCCGCGGCCTCGGGTCGAAGGCGCGGGCAACCTGCCCGTGCCGGGCGGCCGTTCGGGGCGCCCGTGGGCCCATCCCGGTTACGATGACTTGCCCGTCGTCCGGGCACCGACGGGACGTCTACCGATATGACAGGCACGCCCATGACCCTCAGACGCCTGTGGCGCAGCGCCGACAGAACGGGGATCGGCCCTGAGCCGTTGCCCGGTGACCGTCAGGCGACGGTGGCCGCTTATGCGGCGATCATGGCGATTTCGCTGATCGACGCTCTTGTCGATCCGGCGGTGCCCGGGGCGGTCGCGCTCGGTTTGGTGGCGCCGGCCGCGGCGGGTGTGTGCAGCAAGCGGCAGGTGACCGGGGTCGCGCTGGTGGCGACGGTGACAGCGGTCGTACTGGTGTGGCGGTTCGAGGCGACGACGTTGACCTCGAAGTGCATCCACGTCACGGTGGTCGGTGCGCTGGGTGTGGTCGCGCTGGGCGTGACGTCGACGCGGCTGCGTCGTGAGGCGCAACTCAGACACGCGCGGTCGGTCGCACTGACGTTGCAGAGCGCGGTGTTGGAGCCGGTTCCGGCCCGGCTTCCGGGGCTCGACCTCGCCGGGCTGTATATGGCGGCGGAGGCCGAGACGCTGGTCGGCGGGGACTTCTACGCGGTGGTCGAGAGCCCGTACGGCGTGCGGATGTTGATCGGGGACGTGCGCGGCAAGGGGCTTCCGGCGGTTCACACGGCGGCGGCGCTGATGGGGACGTTCCGCGAGGTGGCGTACCACGAGAAGGACTTGACCGAGATCGCGGCGCGGCTGGAGGGGCGGGTGCACCGGCTCGCGGCGGAGCGTACGGGGCCGCCGGGCGAGCGTTTCGCGACGGCGTTGGTGATGGCGTTCGACGAGCCGGACACGCTCCGGCTGATCACGTGCGGACACACTCCGCCGATCATGCTGCGCGACGGCACCGCGACCGAGATGGAACTGTCGGACATCGCGCCGCCGCTGGGCTTGGCGCCGCTGTTCGCGGGCGGCGTGCGGTACGTGGAGCACGAAGTGCCGTTCCGGGCGGGTGACACGTTGATCGCCACGACGGACGGCATCAGCGAGGCGCGGGACGCGGACGGCCGGTTCTATCCGGCGGCGACGCGCTTGGCGGGGTGGAGCCGGGCGTGGCCGCAGCACATCGCGCTGCACCTCTACAACGATCTGCGCTCGCACACCGGCGGCCCGTTGCAGGACGACGCCGCCGCGCTGGTGTTGCAGCGCCCGCGCCGCGAGGGCCACGCTTCGGGGGTGCGGCGGCGGATGCGCATCTGAGCCGGGCGGCAGGGCGGGCGGCAGGGTGGGCGGCGGCGACCGGAAGTGCCGTGTGTGGGCGCGGCATTCCCGATTGCGCGAAGCGGCCCGGGGGGGGAACCCGGACCGCGTGTGGTGCGTTGACGGAGTGGATCGGCTTGGTGGATCCGCTGATTGTCCGTGAGCGGTCCGTACCGACCGACGGGCCGCTCGCGGCAACCGGCCGATCCATGGGCGGGGTGTTTTCGTGGCTACCAGTCCTCCCCGAGAGGGGCGGCCACGAGCGCGCGGACGAAGCGGTCGTAGGAGATCTGGCAGCTCTCCAAACGCTCGTACGTCCGTGCCGACAACGCGACGACAGCTCCCCCGTCGATCGCGAGGCTCCAGCACCAGCCCCGACCACCGTCCGCGCGGCCCATCAAGGGGCGTAACTGTCCGATGCGCTCCCGCAGTGTGTCGAGTTCGGTACGGCACGCGGACGCGTTCGTGTGGCCCCGGGCCGAACAGGCGATAACCCGTCCGTTGGGCGCAACCATGCGCCACCGCACGCGGTGGTCGGCGTCCAGGTGGACGTCGTAGCGTGCGGTGCGTTCGTGGTTCCCGCCCGGGGCCTTCGACTCATCCGAATCGGCCGGCGACATAGTCGGCCGTCCTGGGGTCGCGGGGGGCGCCGAACACATCGGTGGTGGCGCCGGATTCGACGATGTGGCCGGGGGTGCCCTCGGCCGCGAGGAAGAACGCGCAGTTGTCGGAGACGCGCTGGGCCTGCTGCATATTGTGCGTGACGATCACGATGGTGACCTCTTCGCGCAGTTCGGCGATGGTGTCCTCGATGCGGCGGGTCGAAGTCGGGTCGAGCGCGGAGCAGGGCTCGTCCATGAGCAGCACGTCGGGATCGACCGCGAGCGAACGGGCGATGCACAGGCGCTGCTGCTGGCCGCCGGACAGCGCGCCCCCGGGCTGCCGCAGGCGGTTGCGCACTTCGTTCCACAATCCGGCGCGGCCGAGGGCGGACTCGACGATGGCGTCCTTGTCGACGTGGCGGCGGCCGGTGAGCTTGAGGCCGGAGACGACGTTGTCGTAGATGGACATGGTCGGGAAGGGGTTGGGCTTTTGGAAGACCATGCCGACGCGGCGGCGGGTGTCGATGGGGCGCCGGGACGACTCGTAGATGTCCTCGCCGTCGAGCAGGACCTCGCCGGCGAGTTGGGCCGACGGCACCAGCTCGTGCATGCGGTTGAGGATGCGCAGGAATGTGGACTTGCCGCATCCGGACGGCCCGATCAGCGCGGTGACGCTGTTGGCGTGCATGGTCAGGTCGACGCGTTCGAGCACCTTGTGGGAGCCGAACCAGGCGCTGACGCTTCGCGCTTCCAGGGTGGATGCCCGGCGTCCGGCTGGTCGGGGGCCGGGGACGGGCTCGATGGGCAGGGTGGCAGCGGTTGTGTCGGTGGACACGGGACGAACCTTCCGCTCCGGGGACGGGATTGCGGGTGGGGTCGGGTCGTTGGGGACGGCGGTTACAGGGTGGCGGGCAACAGTCGTGACGCGTTGTCGTACAGCGCCCACAGCACCGCGATGGTGGTGGGGGCGCCGAGGGTCAAGGTGATGCGGCGGTTGTAGCGGCGCAGCGCCCACGCCATGACGCCGCAGACCAGGGCGAATGCCTGGGCCCACAGCAACAGGGCCATGCCTGCGCCCGCTTCGCCGCTGGTGCCTTTCTCTTCGTCGCCGACGGTCCGGGTACGGCCCGGTTCGGCGACCTCGAACTGACCTTGCAGGTCGGCGACGACGACGGTCCGGCCGTCCGGGCGGACCCAGGAGTCGGCGGTCACGAGGGTGAGCCGGTGGCCGCCGCCGGGGGCGATGACGTCGTCGTCGCCCTTGTCCACGTGCATCTCGTCGCGGACGACGTAGGTGAACTGGCCTTGCTGAGTTGTTACTTGGATCTTCTGCCCGGCTTTCAGCCGGTCGATGTCGCCGAACGGCGCGCCGTACGACCAGCGTTTGCCCATGAGCACCGAGTTGCCGAACCCGCCGGGCAGCGAGGTGTTGCGCAAGTGGCCTGGACCGGCGCGGAGTTGGTCGGCGGTGGTGCCTTCGACGACGACCTGCCTGAGGTCGATCGACGGGATATCCAGGATCGCGATCGGGGTGCCTTCCTTGATGTCGCCGCCGAGGGGACCGACGGCGTTGTAGAAGTCCTCGGAGATGCGGTCGAAGAGCCGGCGCTGGGTGCGGGCCTGCTGGAAGTCGGAGACGGTCGCGAGGTAGAGCACGAAACCGCCGAGCAGTGCGACGACCAGGCCGAGAGCCACCCCCGCGATGGTGAAGGGGTCCCACGCCGGGCGGAATCCGGGGGCGCGGGTGGGGCCTTTCCCGCCTCCGGACACTTCCTTCGGTTCGGTCCCGGGCTCGGACTTGTGCTCCGTCGGTGCCACGGCGACGGCCGTGGCCGTGGCCGTGATCGGCGGCAGGGTGGCAGGCGCGGCCGTCTTGACGGGGTCGGCGGCGCCGGACACCGGGTCGAGAGTGGTCATGTCAGGCTGCTCCGGTGGGCCTGATGCGGCGGATGGTACGGATCACGGCGGCCACGGGTGGCGGCCACTGCCCGGTGCGGCGCTGCCAGCCGAGGCTGAGCAGGATCGGCGCCGCGACCGCCGCACCGACGGCGGCGAACATGATCACGACGAGCAGAATCGCGGAGGCGTCGCCCTTGAGGGCTTGCCTGACGGTGTCCGCGACGGCCCCCGGCAGGGACGGCCCGTCGTTGGACGCGGCGGAGGCAACGGGCTCGGTGTTGGGTGCCGCCGGGGACGGTGAAGATCCGCCGGGCGGCGGTGTCCCCGCGGAACCGCCGCTTGCGGTACTGGTGTCCGAGCCGAAGCCGGTGCCGTCGTCGACGCTGCCCAGGCTGCCGTCGGACGAACCGTCTGTGGAGAAGCCGGTGCCGGTGCCCGAGGATCCCGATCCGGATGCCGACGACGAGGCGGATGACGTCGTACCGCCCGAGGTGGTCGTCGGCGGAGGTGAGGACGTGGGCGGGGTGTCGGCCGCCTTCCGGATCGCGTCGCGGGCGTTGACGATCTGCTGCTTCTGCTGGTCGTTCAGTGGCGCGTAGCCGGGCGGGAGTTGGCCGGGCAGCAGGCTCGGCACCTGGCCGGGACCGGCCGCGTACGCGAGGTACTTGTCGATCGCGGCGGCCTTCTCCTTGGTCACCTCGCGGGTGGGGAAGGCCACGACGTCGGTCTTGGTGAGCGGGTAGGCGCTGGGGTCCTGTGTGGCGAAGTTGTTGGTGAGGGTGACCCCGTCCGGTCCCGCCGTGGCGGCGGCGACGCCTGCCGCGATCGACTCCCGGGTGGGGGCGACGAACTGACCGGCCGCGTTGCGGAGTCTGGCGACCGGCAGTTGCATGCGTTCGGCGGCTTCGAGACTGGTGATGGCGATGACGCGCCGGTCGCCTGGGTCGTCGGGCTTGTAGCGGGTGGGAAGGCCGTCGCCTCCGATGTAGGTCTCCGAACCCTGTGCCTGCGCGAGCTGGTCGACGATGCCCGAGTAGGCGCTGATGGGCCGGTACGCCCACGCGAGATCCTGGATGCGGTTGCTGATGAGCCCGATCGGATACTCAAGCGCGGGTATCCGCCATGCGTCGGGACACGCGATGCCGTTCTCGTCGACGGTGCCGGACAACCAGGCACGGGTGGCCTCGTCCGAGACCAGCCAGCGCGTCAGCTCGTGGATCGTGTCGTCGTAGGCCCCGCGCACCAGGATCGTGTGCAGGTCGAAGGTGACAGGCACGGCCGGGTATCCGGGGTTGGCCGCCAGAAACTCCGGGTCCTCGAAGAGGCTGTCGTAGTGCTCGTACCGTGGCGGGAAGCCCGGCACCTCCTTCATCGCCACACTTCCGGACTTGTGTTTCACATTCGTCCCGTACGCATGCGTCAGCAGTTTCGCGACGAGGCGCGGTGTCAGGTTGAGCGGCGGCAGGCGCACCGGATTGAGGTTCGCGTCGTTTATCTCAAGATTGGTGGCGACGACGATCGCGCCATTGGTCAGCGGCGCGTACGCCACCTCCCCCGGCTTGCGTCCGGGATCGCCGTCGTCCCCCTGACCCAGCGACTCGTCGATCGGACCGCCCAGCGGCTGGGTCGTGATGACTCCATCGACATCGCCGGCACGGAAGGTGTCGCGGCCTTCCGGCGACGTCATGGAGCCCACGGACATCGTCAGGGGGTTCTCGACCCGGCACAGTCCGCCTTGCCAGGACCTTCCGGCCGTCGCGTGCTCAGCGTTTCCCGCCACGCTCAGCGCGGTCGTCTGGGCCCCGCAAAGGCTTGCCCCTGGCGCGAATTCGACCGGCGCCCAGGCGACCTGACCGGCCTCGACAGCGAAGTCGAAGTCAGCGGGTGTGGGTATGTTGGCCGTCGCGGAGACGGGCTCGACGTTGGCCGGTACGAAGTTGCCCGGCGTCGATGTGTTCCTGTCCGGCCTGACTATCGCGGCGACCACACAGGCCGTTTCGGCGGCGCACCCAAGTTCGGGCCGATCCTCCTTGGGCCGCACCTGGACCCAGGCTTCACCGGAGGCTCCGTTGCCGCCGTACAGCGCGCGGTGCCCCTCGAAAAGGCTGCCGACTCCGTCACAGGTTGTCGACGACGGCACCCCCCGGCACTGCACGATGGTGACCGCATAGCGGTTGTCCACGAACCCGGACCAGCTCACTTTGAGGCGCTGGTTCACCAAGCCGGTGGACTGCGACAAAGTCACCGTGGGGCCCGCGGGCTCCTCCGCCGAGGCGGAGTCGGCCATGGCCACGAAGCCGCTGATCGATCCCAGCAGCATCGCGATGACCGCGGCAAGAACTCCCGGCACGTGCCAGGGCCGTTGGTGAAACATGCGTTGCACGGTTTCTCCGGTCGTTTGTCCGGCCGCCGGCGGCGACGGCCAGCCGACTATGCGGATTCCGGAACACCACCTCACTTGTTGCTCGAACTCCCGTCCAGGCTTTGCGAGTTGTGCTCATCGGTTCGTTCCGTCCCGCACATGATCCGGTCACCTGCCGTTGACTTCTCACACAGTGAAGGGTCTTTTATCCCGCTATGCCGCTATCGGCGGCGTCCCCGCCCAGCCGACCCGGGAGGCCGAACGCGACGGTGTCGGATCGTTTGCGTGCCGGACATCCACGACATCGTCCGTTTCCCCCTCGGTCACACCAAATCGCCTTGCGGGCGACGAGGGTTGGTTCCGTTGCCACGGCAACCCCGCACCACCGGAACGAGCTCATCCAGCCTTCGAGAGGGACAGCCATGATCCGCAAGAT
This sequence comes from Yinghuangia sp. YIM S10712, assembly GCF_051388935.1. Lineage (NCBI taxonomy): Bacteria > Bacillati > Actinomycetota > Actinomycetes > Kitasatosporales > Streptomycetaceae > Yinghuangia > Yinghuangia sp. YIM S10712. The sequence goes on from NZ_JBPKBI010000004.1 coordinate 313,492, forward strand.
CGCCACCGCCGCCGCTGCCGCCGCCGCGGCGCTCCTCCTGGCGGCGCCGGCCGCCACCGCCGCCCCGGTCGACGAGTACGCGGGCGTCGGTTCGGACACCACCCAGGACGTGATGCGGGCGCTCACCGAGGAATACAGCCTCGACAACCCCGATTACCTGTGGACCAGCATCGACGCCAACTCCACCACGCAGTCCATCCAGGACATCGGCACCTGCCCGGGCGTGACCTACTCGTCGTCCAACCCGGCGCCGAACGGCTCCAGCGCCGGCATCAACGCGCTGCTCGCCGACACGAACAACTGCATCGACTTCGCCCGCTCGTCGCGCCCGCTCAAGGCCGGCACCGAGCAGACCTCGCTCACCGCCGTCCGTCTCGGCGGTGACTCGGTGTCGTGGTCGGCGCTCCCGCAGGCCTCGGGCGGCAAGGCCCCGGCGAACCTGACGCTGGAGAACGTGCGCAAGATCTACAAGTGCGAGGTCACCGACTGGAGCCAGGTCGGTGGCACCAGCGGCAGCATCGTCCGCTACTACCCCCAGGGCGGCTCCGGCACCCGTGACTTCTTCACCGGCTCGGTCCTCGGCTTCGACCCGACGGACCTGCAGACGGGAAGCTGCACCACCGCCCCGACGATCATCCAGGAGAACCGCGGCAACCAGATCGACGTCAACGACACCGAGAACGCGATCTTCCCCTACTCCAAGGCCGCGTGGACCGCGCAGTCCAACTCCGGCCTGACCGGTGTTCCGGACAGCCGTGACGGCCTCGTGCTCGGCACGATCGACGGCAAGGCCGCCGGCAGCACCAGCTTCGTCGGCAACCGCGACGTCTTCAACGTCTACAAGAACGCCACCGCCGCGCCCGAGCTCATCGCGTTCCTGAACTGGGCCGCCACGCAGAACAGCATCAAGGCCCTGTACGGCTTCACCGCCTGAGCCTGAGGCCTGAAGCCCCTTCAGCCCCACCCGCCGCCCCGGCGTCCCTCACCGGACGCCGG
>NZ_JBPKBI010000004.1:314572-322942 GCF_051388935.1 Yinghuangia sp. YIM S10712
GGCGTCCCTCACCGGACGCCGGGGCGGCAGCACGTCCGAGCGCGGCAACCAGGCGTCCGCACATGCCGATTCGCCGTCATCTGCTGTTTCCCCCGCAGTCGCCCCGACCGCATCGGGCCACTGGTTGGCTCAATCAAGGTCCCACCGCAGGCAACGCTCCGTTTTCCCGGAAGGTTCCGCATGACCGCCATGCTCCCGGACGCTCCGACCGACTCGCCGCGACGCGTCGTCGTGCGGCGTACGCGCGTCGACCTGGCGTACCGATGGACCTCCCGTCTCGCGGCATGCACTGTGCTCGCGCTGCTGGGCGCGATCGGCTTCTATCTCATGCGCCGCGGTTACGACGCGATCGACGCGGCGGGCTGGTCGTTCTTCACCGAGGACAAGTGGTCTCCCACCGGGGGCGGCGAATTCGGTGTGCGCGGCCTGCTCATGGGCACGATCCTCGTGGCGCTCACCGCACTCCTGATCGCCGTTCCGATCGCGCTGACCGCGGCCCTCTACATCACCGAGTACGCCCCGGCCCGGCTGCGCCGTCCGCTCACCTCGATCGTGGACCTCATGGCCGCGGTACCCAGCATCGTGTACGGCCTCTTCGGATTCTTCCTCCTCCAGCCTCAGTTGATCCCGATGAGCGAGTGGCTGGCGGAGAACCTGAGCTTCATCCCGATCTTCGAGGTGCACAAACTCGAAGGCACCACCCGCTACATCGACGGCCAGTTCGCGTCGTCGCTGTTCATCTCCGGCGTCGTCGTGGCGTGCATGGTCATCCCGATCTGCTGCGCCGTCATGCGCGAAGTCTTCGCCCAGGCCCCGCCCGGTGAGAAGGAAGGCGCGCTCGCCCTCGGCGCGACGCGCTGGGGCGTGATCCGGACGGTCGTACTCCCCTTCGGACGCGGCGGCATCATCGGCGGAACGATGCTCGGCCTCGGCCGCGCACTCGGCGAGACCATCGCGGTGGCGATCGTGCTGTCCTTCAACACCGACTTCACGATCCGCATCCTGGAAGGCCAGGGCTCGACGATCTCGACGCTGATCATCCTGAAGTTCGGCGAGTCCGACGAATTCGCGCTCTCCGCGCTCATGGCCGCCGGTCTCGCGCTGTTCACGATGACCCTGCTCGTCAACGTCGTCGCCGGCCTGGTGATCTCCAAGTCCCGCAGTGGGGCCTCGACCGACATCTGACGCCAGTCCCTTGCCCCGCCCCGTCGCCCCGACCGATTCCGTTTGGAGTGGGAGACCCGCACCATGACGACCGTCACCGCGCCGAAGCCCGCCGCGCCACCGGACGACGAGCCCCTTCCGTCGCCCGAGCGCCGCGTCATGCTGCGGCAGATCTCGGCCGAAGAGGTCGGGGTGGCCGCTGCCTCGATGGTCGCCGCCGCGTCCTTCGCGTGGGTGCTCTACGGCCGCATCCTGCCGGTGTCGGGGTGGCAGGGCTACGTCATCACCGCCTACGTCTCCTTCCTGGGCCTCTACGGCCTCAGCACCTACCTGCGCACCGACGCCGTACAGGCCCGTGACCGCGTCGCGGGCGCGGTCGTGGCCACCGGGATCACCGCGCTGCTCGGCACGGTGGCGACGGTCATCGTCTACGTGTTCCAACGAGGCTTGGGCAACATCGATTTCGACTTCTTCACCGAGACACAGCAATCCTTCGGCGCCCTCAGCGGTTCGGACGTCGCTGTCGGTGCCGCGCACGCCATCGTCGGCACGCTTGAGCAAGTGGCGTTGGCCACGATCATGACCGTGCCGCTCGGCATCGCGACGGCCGTTTACCTCAACGAGGTTCGCGGGCGACTCGGACACGTCGTACGCATCGTGGTCGAGGCAATGAGCGCCCTGCCTTCCATCATCGCGGGCCTGTTCGTGTACGCCGTGGTGATCATCGGATTCGGCCAGGGCCGCAGCGGGTTCGCCGCATCCCTGGCGCTCGGCGTCATGATGCTGCCGATCGTCACCCGCACCACCGAAGTCGTCCTGCGCCTCGTGCCCGGCGGACTGCGCGAGGCGTCACTGGCACTGGGCGCGAGTGAGCTGCGCACGCTGTGGCACGTCGTGCTGCCGACCGCACGCAGCGGCCTCGCCACAGCGGTGATCCTCGGCATAGCCCGCGCGGTCGGGGAGACCTCGCCGGTCCTGCTCGTCGCCGGCGGCAGCACGCGCATGAACTGGAACCCGTTCGAGGGAGAGCAGGAGTCCCTGGTCTTCTTCATCTGGCGCAACATCAAGTCCCCTGACGACCAATTGAATTCCCTCGCCTTCGGGGCGGCGGTCGGGCTGGTCACCATCGTGCTCGCCCTGTTCGTGATCACCCGCGTCATCGCCGGCCGCGCGCCGGGCCAACTGAGCCGCCGCCGAAAGCGCCGCATCGCCCGCGAGGCAGCCTCGCGGTGAACCTCGCAGCAGTCCGCAACTCCCCGGGAGCTGACACCATGTCGACCAGCAAGTCCATACGCCGAAGTGCCACCAGGATGCTGCGCCTGGCCACGGCGCTGGGGCTCGGCGTCGTCATGACCGTGGCGTCCGCGCCGCCCGCGAACGCCGCCATGGAACCGATCTACGGCATGGGGTCCACATGGAGTGAACTGGCCGTCCAGCAGTGGATCGTCGACGTCGACCCCCGCGGCATCAAAGTCAACTACGGCGGTGGCGGCTCCACCGCCGGCCGTGCGGCGTTCCTCCAGAAGACCGTCGACTTCGCCGTCTCCGAGATCCCGTTCCAGCCGCCGTACCGCACGCCCAGCGGCGTCGTCGTCGACGAGCTGGAACAGGCGCGTTCCCGAGGCATCCAGTACGCCTACCTGCCGATCGTTGCGGGCGGCACCTCGTTCATGTACCACCTGAAAGTCGGCGGCAAGAAGATCACCAACCTCCGGCTTTCCGCGCCGAGCATCGCGAAGATCTTCACCGGCCAGATCAAGGTGTGGAACCACCCGGACATCAAGGCGGACAACCCGCACATCCCCGGCCTCCCGCCGAAGCCGATCATCCCGGTCGTACGATCCGACGGCTCGGGCACCAGCGCCCAGTTCACCGCGTACATGTCGCACGAGGCAAGAAACATCTGGACCAAGGGAATGACGTCCGACTTCCCCGCCCCCGATGGCGCCAAGGCCCAGTCGGGGTCGGACGGTGTCGCGAACTGGGTCGCGGCGGACTACGGCGACGGCGCGATCACCTACGTCGAGTACGCGTACGCGAAGCAGCGCAACTTCCCCGTGGCTTCGGTGAAAAACGTGTCGGGCAACTACGTGCAACCGACTTCGGACGCCGTGGCGATCGCCCTCACCGAAGCCCGGCTGAATCCGGACTCGACCCAGGAGCTGAGCGGCGTCTACCGCATGGCGGACCCGCGCGCCTATCCCGTGTCCAGCTACAGCTACATGATCGTGCCGACCGCCATGTCCGAGGGCTGGAAGTTCAACGCCTCGCGCGGCGAGACGCTCGGCCGGTACATCAAGTACTTCCTGTGCGACGGGCAGCAGAGGGTCGCCGGCATGGGCTACTCGCCGCTGCCCCCGCAGTTGGTGGCGTTCGGCTACGCGGCGCTAAGGAAGATCCCCGGTGCGCCGGACCCCGGTCCCATGCCCAAGAACCTGAACAACATCACCCAGGCCGAATACGAAGCCTGCCCCAACCCGACGTTCCAGCCCGGGTTCATCAAACCGATCGACCGGCAGGGCGGCACGTCGGGAGGTGCAACCGGCGGTTCGGGTACCGGCGGCGGTACCTCCGGCAGTTCGTCCGGCGGCAACAGCTCCGGCGGTCGCGGCACCACCGGTGGCGGCAACACCGGTGGCGCCACCGGCGGTTCGGCGGCAACGGGCGGCACCGGCGGCACGACCGGCGGCACGGGCGCCACAGGAGGCACCGGTGGAACCGGGGACGCCTCCTCGGGAACCACCGGAGACCCGGGCGCCGGCGGCGCCGTCAACGATGCCGGAGTCGCGTTCGACCCGGAGACCGGCGAGGCGTTGACCACCGGCGGCACGGCCGACGGCGGCGACACCGGTGGCAGTGGAGCACGCAACGCCGGGTCCACGGAACTCGACGGCCCGCCGGCGATCCCCGCGATCTGGCTGTACGTCCTCGCCATCGGCACCCTCGCACTCGCCGTTGGCGGCGGCCCCGCGTTGTACTCCCACCTCGACAAACGGCGTTCGGCATCAGGCCAACCGTGACGGTCGGCCTCTGAAAACGACCACCCCCTGTTTCATCGCCCCCGCATGTCGCATCACCCCGGCGCGCCCCCAACGCGCCATGCGGGCATGCCCGATCCGCGGTGTGCCTCGGTTCCACCCGAGAGGAAAACGACCATGAAGTTCCCCCGTACCCGCGCCCTCGTCGCCGCGTTGGTCCCGCTGGCCACTGTCGCCGCGCTCGCCGCGCCGACCGCGTCGGCGAACACCACGGCCGCACCGAAGCCGACCGTCACCGTGACCCCGAACTACGGTGCGGCAAACGGCGGTACGGCTGTCGCCAAGGCCAACGTGCCGTGTCCCGAGGGCAGTACGGCGTTCCGGTTCATGATCGCCGGTCCGAACGTTTCTCCGAGCCCGTTCGGTACCTCGCGGTTCGGCACCGCGCTGCCCGCGGACGGCATCCCGGACACCTCAGTGATCGGCGAGCGCACTCTGTTCCCGTCGAGCCGTCAGCCGGTGAACGGTGCCGCGTACACGCTTGACGCGGAGTGCATGGACGCCGCGAGCAACATCACCAAGCTGGCCACGACCACGGTCAAGGTCAACGAGGGCGTCTGGACCACTCTGACGCCGGTGGTCTACGCGCTGCCCACCAAGATCGGCGCGCTGCGCATCTCGTTGGTCGCGTTCACCGGCTTCGCCGGCGGTGAGGCTGTCACGGGCGCGCTGCGCGCGGCCGACGGCACGACCGTTCCGGTGACGCTTCAACCGCAGGGCACCGACGCGCAGGGCCGCGGCGCGGCGCTGCTCCAGGTCCCGGCTTCGGTCGCGGACGGCTCGTACACCCTCGTGGTGACGGGCTCGGCCTCCAAGGCCGTCGCTGAGATCCCGGTGACGCTCGACACGACTCGCGTCTGGTGGTAATCCGTCCCGCCGCCTGACCGCGGCGGACGTCCGGCGCCGCCCGGCGATGCGTGCCTCACTCCGCACGCCGGGCGGCATCGCCCCGCACGACCTGGCGCCAAAGGCCCCCATCCAACTCACACTTCGGAAGTCGTCATGCTGCTGGTACGAATGCTCGGTGCCGCCGGGGCGGTCCTGCTCACGGCGTCGCTCACCACCGCGTCATCGGTGTCGGCCGAAGAGCCCGCACCGACCGCGAAGTTCGTCCTCGACCCCACGACCGGACAGATCCCGGTCGGCGGCGGCGGGACTCCCTCACCCGGAACCGGTGCGACGATCAGCTTCGACACCCCGTGCCCGGAAACGCACCGCTACCGGTTCCGCATCCAGCTCGTCAACGCAGACGAGAGCCAGATAAAGTCCGCTTTGTTCAACAGGCCGGCCGCGGACGGATCGGTCACGACCGAGCCCGGCTTCAACTTCTGGGCCAAGGCATCCGTCATACCGGCGGACGGCGAGGAATGGCAGTTGCGTCTGCTGTGCTACGACCCGCAGTCCGTCCCCATACAGTGGGCAACGGCGACGCTCCGTGTGAGCGGCACGACGTGGACCGCGGAGACCGCTCCGGAGTACCACCCCGAAATGCGGCTGCCTCTCATGGCCAAGTCTGGTGAGTCCTTCGCCCTCCAGGTCGATGGTTTCCGGGCGAACGAGCCGGTGGCCATCGCGGTCCGACCGGAGGCCGACGGCACCGCGGTACCGACGCCGGTCGCGACGGTCACCACCAACGGCGTCGGCCACTTCGAGGGGCCCGTGACCGTGCCCGCGACTCTGACGACGGGCAGGTACCGGTTCATCGCCACGGGGCAGCAGTCGGCGGCCTTGGTGGAGGGCTCCATGAGTGTGGCAGGCACCACGTTCGGCATGACGCTGACGCCGCAGAACATGAAGCTGGACGAGCAGACCACGCTGGCGCTGACGGGCTTCCAGAGCGGCGAACAGGTCGAAGTCACCTTGTCGCAGGACAGCAGCCAGTGGTCCGCCGTCTGGCAGACGGTGACAACGGACGCCCAGGGGGCCTTCTCGCAGACGTTGTCGCTGCCGGCCGGTACGCCCCTGAACAGCGTCGGCGTCACCGCAACGGGCAAGTCCTCCCAGGCGGTGGCGACACTCACTCTGGGCGTTCTTCCCGCCACCACCACCCCGCCCACCAGCCCGCCCCCCACGAGCAAGCCCCCCACCAGCCAACCTCCCACGAGCCGGCCCCCGACGTCGGGGGACCCCACCGACACCGGCTCCCCCAGCCCCACGGACACCGGCTCCGGCACGCCCACTCCGACCGACACCTCGACGACCCCGGGCGGCGGTGACAGCGGCGGTTCCGCCGGGGGGGCCGACAGCGGCGGCGGCAGCGGCGGGTCCGACGTCAAGGGCGGCGGCGGTCTCGCCAGTACGGGCGCGTTCTTCGACCCGCGCTTCCTCGGCACGCTGGGCGCGGTCGTGATGGCCGGCAGCGGCGCGGTCTGGTACCGGTTCCGGCAGCGTCCGCCGATGCCGGAGGCCGAAGTCGCCGACTGAGGCGCGCGGTTCACAGCTCGACGGGGGGCGGCCGAAACGGCCGCAGCCCGTCGGCGTCTCACGGGTCGCCGGTGACGCCGGTCAACGCCTGTGGGGGGCTGTCGCCTCGCCGGCCCGGCATTCCTGACCGCACCGCGGCGGCGCCTGCCGCGCACAGGGCGGTGACTCCCCCGAGCTTCGGGCGCCTGCCGCCTCCCGCTCCCGCCGCCCCGCCGCCCCCGCCTACTCACGCCTACTCACGCCCGGTGAACCGCGCGAACGCCACGACGTTCCCCGAGTAGCCGTCGTCCTTGTCGTACGTGCCGCCGCAGGTGATCACCCGCAGTTCGGGCACGCCCGTACCGCCGTAGACGCGTTCGGCGGGGAACTCCTTCTTGCTGAACACCTGCACCCCGTACACGGTGAACACCGCCGTGCTGCCGTCTTCGCGTGCGATGCGGATCGTGGCGCCCTTGCGGAGGGTCCCCAGGTCGTAGAACACGGCCGGACCGGCGGGGACGTCCACGTGGCCGACGATCACGGACGTGCCGACGACGCCCGGTGTCGGGGAGCCCTCGTACCAGGCTGCGAGGTTGCGTTCGCTCGACGGGGGCGCGTCGATCCACCCCTTGTCGGTGAGGCCCACCCGGCTGAGCTTGGCGTAGACGCCGATGCTGCGGATCTCGATCACCATCGGCGACGAGGGCCGCATCGGCTCCGGGCCGGTGACCGTCGGGGTCGGCAGCGGAGGCGGAGGCGGGGTCTCGGTGCCCGGCGGAGCGCCGGGCGGCACCTGGCCGGCCGGTGGCGGTGCGGCGGTCGGGCCCGGGGCGACAGGCGAGCGTTCGGCGGCCGGGGTGGCGAGCGGCACCGGGTCGGGACTCGCCGCGGCTGCGGGCTGCGGCGGACCGCCTCTGGGCTGCATGCCGTCGGCGGTGACGACGATGCCGGCGAGGATCGCCGCGAGCACCGCCGCGACGGTCAACAGCCTTCCGCGCCGGGTGAGTTGGACCGGTTGACCGGTGCGCGCGGCCAGGGTGCGTCTGCGCGGCGCGGAGTGCCTGCGTCCCGGCGGACTCTTCCTCGGTGGCGTCGTCGGACGCCGGGTCCCGGCGGCGTGGTGCCGGGCCCGGACGCGGTGGTGCGCGTTGCCGCCGGACCGTCGCGGGGACCGTCGGCGCGATGACCCTGCGGACCGGCGGCGCTTGCGGGTGCGGTCGGTACGGCTGCCGTCTCCGCGCGAGGACGGCCGTTCGTCGGTCCTGTGCCGGCGCGGCCTCGGCTGTTCGCGAGGGTTGTCGCCTTCCGTGCGGCGGTCGTCGGCCCGGTCCGCCGAGCGTTCGCGGCCGTCCCGTGCGGAACGCCGGTCGGATGCCGGGCGGGCTGTGGAACGCCCGGACGATCTGCGGCGGTCGCCCGTGCCGCGTCGATCGGATGTCAATTCGCCACCTCCGTCACCGAACCGCACCGACCCGACAAAGCGAGTCGGCCGCCGGATCCCCGTCCGGCGGCCGTTCGCACGTACCGGACCCCGCGCATCCCCGTGCGCAGTGGTCCGGCGTCTTCGCGGCTGCCCGGCGCGTGTCGGAGACATCCCGCCGGATCAGGCCGCTCGGGCCTCCCGGGTAACGCCGTGCCGTCGGGCGCGGCGGCACGGCACCGCGATGCGGCACCTGGGGAGGCCCGCCCGGGTCCGCGGCGTCGGACGACGCGGACCCGGCGCGGGGTCTCGGACACGCTCCGAGGCGGGCGGGGGGGGGGGGGG
>NZ_JBPKBI010000004.1:323019-328900 GCF_051388935.1 Yinghuangia sp. YIM S10712
CGGTCTCCCCGAGACCGGCCGCCCTCCGCCGCGTGTGACGGTTTCCCGAGTCACCGTCGCACGCCTTCGTCAGCGGCTGCTCGGACGAGTGCGCCCGGAGCGCCGCAGAAGCCGCAGGCCGAAGAACATTGCGCCGCCGGCGATCGCGAGCCCGGCGGCGACGCGCAGGGAGTCGTCGGTCGGCGCGGTGCTGCCGGTGCCGAGGTCGGCGCCGCCGACCGGCACGAGGTTGCCGAACACGTCGCGTTCCAGCGGCGGCTGGACACCCCCGGTGGTGCCGCCTTCCGTCGCGCAGGACACCTGGAAGACCTTCTGCTTGGCGGCACCGGTCTGGCCGAGGAAGTTCCAGGTGAGCTTGTATTGCCCGTCGGGCAGGGACAGCGGCCCCGTATGGCCGGTGCCGGTGGCGAGCGAGATCGCGCCGCTCAGCGTCGCACCGCCGACGCGTTCGGGTTGCGGGGCGATCGCCCAGGTCACCTGCTGCACCTGGTCGAAGTTGAACGCCGCGAGGTAGAAGGCGCAGACCTTGGGCTCGTTCCGCTGGTCGTCGAAATCGGTCGTGGTGGCGTGGATCTTGACGTCGCCGTTGTCGCCGGGGGCGGCGGCGGCGTTGTCGGGCAGGGCCGCGAGCGTGGCGGCCGAGGCCGCGAGGACGACGGTCGTGAGCGCGAACCCGCGAGGGACGCGGGGCGGCGGCGGTACGGAGGGGACGTGCACGGGAACTCTCCGGGTTTCGCTGGACTGCCTGCCAGTCGGATAGACCGACTATCGGCCCGACCGGGCCGATCGTTGCCGGACTATTACGGCGACGCGCGCAAACGTCACCCGATAGGCGCAGCGTCGGCGAAATTCGGTGCGGCGATATCGCCGCCGGAACGCTCTCCGCCCGGTGCGGCGGTACAACTGGGCTGTTGCGTCGATTCGTTCGCGTTCTCGGACATCGGTTCCGTGTTCCGGACCGACGCGGTGAACGGCGAAGTTGTGGGAGGGTGCGGCGTGTTCCGCGCATCCTGGAGGCGACGCGATGACCGACCGGTTCGGGGCTTTCGACAAGGGTTTGTGGCTGCCCGACGAGCCGATGGCCGAGAACGACCTGACGTCCGGTCACCATGTCCTGTTCGACGGTCCGTTCACGTTTCCGGTGATGGTCGCGCGCCGGACCGCGCTGGACGCGAATATCGCAACGATGGCGCATTACGCACACCGTCACGGTGTCCGTTTCGCGCCGCACGGCAAGACGTCGATGTCTCCCAAGTTGTTCGCGGCGCAACTCGACGCGGGCGCCTGGGGCATCACCGTGGCGACGGCCAACCAGGCGTTGGCCGCGTGGCGGTTCGGGGTGCCCCGGGTCTTCCTGGCGAATCAGCTCCACGACCCGCGCGTGCTGCGGTGGCTCGCGGAAAAAGTCGGTGGCGGCTGGGAGTCGGTGTTCTACGTCGACTCGGCGGAGGGCGTGGCAACCGCGGCGGAGGCGCTTGCCGGCACGCCGGGCGGACGGCTGGACGTGGTCGTCGAGTTGGGCCGTGCGGGCGGGCGTACGGGCTGCCGTTCGGTCGCGGGGGCCGTGGAGGTCGCGCGGGCCGCCGCCGACTCCGGGCTGACTGTGCGCGGGGTCGCCGGTTACGAGGGCGGTCTGGAGAACGCGGAGGCGGTGGCCGCGTGGCTGCGCGGCCTGGCGGCTGCGGGCGACGCGGTCGCCGAGGCGGTTCAGGTACGCGGGAGGCCGATCGTGTCGGCGGGCGGTTCGGCGTGGTTCGACGTCGTGATCGACGTACTGGGGCCGTTGACCGCCCGCCGCGACGTCGTGCTGCGCAGCGGTGCCTACGTGTCACACGACGACGGCTTCTACAGCCGGGTCACGCCCTTCGGCCGTCGGCCGGAGGAAGGCGCTCTGGTCGGGGCGTTGGAGGTCTGGGCGCATGTGCAATCGGTACCCGAGCCGGGGCTGGCCGTTCTGGGGGCGGGTCGCCGCGATGTGCCGTTCGATCTCGGGCTGCCGGTGCCTTTGGAGGTTCGGGCGGCCGACGGCACGCTGCGGCCGGCGTCGGGCATGTCGGTCGTCCGGGTGGACGACCAGCATGCGTACGCCGAGACGAACAGGGTTGCGGTCAGGCCGGGCGAGTTGGTGAGGCTGGGCGTCTCCCATCCGTGCACGGCCTTCGACAAGTGGCGGGTGATCCCGGTGGTGGACGACGGCTACCGGGTCGTCGACGTGCTGCGCACGTACTTCTGACGGGCGGCGGTCAGGGGCCGGGGCGTCGCGCGGGCGGTGAGTCAGCGAATGCGAAGTAGTTGATGTCGCGGGAGAGCCGGTCGAGCAGACGTACGGGCGGGCGGCCGTCGCCGTCGTCCAGGAGAAGTGTGTTCCGCCGCAGTGTGCGTTCCGAGAAGGGCAGCGCGCCGGGGGACAAGTAGCGGATGGCACCGGAGGTGTCGCGGGCCGGGACGATTTCCGAGCGGGCCAGTCGGCTCGCACTGAACGGAATGTCGAGGCGCCCGTCGGCGAATGCGGTCGGAATGGAGTTCAGAAGGTCGCCGGTTTCCAGGAGCGGTTCGATGATCTCGGCGACTTCTTCCTCGATCCAGGCGCATTCCCGGGCGACTTGTTCCTCGTCGACGGCGATGAAGTCGAGCAGTTCCGAGGAGGCGAGGTGGGTGGTGGCAAGGCCCGCCACGTTGGCCTCCGCGTCGGGGACGCCGAAGGCTTCCTGGTGGGTCTTGGTCAGCACCTTGGACGCGCCGCCGAGCCGCGCGGCGAGGGCGCCGTAGAAGATCAGCGCGTCGGCGCGCCGCCGGCCCCGGGGAAACGGGCCCATGTACTGGTGCAGGACGGCGAAGCACTCGACCGACTCGGGCAGGTAGCGGGCGGCAAGGCGCGGGATGCAGCGCAGGGTCGCGGTGTCCTGCACGATCTCGCCGCCTTGCGGGTAGGCGATCGACACGCAGCGCACGCCTTCGCGCACGGCGAGCACGGCTTCGAGGAAGCTGATCGCGAGGCTGATGGACGGCGGCATGAGCACGGCGGTCAGGGTGCCGAAGTACTCACGGTCGACGATGATGCCTTCGCGGGCCAAGTCGCCGCATACAGCGTCGACTTCACGCCACAGGGCGAGTGACTCGGCGATGGGGAAGTTCTTCGCGTACGGCAGGTTGTAGCAGATCCCGCCGCCCTCGAAGGCGGTGAATCCGCTCGCGAGTGTGGTCTCGAACAGCGCCCAGGGGTGCGGGGATCCGTGTCGGATCTGGATCGGTGCCCGTACGGCGTCGTTGAGTTCGCGTCCGCAAATCCATCCGTGGCCGACCAGCGGGTAGCCGTTGAGGTCCTCGGGGCGTTCGCGGATGCAGCGCAGGGCGTGGTCGAAGCGTCGCATGCGGGTGTGCGCGTCGATGGTGAGGGTGTGGATGTCGGGTTGCCCGCCGGCTTCCAGCGCCCGGAGCAGTTCCAGTTGTTCGCGCTGGCTGCCGACACCGCAGCGCGGTTGAACGGCGACTTTCCCGCGGGCTTTGGCGGCGCGCAGGACGTCGGTCACGGTCTGCTTGGGCAGGGCGCGGATGTAGGCGATGCTGTCGGCCAGCGGCGGGAGTTCGGGGGTCTTGAACAGCTCGTCGGTCATGGGCGCGCGTCCTCGCCGGCGGCGTGCACGGTGGTTTCGACACCGTCGGCGGTGCGGGCCGCGAGGAGTTTGTCGAGCAACGCCACGATCTCGTCGGCGTCCTGGAGAATGTGGTCGACGCCGAGGTCGTAGAGCCGTTGGAGGTGGTCGTCCGTCTTGTGGCTGCCGACGGAGAGGTTGCCGCCGAGGACGACCGGGCAGTCGATGCCGGTCTGGGCTCGCTCCTCGGGGAGGTCGAGCAGATCCTCGTACGCGTGCCCGTTGATGCTGCCGATGACTATCGCCTCGGCGTCCGGGTTCTCGCGCAATGCCGCGAAGAACTCCTCGACGGAGGTGTTCACTCCGAGATTGACGACGTGGAAACCCTCGTCGCGCAGGGAATGGGCGATCAGGTGGTTCGCGACGGCGTGGGCGTCGCTGGCTGTGACTCCGAGGATCACGGTGCGGACTTCGCGGGAATTCCCGGCGCGGGACCGTTCGGCATTTTTGCTCACACCGGCCATGACCGACTTCTTTCTGTCGTCGAACGGCTGACCATTCGGCTCGTCCGACGCGACGGAACCGGCGCCGGAATAGCCGAACAGGCGTTACCGTCAGCCAAGTTACGGGAGCCGGACGGGATCGGCATACCTGGAGCGCGCAAACGTGGCGACGTCTGCCCGCGCAACTCGGATAGCGGGGGCGGATGCATGGCGGTACCGGGTTGCGGCGCGATCGGCTCGTGGCGACGTGCCACGGGTCGGGCACGTTGCGGGTGCGCGCGGTCACACATTTGCCCACTGCTTCTCTGACTCGCCGTCAGCTATCGTTGCCGGGCGGGGCAAAATCCCTGACTCGGGCAAGGATATCTGTGGAACCCCCAGGTCAAGGGCCCCTCCCTCCGGTACGGGCACGACCATGGACGGAGACACAATGCACGTCGGTGAGGTCGTAGGCGCCGAGTTGGAACGGTTCGGCAAGCCCCTGGACGGGATCCGGGTGCTCGCCGTCGAGCAGATGCAGGCACTCCCGTACGCGACCCAGATGCTGGCCCGCCTCGGCGCCGAAGTGATCAAGGTCGAGTCCCCCGGCCTGGGCGACTCCGGGCGCGCGTCGCTGCCGTCGATGAACGATCCCGAGGGGCGCCGGGTCGGCGTCACCTTCCTGCGCAACAATCTCGGCAAGCGCAGCATCACCCTCGACCTGAAAACCCCCCGGGGCCTGGAGATTGTCCGCAGGCTGGCCGGGCGGGCCGACATCGTGTGCGAGAACTTCAAGCCGGGCGTGGCCGCCCGCCTCGGCCTCGGGTACGACGACATCGCCGCGCTCAACCCGCGCGCGATCTACCTGTCGGTGTCGGGCTTCGGCAACACGGCCGAGACTCCGTACGAGGGCCGCCCGGCGTACGCGCCCGTCGCCGAGGGCATGGCCGGTCTCTACGAGTTCAAGCGAACCCCCGGCGTGGCCCCGACGGTGTCGCCGATGGGAGCGCTCGGCGACACCGGCTCGGCGCTGTTCGCCGTCATCGGGGTGCTCGCCGCGCTGCGGCACCGCGACCTTACCGGTGAGGGACAGTACGTCGACATCTCCATGTACGACGCCATGGTGGCCCTCAACGACGCCGGGATCAGCTACTGGTCGATGGGCCTCAAGGACCCCGGCCAGGCACCGCTGATCAACCACTCCTTCAAGGCTTTCGACGGCTACCTGATCATCCAGTGCGGTCGCCCGCACATGTTCGCGAGCCTCGCCGCGCTGGTCGGCCATCCCGAGTGGGTCGACGACCCCCGGCTGGCCGGGCCGCAGGACTGGTTCCGCCACATCGAGGACGTCATCCGCCCCGGCATCGAGGCGTGGGCGGCCGACAAGTCGCGTCTGGAGGCGTGCGCCGCGCTGAGCGCGGCGGGCGTGGCGTCCGGCCCGGTCCACAACGCGGGTGACGTCATCGAGGACGAGCACGTGGCGCAACGCAACATGCTCGTGGCGATGGACCGCACCGACGGTGTGCCCGAGCCGATCCTGTCGCCGGGCAATCCGGTCAAGCTCTCGAAGATGGCCGAGGGCCCGTGGACGCGGGTGCCGTGGCTGGGCGAACACACCGAGGAGATCCTGCGCGACGAACTCGGGTTGTCGGACGAGGAGATCGCACGCCTGGTCGAGTCCGGGGCGACCGGCTGATCCCTGTCCTCCCCACCCGAACCAACCTATGCGTCAGATGCGTTCGCGCACCACGGCACGAACAAGCTGGAACCACCGCCCTGTTGGACCGGGGGGCCCCTGCGGGCGCC
>NZ_JBPKBI010000004.1:329003-352550 GCF_051388935.1 Yinghuangia sp. YIM S10712
GGGCGCCGCCGAGCGGAAGCGACGGTACCGACGACGATGGAGACACCGAACCGCCCTGGGCCCGTGCGCGGCTTCCTGGGCTACGGCGCGTACCTGCCGTACCGCCGCCTCGACCGCGCCGGCATCGCGGCGGTCGCCGGGAGCGGCGGCGGGCGCGGCACGCGCACGGTCGCGTCGTTCGACGAGGACACCACCACCATGGGCGTCGAGGCGGCCCGCAACGCGCTGCTCGCGACCGGGCAACCCACACCGCGCGCCCTGCTGTTCGCCACGGTGACACCCGCGTATGCGGACCGCACCAACGCGACCGCGATCCACGCCGCGCTGCGGCTGCCCGCGGACGTGCCCGCGATCGACGCGGCCGGGTCGGTGCGCTCGGCCGCCGGGCTGCTGCGGCTGGCGCTCGACGGCGGGTCGTCGGCGCTGGTCGTGGCATCGGACATCCGCGGTGGTCTGCCGGGCAGCGGCGACGAGGCGGCGGGCGGCGACGGGGCGTCCGCGCTGCTGGTCGGGTCCTCTGCCGACGGCCCGGTCATCGCGGAGTACCTCGGCGGGGCGTCGGCGACCGCGGAGTTCGTCGACCGCTGGCGGACGCCGGGCGAGGCGCGGTCGAAGTTGTGGGAGGAGAAGTTCGGCGAGAACCACTACCTGGCCGCCGGACGGCAGGCGTGGAACGACGCCCTCAAGCACGTGGGGCTGACGGCCGATCAGATCGACCACGTCGCCGTGGCCGGGCTGCACGCCCGCGCGGTCGCGGGCCTCGGCCGCTCGCTGGGCGTGCGCGACAACGTCCTCGCGGACGACCTCGCCGCGACCGTCGGCACCACGGGCGCGGCGCACCCGGGCCTGCTGCTCGCCTCGGTGTTCGACTCGCTGGCGGGCACGGCCAAAGCCGCGGGCCGCGTCGTCGCCGTCGTCGTGTTGTCGGACGGCGCCGAGGTGTTCGTGTTCCGCACGACGGACGCGCTGCGGTCTTACGCACCCGCGCGACCGGTCGCCGCGCAGGTCGCGGGCGGGGCGCCGATCGCGTACGGGAAGTTCCTGGCGTGGCGCGGCATGCTCGCGGTCGAGCCGCCGCGCCGACCGGAGCCGGGGCGTACCTCGTCGTCGGCGGCGGCCCGGTCGGTGGAGTGGAAGTTCGGCTTCGTCGGCTCGCGGGACCGTTCCTCGGGCTCGGTGCACCTGCCGCCCGCACGCGTGTCCATGCGCGGCGGGGCGGTCGACGACATGGAGCCGGTGCCGATGGCAGACGCGCTCGGCACGGTGAAGACGTTCACGATCGACCGGATGGCCTACTCGCCGTCGCCGCCCGTGGTGTTCGCGGTCGTCGACTTCGACGGCGGTGGTCGGCTGCCGATCGAGCTCACCGACGTCGACGCCGGCCAGGTGCGCATCGGCGACCGCGTGGAGCCGACGTTCCGCCGGGTCGGCACGGCGGACGGCATCCACAACTACTTCTGGAAGGCCCGGCCGGTGTCCTCCGGCGCCGCTCGGTCGGGACGGTCGCAGCCGCCGGGGAAGTCCGAGCCGCCGGGGCAGTCGCGGCAATCGGAGCAGTCGGAGCAGTCGGGACAGGAGGGCTGAGCATGGGATCCCACGGCATCAAGGACCGTGTCGCGATCGTCGGCATGGGCTGCACGCCGTTCGTCGAGGCCTGGGGCAAGGGCACCGACGACCTGCTGCTGGACGCCGCGCACGAGACCTTCGCGTCGGCCGGCATCACGAAGGACGACGTCGACGCGTTCTGGCTCGGCACCGCCCAGTCCGGCATGAGCGGCATGATGCTGGCCAAGCCACTGCAACTGGTGGACAAGCCGGTCACGCGGGTCGAGAACATGTGCGCCACGGGCTCGGAGGCGCTGCGGCAGGCGGCGTACGCGGTGGCGTCGGGGGCGTACGACGTCGCGATGGCCATCGGCGTCGAGAAGGTCAAGGACGGCGGCTACCAGGGCCTCAACGCGTTCCCGATCCCCGGCGACGGCACCGCGCGCACCCTGACCGCGGCCGCGATGTTCTCGATGGTCGCGCCCGCGTACGGCCACAAGTACGGCGTCTCGGACGCCGAGATGCGGGCCGTGCTGTCGCACATCGCGTCGAAGAACCACCACAACGGCGCCCGCAATCCGCGCGCGCAGTTCCGCAAGGAGATCGCCCCCGAGAAGATCTCCGCGATGCCGCAACTCGCCGGGCAATTGGGCGTGTTCGACTGTGCGGGCGTCGCGGACGGAGCCGCGGCGGCGATCGTCGTCCGGGCCGAGGACGCCCACCGCTACACCGAAAAGCCGCTGTTCATCAAGGCGTTGTCGATGGTCGCCGGGAACGGCTCGGGGGTGATCGATCCCGAGTACGACTACACGTCGTTCTGGGAGATCTCCGCGTGCGCGGAGGACGCGTACGCCCAGGCCGGCGTCTCCGACCCGCGCGCCGAAATCGCGATGGCCGAGGTGCACGACTGCTTCACGCCCACCGAGTTGGTGCTGATGGAGGATCTGCGCTTCGCCGACCGGGGCACCGCGTGGAAGGAAGTCCTCGCCGGCGCGTTCGACCTCGGCGGCCGCCTGCCGGTCAACCCGGACGGCGGCCTGAAATCCTTCGGGCACCCGGTCGGCGCGTCGGGGCTGCGCATGGCGTTCGAGGCATGGCTCCAACTGCGCGGCGAGGCCCCGCCCGAGCGACGCATCCCCGCAACCGACCGCACCTTGGCCCTGACCCACAACCTGGGCGGCTATCCGGGCGAGATGGTGTCGTTCATCTCGATCCTGGGCAGCGAACGAGGTTGATGCCCGGGGAATTCGGGCTTGCTGGGCACGCCGCGTCAGCGTTGCCTGCGCATCTTGTCATAGCGGGACAGGGCGACTTCGCGCTCCTCGGCGTGGTCGACAACCCGCTCGGGGTATCCGGCGGGCAGACCGTCCTTGAGCTTCCACGGCTCATGCACGGCGGCGCCCGCGATGCCACGCAACTCCGGTACGTAGCGCCGCACATAGTTGCCGTCGGGGTCGAACTTGCGGCCCTGGGCGACCGGGTTGAAGACCCGGAAGAACGGCGACGCGTCGGTGCCGCTGCCCGCGACCCACTGCCAGTTGTGGCTGTTCGACGCCAGGTCGCCGTCCGCGAGCCGCCGCATGAAGTGCCTTGCGCCGCGCGTCCATTCCTGGTGGAGGTCCTTCACCAGGAAGGACGCGACGACCATGCGGACCCGGTTGTGCATCCATCCTTCGGCGAGCAACTGCCGCATGCCGGCGTCCACGAACGGATAGCCGGTACGGCCCTGGCACCACGCGTCGTACATCTCGTCGGCGTCGTCGCCGGTGTCGTACGCCATGCCGGCGAACTCCGGTCGCAGGTAGGCCCGTCCGCTCTTCGGCCGGTGCCACAGCACGTCGGCGTAGAACTCCCGCCAGCACAGCTCGGAGCGGAACACGCTCGCTTCGGAGCCGATTTCGGCCAGCAGGGTGCGCGGATGGACCTCGCCGAAGCGCAGGTGCACGGACAGGCGCGAGGTGCCGGACAGGTCGGCGCGGTCACGGAGTTCGGCATAGCGGTCGAGGCCCCGGTCGCGGAATTCGGCCCAGTGCGCCAGGGCCGCCTCCTCCCCCGCGGGCGGAAGACCGGGCACGTCGGCGTCCGGTTCGGGCGGAAGGTCGTCGCCGGGCAGCGACACCCAGTCCACACGGTCGGGTTCCGCAAGCGGTCCGCGCCGGTGGTGCTCGGTCCATGCGCGGAAGAACGGGGTGAACACCTGATACGGCGTGCCGTCGTTCTTGACGACACGGCCCGGCGCCACCGCATAGGGCGAGCCGGTCCGGACGAACGCCACGTCGCGGTCGGACAGGGCATCTTCGACGCGGGAATCCCGCTCGCGGCCGTACGGCCCGAAATCGGATGCGGCATGCACCTCGTCGGCCCCGCACTCGGCGACCAGCCGCGCGATCTCGTCGGCGGGTTCGCCGTACCGGACCACCAGACGCCCGCCGCGTTCCCGCAACGCGTGGTCGAGTGCGCGCAACGAACGGACGAGGTAGGCCCGGCGCGGTGCTCCGGCCGCGTCCCACAGCAGCGGGTCCACGACGAAGACCGGCAGCACCGCGGCGCCCGCATGCCGATCGCCCGTACCGGACACGCCTGTTCCCGCCGCGGCGTGCAGCGCGGGATTGTCCGACAGCCGCAGGTCACGGCGGAACCACAGCAGTCGTGTCGACGCGGTCTTCCCGGTCACGGGGACGCCACCCCGGTCGACGGCGCGGTGCCGCACATGCCTTCGCACCCGGACGCGTCGCGCGTGCGCATCGGAACCCCGTTGGCGCGTAACACCTGGCGAACATCCAGAATCAGCGGAAACACCTCCTGGTTGCGGTCCCGGCCCTGTTCGTCCCAGGCGCGTTGCTCGGCCTCGACGGCCATCCGGTCCTCGGCGAAGACGCGTTCGGTGAACCGACGGATGAACGGCCACGCGAGGTCGAGCGCCCGGGGAATCCTCGGCTTGGCGATGGTGAGCAGGCCGTAGACGTGGTTGGTGCGCTGCTCGGCATCCTCGGGAACGTACGCCGCCCACAGGGAGAACGCCGGGAGTTCCGCCCTTTCGGGCACCAAGTGCAATTTCTGGTAGGGATATTCGGTGCGGATCGTGATGACGTCCGCCGTACCGCCGCCCCCCAAGCCCTCGGCCGCGAGGAATCCGGCGCCTCGGTCCTTCCGGCCGCCGCCGTGCGTGAACAGGTAGCGTGCCTCGACGAAATCCCGCCCGGTTTCGCTTCCGAGGAGCCTCGGCTGGATGCGGCCGACGACCCCGCGATGCAGGAACTGGTGGTTCATGTCGAGCAGATTCTCGTGCATGAACGAGTAGTGGCATTTGACCGTGCGCGAGAAGGTCATGGTCTTGTGCCGGGGCGACGCGAAGGCGGGATGCTCCGGGAATTCCGTCGTGTCCGCCTTCTCCGGGTCGCCGGGGAAGACGAACACGAGCCCGTAGGCCTCACGCACCGGATAGGCGCGCACTCCCCGCGGCGGCCGGTCGACGCCCTTGGGGAGATACGGGATCTGCGAGATGCGGCCGTTCCCCCGATACGTCCACGCGTGGTAGCAGCAGCGGAGCGTGTCGCCCTCGACGACGCCCATGCTGAGCGGGACCTGGCGGTGCGCACACCGGTCCTCCAGGGCGTGGACGGCACCGCTCGCCCCGCGGAACAACGCGATCCGCTCCCCCGCGAAGGCGGTGGCGAACGCCTTGCCCTTCGGAACGCTGCGGGACACCGCGACCGGATACCAGTGATCGGGATCGATGCCGACCCTTCGGAGGTCCGTATCGCTGCCGAAACGGTCATCGGACGAATCAATTCGGTCGTCGATCGACACAGCATCGACCTGCTCCTCCGACGCGGACTGCGTCCCGCTCATCCGGCTTCCCTCCTTGACTCACACGACTGCGAACAGACTAGGACAGAGCGGCGCTTATCAAGCAACCTTGCAGTTCGCGCCCGTCCGAGCGGAGTTGCCTGAGCGCCGTCCCAACACCCACGCACGCCAAGTCGCTTCGCACGAGCCCGTCGCCGCTGCGATGATCCTGGCCATGAGCGAAGACACAAAGTGGTACTACTGCCTCAAACACTCCGCCGTCGAAGAGGGCGCCGGCTGCCGCGCGACCGACCGGCTCGGCCCGTACGACTCCCGCGAAGCCGCCCGCCACGCCTTGGAGTCCGCAGCGGAGCGGACGCGCACCGAGGACCGCAGGGACGCCGCCTGGGACGACGGCAACGGGTAGCCCGCGTCCCGCGCACGAGCCGAAGCCCCCCGCGGTGGCGACACGGGGGGCTTCGGTGCGGGCGCCGGCCGGCCTGGGGATGGGGGCCGGAACGGGGCGCCCTGAGGAGGAAGGCTTGCTGGGGACTCCGGTGGCTGCCCGCCACCGGCCGAGGCCGGATCCGATACCGCTGTCGCCGCCGTGCACGGCACCCTGGGCCCGGTGCGACGTGGGCGGCGCCGGAATCCGCACGCCGCGGACTACGCCACCGAGGCGAAGTCCTCGACGTCGGTGACCGGAGTGGCCTCGATCGGCCCTTCGGGCGCGACGGGCTGCTCCGCCGGACGCCTCGACGGTTTGGCGTCGATCAGCCGGGCCAGGCCGTCCACCACCCGCGACCGGGGATCGGGCTCGATGCGGACCGGCATGCCCGTCGCGGCGCGGATCGTGGCCTCGATGCCCGGGATCTCCGACGCTCCGCCGAGCATCGTCAGCCCGCGGGCCGCGAGGTCGACGACGAGGTCCGCGGACAGGTTGCGGAGCACAGCGCCGATGCCGTCGAGGATCGGGACCAGCGACACCCCGATGACCGCCCGGAGCGCCGCCGCGTCGACGGCGGCGTTGCGGGCCCAGCCGCTGCGGATGTCCTTCCCGGTGACCGGGAAGGTGTCGTCGTGGCCCAGGCGGACGCAGATGTCGCGGGGGCCGCCGGTCGGCAGCTCAAGGCCGTGCCGCGCGAGCACGTGTTCGGTGACCGCGTGCTCGATCGCGTCGCCGCCGACCGGGACCACGGTCCCCGAGATCACCTCGCCGAACGCGACCACCGCGATCTGCGTGATGGTGGCGCCGCAGTCGACGAGCATCACCGGTTCGGCGTGGTCGGTCTCGAAGCCGCACCCGAGTGCCGCGGCGACCGGCGCGGCGACGAGTTCGACGTGCCGGATGCCGAGCGCGGACAGCGCGTCGACCGCCGCCTTCCGGGTCAGCGGCCCGCTGCCGTACGGGACGGCGACCACCGCGCGCGCCCTGCGCCGGCCGCGCCGCAGCGGCAGGACGTGGCGGCCGACCATGTGGCGCAGCATCGACTGCGCCAGGTCCATGTCGGCGACCGTGCCGCTGTCCATGGGGCGCGATACGTGGATGTGGCCCGGCACCCGTCCGAGCATCCGGGCGGCGACCGAGCCGACGGCGACCACGCTGCCGGAGCGCGCGTCCACCGCGGTCAGGCTGGGTTCGTCGACGACCAGCCCCTCGTCTCTGACGTGGATCCGGGTCCGGGAAGCGCCCAGGTCCACGGCCATCTGGCAGCGCCGCAGCGCGGCGGTATCGACTCCCACAGCATTCCTCCGAATTGGTCCCGCAAAGCCCGGCGGAATCTACGTGGACGTTGCGAACGGACAGCGAAAACAGGTCCCATCGTGAGCCGATCCGGCGCGGCATCGCGCGGCAAGTGACCCGGGCGAGTGACGACACACCACGAAGGCACCCGACCGGCCCCGACCGGACCTGCTCATAAATTGATCGGATGTCGGCCCCGATCGGACGACTCAGCGGTCATTCCTGCCACTCCCAGCCCAGTCACGACCAAAGTGGCGAAATCGACTCCTCCGCATTCGGTCCTGTGCCAGAGTGCGTGCGGCGGACGAGAGAGGCGTAGGCGGGTAGATGCACGAACGGACCGGGTCCGACGCGGCCGAGCTGACATCGATGGTGACGAAGGTGGCCCGGCTCCGCTCACAGGTGGAGGACCTGCTCGCGGACTACGTGTCCCGGGAGTCCACGCGCGAGGCGTACGTCTGCGAGCTGCTGGCGGCCAGCCTCGAACAGTCGCTGGGCCACCTCGCGCAACTGAGCGCCCCCGCCCGCGAGGAAGCGGCCGACTTCGCGAACGGCTGTTCGCCGGAATGCCTTTCGCCCGAACTCCCGGGCCCGGACACGTACGCTGTCGGGGTCCTGCCGGGAGGGCAGGACGCGGTACCGCACCGCGCACCGGCCGTACCGCCCGCCGAGCTGGTTCCCGAGGTGTTCCGGTCGCGGCGCTACCTGCGTCCGCGCCTGGTCGACACCGTGGTCGGCGACACCGCCGTACCGGACCGCCTGAAGGCCGCGCGCGACCTGCTGCCGCCGCCCGAGGCGAAGCGGCACGGGGCCGGTCACGGCGACCTGGTGGATCCCGCGCCGCACGCCCCCGCGGGCCTAATCGCAAGCGGCGAATGGCACCTCGACACGGACCAGATCCGATGGTCGGACGAGATGTACCAGATCTTCGACCGCGACCCGCTGCTGGGGCCGCTGCGCCTCGACGACCTGCCGCAACACGTCGTGCCCGACGACCACCCGGCCATGGAACGGTTCGTCGGTGATCTCGTGGCCGAACTGACTGCATCCGAATGCGAGTTGCGCGTCATGCGGGCCAACGGCGCCGTACGCGCACTGCATCTCGTCGGCGAACCGGTCCTGGACGTCGACGGTTCGCCGCGCAGCGTCTGGATCATCGCGCGTGATGTGACCGAACTGCGGTGGACCCAGGCGGCGTTGTCCGAGACCCGGGAGCAACTTCTCGCCCAACGCCGCCTCGCGCGCGCCGAACACCGGCTCGCCGCCGAACTCCAGCGCGTCGTGATGCCGCGGTGGACCCGCGCGATCGCCCTGCCGGGCTTGGAAATCGCGACGCACTACTCCCCCGCCGAGGCGACCGCGCGCGTGGGCGGCGACTGGTACGACGGCATGGCGCTGCCCGACGGGTCGGTGCTGGTGACGCTCGGGGACATGTCCGGCCACGGGCTCGCGGCGGCGTCCGGGATGACGACGCTGCGCAGCGCGCTGGAGGGGCTTGCGGTCACCGGCGCGTCACCGGGCCGGATGCTCTACTGGCTCAACCGACTTGTCTTGCAGGCACTTCCGGCCGAGGCCGTCGCCACCGCACTGTGCGGCCGGTACGCCCCCGAGCGCAGGATGCTGACCTGGGCCCGCGCGGGGCACCCGCCACTGCTGCTGTTCCGCGACGGACACGGCTCGGTGCCTGCCGCACCGGAGGGGATCGTGCTGGGAGCGCACGACGAGCCGTCGTACGCCGAGTCGCACCTCCAACTCCGCTCCGGCGACCTGCTGTTGCTGTTCACGGACGGGCTGGTCGAGCGCCGTGGCCGCGACGTCGACGAGGCCGTGGGCGTGCTGCTCGGCCTGGCTCCGCTGCTGCACGGGGCGGACGCGCGGTCGTGCGTGGACCTGGTGGTGAGCCGCCTCGCGCCGACGGACCACGAAGACGACGCGTGTGTGATGGCGCTGCGGGTGACCTGACGCCGGGCGAACCGGAGTCGGGGACGCAAAGGGCCTCGTGGCCTCCGCATCCCCGACCCCGGTGCGTTCTGGGCGACTTACGCCTTCGACGGGCCCGACAGCCCCCCGCTGTCGGCGATTTCCTCGTGCAGGCGCCAAATCTCGGGAACGTCCTTGAACTGGGCGGTGAGTTGCTGCATCTCATTGAGGCGGTCCCACGTGCGGTGGGACGACACATCGCGCGTGGACCGGATCGCGAGGCGGGCGTACTGCGCCCCCGCGTCCGGCTGGTTGTCGAGCAGGTAGGCCGAAGCGAGCGAGATCAGGTCGAAGGTCTGCGAGCGCTGGTGGCCTTGGGCACGCAACTCCATGGCCTTGGCGGCGTGTTCCTGCGCAGGGCGTACCGCGGTCGGATCGGTCTCGGCCAGCGTGCGATACACCAGCGCCTGCATGCCGTGCAGGTCCGCGGCGTCGAAGAAGCCGATCCAGTCGGGGTCGTCCTTCGGCTGCGACCGCGTGAACTCCGCCTCGGCGAGCCCGAGTGCGCGGCGGCAGTCCGCCGACCGGCCGAGCGCGGCCTGGGCCCACGCCTCGACGGTGTGGAACATCGCGCGCGTCGTCGGCGTCGCGCGCTCCCCCGCCGTGCGCTGCGCGAGGTCGATGAGCGACAGTGCGTCGCCCGGTCTGCCGAGGTGGACCATCTGGCGTGCCGCGCGCGACAACGCCTCGGCCGCACGCGGCAGGTCGCCGGCCTCGCGGGCGGCGTGCGCGCCGATGACGAAGTAGTTCTGTGCGGTCGGGTCGAGGCCGACGTCGTGGGACATCCACCCGGCCAGCACGGACAAGTTCGCAGCGACCGCCCACAGGCGCTGCTTGACCGGACCGGCGTTGTCCGCGGTGAGCAGATTGCCGACCTCGTTGAGCTGGCCGACGACGGCCTTGCGCTGCAGGCCGCCGCCGCGGTTGGCGTCCCAGGCGCGGAAGACGGTGACCGCGTGTTCGAGAGCGGCGACCTCGTCGACACCGACCGGGCCGGCGTCGACGGGGGCGTACGCGGTACGGGTGCCGAAGGTGGCCGCCCGAGGCGGGCCGATGGTGCCGGCGGCGTCGGAGACACCGTGTGCGGATGAGCCGCCGGCCAGCCAGCGGTCGAAGTTGGTGACGAGGACGGGTCCCGCGACCAAGGCGAATCCCGTACCGACGAAGCCACGCCGATTGAGCATGAGGTCCATTCCCGTGAACTCGGTCAAGGCGTCCACGGTGCGCTTGGTGCTCCACGGCAGTTCCTCGGGAACGGCCGGTACGTGGTGCCTCGCGCGCCCGCTGAGGCCAAGATCCTCGGAGGTGACGACACGTCCGAGTCGCTCGGTGAACAGCGCCGCGAGAACGCGGGGCACGGGGTCGCGCGGGCACTCGCCGTCTTCCAGCCAACGCCGCACCCGTGAGGTGTCGGTGGCCAGTTGCGGGTGTCCCATGCCGGCCGCCCGCCGGTTGACCAGCCGGGCGAGTTCGCCTTTGGACCAACCGGTCAGCGCGAAGAGGTCCACCAGTTTGGTGTTGCGCTCGCGCCGCATGTCGGTCCGCCCTTCGAGTCGCTGTCCGTCGAGCCCCCAGGCTGCTCGGTGTTTCGAGGCTAATGGGGCCCGCGTCGGCCGCCGCCGATTCGCCAGGGTTCGCCAGGGTCCGCCACATGGATCACCACCCGCGCGAGGGAGTGTCGTGGAGCCTGGATCCGGCACGCGGGCACCCAGCCATCGTGTGGCCGGCTCCGAACCATCGGATCCGCGGCGGGAGTTGCCCTCCGCGTTTCCGTGCCCGGCGCGCGGCTTCCGCCTCGGCGGGTGCGGGATCCGGTGTCGCGGCACCGGCGAGCGCGGCTGCCACCGCCGCGTCGGTGCCGGCGACCGGCCGGGGCGGATCCCAGGACGCCTCCGGACCGGCCCGCCGTCGCCGGTCGCCAACCACAGGCCACGCACACAGCGAACACAACACAACACAACACCGACACGCGTGCCACACCGGCCGGCACCAGGCCGTGCCTTACAGCCCGCGCACAAGCCACACCCGGCCACCGGCCACCGGCCACCGGCCACCCCGAGCATTCACCGGAGCAGAAAGGTCCTCGATGTCACCGTCAGCGTCCCGACCGACCCGCGGTTCGTCGGGTACGGTCACGCGCGGCACCCCGCCGCGCCCGTCGCCGTATACCGGATCGTCCACGACGACGCCGCGCAGAGCGGTCGGCCAGTCGGGGGCACGGCCCCCGGGAGTCCCGGGAGCCGACCCGGGACGGGGGCGTCCCGGCGGCGCGGGGGTTTCGGGAGCGTACGGTCCGGTCGGCCGCGAGTCGGAGTTTCCGGGGCGGAGGGTGCCGGTGGCGCAGGGCGGGCACGGCGGGTCGGACCAGGGCGCGGACGCCGCGCGGGCGCATCCCGCGCATCAGCATCTGCCGCCGGTCACCCCGAAGACGGTGGCCGCCGCGGCGGCGAAGGTGTGCCCGGGGTTCGTCGCGGGCGGCGTGATGCGGCGTACCGGGAAGTCGGTGCTGATGACCGGTTCGCTCGGCCGCAATCCGGTGGTCGTGAAATACCTCGCGGACGATTCCCCGCACTGGACGCAGAGGTTCCGACACGAGATATCCGCCTACCGCGCCTTCACCCGGCAGCGGCCTCCGGTGCGGGTACCTCGCCTGTTCGGTGCCGATCCGGAGCGCCGGGTGCTCGTGCTGGAGCACGTGCCGGGGCGCCCGGTCGCCGTCGAGCGGCACCCGGGGGCGACGCTGGCGCGGGCGGACGTCCGCGCCGTGCTGCACGCCTTCGGGTCGCTGAATACCTGGAAGCCGCAGGCGGGTTCGTTCCATGCGGCCTTCGACTACCTGCCGCGCGTCGAGCGCTACCACACCCTGGGGCTGCTGACCGATCGCGACGCGACCGACCTCGCACAACTGCTGCGCGGACTATCACGCCTGCCGCTCCAGCTCTGCCACGGCGACGCGTTGCTCTCGAACGTGTTGGTGACGTCGAGCGGACCGGCTCTGGTGGACTGGGAGTTCGTCGGCTACCACCTGCCCGGCTACGACCTCGCGGTGCTCTGGTCGCTGCTTGCCCGCGACCCGGCGACGCGGCGGCACATCGTGCAATCCGCCCAGCAGGGCGGCTCGTTCGCCCGCGACGCATTCCTGGTCAACCTCATGCTCGTGTTGGTCCGCGAGATCCGGATGCACGACCGCAAGGCCGCCGGAGAAGAGGACCGCCGCCTGCTGCGCCGCCTGCACGACGACTGCGCGACGGTACGGCGGGCCGTGCGCGCGGCGGTGGGGACGCACTGACCGTGTCCTTCGGACGCGGAACCGGTCGAGCGCGCGGTGTGGAACGCGGAGAGAAGGTCGATGCCGTGTCCCCGCGACCGGTGGTGTGCCGTGAGGCCGACCGGGTCGGCCGGCTCATCGCGCCGGGCCGCCATGACGGCGTTCCGTCGGCAGCGCCTGGGGGCTGCGGCCCGGCACTGCTCCACGCCACAGCGCGTCCGGCCCGGCGGCACGACTCGACGAAGTCGGCCGCGCCGCCGGGCCCGGCACGGCGCGATCCCTCCCGCCCGGCCCGCCAACCGAGCACGTAGCCGACGACCACTGCCACGCGCCAGGAGGGCCCGCGCAGGCTCAACGAGCTGCGTGTGCCGCCGGCCGGCATCACCGCGAAAGTGCTCGCCCAGACGCTGCGGGCCATGCAGCGCGACGGTCTCGTCACCCGCACAGAGTTCGACGAGAACCCGCCGCGCGTGCTGTACGCGCTGACCCCGCTCGGTCGCAGCCTGCTCACGCTGATCGACGCCGCACGCGCGTGGAGCCGCGAGCATCCGGCGACGCTGCTGCAAGAGCGGGCCCGCAACACGGGCGGCGCCGTCCCGGATGCGCTGAAGGCGGGGTGAAGGACCGGGTCAGCCCCGGAACTGCTCCGCGGGGATCGGCTTGAGCAGCGCGAAGATGTCGTCGGTGAGGGGCCGGTCGTACGACACGATCCGGACCTGCACGTCGTCGTTGCGGTCGAATTCGACGCACGCGAGGCGGCCCTCGGCGTACTTGACGCGGCGTACCACGAGGAGGCCGTCGTCCTGCATCACCGGGTGCTCCTCGACGCCGAGCTCTTCAGGCATCTCGTCGTGTCCGAGCGCCGCGATGAGCTGCTGGGCCTCGATGCGCCCCACGTCCTCGGCGCGGCCGGGCGAGCCGGCCGGGAGGTTGCCGATGAGCATGGCGGGGCCCCGGCCGGCGAGCAGGTCGTAGCGGACGAAGATCCCCTGACAACTGCCGTCGGCCCCCGGCAGGATGTGCACCACCACGGAGCCGGGCCAGTCGGTGAACGGAATCGCAAGAACGTCGAAGTCCGGCCCGGCGGGCGGGCGGCGGCGCAGGAAACCCATGGGGCCATGCTACGGCGTACCCCTGGTTCCGCCCGACGCGAGGGTTGCCGCCCGGAGCGCTCCGAACCCTTGGCCCACCTGCGAGTTCGGCATGGTCCACCGGCCGCCCGGCGGAGGCGGCCGTACGGGTGACGGTCGGGCACGCGGCGGGCACGCATGGGCCGGTGCCGGACACGCGCCGGAGCGTGCCCGAGAGGTGCCGGACATGCGAAGGACCCGCCCCGGCGGGGGCGGGTCCTTACCGGCTCAGCGGGCGCTCACCGGGGTTGTCCGGCGCCGTGCCCGTGGGCCGAAGTCTGAGCGCGGCTCAGAGGGGGCGGACCTGCTCGGCCTGCGGGCCCTTCTGACCCTGCGTGACCTCGAATTCGACCCGCTGGTTCTCCTCAAGCGTGCGGTAGCCGCTCGTCTGGATCGCCGAGAAGTGGACGAACACATCGGCGTTGCCGTTGTCCTGCTGAATGAAGCCGTAGCCCTTTTCCGCGTTGAACCACTTGACCGTACCGGTGGCCATGTCTTCTTCCTTCATGAAAACCTCAGCCGCCGCACTTCGCGACGTCCGGGTCGCTTACGTCGAGTGGTCCCACTCCCCGCGAAGTACTCCGGGATGGAAAAACGCCCACGGTTAGTCAAGTCCGCAGGCGTCGGTCTTGCGAGGGAACTACTTCTACTGCTTGCAACCGCGGGCAACGTTACACGGGAAGATCCGGGTGCAACAGCCCTTCGCCACCCGAATCGCGCCGCCTTCGAACGGCGGGTCGGCGGCGATTTCTCGGGACCTTGGCTGTTCACGCGGGTCTCGCGCGCGGTTCGCCGGGGACTTCGGATTCACCCGCGCGGGGTCGGTATGACCATCGTCGGAAAATCGGAGCGAACCGTTCCGAGAGTGACCCCCATCTTGGAAAAGCCCACGAAAAGCGCCAAGCCGACGGCCAGCTCCACGGTGCCGTCCGGACCGTATGCGGCGACGAGGTCGGCGCGCAGTCCGGCGGCTCGTTCGGTCGCCATGCCGTGCGGGTCGCCGAGGAAGAAGTCGGCGAAGCGGATGACGACTTTGTGGCGTTCCTCCAGACGGCTGTGTTCGAATCCGTCGGCGATCAGTGCGACCAGGTCCTCGCGGAGGCCGTCCTCGCGGGCCTGCGCGAAACGGACGTTGCGGCAGCAACGGCAGCCGGTGACACGTGCGCTTCGGAGCCGGGCGACCTCCTTGGCGGGGTGGTCGACGACGCCGTCCGACCAGAGCGTCGTGGACATGCGCAGGAACGACGCCAACAGGTCGGGCTGCCGGCCGAGCGCGCCGCCTCCCAACGGGTCGGCGGGACGGCACATCTGCGGCCGGCCGGGCGCCTCGGGGTCGAGGCCGGGCGGATGGACGAGCATGGGGTACGGCAGCTCCGGGTCGGTGTCCTGGATGCCGAGAACAATTCGGAAGCGGTCGAAGCCGTCGTACGCCGCGCACACCATCGCGAGCCCCACCAGGCCCGCGTCGCCGAGCAGAGCGGCGAGCACGTCGCGGTCGTCGTCGGTGACGGTCTCGGGGGCGAGCACGAACTGCTCGGCGAAGAGCAGGCAGGCCGACTCGACCGGCGAGAAGGCCGGGTCCCCCGAGCCGCGCACGAGCCGGTCGATGCGTGTCTCGGTGAGCCCGGCGTGCACGGCGGCGCGCGTGCGGGCGGCCTGCTCGATCGGGCACGCGTGCAGCCCGGCGATGCGCAGCCGGACGAGCTCGGTGAGCACGGCGTCCAGGACGACCGGGGACCACAGGCGGGTCATGTAGTCCCGGTAACGGGTGTACAGCGCGGGGCGAAGGCCGAACGCTCCGTCGAGTTCGGTGACCCCTTCGGCGCTTTCCGGGAGCCAACTGGGCACGGCGAAACGCCTCCTTCCCACACGTCGGCGGCGCGCGTCTTCGCTGGTTGCGACGGCGCGCGCGGGCGGTCCGGGGGCATGGGTAACAGATGTTCCGTGCAGCTGGAAGAGGCGTCGCGGAGCGTGTCCGTCCAGCGAGCCAAAGGCCCGGTTTGCCCGATAAGCGCGGTGTAGCAAACCTACATTTCTCATCAATCGGGCACATTTCGGTGTGACATAGGTCATCTTTCATCGCGTTTGCCACCCGAATGCCCGCATCCTGTCTTAGTGCTGCGGCCTGCGACGTCTGCCGCTTCCCAACACTCGGGGCCGGACGCCGGGGTCCGGTGGGCCATCGCGGTCGCAGCACAGGCGGATCGCCCGACCCGCCGCGTCGTCCGACCGAAGTCATCGAGGAGCCGGACATGGAGCTCGACCGCAAGGACCTCACCCCCGAGTGCGCCGCAGCCGCACGCAAGCTCGCCGAATCGGTGATCGCGCAGCGCTCCGGCTGGGCCGTGCGCCACCCCGCCTTCCCGGGCTGGGCGGGCGCGGTGGCCGGTCAAGCCGACGGACTCGCCGCCGCAGCGCCGCCCTTTCCTCGCGCGAGCCTGTGCTACCTCGCCAAGGCGCTGCGGGAGGCGTCGCACGCGCACGGCGTCGGCGACAAGGAGGGCACCGCCGCGGCCTTCGCGACCGCGCTGCGTTTCGCCCGCAGCCTGCTGCGCACGCTCGACCGGTACGCGCCCGTCTCGGCTCCGGTGCTGTGCGACGCGTGCGGCGAGCCGTACGTCGCTTCCCTCGCACGCATTCCGCGGCAGCTTCCGCCGGAGCGCGCCGAAGAAGGCACAGCCCACCTGGTGACCAGCCACGGCGCTCCCTACCGCGCCGAACCGCACGAGCCCTGCCCGGCGGCCTGAAGCAGCTGGGCGGGATTGCGCAGGGTTCCGCCCAGCCGGAAATCCGCGGATGTCGGGCGCCCGGACGAGCCCGCGAACGCGCCCGCCCGTGATCGGACACCGCACAACGGGCGGGCTGAGAGCAGGTCGAGACGGCCGAGCCTCAGCCGGGTTGAGACCAGGCTGAGACGGCCAAGCCTCACCCCACCGATCCACTGACCGGGTTGAGTCAGCGCCGTCCGCGACCGCCTCAGCGGTATTCGCGCAGCCTCGGACGGACCGCGACCACCACCAGCAGAACGCCCGCGCCCAGGACCAGAGGGGGCAACACCGTCCAGCCGGTCAGCGCGGCCTCCGCGTCGTCCACGCGGTCGACGAAGTCGGTGTGGTGCGCGGTTGCGGTGTCGTCCAATGTGTCCTGGTAGTCGTAGAACTCGAACGCCAGATTGCCCCGGCCGATGTTGGTGGCCATGCCGATGGCCGCGGCCCGGTCCCCGCGCTCGACTGCCGCAACAAGCGCCGCGTCGTCCCGCAGGAAGGCGGCCAAGCGTCGGTCGAGCCCAGGTTGCGACGAGGTCTTGTACAGCTCCGCGACCTTTCCGTCGAACTGCGCGCGGTAGTAGGTGCCGCGATCCGGAAGGATCATGTACCGGCTCTCGTCGGCGTTGGCGTCCGAGGCGATCGCGCGCGTGCGGGCCAGCTCGCTGAACGGGTCGAACGCCTCGGTCTTCGCGTCCCGCAGGCGCTCCCCGTGGTCGGCCAGGAGACTCGCCCCGAGACCGGTCACGACGGCCACCGCAAGCGTCACGGCGGCGAGCGCCGGGTTGAGGATCCGCCGGAAGCGGCGCGTGAGGACGACCTGGAACCCGACGAGCACCACCACGGCGGCCGTGCCCAGCAGCGCGACGGTGAGAGCGGCCGTATGCGCGGAGTCACGTCCGTCCCGCGCGGAGTCGCTGAGCCGGTTCTCCGCGTCGGCGCCGAGACGGTCGGCGGCCGGCAACATGTCCTGGTGCAGCAGCGCCGTCGCGGTGAGGTAGAAGTTCGTGGCGAGCGCGGGCGGATTTCCCGCCGGCGTGCGATCGGCCACCTGGTCGTCGGCGAGCCGTGCCTGCCCGGTGAGGGAGTCGTACGTCGCCAGGTCGGCCAGCAGGTCCTGCGCGACTTTGTGGCCTTCGGGGCTGAGCCCGCCGTCGACGAGTTTCTGGATCGCCGCACTGACGGCCGCTCGGTCGCGGCGCAACTGCCGCAGCACCGACTGCTTGTTGCCGATCTGCTCGTCGTGGCCGATCAGCAGGACGTTGGCGACCTGCGCGTCCATGTCGGCCAGCGCGTAGTAGAGGTCCGCGGCCGTCGCGGCCTGCGGCGCGGTGTCGCTGCCGACCGTGTGGAGGCTGTCGCGTGCGTCGGAGACCCCGTTCACGAGCATGACGAGCAGGACGGCGATCAATGCCAGTGCCGATGCCGTCCACAGCCGAAGCTGCATCGGAACAGACCATCGGCGTGGGCTTGGTGACGGAGCGTCAGATGCCTCGGGCGGCCTCGGCCCGGCGGGAATCGGCGCACCTGGCACGATCCGGGGAGGAACGCCCCCGGGAGGCGAGGCCGGCGGAGCGGCCACCGGTGCTGTCATAGCCGAACGCTAGGTCCGCGCCTGGTCGTCGGCCTCACGGCGAGGTGGCGATCGAGCGAAGAGCGAGTGAACGAAGGCGCGTTCGGGTGCGTTGGGGGTCTTCCCTCACCGCGAGCGGTCGTCGTCGCCGCTCGGGTTGGGCTCTGCCGCAGGCCGAGGGACACTGGAGGCAGCGGAGCCGCACCCCGCACGGTGGGGTGCGGCCTGAACGCTGGAGGTCCGATGTCCGGCACCAAGGTGGACGAGCAGCACACCAGCACCACCCGACACGAGGTCCACTCCCCCGAGCGCGTCATCGTCTCGCACGGAGACATACACCTGTCCGACGAGGACATGACGTCCGAGCAGACCTCACACGCGAGCGAAACATCGCAGGCCGAGGGAGAACGCTCCGAGACCGAGTGACCCCACTCGGCGCGCGGCGCGCCCCCTGGTCGGCGCGACCTCTTCGGCCCCTGAGGCGCGGGGCTGCGGTACGTCCGATGCTGCGGGCCCACCTCGGGCGGGTCACACACCGAAACGGAGCACGGCCGCAGAAGGTGTTCCTGGTTCGTGCCGTTTTTCGTTCGGCACCCAGCAGTACGCCTGGCGGTCGTCCCGTGAATGGTCGGAAGACGCGGTCCCGCGTCTCATGCCCGGGCACACGCTGATCCCGAACGCCGCAGTCGACCGCCGCAGTCGACCGCCGGGGCGTGCCGTCGGGTTCTCGTTTGGGCGGGCCGCGCAACGCCCAGCCTCGCCCCCCGCCAACCCGGTGAGTTCCCAAGGCGCCACGCAGGTCCGACCTCACTCGCGGCGGAAGACCGGCTTCCGCTTCTGCGCGAACGCCGTTGGGCCCTCCTTGGCGTCGGCGGTCGCGAACACCGGTTGTCCGATGGCCAGTTCGCGCTTGAGACCGTCCTCTTCCGACAGGTCGGCCGTCTCGATGACCGAGCGCTTGACGGCCTCGACAGCGATGGGTCCGTTGGCGTTGATCGTCGCGGCGATCGCGAGAGCGGCCTCCACCGCGGTGCCGGCCGGGACCACACGGCCGACGAGCCCGATCTCGCGGGCCTCTTCAGCGCTGTAGCGGCGCCCGGTGAGCAGCATCTCCATCGCGTTCGTGTAGCCGATCTGGCGCTGAAGGCGCACGGTGGACCCGCCGAGCGGGAACAGGCCGCGCTGGACTTCGGCGATCGCGAAGACCGCGGTGTCCCCCGCCACGCGGATGTCGGTGCCTTGCAGGATCTCCGTCCCACCCGCGACGCAGTAGCCCTCGATCGCCGCGATCAGCGGTTTGCGCGGGCGGTGGTGGCGCAGCATCGCCTTCCAGTGCAAGTCCTTGTCCGCGGCCATGCGTTCGCGGTAGACCGCCGTCTCTCCGTCGGCCATGCCCGCACCGGCGAGGGCCTTGAGGTCCATGCCTGCGCAGAAGTCGCCGCCCGCGCCGGTGAGGACGATCGAGTACACCTCGTCGTCGGCGTCGGCCTGGAGCCACGCGTCGTACAGGCCGACGAGCATCGGCAGGGAGAACGCGTTCTTCGCCTCCGGGCGGTTGAGCGTGACGAGCAGCGTCCCGTCACGGTGCTCGACCAGAAGGTGCGGGTTGGCGGCCAAGGCCCCTCCTTGTACGACCCGTCCGTAAACGGCACGGGAAACCCGATCATTGTCTCGGTCAAGGGTGCAGGGGGCACGACACCGCCACAAGACCCGCGGCACGTTAATCGCACATCGCTATGGAATTCCTCCGCTCTCGTCCTTACTCTCCCGCCCATGGAATTCAACCTGGCCGATCTCTTCGAGTACGCGGTTGACCAATATCCGGCCCGCGAGGCCGTCGTCGCGAACGGCGAACGCCGTACGTATGCCGAATTGGAGGCGCGCGCGAATCGCCTCGCCCACCATCTCGCCGACGCGGGCGTGCGGCCGGGCGACAGCGTCGCGGTTTACGCCTACAACATCATCGAGTGGGCGGAGGCGATGCTCGCGATCTACAAGATCCGCGGCATCTGCGTGAACGTGAACTTCCGGTACGTCGCCGATGAGCTGGCGTACCTCCTCGACCAGGCGGAACCGGTCGCGATGATCTTCCAGCGGCAGTTCGCCGACCGCGTGGCCGAGGTCCTGCCGAAGGTGAAGACACTGCGGCACCTGGTCGTCGTCGAGGACGGCACCGAGCCGACCGGTGACGGCACGGCTTCGGGGGCGGTCGCGTACGAGCGGGCCCTCGCGGCGGCGTCGCCGGAGCGCGATTTCGCGCCACGGACCGGCGACGACGTCTACCTGCTGTTCACGGGCGGCACGACGGGCATGCCCAAGGGCGTGATGTGGCGTCAGGAAGACGTCATCTTCGCGCTCGGCGGCGGCATCGACCCGACAAACGGCCACCGCGTGGACCGCGCCGAAGAACTCGCGCAGAAGGGGCGCGACAACGTCGGGACGTTCTTCCCCATCGCCCCGCTGATGCACGGAGCAACGCAGTGGGGCCTGCTCCAGAACCTGACAAAGGGTCAGCGCGTGGTCCTCATCGACAAGTTCGACGCACACAACGTGTGGCGCACGGTCGAGGAGGAGAAGGTCAACGTCATCATGATCACCGGCGACGCGATGGCGCGGCCGTTGATCGAGGCGGTCGACGAGCCGCGCGCCGACGGACGCACGGGAGCGTACGACCTGAGCTCGCTCTTCGCGGTCTCCTCCAGCGCCGCGTTGTTCTCGCCGTCACTGAAGGAGGCGTTCATGCAGCGCCTCGGCGTGATCGTGTCGGACGCGATCGGCGCGTCCGAATCCGGTGCCAACGGCGTGGGCGTCGCGGTGAAGGGCCAGGCCCAGCAGGACGGCGGCGGCATCACGGTCAAGGCGGTGCCCGACTCGGTCGTGCTCGACGACGACCTCAACCCCCTGCCGTCCGGCGTCGTCGGCCGGCTCGGCCGGAAGGGCAACATCCCCCTCGGCTACCTCGGCGACCCGGTCAAGACGGCCGAGGTCTTCCGCACCGCGGCGGACGGCACGCGCTATGTCGTGCCCGGCGACTTCGCGCGCCTGGAGGAAGACGGCCGGATCACCCTGCTCGGCCGGGGCTCGGCGACCATCAACTCCGGTGGCGAGAAAATCTTCACCGAGGAGGTCGAGGGCGCCGTCAAGGACCACCCGGACGTATACGACGCGATCGTGGTGGGCATCCCGCACGAACGCTGGGGCCAGACCGTCGCGGTGGTCGTGCAGCCGCGCGCGGGCGCGGCTCCGACACTGGAGGCGATCCAGGAGCACTGCCGCACGAAGATCGCCGGATACAAGGTTCCGCGCGTGCTGCGGCTCGTCGAGCAGACTCGGCGGACACCGACCGGGAAGCCGGACCTGCCGTGGGCACTGTCGGTGGCAGCGGATTAACTGCGGCCGGCATTCAGCGGGCCTCGGCAAAACCGGAGCGTTCCGGGAAAGCGGGCGGCCGGACTACGGAATCCGGTCGTCCGCTTTTTGCGGACACGAAGTCGCTTGGCGAACACCGACTCTTTCGGCGCCGATTTCGAGGGCCGGTTTCCGAGTCCTCCAGGGCATGCCGACGCAACCCTCCGGAAATGGCCCGGACGGTTCTTCGATATGGCGGCCGACGTTTTCGCTCGGCGACTGATCGGCCGACGGGTCGTTCCCATTCGGCGCCTGGGAACTTCGAAACAATCTTGATGGTGTCGTTCCCGAGGACCGACCGCTTCGGTCCCCCGAACGATCCTGCCGTCGTACCGCCGTGCCGGTACCGAGGCCCCAACCGGGCAAAAACGCCGGCGTCGGAGCCGGTTCCCACGGACGCCCAATCCTTGACTCTGCCTAGCAGTATGCCCCGTAGTCGAGGCCGGCGGAAGACCGAACCTGATGGAACGTCAGAAACTCGGCTCGCCGTGCAATCCCGCCCTCGACTACGCCGCCAAGCGCGAGGCCGAGGGCGCTGCTTCGGGACCGAGGCGCTCGACCGCGGCCTTGATGTGCGGCGACTGGAACACCGGCCGCACCAACGGCAAGACAACCGACGCGCTGGTTCGCCACCCGTGCAGGCCCAGCGTCACCGCGACCGGCGGCAGGGGCCGGTGCCCGTACATGTCGTGGGCCCACGACGGCAGCGATCCGTAAGCAAGCTCGGCGAATTGACGCCATATCAGCTCACGACCGAGCCACAGTGCCGGGTGCACCGGCGGACGACGAAGGAAGTCCCACACATCGTCCGCCTCCGCAGACCTGCCGAGCTCCGGCCGGACCTCGTCGAAGTACACGCGCATCGCCTCACGCGACGCCGGAACGTCCTCCGGCGCCAGCCCGACCAACACCGCCGACGCCTGCTGCTCGCGGTAGTACGTGTCGACCTGGTCTTCCGTCAGCGGGAACCCCGCACGCCGGATGACCTCGGCATACGAAGCGACCTCCGCGCAGTGCACCCAGCGCAGGAGCTCCGGCTCGTCGATTCGGTACGACTCACCCGTCTCCGGATCGACGGCCTTCAGCGACCGGTGGATCCGCCGTACCCGCGCGCCGAACTGCTCGGCCTCGGCTCGGGTGCCGTACGTCGTGGTCCCCACGAACGCCGCAGTACGGAAGAGCCGGCCCCACGGGTCCTCACGGAAGTTCGAGTTCTGCACAACACCGCGCAACGTGCGCGGATGCAGCGCCTGAAGGTACAGCGCCCGGACCCCGGCGATCCACATGATCGGATCGGCATGCAACTGCCACGTCACCGACTTCGGACCGAACAGCCCCTCGTCATCCGGAGCGCCGTCCGCCGGCCGCTTCGCCTGGGCTTCCTGCACGGCTCCGACCTCTCGCGAGTACTTGCGGCCCCTCCCAAAACTCTACTTCTCGGGCCGGTAGTCGCTGGAGGCACCCGTGTCGTCGGTCAACCGCAGCAACGGGCCGTATTCATCCTCGGTCAGCTCGAAGGTGTCGACCGTGGTCTTCTTCTCGCCGTCCTTGTTCGTGTGGTTGCCGCTCTTGCTACAGGTGTTCTGCATGGTGGTCTTGAGCTTGCTCGGCTTGAAGGTGATCTTGTCGCCCTGAACGGAGGCCTTGCCCTCCTCCATGACGAAGAGCGAGGTCGTGCAGTTGTACACGGTCGACTGAAGCAGGCCGTTCTGGCTGTACGAGCCGTCCGACTTGAGCGTCAGCTCGCTGTGCGTCCCGCTCGGCGGTGCGAGGGCGCCCGTCATGGCGTCCTCGTAGTTGATCGTCGAGACAGAACCTGTCGTCCAGACGCCGACCAGCTCGGCAGGCACCTTGCCGCCCTTGCCACCGGAATCGTTTTTTCCTCCGCCGGACCCGCCCTGGTCGGAGGCCGCCTGGCCCTTCTTGTCGAACGGGCTGCCCGAAGCGGCGTCGTCGTCACCGCACGCGGTCAGAACCCCGAGCGCCAACACACCGCCGGCCAGTGCGGCGGCACCCTTGCGCATGTTGAAACGCATCTTGGTACGCATGGTCTTCCCCCCGGAAGAAGTAGGTCACCGCACCCGAAGTCCCCCCAGACAACCGGCGGTCGACTCCCTGCCGGTCGGTGCGTGATGCGTTCACGCTAGCGGTTCAGTACCGGACTGCCCAGCGTCAGGACAACCCCGTGACAAAACAAGGATCAACTGTGAACGAACGTGACCGAAACACGAAACAGGCCGCCAATGCCACCGGCAAGCGTTTGTGCGCACGGCCATAAATGCAAAAGAGGCTTCTCCCGAAAGGGAGAAGCCTCTTCCACACAATAATTCCGGCGGCGTCCTACT
>NZ_JBPKBI010000005.1:0-11701 GCF_051388935.1 Yinghuangia sp. YIM S10712
GGACACGACGACACGGTCAAGCTGCTGTCGGCGGTGGCCATCTCCGGCACCCGCGGCTCAACCGCCCCGGCCCCGACCCCACCCGCCTCCGGGGGCGGCGCCTGCTGCGGCGGAGGCTGTTGCGGCTGAGGCTGTTGCGGCTGACCAACGCGCCGACCGCTTCGTCGTCGCTCGACTTCGGCGTTGAATCGTGCCGCGCAGTTTCGAACATGCGTCGAACGCGGTGGCTCTCCATCCTTTGAGGTGGTCGGGAACCATGCGAGGCACCCTCAGGTCTCGGCGAACGTTCCCGGGACAAGGGAGGGGGCGGGCGGGGGGCGGAGCCCACGCAGTGGCGCGGGGATCTCCGTGCCCAGGTCCCAGACCGCGAGCGCGCGGCGGTCGAGGAGCAGCGAGCCGCCGGCGGCCGCCAGTGCGCGGGCGCGCGGCGAGAAGCCGCCCGCGGTGGTGGCGAGGATGAGAGCGAACCCGTGGTGTTGTTCGGCTGCGGTGAGCTGCGCCACGGTCGAGCCGGATACCAGCGCCGAGCCGGTCGCGCTGCGGCAGCGCACCGCGACGCGGGCGCCGCACGGAAGGGTGCCGGTGACGTCGACCGAGTGCGCGTCGTCGGGCACGCGGGTGGTGGTCACGCCGGTGAGGCCGTCGCGGCGGCACAGTTCCGCGATGTGGGCACCGAGCCGGACGGGGTCCATCTTCTCCAGGCGTCGTCGCACGGCGCATGCCGCGCGGTCGCGGTGTTCGCGTAACCGGATGCCCGCCGTTCGGCGCGTGTCGCGGGCACGCAGCACCGCTGTCGCGATTGCCGCCGACACGCCCGCACCGCAGCAGACGGCGAGGGCCCAAGGCTCCCGGCCGCCTCCTATGCCGACAAAGGCGAGCCAGCCCAGACCGGCCGACCCCAAGGCGGCAGCGAGCACCGGCACGAGCCTGGTCGATCCGGTTGCCCCGCGACGTGCGCGTACCGCCATGCCCTGCGTGCCCCCTGTCCCGGTCCCGGTGCCGCCCTGCGCGGGCTGATTACCCGTCCCTGACGGCCGAACTCACCAGCCGGTTCCCGGAATTCGTCAAGGTGGCGATGAATTCACACCCCGCTTGCCGGGCGTTGGGGCGCGCGTCACGCAGACCGCACGGCCGTTCGACTCCGGCTCGCGAGCGCCGAACACGTAGGGTCGAATGGTCGGAGAACTCCGAATACCGCCGAACGCGGGAGACCGAAGCCGATCGAGGTTGGGGGCCTGATGGACGCCACAGTCGTGCATGTGCCCGAGAACGACCGCTACGAGGTCCGGGTGGGCGGCGAGACCGCCGGATACGCGGAGTACATGGGCACCCAGCAGGTGACCGTGTTCACCCACACGGAAATCGACGACAAGTACGAGGGGCAAGGGCTGGGCGGCATCCTCGCCAAGGGCGCACTCGACTCGATCCGCAGCCAGGGGCGGGGCGTCCTGACGCTGTGTCCGTTCATCAAGGGCTGGATCGACCGGCACCCCGAGTACGCGGACCTGCTGGTCGAGGAGCCCGACGATGTCGGGGAGCCGCAGGACGAGGACGCCTGACCGGGAGCCTGCCGCCGGTCGGCGTCCCGGCACCACGCATTACTCTGCCCGCATGGCCGACGCCCCCTCCCTGCTGTTCATCTGCACCGGCAACGCGACACGTTCGGTGATCGCGGGTGTCCTGGCGGCGCAGGCCCGGCCTTCGTGGCGCGTGCGAACCGCCGGGACGTTCGTGGTCGAGGGGCAGCCGGTGAGCTGGCGTACGCGGCGCGCCCTGGAGTCACTGGACGCCAACGCCGATCACCACCGGGGCACGCAACTGACCGCCGACCACCTCGCGGACGCCGACCTCGTCGTCGCGTTGGCCTGCGAACACGTCGCGTACATCCGCCGCAACCACCCCGACGCCGCCGCCAAGACCGCCACGCTGCGCCGACTGGCCACCGCCCTCCCGCCCGGCCCCGAGCCGCTCACCACGCGCGTCGCCGGGCTGGGCCTCGACAAGGCGGACCTCGACGCGGCCCGGGAGGACGTCGAAGACCCCGGCGGTGGCGAGGTCGACGCCTATCTGGCGTGCGCGACGGAGATCGCCGCGCTCATGCGCACGACCGTCCCGCTGATCGGCACCTGAGCCCGGGCGACAGCGCGCCACAAGGCGCGCCGACCGGAGACGACTCGGATCGCAAAGTGTTCCCGCGCGCCAGGGTGCTCGGGTCTCCCGCGCCCGCCTCCGAACGCCGTCGACCCGCCCGTCGCGGACATGCCCACGCACGCAACGCTGCTCGGGCCTCCCCCGGCCCGCACCCGGCCGCTGTCGCCCCGCCCGCAGAAACCACTCGCGTCGCGGACATGCCCACGCGCGCAACGCTGCTCAGGCGCCTCCCTCGGCCCTCCCCTCCAAGCGCCACCGCCCCGCTCCCTGCACACCCCCGCGTCGACCACCCGCACAGCCGCGGACGCCCCGCCCTGCCGACCCCGCCAAGGTCGGCCCGTAGGCTCTGCGCGTGGAAAGCCTGCATGTGATCGAGTCCTGGCCGGTCCCCCGTGCCGCCGCGGCGGTCGTCGCCGCGGACGGAAGCGTCCTCGGCGAGCGCGGGCCGGTCGAAGTGCCGTTCCGGCTCGCGTCGGTGACAAAGCCGCTGACCGCGTACGCCGTGCTCGTGGCCGTCGAGGAGGGCGCCGTCGAGCTCGACGAGCCGGCCGGGCCCGAGGGGGCGACCGTACGGCACCTGCTGGCGCACACCGCGGGGTACGCCTTCGACCACGAGCGGGTCATGGCCCGCCCCGGCGAACGGCGGATCTACTCGAACGCCGGGTTCGAGGTGCTGGCCCGGCACGTCGAACAAAGCTGCGACATACCGTTCGCCGCGTACCTCGACGAGGCGGTTTTCCGGCCGCTCGGCATGACGGACAGCCGCCTCGAAGGCTCGCCCGCCGCAGGCGCCGTCTCGTCCGCCGCCGACCTGGCCCGGTTCGCGGCCGAGGTCATGGCACCCAAGCTGCTCGCGCCGGCGACCGTCGCCGAGGCCACGTCCGTGGCGTTTCCGGGCCTGGACGGCGTGGTGCCCGGCTACGGACTCCAACGGCCGAACGACTGGGGGCTCGGCTTCGAGATCCGCGGCCACAAGGCACCGCACTGGACGGGATCACGCAACTCCCCTGCCACATTCGGCCACTTCGGGCAGCGTGGGACGTTCCTGTGGGTCGATCCCGCCGCGCAGGCGGCCACCGTGTGCCTGACCGACCGCGACTTCGGGCCCTGGGCCGTCGAGGCGTGGCCCGCCTTCAACGACGGCGTCCTCGCCGACCTCGGGCGCTGACCGCGCGCTCGGAGAATCCCGGGACCGCGCCCGGCGCGCCCGGGCCGCGGCGGGCGTACCGGCCTCTCTGGCTGACGCGTGCGGCCTCCCGCCGACGCGTGTCAGTCGGGTCGAACTCGCATGCAGCCACGGCCGCCAGGCCGGTCGGGACGGCGGCCGGGGCGCGGCGCCGGGGCAACGCACCGCGTGGGCAAGCCGGTTCTTCCGCCACGCGTTCGCGGGCGTCGCACGGCCGACGCCGCCGGCCACCGGTCCGGTCAGTCCTCGGGCTCGATGAGCGCGTACTCCAACTCGCCGATCGTGTGGGCGAATTCGCCGGGGGTGAAGACGGCTCCCTCGTAGACGAAAGCCGGTTCTATCGCCGTCTCGGCCTCCTCTGCGGAGGGCAGGTCGACGACGACCACGGCCCAGCCGATGACCGGGCACAGGATGGCTTCCGCGCCGGGTCGGGTCAACTCCAGGTCCCAGCCCGGCTCGGCCGGTGTGAGGCTGACGACGCTGCGGCGGGTGTAGCGCATGGCGGGGCTCCTGCGGGTGACGCGAGCGGTGATGACGGAGGGCGGAACTGGGTGACCAGCCCTGGGAACTCGGCGAACTCGGGGGAACGCGGTGAACTCAGGGAACGCTGCGCGGAATCAGCGTCCGCACAGCCTATGTGGCACAAGTGACAGAGGTGACAGGCAGGTCCGGGTCGAAAGGCGGGCACTCGGCATCGTCGTGCCGGTTGTGGGCACGATGGGGGCAAGGTGCGCCGCAGAGGCGCCCGGAATGCCCGGACGCTCCGCACCGTTGCACCGCTCGACAGCATCCACGCAGGACGGAGAGGCACATGGCCACGGTCGAACTGACCAAGGACAACTTCGACGAGGTCGTCGCGGGCGACGGACTGACCGTGATCGACTTCTGGGCGGCCTGGTGCGGACCGTGCCGGCAGTTCGCGCCGACGTTCGAGCGCGTGTCCGAGGAGACCCCGGACGTCGTCTTCGCGAAGGTGGACAC
Organism: Yinghuangia sp. YIM S10712; assembly: GCF_051388935.1. Taxonomy (NCBI): domain Bacteria; kingdom Bacillati; phylum Actinomycetota; class Actinomycetes; order Kitasatosporales; family Streptomycetaceae; genus Yinghuangia; species Yinghuangia sp. YIM S10712. The sequence goes on from NZ_JBPKBI010000005.1 coordinate 4,319, forward strand.
CGAGGCGCAGCCCGAACTGGCCGCGGCCTTCTCGATCAGCTCGATCCCGACGATCATGCTGGTCCGCGACAACGTCATGGTGTACTCGCAGCCGGGCGCTCTCCCGGAGGCCGCGCTCGTCGACCTGATCAGCCAGGCCAAGGGCCTGGACATGGACGAGGTCAAGCGCAAGGTCGCGGAGGCGCAGGCGGAGCAGGCCAAGGCGTCGGGCCAGTCGGTGAACGGGGAGAGCCCCGAGGACGCCTGAGTCCTCCGACGATTGCGGGCAGCGTACGGCGTCACCCTTTGCGCTCGGCGCTCCTTGGAGTTCTACTGGACACAACGGGAGAGGCCCAAAAGGAGAGACGCGGGGAAGCGGTCCTTCGTAGGCCGCGCACCGCGCAATCAGGGTCCGCGAGAAGTGGACGGGCTTCTCCCGTTTCAGCGTTCTGCGCCGATTCGCGCACGCCACGCCACTCGACGGCCCGGCCCCACGACGGGGCCGGGCCGTCGGCATGTCGCGGCCGGTGGGCACGTGGCCCGGCTCGGTCCGTAGGGCCCGGGGTTGGTCCCGCCGGCGCCTCACCGTGCTGGTCCGCATCGGGGCGCACCCGCCGCTGCTCGCACCGGAGGCCGAGGACGTGCTCTACCGCGTCGCGCAGGAAGGGCTGACGACGGCCGCCCGCCACTCGGGCGCCGACCGCGCGGTGACCCACCTGGCGCCGCAGGAGTCACCGGGTCGGTCCGCCGGCCCCATCCTCTCGCGCGGCTCTCATCGACCGGGCATAACGAATAAACAGCGCTTTTTGCCCTGAAAAGGCGCATTTCGTCGGCCAGGATTACCTTGGACGAAGAGAGGCCCACAGGCCTGCCGACGAGGCCGGATCCGATCCGGCCGAGATTGGGAGCACGCCATGGCACGCAATACGAGCGGCTTCAACGCCTGGACCGGCTGGGTCGCTTTCGCCGGTTTCACGCTGCTCACGCTGGGTGCCCTGAATCTGATCATGGGTTTCACCGCGCTGTTCGAAGACGGCTACTTCGTGACCGCTTCCGGCGATCTGCTGGTGTGGAGCTTCACGACGTGGGGCGTCATCATGCTGTGCTTCGGCGGTGTCCAACTCCTGGTCGGTATGGGGCTGTTGGGTGGACAGAGCTGGGCCAGGTACACGGCCGTCGCCCTCGCCATCCTCAACATCATCGGCCAGATCGGCTTCCTCGCCGCGCACCCGGTGTGGTCGGTGGTCGTGATGGCGCTCGACCTGGTGGTCCTGTACGCCCTGACAGCCCGCTGGGGTGAGGCAATGGGCCCGGAGCGCCGGGCGATGTCGCGCGCCGAAGAGGCCGAGTGGCAGGCCGGCGCACCCGCCGGACGGCAGGGCACCGGCGCGCAGCACCGCGGGCGCCCCGAAGGCGGCAGCCAGATGGGTCCGTCATAACACCGAGGCCGTCCTCGGCCGGGCCGACAAGGCCGCGAAACGACCGGCGAGCAGCCCCGTCCTCCCTGAGGCGGGGCTGCTCGCCGGTCGTCTGTCGGGCCGTTTCCGGCCGCCACGCGTCACCCCGGAGACGGAGCCGGTGCCCCCGGGGCCGACGCAGCCGACGGACCCGGGCCGGCACCGCCGCGCAGTGCCAGCAGCGCATCGACGCCGTCGAGGATCCCGCGCAGCCCCTCGGTGAAGCGAGCCTCCAGATCCAGCGGCAGGGGCTCCACCGCGTCGAAGACCGCGGCGACGCGCGGGTAGTCGCGGCTCATGGCGTCGCGCGGCAGGCGCTCCGATTCCTGCCCCCACCACTGCTCGGCGGTCGCTCCCGTACGCCGGGTCAGTTCCACGTCGTTGACGTGGATCAGGGCGAATCCCTGTGTGTACGCCATGACCATCAGCAGGATGCGGAACTGCTCGTCGGGGGCCAGTCCCAGCCCGTCGAATGAACTCATCGCCCGCTCACCATCCGCCGCGGCCGCGTGGCTCCACCGCATCCGCGAGCCCACCATGGCGTGCCGCAGCACCCACGGGTGCCTGCGGTACAGCTCCCAGTCGCGGCGCGCGGTGTACTCCAGCCCGGCCCGCCAGCCGTGCGGGGCGGGGTCGGGCTGCGGTATCTCGTGGAACGTCGCCTCGACCATGAGGTCGATCAGTTCGTCCTTGTTGCCGACGTACCGGTACAGCGACATCGTGCCGGCGCCGAGGTAACCGGCCAGACGCCGCATGTGCACGTTCTCCAGCCCCTCCGCGTCGGCGATGGCGATCGCGGCGCGCACGATGCGCTCCCGCGACAGGTGCGTCGCGCCGTCCATGAGCTGTGATGCCGTCGAGACGTGCTCGCCCTGGCCGACCGGCCCCTGGCCCGTTCCCACGGCATGGAGGCCGCGCTTGCGTGCCCGGTAGGCCTTCGCCCGACAGGAACGCGAGCAGAAATCACGCGGCCGGCCGGCTCCCCCGGCAGGTGCGATCGCCTCCCCGCACCACGCGCACTCCGTCACCGAACCTCCGAATTTCGTCACACGATCCATGCGTGTCGAAATTCTATCGGGCCGATCGGATGCGTGTCGAAATACCATGCCCAGGCTGCAGAAAAATATTGACTGGGCCGTAGGGGACGAGGTGCGTAAGGTGTACGCAGCAAGCGCGTACATCGTACCGAGGAGTGGACATGGCAACGCCGGATCCGGCTGGAACCGCGGGCGGTCGGGCGGGGACCCGCGAATGGGTCGGCCTCGCCGTTCTCGTGCTGCCCTGCACGCTCGTGTCGATGGACATGTCCGTGCTGTTCATGGCACTGCCGTTCCTGAGCACCGACCTGGAGCCCAGCAGCTCCGAACTGCTCTGGATCATGGACGCCTACGGCTTCCTGCTCGCCGGCCTGCTCATCACGATGGGCACGCTCGGCGACCGAATAGGCCGCCGCAGGCTGCTCCTCGCCGGCGCGGCGGGCTTCGGCGTCGCGTCCGTGCTCGCGGCGTACGCCACCAGCCCCGGCGCCCTCATCGCGGCCCGCGCTCTCCTCGGGGTCGCGGGGGCGACCCTGGCACCCTCGACGCTGTCGCTGATCCGCAACATGTTCCATGACCCGGCGCAGCGCACCGCCGCCATCGGGATCTGGACGGCCGGCTTCGCCGGCGGCGGCGTGCTGGGCCCCATCCTCGGCGGCGTGCTGCTCGAACACTACTGGTGGGGCTCGGTGTTCCTCATCAACGTGCCGGTGATGCTGCTGCTTCTGGCGCTCGGCCCGGTGCTGCTGCCCGAGTTCCGCGATCCTCGGCCGGGGCGCTTCGACGTGCCCGGCGCCGTCCTGTCGGTGCTGTCGGTCGTCGCGGTCGTGTACGCGGTCAAGAAGACCGCCGAGGACGGGTTCTCCTGGACGCACCTCGGAGTCGGCCTGGTCGGCCTCGCACTGGGCGCGGTGTTCCTGCGCCGTCAGAAGGTGATCGACCATCCGATGCTCGACATCTCACTGTTCCGGTCCCGCGCGTTCAGCGTCTCCCTGGCCACGAACTGGCTTGTGATGGTGGGCCTGATCGGCTTCGGGTTGTTCTCCTCGCAGTATCTGCAACTGGTGCACGGGATGGGCCCGTTGGAGTCCGCGCTGTGGTCGCTGCCGGCGTTCGTTGTGATGCCGGTCGGTATCGCGATCGGCACTGCGCTGCACCCGCGCATCGGCAAGCCGAACGTCATCGTGGTGGGTCTGGTGACGGCGGCGGTCGGTTACGGCGTGCTGTCGCGCATCCAGGCCGACTCCTCGGCCTGGCACCTGGTCGTTTCCAACGTGATCATGGCCTTGGGCATCGGCGCGGTCTTCGCCCTGGTCACCGACCTGATCCTCGCTGCCGTACCCCCCGAGCGCGCGGGCTCGGCGTCGGCGATGTCGGAGACCGCGGCGGAGTTCGGCGGAGCGCTGGGCATCGCGGTCCTCGGCAGCATCGGCACCGCGATCTACCGCGCCGACGTCAAGGCCCACGCCCCCGAGGGGATGACGCACGAACAACTCGAAGCGGCCCGCGACACGTTGGGCGGGGCCGTCGACGTCGCGGCGGCGTTGCCCGCGCCCGCGGGCAGCCGCCTGCTCGATGCGGCGTTCGACGCCTTCGCCCGCGAGATGCGCATCATCGCGCTGGTCAGCCTGGGTCTGATGGCGCTGACCGCGGTCCTCGTCGGCACTCTGCTCCGCGCCAGCGGCAGCGGCAGCGAGGGGACGCGATCGGGCGTACCGGAGCCGGCGAGCAGGGACGACCGCAGGCATCCCGCGACCGATCCGGTCTGACGGACCGTGGCCGGTCCCGCCCCGCAGCGCCCGGGCACCTCTCGCGCCGAGCTCCTGCGCTGCCCCGACAACCGTGTCCCGGCGATCCACCCGCACACGTGGACGCCCGGGAGATTGCTTTCCGGCAGGATCCTGAACCGCCGCGGGTGGAATCCTTCCGTGCGTCTCTCGATTCATGCAGGCAATCTCGGTTAGAATTCCGCGAGAAGTCGGAAACCGTTTTTCACCATTGACACGTGTCATCATCGGTAAATCCCACCCAAAAATCCGGTACGGATGGTCCGGCCCCCTCGGAAAACTGCTCGGGTGGAGCCCGGGGAATTTCGCCGAGCCTTCCGACGGCGGCGGGAACGCCGAAAGCGTGCCTCCGGCCGACAACGGCCGAAGGCACGCTTTCATTGCAGGTCAGGACCGGCCGACCGCCCGGGGCTCGGGTGCCGTCGGACGGTTCCAGGCGGGCCCGGGGTGGCCCCTGGACCTCAACCTGCCCGGGTCACGGCCAGGTGATCGTCCCACCCGTCACCACGTCGCAGTTCACCGCGGGCACACCGGGCGGGCTGATCGTGAAGTCGTGGGTGTTGTTGACGGTCGCCGAGGTGACCGAGGGGCCGCTGAAGTCGTCGAACTTCACCGGGGTACCGGTCGCCGCGAAGAGCGTGGTGCTGGTGAACGTGCCGGCCGACGACGTGAGGCTGACCGGGATGCCGGCCGGGACGTCCTGCGGCGCGAGGACCGTGGACGACAAGGTGAACTCCCCGCCGGACCCGAAGGTCTCGACCGTCGCGCTGCCGGACCCCCAGGTACCGCAGTTGAGGCTGAGGTTCACGGTGTTGGCCGAGGCGGAGGGCGCCACGGCGACGCCCAGCGCGACGGCGCTGGCGGCACCGATCAAGGCGGTAACAGCACGCTTACGGATCATCTTTTGAATCTCCTGTTCCGGGCGGTTTCCGAATGACGGCACAGCCGAGCCGATACTCCTGACATCTCGGCAAAGCAGTTTCCGTCGATTACCGATCAGCACCCCGAGCGCAGAATATTACGCAGCGATCAATGCCTCGGGGTGGCTTCGAGCCCGAGGACTGGCCAACAGGTTTGAACCAGTCCTCGACCTCGCTACGCCACACAGTGAAGCCCGCATTCCGATTAACTGTCAATGGGCTCGCCAAAATCATTTGTCGATAGTCCTCGCGTGATCTCCGGGTGGCCTGCCCATAATCAACTCCGAGCCCGGATGATCTAGGCATCGGTTTTGATCTTGGTGACACGTGTCGAATCCACGAGGCCCAATTCTGGTATTGACTTCGCCACCCCCCGTTGAGAAATTGCGCGATGCTGCGGGATTTCTGACCACAGCACCGAGGCCACGGCCACACGGGCCCCGGACGCATACGTGCGGCTCCCACTCCCGGCAGTCGTACGAGCTGAAGCAGGCCACGTTAGATCGCGAAGGAGACCTGTCACTTGTTGCGAAGACTGACCCGCCGCCGGGTTGCCGCCTCGGCTGTTGCCGGCGCGTTGGCCGCAGCCGGCGTCGGCCTGGTGGCACTCGCCCCGGCCGCGCACGCCGGCACGGTCAATGCGACGGTCCGCTGCACCCCGCCCATCGTCGCGCCGTCCGAGGGCCCGCAGGAGATCACCGTCGAGTTGACCCCGGCGACGGTGACCTCCGGCGGGCTGGTCCACGCCCGGGTCACCACCGGACCGAGCCCGGCCACGAGCCCCATCGCGCTCACCAACATCCCGATGACGCCCAGCATCACGCTCGCCATGCGCGGTGCCGCCACGGGCCAGGTCACCGTGACCGGGGCCACGACCAACATCAACGTCCCGGCGCAGCAGCCGATCCAGGCGCCGCCCTATGAAGGTGACTTCACGGTGCCCCCCGGCGTCACCGGCGTCATCGAATTCACCGTCGTCAGCATGGTCACCCAGACCGACCTGTCGTCGATGGGGCTCGGCATCCAGAGCACCCCGTGCGCCGTCACCGCCGGCGGCGACGTCAGCATCGGATCCGTGACCGTCGAAGGCGGCACCGGGCAGAACCCGACACTGACCCTCGGGGCTCCTTCCGCGCACACCGGCACCGACATCACGTTGACCGGTTCGAACTTCGCTTCCGGTGCGACGGCGTCCCTGACGCTGTGCCAGGCCGACGGCACAGGCTGCGTCGCCTCGGCGTTCACGTCGAAGAACGTCACCATCGACGCGTCCGGCAACCTCACGGGCACCGCCAGGCTGGCGACAACCGGTATCGCCGACGGCGACTACCTCGTGCAGGTCACCGACGGCGCCAAGGCCGCGACCGCCCCGCTGCACGTCAGCAAGTTCGTGCCCGAGGGCGACCCGGTGCTCAATGTCGACCGCAGCTCCGGACCGGTCGGCACCGTGGTGAACGTCAGCGGCAGCAACCTGCCGCCCAACAGCACGGTGCGGCTGAACGGCGTCAACGCGCAGGGCGGCACCGAGTCGGGGTCGAAGAACTACATGACGGACGGCAACGGCGTCCTCGCTCCGTCTCCGTACACCATCCAGACCGCGGCGACCACCCACATTCGGGTGAGGCTGCTCGACCTCGCCGGGACGCCGCAGTACCTCCTGCCGTTCACCATCAGCGCGGACCTGCAACAGCACCCGACGGTGACGCTGAACGCCGGCCCGCTGACCATGACCCAGGCCGGCGACGCGATCAACTTCGGATCCGCGACGCTCAACGGAACAGCGCAGACACTGACGGCCAACCTCAACCAGGTCACCGTGACCGACAGCCGCGGCGGAAACCTGGGCTGGTCCCTGACCGGCACGATGACCGACATGGTCGCGGCCAACGGCACCGACAAGATCCCCGCGGGCAACATCGCGTGGACCCCGTCGTGCGCCGCCGCCCCGGGCAGCCTCAGCACCGTGGCCAACGGTACGCCCGGCGCCCTGGGCTCGGCCGCCGCCACCTTGTGCACGCAGGCCCCCGATCCGGCCGCGGCAACCGGCGGCAAGTTCACCGCCGACGCCGCGCTCACCCTCACCACACCCGCCTTCGCCGCGGCGGGCACCTACACCGGAACCCTGACCCTCTCGCTCATCTGAGAAGGCCGGGAGCCGGAAAGGCGACCCGCGGCGGTGGGGGGGGGGGGGGGGGGGGGGGGG
>NZ_JBPKBI010000005.1:11863-14008 GCF_051388935.1 Yinghuangia sp. YIM S10712
GGCCGGGGACACCTCCCGCCGAGCGCTCGGGGCAACCGCGGCAAAGCCCCGGGGCGGGCATCGGCGGGCCCGATCGCACCGAATTCCGTTGCGGAAAATATTCGATCTCCGGATTTCCCACGCCCGCAGCACATCGCCGACTCACCGAAAAATAATTCGACACGTGCCACCGGTTTTGCACCGCATCAAATCATTGACTATTTCTGCAATCCACGTGTGAATGTGCCACAGCATCTTCCGTTTGGTTGAGTTCGCCGCACAGCGTCCTGACGTACGGGGGCTGCGGACCCGTCCCTCTCCCCGGACCGACGAACGAGGGTCACCCCGACCGACGCGGTGGACATCTCCCGGTGCCCGCGCCGCCCGCGCCACGCACCTCGACCCGAAGGAGTCCGGTGTCCCCCCTGCGAAGACTGCGCACGACACGAACGGGAGCCGTCCTGGCCGGCTCGACCCTGCTGATCTCCGGTCTCGGCCTGACCATGCTCGCCCCGGCCGCCCACGCCGGCACCGTCACACCAACCGTGCACTGCGTCCTCCCGGCCGGGCAGGGCGAAGGCACCGGGCCGCAGACCATGACCGTGGACCTGTCACCGGCAAGCACCACACCCGGCAGCACCGTGCACGCGGTCGTGACGCTCGGCCCGGGACCGACGAACAGCACGCAGACCCTCAATGACATCCCGACCACGCCGAGCATCACTCTGGCGATGAGCGGCGGGGCGACCGGCAGCGTCACCGTGACCGGCGCCACGACCAACATCGATGTCGTGGCCGGCCAACCCGTTCAACTGCCCACGTTCGAGGGTGACTTCCTCATCCCGGCGAACGCGAACGGGGTCATCGACTTCACCCCGACCGGCAACAAGACCGTCACCCAGGTCTTTGGCCTGACCCTCACCACACCGTGCGACGTCACCGCAGGCGGCGGCGTCGTGGCCTCGGTCACCGCGCAGGGAGCCGGCAGCGAGCAGCCGACGCTCACCGCGCCGACCGGCGTGGTACGCCCCGGCAACGCCATGACGCTGTCCGGCGCCGGCTACCCCGCGAGCGCGGCAGCCGTCCCGGCGCTGTGCGACGCCGCCGGGGGCAACTGCAACACCGCGCTGTTCACCGCGAACGCGCTGACCATCAGCGCAGGCGGAGTCCTGTCGGGCTCGGCGACGCTCAGCACGACGGTCGCCGACGGCAACTACGTCGTGCAGGTCGCCGCAGGCGGCAAAATCGCCCAAGCACCCGTCACCGTCCAGAAGTTCGTGCCGGTGGGTGACCCCGTCATCGCCCTCGACCGCAACCGCGGACCGGTCGGCACCACGGTGAAGGTCAGCGGCAGCAACTTCCCGCCGAACACCACCGTCCGGCTCAACGGCGTCAACACCACGGGCGGGGTCGAGTCGGGCTCGAAGACCTACACCACGAACGGCAACGGCGTCCTGGCGCCTTCGGACTACACGATCCAGACCGAAGCCACCACCGGCATCCGCGTCCGGCTCCTCGACCTGGTGGGCACGCCGCAGTACATCCTGCCGTTCACCGTCGCCAACGACCCGCCGACCGTGGCCGTGGGCGAGACCGTGAGCCACCGCGGCGGAACCGTCTCGGTCTCCGGCGTGAACTGGGCGCCCGGCACGACGCCGACCGCGTCCCTGTGCGCGGCCAACGGCACCTCGTGCAACCCCGCGTCGATCTCGTCGTCGTCGCTCGCCATCGCCGCGGACGGCACCCTCTCCGGCACCGTGACGATCGCGAACAATGTCGCGTTCGGCTCGTACGCGCTGGCCGTCACCGCCGGGGGTGAGACTGCCACCACGCCGCTGGCCGTGCAGCAGCGCTGGATCCAACTGCTGCCGAACAACGGTCCGTTGGGCACGACCACGACCATCGTCGGCAAGGGCTACGGAACGTTCGCGTGGATCAAGCTGTACGGAGTCGACGCCAACGGTGTGACGACCGACGACTACAGCTACGCCGCGGCCGACGCGTTCGGCAACTGGATCACGTGGATGACGATCCAGGACCCGGACACCACCGCGATCGTCGCGGCGGAGACCTTCGCCCCGAGCAAGAAGGCGTCGGCGAAGTTCACCATCGCTCCGTGATCACCGGCTCCGTGCTCTCCCGCACCACATGAGAACGTGACGCGGG
>NZ_JBPKBI010000005.1:14126-38786 GCF_051388935.1 Yinghuangia sp. YIM S10712
CGGGTGAACTCCCCCGGGCACGCGTCCGCATGTCACGCCCCCTCGGGTCACATCGGTGTCGCGGGAGACGCCGCCGCACCCAGGACGCGCTGCATCTTGTCCAGCGCGGTCAGGTAGACACTCTCCGCCAACTGGCCGTCCGCCGAACCGACCTGCGTGTACGTGTACACCAACTCGACGCTGCCCAGCGCCTCGAAGACCAGGAAGCCGGTGACCACGGAGTCGAGGTGCATCCCGGTCATCGACACCGCGACCGCGTCCGGCCTGCCGATGTCCATCGGGGTCACCGTCATCGTGACCGTTTCACCGTCGGTCCCGCGCACGCCGATCGCGTCGCACGACGCGAGCGCTTCGCGGAACTGCGCGTGGGCGCGCTGCACTTCGTTCGGCTCGGCGCCGTACAAGGCCTGCGAGACCAGGACGTCCGTCGCGGTGAACTCGACCTCCGGCGGGTCCTGTTCGTCACCCGGTGCGGTAGCGGCGTCCAGGGCCGGGCAACCCGACTCTCGCTCGCCACGCGGCGGGGGCGCCTGCGGGGAGCGAAGGAACATCGTGCCCATGTCGGCCTCGTCGAGCAATGCGAGTTCCAGTGACTCCCGAGGCGGCACGTCCCCGGGTTTCGGCGGCTCGGGGGGCGGCTCGGGCGTTTGGGCGGGCGCCTGCACCCGGTTCTGTGTCAAAGCGTTCGCGGTGAGTGACCCCGGTGGCCCGGCACCCGCGTGCGCGACACTTCCCACCGTGCCGACGACTCCCATCGCCGCCACCGACGCGGCCACCACAGCGGTCCGCGCTCTCGCCCGCGTCCGCGCGGAACGCCCGGAACCGGAGCCCTTCCCGGTCACAGCACTGGTTCTGACAGCGGTCATCGAAGGCCTCCGATCGTCCCGACGCGCGCCGATCGCACGGACCGCGCAGGCCAGGAGACACCGACTGCGGAACACCGCCCACCCCCAGCGTCCCGCTGAACCGCCCAGACCGCACCTCGCGCCGCCCCCGCGCTCCGTACGCACCGGCGAACTCCCGGTTTCGGCCCGCCGATCGGTCGTCCGCCGAACCGTCCGAAGGGGACTTCAGGATGCGGACAGCGATCAACCGATTACGCTGAATGCATGACCGAGACCGAGCATCGGATACCGCTTCGTGCGTCGTTTCGGAAGCCGACCGGCGCAGTGATCCTGGTGGGCGAATGGCGCCAGCACCACCCCGAGGCCGCACGCGGCTGGGTCCGCGCCTACAGCTTCCTGCTGACCGCGTCCGCCGAACCCTCGAAGACGTGGGCCATCAGGTTCCGCCTACCCGACACGACCCGGGCGCGGATCAATCCGCAACAGAGCTTCACGCGCTTCCACATCGTCCGCGACGGCCCCGAACTCTTCGAGATCGCCGCCCGCCCCGGCCACCTCCCCCTCCCCGGCGGCACACTCGCGGTCGACCTCCAACTCCTCCACCCGGCCCCCGACTTGGCCGGCCCCCCGAACCTCCTCGACCTGGAGTTCACCTGACCCCCGGCCCCCGGCGCTACACCCCACCGCCCCCGGAAGGCACACCCAAAAACCCCGTTCGTAACCGGACATTTCCCCACCACCCCCCGCGCCTCCGCACCCCCGACACGAGGGATCCTCCCCGCCCGCCCCACATGACACCTGGGCGCCCACACATCACGAGCTGCAAGTCACCGCCCCCACGGGCATGTGTGCGCCGCCCACCTCGACACGCCGTGCAGTACGGGACGTCAGGAATGTGGATACCCCACTCCTGTTCGGCGAGCGAACCCGACCGGGCACAGAGCTCTCGCACACCAGCCGTGCGGAGCAAGGGAGGAACCGCCCTGATCAGCTACTGGGAGGCGTGCCGCTCGAGGTACGCCGCAGCGGCACGCAGGAGTTCCGGACTGTCGCGGAACTTCCCAAGTCCGTGATTGCACGCATTGCACAGCAGGGCGCGGACGCATTGGCCACACGATTCGGCAGAGTCCGGACAGCAGCTGTGGTCATGGTCAATGGACAGCGAATATCCGGTGTCATCAGCCCTCTTGCAGATGGCGCACACGTCCCCTTGGTCCGCCAGCATCTGGGCGTACCGCCCGCGGGGCATCCGGTACAGCGTCTTGCGCTGGCTATCCTGTCCGCAGCTTCGGCAGTGACCCTGCAGACCATCCGGGGCGCTGGCGAGCCGGGTGAACATGCTCGTGTGAAGCCAAACGAGGCAGGTGCGGCACTGCTTCTCGCCCCGCTCGTTCCGATCTGTCGGCTTAGCCTCGCGCCGGTCCGGCAGCGGAGTCAGATCGCGGCCTACATTGCGCTGCCAATTGTGGCTCGCACACAAGCCCTTGCTTATGTACTTCCGCGTGCAGCCGGGGAATTCGCACTGCCGGGCCTCCAGCGCCGCGCTGCCGTGCACACGAAGTGCCGCCCCAGGGCCTGTGTCTCCGTGGCGCTGCCACCGTTGGTAGTGCATCGCGCACCACCCCCGGGAGCGTACGCGGATAGGGCGATTGCAGCCCCCGACGGTGCAGGTAAGCCCGTCCATTCCATTCCCCCCGAGATGCCGTTCACCAACCCGAAGTGAGGTATCTGACGGCCAGTTCCCGTTCGCCTGAAGCTGGAGCCCCAGCCTGAGATCGATCGGCAACCCGTTATTCGGCCAACGCAGTTCGTCGTAGGTAGCCTTGCCGCTCCGTGGACGACTCAGCGTAACTACGAGTACTGGGAGGCTGTCAATTTTGGGATGTCACTTCGGGCGTTCCTAAAACGGCAGTTCCCGCGCCTCGCCGAACGCTTCAGCAAACCGGCGGCCGGACGCCACGGGCTTAGTGTCGATCAAGACGACTTCGAACCTGCACCACACGGACCTATGGACGGACGCGCAAATCGACGCGCTGATCAGGCTCGACGTGCGGCTGCACCATCCGCACGGCATCCCGCTGCGGAGATGCCGCACTGCGGAGGGATTCCGGGTTCGGCCATCACTCGCTGCACCGAGCATTCTCAACGCTGGGCACCGCCTACCCCGGGGCGGTCCGAACCCGGCATTCCGCAAAGTGGTTTCCCCGAAATCATCCGTCCCGCGCAGGGCGGTCCGCTGCCGTATGCCCCGTCTGCTCCCGGCCCCAAGGAGAGCCGTTCAAGCGAGCGTTGTAGAGGAGGAGTCTCTGCTGTCGGGGTTTCGACCCGGTGGTGACCTTGTTCAACGTGGTCGACGTGCCGGACTCGCTCAGTGTGGGCTGCGACATGGGCAACTGCAAAGTGAGGGTCGACGCCTTCACCAACTCCGGTGGATGGCGGTGCTTGCGACCTCGGACGTGTTCGACAACCAGAACCTGGCGTGGTGGCCGCTCCCGGCCGACGTCCGGAAGATCGCCGTGAAGCGCGTCCCCCGCCAGGACGGCGACACCGCAGACAGCGTCCCGGCCGTGGCCACACTCAAGTACAAGCCGGTGGTGTGACGTGTGGTCGAACGCTTCCCGGACGGCCGCGGTCGAGCGGTCACCCCCGACACCCGCACGAGCCCTCGTACCGGCTTGAGCACACAGCGCCGAGACGAAAAATCACCTCAGTCCACGCTGCCACCGCCGACACTGGGCGTCGCTCCGCCGCCGGCAACGCCTGCGGCAACAGACGAGGCGCGAACGCGCCGGACGAAGTTGGGCGGACTCTGACCTGGTGTTCACCACTAGGACGGGTCGCCCGGCGGAGAGGCGCAACGAACTTCGTTTGACCGCCTGACCGCTGCCGCGAACCTGCCTCGCATCCGCGTGCACGACGCCCTCAGGCCCGGACGCGCACGGCGCGGCGACCCTCCTGGCTGTCGGCGACGTCCATCCTCGCGTGGCGATGGAAATCCTCGGACACAGCAAAATCAGCGTGACGACGGATGTCTACACGCACGTACCAGACGCGCTGAAGCGCGAGGCCATCGCACACATGGACCGGTTGCTCCGCCGTCGACGCTGACCGACCCGTTGATGTCGAAAACAGATGAAGAAGCCCCGAAGCAAGATTGCTTCGGGGCTTCTTCACACGTGGGCACAGACAGACTCGAACTGTCTACCCTGCTTGGTAAGTTCGGACTGACCGCCCTGCTGCGGCCTGTTACTACGCTGGTATGCAGCTACACCGACGGATGACTGTTCGCGCATATCCGCGCTGAACCGAGCCCGTTGGTTTCAAACGGTGATGTCACCGGGGGGCGGCCTTCGTGCCCCTACCAGTCGGCGTTCAGCCGGTCAGCGGGGTGCTTGCCGCACTCATGTCTGCCGGTCCCCCTCGTCCATCAACTCGTCCAGAGCCTCACGTGCGCGAGGAACGAAACGCCGCTTCATGTCCTCCACGAGACGCGCCGTTTCTGCAGCCGAGGAGCGAAAGCGATCCTTCTGCTCGTTACTCAGCGGCCCTTTGCTCAGTTCCATAAGGTAATCAATGGGCGGGTGGATGTGCCGATCGACGGCCTCTGCGTATTCAGCAGCAGCCTGCGCCACACCGGTGGGCCCTTCGAGTTGAACCGTGTTGGCTGCTTGCAAAGTTGCCCGTACTGCGTCGATGGCTGCACCGCGCAACATGTCATAGCGAGCCTGGTCGTAGGGCTCCAGGGTTAGCCGTGCCAGTTGCCAGATGGCTCCCTCCGCTTCATGCGCCGCATCCATCAATGCCTGGTAGGCAGCTTGTCGGCGATCCCTGCGCCACTTCCGGTGCTCAATCCGCAGTTCACGAAGCTGGGTGCGATCTTGTGCGGCCTCTTGGCGTATCTGCTGTCGCTCCAAAGCTTCGTTGTTCCGCCGCTCAGTCCGTGCGGTCACAAACGCCGTCAGTCCGCTGCCCAGGAGCGTGCCGACGATCGCAATGGCCGTGGTCATCCAGGCACTCGTCACAAGGAGATTATGAGGCAACGCCTCATACGCATCGGGATCATCGGCACAAAGCCGTGCTCTGTGTGAGCAACCCTCTGCTGCAGTGTTTCGCTCGAACGAGGGTCGACGGTCGTAGCCGTGATGCCTGCTGGTCAAGTCCCGTTGGCTGCGGACGACTTCCGCCGGTCGGTGGGGGTCCGCCGTGACCGGCGGCCACGCCGCACGCGCGGCGGGGCCCCGGCCGGCCGAGCGGTGGCGCGCCGCTCGCGGCGCGCCCTTGATTCACATCCGCCTCCACCTGGTGCCGCACCTTGGCAAAAAGACCTTGGAGAAGTTGAGCGTCCGAGACGTCCGGTCGGCCCTCGTCGCGGTCGAGAAGCAGACCACCGCGGCCACCGCGGACGCTCGAACAGACCTTGGCCTTCATGCTGACCGCGCGCCGTGACCCGCTCTACGCCGCGTTCATGCTGGCCGTGGGTCTCGGGCTCCGTCGCGGTGAGCTGGTCGGCCTGCGCTGGCAAGGCGTCGACCTCGACGCGCGCACGCTCCGGGTCCACCGGCAGCGCCAAAGCGTAGGCGGCGACAACTACGAAGCGGAGACGAAGAACCGGCGTCGGCGTACGTTGCCGCTGCCGGCGCTGTGCGTCGCTCCCCTGCGCTGGCAACGCCTGCGGCAACAGGCCATGCGCGAACGCGCCGGAGGGGACTGGACGGACTCTGACCTGGTGTTCACCACTCGGACGGGGCGCCCGATCGAGGGCCGCAACGTGCTCCGGTCGTTTCACCGCCTGGCGGCTGCCGCGAACCTGCCCCGCATCCGCGTGCACGACGCGCGACACGGCGCGGCAACCCTCCTCGCCGTCGGCAACGTGCATCCTCGCGTGGCCATGGAAATCCTCGGCCACAGCAAGATCAGCGTGACGATGGATGTCTACATGCACGTACCCGACGCACTGAAGCGCGAGGCCATCGCGCACCTTGATCGGATGCTCGGCCGTCGACGCTGACCAACCCCCGTTGATGTCGAAAACAGATGTCAGACGCCCCGAAGCAAGATCGCTTCGGGGCTTCGTCACAGGTGGGCACAGACAGACTCGAACTGTCGACCCCTGCTTTGTAAGAGCAGTGCTCTAACCAACTGAGCTATGCGCCCGTGGCGGACAGCGTACCGAATCGGGGTGGGCGCGCGTGCACGCGTTTCGGGGTGGGGGCGGGGGCTGTGGGCGGGAGCCGCGGTGTCGGGAGGGACCTGGGAGGATGGGGACGGAGTCTGCGGGCGGCGACGGGAGCTGGAGTGGCACTCGGGGCGGTACGGCACCGGATCGGTTCTGGGGTGGCTGTGCTGTGGCCGGGGGCGGTGGTGCTGCCGGTGTTGGTGTCGGTGGTGGCGCCGCAGGCGTTCGCGGGGGGAGAGACGCGGCCGTGGCGGCGGCGCCGGGAGGCGGCGCGGGCTGCGGCGGCGACCGCGCGGGAGGCGGCGGGCGAGGCGTTTCTGCGGCTGGACACCGCGCAGCGCGACCTGCGGATCTCGTTGGAGACGGTACGCGCTGTCGAGCCGTCGGAGGCGAGCGAGGACGCGCTGCGGCGGTTCGCGGCGCTGAGCGACCGGGTGGACGAGGCCAGTGCCGCGTACATCGCGGCGATGGACCGGCACCCGCTGGACGCGGAGGACCTGGAGACCGCGTCGTACGAGACCGCCCGGAGCGAACTCGACACCGTGGCCCGGCAGCTGGACGAAGTCGGTGTGGAACTCGACCGGTTCGCCGAGACGGTCGGCCCGATGATCGCGCGCGCGGACGCGGCTCTCGCGCAGTTGCCGCCGAAGACCGAGCAGGCTCGGCAGGCCGTGCGTGCGGCGGTCGCGGCGGCGGAGACCGCGCTGCGCGAGGGGGTCGCCCCGGCGTCGTACGAGCGCAAGGCCGCCGAGTTGCAGGCCGAGCTCGCGGAGTTGGAGAAGGGCGCGGCGGTGCACGGCGTCGCGGGGACGATCGCCTTGGCGGTGCGGGTGACCGAGACCGCGCAGGCGCTGTACGAGGAAGCCGACCGGTTGCCGCGGCTGCGCGACGATGTGACGCGGCGGCTCGCGTCGCTGCGTACGCGCGCGCAGGCGGTCTCCTCCCGGGCGGACAACCTGGAGCCGGCGTTGAGCCGGTTGCGCAAGGGCTACAGCGCCGCCTGCTGGACGGATCTGGAGGGTTCCGGGCAGACCGTCGCCCGGAATGTGGAGGTCGCCGAGGCCCGTCTCGACGAGGCCGCGGCCGCGATCACCGCGCGGGAGTGGGCGGACGCGGTCAGCCGCCTGGCGACCGCGCGAGCCGCGCTGGGCAATGCGGACGACGCGATGGCCGCGGTCCACGACAGGCTGCGGGACCTCGACGAGGTCGCCCGCGACCCGGGGGCGGAGATCGAGCGGACGCGGTTCGCGCTGCGGGACGCGCAGCGGCTCGCGGTCGGGGGTCGCGCGGCTGCGGAGGAGAAGTACGCGCGGAGCCTGGACGCCCTCGTCTTCCGGTTGGAGGCGGTCGGGGAGGATGCGGACGCGCCGCATCCCGACTGGTGGCGGTTCCTGTCCGAGACTCGGGGGATTCGCCGCGAGATCAGCCGTATCGTTCAGCAGATCCGCGACGACCGGGCGAGCGGTGCCTGAACGGCGTCCGACTGACGCACACGTGTGGATCGTGATTTTCGCCACATCGCGATGACCGCCGAATCAGGACAAAGCACACGGAAACTTCGCCCCTGCGTAGAGGTTCGGCCACACCCTGTGACGGTCGGGGCCCTCTGGTCTATGAGCTCGTGACCGATCCCCCGATGGGACGTTTAAAGTCGTCAGGACTGCGGTAGACCAGGGCCCCTTCTCCGGAGCCCTGCCCAGGGGCACGCTCCCCTGCGCCGCGTGACCGCGCCCTACGGGCCGTACCGCGTCTGCCGGCACGGCCGCGACACTCCGGGAACAGGCCCATGCCCGTGAACCTCATGCCGATGCTCGCCTTCGTGGCGCTCGCCGTCGCCCCCTGTGTCGCCGCGCTGCGCCGCACGCCGAAGGCCGACGGCGGCCACGACATCCCCCTGCACGCGTCCGATCTGCACGAGGTGCGGCGCATGCTGCACACGGCGTACGAAGAGGAGCGCGACCTCCTGCACGAGCAGGCGGTGCGCTGGCTCCACTCGCTCGGCCGCGCGCCCCTGCGCGTCACCGACGCCCACCCGGCGCCGCGCGGTTTCGGCGGGGACACGGTCGTGCTGAGCGACGGCACCGTGCTGTGCCTGTCGGACGCCGGCGACGCCATCCACGAACTCGTGTACGCCCTCGACCGGTTCACCGAGGTGGCGCTCACCCGCGTGCGGGCCGCCCGGGACGGTTTCGAGCTGACGTTCGACATCGAGGGCCGGGCGGTGCACGCGAGCGCCGAGCTTCTGACGGTGCGCGGCGCGGACGTCTGACTCAGGCGCCGGCCCCGGCCGCGTCGAGCAGCCAGGCCAGGATCTCCTCGCCCGCGCGCACGCCCGCCAACCGCGTCGCGACCACGTGCGGCGCGGTCCAGTCGGTGTCGGCGAGTTCGCCGTGCGCGGGCCGGATTCCCGCGTCGGCGGCGAGCAGCAGTTCGATGTCGAGCAGCGAGTCGCCGGCCGCGAGCACCGTCCGGGCCCCGGTGCGCGTGCGAACCTCGTCGACCGCGGCGCCCTTGGTCAGCGCGGCCGGCACGAAGTACAGCTTGCGGCCCTGGAGCGACACCCCGAAGCCGCGCTCCGCGGCCCACCCGGTCAGTTCCTCGACGAGCCCGGCGGGAACCCGGTCGCGTTCCAGCACCAGGTAGGTGAACAGGTCTTCCGCGACACGCAACTTGCGCGTCCACAGCGGGTCCGTGACCGCCTCCAGGTGCGCGACGACCTCGGCGAGCGGCGCCGACTCCTCCGCGACGCGCTTGCACACGCCCGCGTGCCAGTCCTCGTCGGTCCGGCCGTCGACGAGGATGTGTCCGCCGTTGGCGCAGATCGCATACCCGGGCACGGGGCCCGGCAGGGCGATGCGCAGGTATTGCTCGCGGGTGCGCGTCGTGGTCGGCACGAGCAGCGCGCGCGCCGCGAGTTCCGCGATCCGCGCGGCGGATGTGCCGGTCAGGAACGAGATCGGCTCGCCGTCGTAGATCTCGACGCACTCCAGCTCCGGCGGCTCCTCCCCCGGGCCGAGACCCAGACGGGCCGCGGCCCGGGAGTAGATGAGCGTGCGGTCGAGGTCGCAGGCGGCGACCACCGGCCCCGCGGCGGGGCGGTCGAGGGTGTCCGGCCGGGCGTTCGTCACGTGGCTCCCTTGTCGCGGCGGAATCCCGGCTTGACCAACCCGACGCAGGAGTACGGCAGTTCGTCGACGTCGACGACCTCCACCCCGCGCTGGTCCGCGAGCATGCGGACGTGGTCGAGCTCGGTGCCGACACCGCGGCGCGCGAGGATCTTCCACGGCACGCGGCGCAGCAGGACCCGCGTGGTCTCGCCCACGCCGGGTTTGATCAGGTTGATGTCGTCGATCGCGTGTTCCTCGCCGATGCGCTCGACCGCGCGCCACCCCGCCCATGTGGGCCGGCGGTCGGATGCGGCGAGCGCGGGCCACTCGCGCGACACGGCGTCGGCGACGTCGGGGAAACGCGCGCTGACGCTGTCGAGGAAGAGGTTCGAGACGTCCGCGTCGGCGAGTTCGCGGTAGAACTTGGCGCCGTGGAAGTCGTCCGGCCCGATCAGCCCGGCACGCAGCACAGTGCGCGAAACCAGGCCCGAGACGGTCGAGTTGAGGCACGCGGACGGGATCAGGAAGTCGTCGCGGGTGCCGTACGTGGTGACACAGGCGCCCGGATCCGCGAGCACGGCGAGCTCGTCGGAGAACCGCAAGCCCGTGGTGTCCGCAAACTCGTCGAGCGCGGCGGTGAGTTCGCGGGTGATCGCGCCCTTGCCGGTCCAGCCGTCGACGAACATCACGCGCGAGGGGTCGTACGCGCGGGCCAGCCAGCGCAGCGCGACCGAGTCGATGCCGCGCGCCCGCACGATCGAGACCGAGTAGTGCGGCAGGTCGAGGCCGTGCGCGTACTGCGCCCACCGGCGCATCAGGATGCCGACCGGGGTGCCCGCGCGGGCCAGCGACACCAGCACCGCGTCGCGTCCGCGCTCGGCGAGCACGATCTCGGTGACCACGCCGACCGCGTGTGCGAGCCGGGCCGCGGACTGTTCGAGCGCGGTCTGGAACAGCGCCTGGTACTCGGCCGAGGGCTGGAACTCGATCGGCAGCGACTCGGCGTAGTGGGCGCCGCCGTGCTGGATCGCTTCCTCCCGCTCTTCGAGCGGGGCCTCCAGGTCGACGTCGGACAGGTCCTTGAGCAGCCAGGCGACCTCGTCGGCGCGGTAGGAGGAGAACGCCGGGCCCACCAGCGGCTCGGGCAGCTTGCCGGTGTCCCGGGTGTCCCGAACACCCCGGCCTTCTTGCGTGTCCTGCGTGTCCTGCATGTCCCGTGCGTCCCGGACTGTCATCGGACCACCTCGGAGTCGAATACCGGCGGCTGGGTGGACGGCGTCGGCACGTGGCTGGGCAGCACGACCAGCACGACCCGGTCCGTCACGCGGGCGAGCGCGTCGAGCAGCCCGCCGGGCGCGTGGAGCGCCGCCGTGTCGGCGGCGGAGTCCACGACCGCGACGATCGCCTCGAAGCGCCGCGCGGGATCGGTCCCCGGGTCGACGTTGTACGCGAACCGGTCCCCCGGCCCGTCGCCGGGGTCGTCGTGGGCGGGGAACGCCAGGCGCGTGCGGATCGCGTACCCGGGGTCGTCGACCGCGAGGACCGGCGACCGGGTCGTGGTCGAGTAGCGGACCTCGGGGCGGACCTGGGCGAACGCGGGCGCGGCCGTCGCGTCGGCGAGCGCGCGGGCGAGGCGCAGCGGGACGTACATCAGCTCCTCGAAGCCGAGCACGAGCACCCGCCGGGCCCCGACGATCTGTGTGGCGAGTTGCTCGCCGAGCAGCGGGAGCGCCTTCTCCAGGGCGCGCTGGTGTTCGGGGGTGAACCCGTGCCGGCCGCCGTCGGGCAGCCCCGAGGGCCAGTCCAGGACGAGCCGCACGACGGGAGCGTGTTCCGGCCCTTCCGCCGGTGTGCCCGGTGCGCGGGCGGGCCCGTCGACGGGTTGCCGGGCCTCCTCGTCCGCGACGAGGGCGGCTCCGCGCACGAGCGCGTCGTGCGGGAGCTCGACGGTGCCGGACGCCAGCGCGACGATGTCGACCCGCACGCCGAGGCGGGCCGCGAACGCCTGTTGCGCGAGCCGGTCGGCGGGGGTGCGCACGTCGATCAGCGCCGCGATCACGTACCGGGCCCGGGGTGCGAGCCGGTGGACGGCCTCGATGGTGTTGAGCACCGTGCGGCCGGTGGACAGTTCGTCGTCGACGAGGACGAGCGGGCCGCCGCCGGCGAGCATGCCCGGATCGGCGGGCAGCAGCAGGTGCGACGTCGCGTGCGAGTGCTCTTCCTCGAAGCCGCCGAACGGCTCGACACCGGCGACCGGGCGCCGCGTGGAATGCAGGTAGGTCGCCCCGGGCAGCGCCTCGGCGACGCAGTGGCCGAGGCCGGTCGCCGTCTCGGCGTACCCGATCACCACGGGCGCGTCCGGAGGGTCGCCCAACGTCTCGCGGACGCGGCGTCCCAGTTCGAGCCCGGACTCGTGCACGACGCGCGGGAGCTGCGGCACGTGCTTGCCGAGCACGGTGGAGACCAACAGGTGGGCGCGACGGGGGTTCCGGCGCAGTGCCAGTCCGACGAGGCCTTGCAGCTCTGCGGTGGCGTCGCTTCCGTACGGTGCGCCGCGTGTGGCGACGTCGGTGGATATGCGGGGGCCTATGCCGTCCTCCGACGTGCCGAGGCGCACGCCGAGCCGCCGGGCGACCCAGGCGCCCGACCATTCGGCGGGGCGTGGGGCTCCGGTGACCTGGCTACCTGTCACGGCGTTGTTCGTCTTCACTCGCTGCCATATCCGTTTCGCGGCGCGCGTCCGGCGTACCGTGCGGGGCCGCCGACCGCCTCGCCGCCCTGATCGTCGAGGCGCGCGGCCACCGCCGCCGCCCTGGCCACCCGGGCGGCCTGGTCGCTGTCCGCCTTCGCCGACGGCCCGCCCTGCGCCGACGCGGACGCCGCGAGAAGTTCCACGAAGCTCACGTCCTCCGCCGCGACCCCGAACGCCCCCGCGCGCCGCATGACCGCCTGGGCCCAGGCCCGGTGCGGCTTCACCTCGTTCATCTTGTTCGTGTACGCGGACCGCAGGACGCCGCCGCCCGCGGCACTTTCCGCGAGGATGTCGGACGCGTCGCAGAACTCCTCGTGCGTCACCACCGACATGGCGTGGATGACCGCGACGTGGGTCGGGTGGATCGCCGTCTTGCCGAGCAGCCCGTTGGCCTTGTCGAGCTCCAGTTCGCGGATCAGCCCGTCGAGGTCGGCGGAGATCAGCCGGGAGCGCAGCGCCACGGCCACGTCCGGGTCCTCCGCCTCGGCGAACGGCGACCGGCGCAACTGCGGCTTGAACAGGCGCTCGCCGGCGGGGAAGTACTCCCACACCGGGCCGGAGATCACAAACCCGGTGCCGTCCGAGCGGCCGAAGACGTTGACGATGTCCGCGATCAGATCCGCGACAAGGTGCACGTCGTACGCGGTCAGGTCCCGGGATCGGCGCAGCGCGTACGCCGACGCGAAGTCCGTCGCCCCTATCCGGACCGCGAGCACTTGTTCCCGGTGCGCCGCGATGAGGGCGGACAGGTCGATCAGCATGCGCCGGCGGTATTCGAGGTACGCCAGCGACGGCGACTCCAGCACCGGCATGGCGAACAGCCTGCGCCCGCCGACCACATGGGCCTCATTGAGTGCCTTGAGGTAGCGGACGCCGTTGTCCGGCTCGAACTTCGGCATGACGAAGCCGGTCAGGACGGACAGCGCGGGCCCGAGGCGCTCGGTCAGGTCGGTGATCTGGTCCGGAGTGCGTACCCGGACGAACAACAGCGGCCCTTCGGCGCCGGTGGCGGCGTATGCGTTCAGTTGCTCGATCAGGTTGCGCTCGCCCAGTTCGACGTCGCGGTCGTCGATCGAGTCTTCGAGGCACAGCACCATCGACGTCACCCCGCGCGCGGCCTGCTTGGCGATGTCGGCGGCGAGCGTCGGGCGGGTGGCGGGGCTGTAAAGCGTCGCGCCGAGGGCCGCCGCGAGAACGGCGGGCTCGGAATCTCGGGTGAAATCCTGGGGCGGACGGTGGAACAGGTGCTGCAGCTCCCGGTCGTCCAGGAATGCGAAGTGGCGCATCACGTTCCCCCTAGCTGTCGAGTTTTCCGGTCCGGGCGCGTCCCCCGCGCGCATTGCCCTGCGGTTGCTGGGACCTGTTTCGCGCCCTTGGGCGCGGTCGCGCCCAACCGGGGAGACCCGGCAGGCACACATACGGTAACCGAAAAGCAAAATGAGAGAAGATCCGTCCGGACGCATGTGCGAGACGTTCACGGGCTTGTCACAGGCGCGTCACAGGCGGTCCGTCCCGCTGCCTCTTGACTCCGGACGCGGTGAAACACCAGGCCACAGCGGGCGACGCGGGGTTTCGCCTACGCAGGGTGATGGCTGAAAACCTCTGAGCAACGAGAGCGGGCCGGAATCGCGCTTTTCGGATATTCGCATACGCCGGATATCCCCGGCCAAACGGCCCGGGCTCACTGGGTGGCCGCACAGCGCGGATCACGGCGGCGCCCGCATTGAGCGCCGGGCGTTCGAGCGGGCAGGATGTCGTCCATGACGCAGGTGATGACCAAGGGCGCGAACACGGTCCTGGGCGCGGATTCGGTCCGGGTCGTCCTGGAGTGGCGCACCGGACCGGGGGTGCCGGACATCGACTGCTCCGCACTCCTGCTCGCCGAGAACGGCCGTGTGCGCAGCGACGCCGACTTCGTGTTCTACAACCAGCCCCGGCACCCCTCGGGCGCCGTCGTGCACGGCGACAAGGTCGTCGCCTCCTCGGGCTCCTCGGACGCCTTCCGGGTGGACGTGAAGAGCCTCGAACGCGGCATCGCCAAGGTCGTGGTCGCCGGATCGGCCGACGGCGGGCTGGTCGCCTCGGTCCCGGACCTGATCCTGCGGGTCTTCGACGCGGTCAGCGGACGCGAGCTGCTCAACTTCCCGGTCACCGGCGCCACGACCGAGACCGCGTTCGTGTTCGGCGAGATCTACCTGCGCAACGACCAGTGGAAGTTCCGTGCGGTCGGCCAGGGCTACGACTCCGGACTGGCGGGTCTGGCCATGGACTACGGCATCAACGTCGACGACGAGGACGCACCGCCGCCCCCGACTCCAGCCCCTGCCCCTGCGCCGGCCGCGTCGCCCGTCCCGGCCCCGGCCGCAGCCGCGCCGCGCCCGCCCGCACCGGCGCCCACCGCCTCCCCCGCACCCGCCGCGGCCTCCGGGCCCGCCGGCGCATCCTCGCCGTGGCCCACACCGGCACCGACCACCGCGGGCCCGTCCGCGGCGCCGCCCCCCGCCGCGCCGCCGGCCGACATCCCGCGCCGCCCGGCGGGTCCCGTCTCCGCGCCCCCGCCCGGCGACCTCGCGCCGACCGCGCTGATGCCGATGAGGCTGCCGGACGACCCGCCGCCGCTGCCCGTCTCGCCCACGAACCACCCGGCGGCCGAACCGCAGGCGCCGTACGGCGGTGCCACCATCCCGCCGCCGCCCGGCCCGAACACACCGGTGGGCGGATCGGGCCTCCCGCATCCGCACACCCCCTCGCCCGGCCACCAGCCGGAGGTCCCGGCCTCGGCGGCGTCGGGTCCCGCCGGAACCGCACCGACACCACCCGGGGTCATGCACACGCCGCCGGGCGGTCCGCAGTACGCCGTCGGCCCGGGAAGCCACCAGCCGCCGTCCGGCCACTCCCAGCCCGGCATGTCCGGCCAACCGGGGCAGCCCGGCGGCGCCGCGCACCCGCACCCCGTTCCGGGCCCCCACTCCGCTCCCGGCCCCCACCCGGCTCCGCCCGCACCGCCGACCCAGTGGCTGAACTCCCCTCCGCAAGGGCCGCAGTTCCAGTAGCCGAAGAAGCCGGTGGGGCCGCCGGATCACGCGCGTCCCCACCGGCCCCGTCAGGTGCCGCGGCGGGAGTGTCGCCGCACCCCGCAGCCGCGCACCGAGAAGTGCACGGGTGTCACTTGTAGCCGCGGGCCCAGACCAGCCCCCAGCCGTACGCCCGGTCCAACTCGGCCTGGAAGCCGTCGATGTAGCGCACGAGGCGGCGTACCGTGATGTCGTCCCCGGTGTTCTCCACGAGCGCGACCGCGCACGTGCGCGCGCCGGCGGAGCGTTCGTCGAGGCGGACCTCGATCGGGCGTCCGGCGTTGGGGAAGAGGCTGACGACGCCGTTCGCGTGGTCGAAAGCGGGGGTGCCGTCGTAGATGTAGACGAAGATCAGCAACCGCTTGATCAGACGTGTCTGATCGAGGTTGATGAACATCGTCTCGCCGGACGCCGACCCCGCCCGGTCGTCGTGGTCGAGGCGGATGTACGGCGCCTGGTTGAAGTCGCCGTAGAGGTTGCCCAGGGCCTGGACGACGCCCTTGGAGCCGTCCGAGAGCTCCCACATGCAGCCGAGGTCGAGGTCGATCTTCTGCGGCAGCGGCGGCGGCTGGACCTGCATCGGGCGGAACAGTCCGCCGCGCGGTCTGGCGGGAGGCTCCTCGTAGAACTGGTTCCAGTTCAGGTTGACCCGCAGCGTCCCGGTCGCCGACCCCTGCTCGGTCAACGACACTTCCGGCGTGCTGCGCGTCAGCGTGACCTTGTGGCTCCCGGCCTCCGGTTCGCCGACCAACCCCTGCTGCCGACCGAACAACGGCATCGTGCCCTCCCCGCCGTGCCACCACCGCACTCCGTGACGGTGCTGGCACAAAAATAGCCGTACCGCACGCAACTGCGTGAGCGGTGCGTGCGGTACGGCTTGTCGGATCGTTTCGCCGCCTTGCGTCAGGCGGGTCGTCGATCAGACCTTGACTTCGACTTCCGCGTCGGAACTCTGCCCGCCCGATCCGGGTTCGTGGCCCACCCTCTTGTTGCGGATCACCGACGAGGCGAACGCCGCAGCGATCAGCAGGACGCCGATGAGGCCGGTGACGACCTCGTTGACGTGCGTGCCGATGGTCAGGAGCAGGATGGCCGCCAGGGCGCCGATCGCGTAGTGGGCACCGTGCTCCAGGTAGACGTAGTCGTCCAACGTGCCCTTGCGGACGAGGTACACGGTCACCGACCGGACGTACATCGCGCCGATACCGAGACCGAGGGCCATCTCGAAGATGTCGTTGGTGATGGCGAACGCGCCGATGACACCGTCGAACGAGAAGGACGCGTCGAGGACTTCCAGGTAGAGGAAGAGGAAGAACGCCGCCTTGCCGGCCAGGCCGACGAGTTGGACGTTGCCGTTGCGCTGCGACGCCGGGGCCTTCTCCTCACCGGCCTCTTCGCCGTCCTCGTCCTCGTCTTCGTCTTCGAGCTTGTTCTCGAAGTAATCGGACAGGCCGCCGACGATGAGATAGGTGATGAGACCCAGCAGACCCGAGATCAGGACGGTCGCGGTCTTGTCCGCCGTCTCGTGATCCCCGACGAGCGCTTCGGCTCCGGCCGTGGTCGCGGTGATGAGCAGCGCACCGATCGCAATGAGGACCGACAGCACGTCGAGCTTGCCGAGGCGTGCGAGCGGCTTCTCGATCCACGAGAGCCAGGTGTGCTCCCGTTCCTCGAAGATGAAGTCAAGGAAGATCATCAGCAGGAAGATGCCGCCGAACGCCGCGATGGACGGATGCGCGGCGGTGACAAGGCGTTCGTATTCGTCCTTGTCGTTGATCGCCAGGTCGATCGTTTCGATCGGGCCCAGTTTCGCGGTGATGCCGACGATCAGCAGCGGGAACACCAGGCGCATGCCGAACACGGCGATGAGGATGCCGATGGTGAGGAAGATCTTCTGCCAGAAGGCGTTCATCTTCTTCAGCACGCTGGCGTTGACAACCGCGTTGTCGAACGACAAGGAGATTTCCAGGATGGACAGGATCGCGACAACCGCGAAGCCCTCCCACCCCCAAAAAATGAAGGCCGCGACCAAGCCGATCACCGTGACGGCGAACGACCAGCCGAATGTACGGAGCAACACGGGGCGAGAGTCCCTTTCGATCCAGTCGGACGTGCGTAACGAAGCGGGCCGGATTTCGTCCTCGGAAACGGCAGAGGGTCGGTCACCGCGGCAACCGACCCTCGACCGGACCGATCACTGCACGCTGACGCCGAAGTCCAAAGCGATGCCCCGCAGCCCCGAAGCGTACCCTTGGCCTACTGCGCGGAACTTCCACTCCCCCTGGTAACGGTAAAGTTCTCCAAAGATCATGGCTGTCTCGCTTGACGCGTCTTCCGTCAGGTCGTAGCGAGCAAGCTCGTTGTTGTCGGCCTGGTTGACGATCCGGATGTAGGCATTGCGGACCTGGCCGAAGGTCTGCCCGCGCGTCTCGGCGTCGTAGATCGACACCGGGAAGACCACCTTCTCGACGTTCTGCGGAACGAGCGTGAGGTCCACCAGCAGAACCTCGTCGTCGCCCTCCCCTTCACCGGTGAGGTTGTCGCCGGTGTGCTCCACCGAACCCTCAGGGCTTTTCAGGTTGTTGTAGAAGACGAAGTAGTCATCGCCCAGCACCTTGCCCGCACCGCCGCACAGCAGAGCACTGGCGTCCAGGTCGAACGCCGCGCCCGTGGTGGCGCGCGCGTCCCAGCCCAGACCCACCAGCACGGCGGTCAGGTTCGGTGCGGCCTTGGTCAGCGAGACATTGCCGCCCTTGGCGAGGGTGACCCCCATGTATTCCTCCTGCTTCGGCTTAAAGTCCCCGAACGAAGCCTAGTCAGCCGCCACATGCCGCGTCTTCATCCCGGAAGACCTCGTGCGCACGCAAGGGATTTCCCTCCCACGAAGCCAGAACGCCCGCCGGCATACGGCCGACGGGCATCCCGTGTGTGGTACGCGTCTTCAAGCGGCGGCCGGGAATTCCCGAACCACTGATTGTTCGTCAGACGTTGACGCCGAAGTCCTGCGCGATGCCGCGCAGACCCGACGCGTAACCCTGACCGACCGCGCGGAACTTCCATTCCGGGCCGTTGCGGTAGAGCTCGCCGAAGACCATCGCGGTCTCCGTCGAGGCGTCCTCGGTGAGGTCGTACCGCGCGAGCTCGTTGTTGTCGGCCTGGTTCACGATGCGGATGAACGCGTTGCGGACCTGGCCGAACGACTGCTGGCGGGTCTCCGCGTCGTAGATCGACACGGGGAAGACGATGCGCTCCACCTCGGCGGGGACGGAGGCGAGGTTGACCTTGATCGCCTCGTCGTCGCCCTCGCCCTCACCGGTGAGGTTGTCGCCGGTGTGCTCCACCGAGCCGTCGGGGCTCTTGAGGTTGTTGAAGAACACGAAGTGCCCGTCCGACAGGGTCTTCCCGCCGGCGTTGAGCAGAATCGCGCTGGCGTCGAGGTCGAAGTCCTGACCGGTGGTCGTGCGGACGTCCCAGCCCAGGCCGACCAGGACGGCCGTGAGGCCCGGGGCCTCCTTCGACAGGGAGACGTTGCCGCCCTTGCTCAGGCTGACTCCCACGAGTCCTCCATAAGATCGTGGAGCTCGCCCGCAGGGGCCGGGCTCCGGAATTTGCCGTTACGGCTGGACAACGATCCGATCCTAGTCACGAGTTCCTGCCGCCGCCGTGATCCCGCGGCGACCGGAAACATTCCGCCGGGACGGGCCCGGGAAAGGCCTGTGGGATCAGAGAGCGCCGAGGGCCTTGACGTACTCGTTGAGGTCACGCGCGTCGGGCAGCCCGTTGACGATGTTCCACCGCACGACGCCCTCCTTGTCGATGACGAAAGTGCCGCGCACCGCGCAGCCCTTCTCCTCGTTGAACACGCCGTACGCCTTGGCGACCTCACCGTGCGGCCAGAAGTCGGACAGGACCGGGTACTCCAGGCCCTCCTTCTCCGCGAACACCTTCTGGGTGAACATCGAGTCGCACGAAACCGCGAGGAGTTGGACGTTGTCGTTCACGAACGTCGGGAGTTCGTCGCGCAGCGCGCACAGCTCGCCCGTGCACACCCCGGTGAAAGAGAACGGGTAGAAGAGCAGGACGACGTTCTTGTCACCCTGGAAGTCCGAGAGCTTGACGACGCTCCCGTGCTGGTCCTTCAGCTCGAAGTCGGGGGCCTTGCTGCCGATCTCGACGGCCATGGTGCGTCCTTTCGACCAACTGCGATGTGACGGGTGCCGTGCCCCGGTGGGGCTTCACCGGCCACAGTCTGTCATCCGCCGGTTCACCGCACCGGACCCCGGTGGGGGCCGTGCCGGGGCGGTCGCATGGGGCGAAACCGCCCAGGGAAGGATGGAGCGCATGTCGACGACCGCACGGCAGCACGAACCGCCGGAGCCGTCCGCCGCCGGGCAGCCGTCCGGCGCCTGTGCCGGGCCCGCACGAGGAGCGGCGTCGGCGCCCGTCCCCGACCAGCGCGCCCGCGCCCTCGCCGCGTGGGACGCCTTCCGCGCCCTCGCCGCCGCGATCGACCCCGACGCGCCGTCGCGCCTGCCCGGCTGGACCGGCCGGGACGTCGTCGTCCACCTCGCCTCGTGGCCCGAGGAGCCGCTCCTTGCGCGCCTCCTCGACGAGGCCCGCGGAACGCGCCCGATCGACGCGGACCCCCGCGACCAGGACACCGCCAACGCTGCCCTCGTCACGGCGCACCGGGACGCGACCCACGGCATGCTGCTGAACGCTTTGGACGACGGCCGCGCCCGGCTCGACGAGGCCTTCTCCGCCGCGGTCGACGAGGGCATCGGCCTGGCCCCGACCGGTTCCCAGGTCGGTCCCGTCCCCCTGCTCACCCAGCTCGGTGCGATCGCCTACGAACTCGCCGTCCACGCTGCCGACTTGGTGCCCTGCGGCGCGCCGCCGGCCCCCGCGCAGCTCACCGACGCCGGTCTGCTCGCCCTCACCGACACCGCCGGGGCCCTCGCCGCCCGCCACGGCCTCACCGCGGGCGCCGCGCTTGTCGTCCCGTCCGGCGGCTGGTCGTTCGGCGCGGCCCACGGCGGCTGGACCGTCGCCCCGGCCGACACCGCCGCCCGGAAAGCGCCTGCCGTACGCGCCCGCTCCGCCGCCGTCCTGCTCGACGCCTCC
Organism: Yinghuangia sp. YIM S10712; assembly: GCF_051388935.1. Lineage (NCBI taxonomy): Bacteria > Bacillati > Actinomycetota > Actinomycetes > Kitasatosporales > Streptomycetaceae > Yinghuangia > Yinghuangia sp. YIM S10712. Next base: position 34,205 of record NZ_JBPKBI010000005.1, read on the forward strand.
GCCGGCCGCCGCGCGGTTCCGGCACTGCTGCTGGCGCGCGAACTGAAACTCGACAACATCGCCGGCCTCCTGGCCCTGGCTCCGCTCCTGGACCACGTCCCCGGCCTCCCCGGCGGCCCCGCCCTCAAGATCGCCGCCGGCTGGCTGAACGGTGTCGGCCGCGCTCTGACGCGCCTCCAGCGCTGAGGGGGCGACCGCCGCGCGGCGGTCGCCGCGCGCTCACACGCGGCCGAGCAGAGGACGGGCGCGACCCGCGAGGCGGCGGCGATCAGGTGTGGCCCGGCTTGGGGCCTGTTCGTTCCGCGCTGTGGCGCCGAACGCGGAAAGGCGCGGGAGCCGTGTGGCGAGAGGTTCTCGCCGTGGCTCCCGCGCCCTGGGGCCGGTGGACCGGACCGTTGCCCGCGGTCCTGGTCCGGGTGTTGCTCTGCTGTCTGTCTCCTCACCGCGGCGGCCGCGCCTGCGACCGCCCGCGGTGGCTGCTACTTGCGTCCGCCGCTGCGGACCGCCTTCGGGGCGACCAGGCGGGTGCCGGACCAGTCCTTGGCGACAGCGGTGGTGGTCGTTCCGGTGAGGCCGGCCGTGGGGGCCGATTCACCGATCTCGCTCGGCTCGACGTAGCCTTCACGGCCCGTCTTGGGGGTCAGCAGCCACACCGTGCCGCCGTCCGTGAGCGTGGTCAAGGCATCCATGAGGGCTTCGACGAGGTCACCGTCGCCCTCCCGGTACCACAGGATGACGACGTCGGCGACGTCCTCGTCGTAGTCCTCGTCCACGAGTTCGTTGCCCGTGACGCCGACGATGGCCTCGCGGAAATCCTCGTCGCAGTCGTCGTCGTAACCGAGCTCCTGGACCACTTGTCCGGGCTGGAACCCAAGCCGCGCAAGCGGGTTGGACCGTTCCTCCGCGTGGTCCGCGGTCGCGCTCACGAAGTAACCTCCCATGTTCGGCCCCGCCTTGTGCCGGAGCTGTGGCCGTAGTCCACACGCGCCGGGCTTTTCGCGCAAGTACCCAGGTCACGCCGCTGCCCAAACACCCCTGGGGGGAGGGAAGTGCCGTACGACCCGGCCGCGTGCCCGGCGTGTGGCGGGTGCGGGCCGGCTGTCCCGGGCTACCAGCCCCGGCGCCGGCGCGCGGACATCGAGGTCACGACCGGGCCCTGCTCCGTCGCCTGGACCTCGGCGTCGGGGCCCGGGAAGATCAGCCCGGTGTGCCCGTCGTCGAAGCGGACCACGTACGGCGGGGTCCCGTCGGGGCCGCGCACCTCAAGAATCTCGCCGGTGCGGTCGGCGCGGCCGACCTGGTTGCCGTGCACCGTGAGCCGGTCGCCGATCGTCGCGTGCATCGGATCTCCTTCCGCCGAGGATGCCCCGCTGTGTTCCCCGTCACGGCATCCGTACTACTCCAGACAACTACGCCGCTGCGGTCCGCGAAAGTGCTCGGGCGTAATCTTCTTAATGGTTCACGGATGCGGATACCCCGCATTCGAGAGCCGCCGCGTGGTTGGTCCGGCGACAGCCGGGCCGAGGGCAACGCCGCCCTGCCGCGGTAGCCGGGAGAGCGAAATACGGATCCACGAGATCGATGCGGCGAGGCCGGGCACGTCCGGGCGCATATCAAGCACCCGCCGGGTCCATTACCGATCGGTAGAGGTGACGTATACGTCCTCCGGGTACCACGATGGAGGCGGCGCGACACCGCTGAGTGGCGGCCGACGTACGGCATGACCGGAGGATTCCGGCATACCGCACCCGGCGATCATCGCGACATCTACCGATATGCGAAGGAACAGCGTGGCATCCGGACGAGAGCGCTTCTCGATCATCAGCGACGGCCTGCCGAGCCAGCTCCCGGACATCGACCCGAGCGAAACCGGCGAGTGGCTTGAGTCACTCGACTCCGTCATCAACGAGCAGGGGCGGCAGCGCGCCCGCTACATCATGCTCAAGCTGCTCGAACGCGCTCGTGAGCGGCAGGTCGGCGTGCCTGCCCTCCGCAGCACCGACTACATCAACACGATTCCGCCGGAAAGCGAGCCTTGGTTCCCCGGCAACGAGGACATCGAGCGCCGCATCCGCGCGTTCGTGCGCTGGAACGCCGCGATCATGGTGTCGCGCGCCAACCGCCCGGGGCTGGGCGTCGGCGGCCACATCGCGACGTACGCGTCTTCGGCCAGCCTCTACGAGGTCGGCTTCAACCACTTCTTCCGGGGCAAGGACCACGGCGAGAGCGGCGACCAGATCTTCTTCCAGGGGCACGCGGCGCCGGGTATCTACGCCCGCGCGTTCCTCGAAGGCCGCCTGACCGAGCAGCACCTCGACGGGTTCCGGCAGGAGCATTCGCAGGCGCCGTACGGTCTGTCCTCGTACCCGCACCCGCGGCTCATGCCGGACTTCTGGGAATTCCCGACCGTCTCGATGGGCCTCGGTCCGCTCGGTGCGATCTACCAGGCGCGGTTCAACCGCTACCTGCACAACCGCAACATCAAGGACACCTCGCGCAGCCACGTGTGGGCGTTCCTCGGCGACGGCGAGATGGACGAGCCGGAGTCGCTGGGCAACATCGGCCTGGCGGCGCGTGAGGAGCTCGACAACCTCACCTTCGTCATCAACTGCAACCTCCAGCGCCTCGACGGGCCGGTGCGCGGCAACGGCAAGATCATCCAGGAGCTGGAGTCGTACTTCCGCGGCGCCGGCTGGAACGTGATCAAGGTCGTCTGGGACCGCTCGTGGGACCCGCTGCTGGCGCAGGACACCGACGGCGTGCTCGTCAACAAGATGAACACCACGCCGGACGGCCAGTTCCAGACCTACGCGGTCGAGTCCGGCGCGTACGCGCGCGAGCACTTCTTCGGCGACGACGCGCGCCTGCGCAAGATGGTCGCGCACCTGAGCGACGACGAGCTGACCAAGCTCGGGCGCGGCGGGCACGACTACCGCAAGGTGTACGCCGCGTTCAAGGCCGCGCGCGAGCACACCGGCCAGCCGACGGTGATCCTGGCGCAGACGGTGAAGGGCTGGACCCTCGGTCCGAACTTCGAGAGCCGCAACGCGACGCACCAGATGAAGAAGCTCACCAAGGCCGACCTCAAGATGTTCCGCGACCGGCTCTACCTGCCGATCTCGGACAAGGACCTGGAGGCCGAACTCCCGCCGTACTTCCACCCGGGCGAGAAGTCCGAGGAGATCGAGTACATGATGGAGCGCCGTGCGGCGCTCGGCGGGACGATGCCGCAGCGCGTGCTGCGCGCCAAGCCGCTCAAACTGCCCGGCGACGAGGTCTACGCGCCGGTCAAGAAGGGCGCGCGGCAGCCGATGGCGACCACGATGGCGTTCGTGCGGCTGCTGAAGGACCTGATGCGCGATCCCGGGATCGGCAAGCGGTTCGTGCCGATCGCGCCGGACGAGTACCGCACGTTCGGCATGGACGCGATGTTCCCGACGGCGAAGATCTACAACCCGCACGGCCAGACGTACGAGGCCGTCGACCGCGAACTCCTTTTGTCCTACAAGGAGTCCACGAGCGGTCAGATGCTGCACGAGGGCATCTCGGAGGCGGGTTGCACGGCGTCGCTGATCGCGGCGGGTTCGTCGTACGCGACGCACGGCGAGCCGATGATCCCGGTGTACGTCTTCTACTCGATGTTCGGGTTCCAGCGCACCGGCGACCAGTTCTGGCAGATGTCCGACCAGCTCGCGCGCGGATTCGTGCTGGGTGCGACCGCGGGCCGTACGACTCTGACCGGCGAGGGCCTCCAGCACGCCGACGGGCACTCGCATCTCCTGGCGTCGACGAACCCGGCGGTGGTCGCGTACGACCCGGCCTACGCGTTCGAGATCGCGCACATCGTCAAGGACGGCCTGCGGCGGATGTACGGCTCCTCGGAGCAGCACCCGCAGGGCGAGGACGTCTACTACTACATGACGGTGTACAACGAGCCGATCGAGCAGCCGGCCGAGCCCGAGGGCGTCGATGTGGACGGCATCCTCAAGGGCCTCTACCTGTTCAAGGAAGGCGAGCCGCGCGAGGGGGCGCTGCGCACGCAGATCCTCGCGTCCGGTGTCGGCATGCCGTGGGCGCTCGACGCGCAGCGCATGCTGGCGGCCGACTGGAACGTCGTCGCCGACGTGTGGTCGGCGACGTCGTGGAACGAGCTGCGCCGCGAGGCCGTGGAGTGCGAGGAGCACAATCTCCTGCACCCCGAGGACGAGCCGCGCATCCCGTACGTGCAGCAGGTGCTGGACGGCAGGCCGGGGCCGGTGCTGGCGGTCTCCGACTGGATGCGGTCGGTTCCGGACCAGATCGCGCGCTGGGTGCCGTCGGACTACGCGAGCCTGGGCACCGACGGTTTCGGTTTCGCGGACACCCGCGGCGCGGCCCGGCGCTTCTTCCACGTCGACGCCGAGTCGATCGTGGTGGGTGTGCTGTCCGAGCTGGCCCGGCGCGGCGAGGTCGACGCGGGGACGGTCAAGAAGGCCATCGACCGCTACCAGATCCTCGACGTGAAGGCGGCGGGCGTCGGCACGGTCGGCGGCGACGCGTAACTCACCGCGAGCCAACCGGACTTCGGGAGGGCCCGGAGCAC
>NZ_JBPKBI010000005.1:38884-56389 GCF_051388935.1 Yinghuangia sp. YIM S10712
AGGGCCCGGAGCACGCACACCGCGTGCTCCGGGCCCTCCCGGCGTTCGGGGCGGGCGGCACGCGGTGGCTCACGCGAAGACGATGTCGTGCTTGTCGCGGTCACGCGCGGCGAAGGCGAGCAGCCTGCGTCCCTCCGCCTCGATCTCGTCGCGGTGGGCGGCGAGGGAGTCCTTGGGCTCGGGGCCGGAGACGACGAGCAGCGTGGCGGTGTCCTTCGTACGTTCGATGCGCCACGCGCAGCGGACGAATCCGTCGAACAGCACACTGCCCCACAGCTTGTTTCCCTGCCCGAGGCACCACTTCTGCCATTCCCGGCTGATCACGCGCGTGCGGTCGTCGTGCGACAGCCTGATGTTGTCGAAGTCGGCGACGAAGCGCACGGGCGCGGGGGTGTCCGCGTCGGGGCGCGGCGCGTCCGGCAGATCGAACAGTTCGCGTCCCTGCTCGTCGCGGAAGGTGACGAGTCGGGGGCGCAGGCGTTCGAGGACCGGTGCGAGGCGGGTCAGGCCGCACCAGACCTGCACGTCCTTGGCGGTCATCGGGCCGAGCGCCGCGATGCAGCGCAGCACCATGTCGTCGAGCCGGGGTTCCGGGTCCAGCGGGCGGCCCAGCCAGTGTTCGGCAGTGGTGTGCGCGACAGGTCCGCTGCGGCCCCACAGACCGCGCGGCGGCACCTGGACGAGCGGTGCCCAGGTGCGCAGCGCGGCGGCGAGTGCGGTGGGCTGGGCGTCGGGCCAGCGTTCGCCGAGGTACGCGCCGACTTCGGCGAACGTGCGCGGCTTCTCCTCGATGAACGCCCGTCCGAGGTCGGTGAGTTCGTCGCGGTCGGCGCCCGCGGTCGCACGCAGGTGGCTGGTGTTGAACATGCGTTCCATGGCCGGCAGCAGCAGCGGTCGCCACGCGAGGCAGTCGTCCGCGGTGACAGTGTGGATCGTGGACCGCATGAGTGCGATGCGGAGCACCTTGCGGTCGGTCATGAGACCGGCGAGTTCCCCGGGGTCGAAGTCCGCGATGCGCGCCCACAGGGTGAAGTAGGAGGACGTCGGGTGCTGGGCCTGGAGCCCGGCAAGGTGGCGCACCATGTCGAGTGCGGGCACGTGTACGCGCCTGAGCAGGTGTTGCCGGGCGAGCAGGGCGCGGTTGAGCTCGCGGGGGCCGAGGACACGGGTGCGGTCGGTCGTCATACGCACGACTGTAGGCGCGAAACAGGAAAGGATTGCTCCTAAATACAGCCTCCGGTCATTTGACGGCCCCGGCCATGACGCCCTGCACGAAGTGGCGCTGGAAGGCGAAGAACACCATGAGGGGCACGACGAGGGAGAGGAACGCGCCGGGCGCGAGGACGTCGACGTTCGCACCGAAGGCGCGTGATTGGGACTGGAGCGCGACGGTCAGGGGCGCCGAGTCGACGTCGGCGTAGATGAGGGCGATGAGCATGTCGTTCCAGACCCACAGGAACTGGAAGATGGCGAGCGACGCGATGGCCGGGAGGCCGAGCGGCAGGATGACGCGGAAGAAGATGGTGATGTCGCTGCCGCCGTCCATGCGCGCGGCTTCCAGGAGGTCCTTGGGGATGCCGGCGAAGTAGTTCCGCAGCAGGAACACCGCGAAGGGCAGGCCGAAGGCGACGTGGAAGAGCACGACGCCTGTGATCGTCCCGAACAGGCCGGTTTCGCCGTACAGCTTGGAGATGGGGATCAGCGCGACCTGCACGGGCACCACGAGCAGGCCGACGACCACGAGGAACAGCCAGTCCCGGCCCGGGAATTCGAGCCAGGCGAAGGCGTACGCGGCGAGCGCGCCGAGGAGGATCACCAGGAGCGTGCTGGGCACGGTGATCCAGATCGTGTTGAGGAACGCGCGCATCATGTCGTCGTCGCCGAGGAGCCTGTCGTAGTTCTGCCACGTGAGTTGGCCGGGCTCGCCGAACACCTTCCACCAACCGGAGGTGCCGGTCTCGTCCGAGGACCGCAGCGACGACACCAGCAGTCCGAAGGTCGGCATGAGCCAGAACAGCGCCACGACGACGAGCCCGGTCGCGACCAGTCCCCCGCCGGTCTTCGCGACGATCCGCGACGCGATGCCTCGCTTGATCGCCCCGCCGCCGGTGCCTTCGGCGCGTGTGGCCCCGCCGGGCGGCTTGGCGGCCGTACCCGTGGCGATGCCCGTGCCCGGAGTGCCTCCGACTTCCGCGGTCACCGGTTCTCCCTTCGGAAGCGGCGGATGTTGAAGAGCATGGCCGGGAGGACCAGCAGGAACAGCACGATGCCGATCGCGCTGCCGAGGCCCTGGTTGTTGCCGCCGCCGAAGGACGCCAGGTACATCTGGAGCGCCAGAACGTTGGCCTCTTTCTGCGACGAACCGGGCGAGATGATGAGGACGAGGTCGAAGACCTTGAGCACGTTGATGACCAGAGTCACCATCACCACGACCAGGACCGGGGCGAGCAGCGGCACGGTGACCCGGCGGAACACCTGCCATTCGGTCGCGCCGTCGACGCGTGCGGCCTCCAGGGCGTCGCGCGGAATCGCGGCCAGGCCGGCGGCGATGAGGACCATCGCGAACCCGGCCCACATCCACACGTAGGCGCCGATGATCGCCGGGGTGATCAGGCTGGGGCCGAGCCAGTCGTACCCGTCGAAGGCCTGCTCGAAGTTCGAGGCGGCGAGCCGGAGTTGCACCGGACCGTCGCGGGTCGCACGGTCGCCGAACCGGAAGCTGCCGTCCGCGGCGGTGGTGGCCGAGGCGACCGTACGGCCGTCGCGCACCGCCTCGACCCTGACACCGGGCAGGCCGACCTCGGAGGCGTCGATCTTGCCCGGCTCACCGAGGTTGCCTCGGCTGAAGTCGAGCCAGACGACGCCCGACAGGCCGTCTCCGGTCGGCGGGGCGGACGCGGCGGGACGCGCGTCGGAGGGGATCTTGTCGGCGGGCAGTGCGACGAGCGGGAGCAGCACGGGGGTGCCCGCCTGGTGCTGCGCGGCCGTGAGGAAGCCGCCCCCGGCAGGGTCGAGGCCGCTGTCGGGGCGCGGGCGGGCCCCCGGGTAGGGGGCGCCTTCGGAGAAGATCTCGTCGATGCCGACGAGTGCCGCGTTGGCCACGCCCTTGTCGGGGTCGCGGTCGTACACGAGGCGGAAGATGATGCCGGCGGCCAGCATCGAGACGGCCATCGGCATGAACACGACGAGCTTGAACGCGGTGGCGAACCTCATGCGTTCGGTGAGGACCGCGAACACCAGGCCGAAGGCCGTGACCACGGCGGGTACGACGAGCACCCAGATCAGGTTGTTCTTCAGCGCGGTGAATGTGTCGTCGTCGGTGAAGAGGTCCTGGTAGTTGTCGAGGCCCGTGAAGTCCGACCAGCCTTCGGCGCCGAAGAGGCTGCGGGCGAAGCTCCACACGATCGGGTAGGCGACCAGCACCCCGAGCACCAGGACCGCCGGCAACAGGAACAGCCAGCCGAGCAGCCACCCGGCGCCGAGCCTGCGGGTGCGCTCTTCCGCGGGCTCGGCCGCCTCGGCGGGCGGATCGTCGGTACCTGCGGCCCGGGTCGATGCCGCGTCAGTCGGTTCCGCCATGACTCCCCGTCACTCTCATGCGCCGGTGAATGCCTTGGCCGCGTCGGCCTCCAGCCTCGCTTGTGCGCCCGCGACGTCGGACGGGTTGCGCAGGAAGTCCTGGAGGTCGCGCCACATGCCTTCGCCCTTGGTGCCGCCGAACGCCGCAGGCGCCTGGTCGGACATGTCGAAGCGGAAGTCGTCGCCGGCGCCGATGAGCTTCTCGGCGATCTCACGGGTGACGTCGTCGCGGTAGGCGCCGAAGTCGAGGTTCTTGTTGGGCGAGAGGTAACCGCCTTGTTCGGCCCAGACCTTGGCGGCCTCCGGCGAGGCGAGGTAGGCGAGCAGCGCCATCGCGCCGGGGCTGTCCTTCATCGCGACGGCGGCGTCGCCGCCGGTGACGACCGGGGGCTTGCCGGGCGCGACGGCCGGGAAGGCGAAGAACTTCGCGTCCGTGCCGACCTTGGCCTTGGTGTCCTTGATGATGTTGGTGCCGATGAAGTCCGCGCCCGGCAGCATGCCCGCCTTCGGCGACTCGCCGAAGACCTGCGGCACGGAGGCGGGGAACTCGGTCTGCAGGACGCCCTCCGCGCCTCCGGGGAACCACTCGCCCTTGCTCCACACCTGCGCGAGTGTCTCCAGGGCCGCCTTGACCGACGGGTCGGTCCAGGGGATCTGGTGCTGGGCGAGCTTGTCGTACATCTCGGGGCCGGCCTGGCTGAGGTAGATGTTCTCGAACCAGTCGGTCAGCACCCAGCCGTCGGCGCCCCCGGCCGCGAAGGGCGGCGTGCCCGAGTCGGAGATCAGGCTCGCGGTCTTCTGGAGGTCGGCCCACGTGGCGGCCTCGGACGCTCCGGCGTCGTCGAAGACCTGGGCGTTGTACCAGATCAGCGACTTGTTGGCGCCCTTGTAGTAGACGCCGTAGAGCTTGTTGTCGTACGACCCGAGCTTCTGCCACTGCGGGGCGAAGTTGGCCTGGACCGCGGCCTGCACCTCGGCGGACACGGGCTTGATCCAGCCCTGCTCCGCGAACTGCCGGACCGCGCCCGGCTGCGCGAGGAAGGCCACGTCGGGCGGCGCGTTGCCCTCGACGCGCTGGCCCAGGAAGGTCGCGGCGCTGTCCCCGGTCGGGATGAACTCGGTCTTGGCGCCCGTGCGCTTCTCGAAATCGGCGAGGACCTTTTTGAACGACGCCAGTTCGTCGTTGGTCCACACCCCGGCAACGCTGACCGTGGTGCCGTCGAGCCGGGGCAGGCGGAGCTCTGCGGTGGTGCCCGGCGCCGACTGGCTGCCCGCGGGGGCCGCCTCGTCGTCGCCGTCGTCACCGCACGCGCCCAGCCCGAGTGCCAGCAAGGATGCGGCGGCGACCGCACCGATGATCCGCCGCACGCTTCCCCTCCCGGATCGACCGACGATTCGCGTCACGTTTCCTCCCTCACGGACAGGCCTGTTGCCGGGTCGAAGAAGTGCATGCGATCGGTGGCGACCCGGAGCAGCGCGGTGTCGCCGTCTCGCACCCGGGTCCGGGGCCCCAGGCGGGCCACGAGTTCCGAAGTGCCGGCGCCCGGGTCGGGCACCTGGTCCGCGTCGCCCGCGTCCGCGGCGAGTTCCTGAACGTCGGCGGTCACCGCGGGCGGGGCGGCCAGGCGCACGTGGACGTGGACCTCGGAGCCCATCGACTCGACGAGGTCGGCCTCGGCCCGCAGTACGGCGTCGTCCGGGGCGGGCGCGGTGTCGTCGGCCGCGTCGTGGAGGTCTTCCGGGCGGATGCCGACGATCACCGGCTGATCGGCGTAGGCGCGCAGTGCCGGCCGGTCGGCCAGGAGTTGCTCGGGGACGGCGAGGCGCTGGTCGCCCAGGCGCACGGCGAACCCGCCGTCGGCGGCCTCCAGTCGGCCGCTGAGCAGGTTCATCGCGGGTGAGCCGATGAACCCGGCGACGAAGAGGTTGACCGGCCGGTCGTACAACTCCTGGGGCGGCGCGACCTGTTGCAGAACTCCCTTGCGCATCACGGCGACCCGGTCGCCGAGCGTCATCGCCTCGACCTGATCGTGTGTCACATACAAGGTGGTGACGCCGAGTTCGCGGGTCAGGCGGGCGATCTGCGCACGCATCTGGACGCGGAGCTTCGCATCCAGGTTGGACAGCGGCTCGTCCATCAGGAACGCCTGCGGCTCCCGGACGATCGCCCGGCCCATCGCGACGCGCTGGCGCTGGCCGCCGGACAACTGCCGGGGTTTGCGCGACAGATGCTCTTCGAGGCCGAGCGTGCGGGCGGCCTCGGCGACGCGCTTGTGGATCTCGGCCTTGGGCAGTTTGCGCAGCCGCAGCCCGAATCCGATGTTGTCGCGCACGTTGAGGTGCGGGTAGAGCGCGTAGCTCTGGAAGACCATCGCCACGTCGCGGTCGCGCGAGGGCACCCGGTTGACGACGCGGTCGCCGATCCTGACGGTGCCCTCGCTGATGTCCTCCAGCCCCGCGACCATCCGCAGGGCGGTGGTCTTGCCGCACCCGGAGGGGCCGACGAGGACAAGGAACTCGCCGTGCGCGACGGACAGATCGAGTGCGTCGACCGCTCTGGTGCCGTCCGCGTAGACCTTGCCCACGCCGTCCATAACCACGTCAGCCACAACACCCCCAGGGGTGGCACGAATGCCTTTCGGTCCCCTGTTGCTACGCCTCGTGGCGGGCGGGTCACAACCCCCGGAGTGCCGACCGACGCGGATTCGTAATCTTTCGCGTACGTTCGGTGATGACTTTCGCTACGCGCGTCGCACTCTGTAGACAAACCGCGCATTGTGGATAACGGCCTTGCCGAATCGCGCTGATTATTCCGTCTGCCGTACGGGGGGCGGCGGCTACTCCCGGCCGGGTCCGACGTACGTGCTCGTCATGACCGCGTAGCGGTCTCCGGCGACCTGTGCGGAGATCGGCTCCAACGACGCGAGTTCGTCCGCCGTGAGCGTGACGTCGGCCGCCGCGGCGTTCTCGGCGAGCCGGGTGCGCTTCGTGGTGCCGGGGATCGGAACGACGGGCATGCCCCACACGTCCGCGCGCTGCTGGACCCACGCGAGCGCGACCTGAGCGGCCGTGATGCCGCGGGTCGCGGCGATCTCCTTGACAGGCGCGAGGAGTTCGGCGTTCGAGCGGGCGTTGTCGCCGACGAACCTGGGCTGGGCCCGGCGGAAGTCGCCTTCCGGCAGGTCGTCGAAGGTCGTCCACAGCGCGCTGAGAAACCCTCGGCCGAGCGGCGAGTAGGGGACCAGCGCGGCGCCGACCTCGCGGGCCGCCGGCACCACCGACTCCTCGATGTCGCGGGCGAACAGCGACCACTCCGCCTGGACGGCCGCGATCGGGTGCACGGCCGCGGCGGCGTGGATCTCCTTCGCCGTCACCTCCGACAGACCCAGGTGCCGGACCTTGCCTGCGGCGACCAGCTCGGCCATCGCGCCGACGGTCTCCTCGATCGGCACCGTGGTGTCACGGCGGTGCATGTAGTACAGGTCGATCGTGTCGATCCCGAGCCGGGCCAGGCTCGCGTCGCAGGCCGCCTTCACGTACGCCGCGTCACCGCGGATGTCGCGCTCGCCGGGCCCGGCGTGCCGGTCGAGGCCGAACTTGGTGGCCAGCAGGACCTCGTCGCGGCGCCCGCCGCGCAGGAATTCGCCGATCAGCTCCTCGTTGCGGCCGGTGCCGTACATGTCGGAGGTGTCGAAGTGGGTGACGCCCAGGTCGAGGGCGCGGCCGAGTGTGGCCAGGGATTCGCCGTGCTCGGGTCCGGCGCCGGCGTAGAAGTCGCTCATGCCCATGCAGCCGAGGCCCTGGACCGAGCTGACGGGGCCGTCCGTGCCCAGTGTGGTGGTGCGCATCATTCGGTGGCTTCGCCTTCCCGTTTCTCGGCGTCCGTGCAGGCGCCGTAAAAGTCGATCTTGTAGTCGAGCACGAGCAGACAGGACGTCAGATCACTGATGCGGGCGCGCACTTCCTCGCGGTGCTCGACGAGCATCCGATGCCGCTCGGCGAGCGTCGCGTCGCCCTCACGGGCCAGTTCCGCGTAGCGGATCATGTCCGCCACCGGCATCCCGGTGGCCCGCAGTTTGCCGACGAACTCCAAAAAGCCGAGGTCACGCTCGCTGTAGCGGCGGCGTCCAGCCTGCCCGTTGCCGCTCCGGGGGGCCTCACGGCCGACGTGCGGCATGAGGCCGATGCGCTCGTACCAGCGCAGCGTGTGCGCGCTGAGGCCGGTGCGCGCCGCGACCTCGCTGATCGTGTAGCGGCCGACCGAGGAGTCGGCGGGAAGTTCGGTCTCGGTGAGCAACATGAATGCCTCCTGGAGCGGGGGGCCGGGCCGAAGCCCGCGAACACGACGCTAAGCAGTTGGAGTGCACTCGAAGCAAGCGCGAACCGCTCGGACGCCGGGTGCAAGGCGCGACGGGGGGAGCACGTACGACGTCGGCGACACAAGAACCGCCGGCGACGCGAGGTGATCCGCACGAGCACAGCACAGCCGGGGACGCCGACGCGGCGTGGCCGGTTTTCGCCGCCCGCAACCGCCCGGCCGAACCCGTCGGACGTGTGGCCGGCCGGGCCAGACTGCACATGGGCGTTCGGCCGAAGCCCGTGCGCGGAGCCCCGGCAGACCACGCCCGGTAGGTGACCAGGCCGGTGGCCGGCCGGGTCGTGAACAGCGTTCCCCGCCCCACGGCCCGGTGACGCGGGTCCCGCCCCTGTCGGGGAGCCCGGCGATGGCGATTCCGTCGGTCTCGCGCTCGTCGCTCCGGCGCCGTCGGCGTCATCGCATCCGCTGTCACGGGCCACACAGCGCGCACCGGTTGTTGCCGACCGCCCGCCATCACCCCGTGCCCACGCGGCGCGACCCGTCGGGCATGCGGCCGACCGGGCGGCTCGTCGAGAGCCCATCGCCCAGCCCCGGCAGGCCACGCACGTCTCTCATCCGCCTCGGCAGAGCCCCCGTGCACGCACGGGCCGCAGCGCGGATCGCCTGTTGTCGACCGCGCACGGCGCACTTCGCGTGCGCATTCAAGGTGTCCCGCGTCAGCCGAGCGCGGCGGCGCTGTGCATCTCCCAGATCAGCACCTCGGCGTCCGTGTCCGCCGTGAGGCGCTGGCCTTCCGCGCCCGTGACACGCACGGCGTCCCCCTCGGCGAGGGCCCCGGCGCCCTCCAGCGTCACGGTGCCGCGCGCGACGAAGAGGTGGACGTACGGCGCCGTCGGGAGTTGCACGGCCTGGCCGGGGGCGAGGCGGGCCGCGTGGAGGGCGGCGTCCTTCTGGTGGATGCGGATCGCGGCCTCGTGGCCCGGGCGGCCGGACGCGACCGGCACCAGACCTCCGCGGGCCAGGTCGGCGGACACGTCGAGCTGTTCGTAGCCGGGGGCGATGCCGCCTTCGTCGGGCAGCACCCACATCTGGACGAACCGGACAGGAGTCGGCTCGGCGCCCGCGCGCAGGTCGTTCTTCTCGGAGTGCAGGATGCCGCGACCGGCACTCATGCGCTGGGCCAGGCCCGGGTGGATGAGCCCGTTGTGGCCCTCGGAGTCCTGGTGCACGAGGCCGCCGGACAGCACCCAGGTGACGATCTCCATGTCGCGGTGCGGGTGGGTGTCGAACCCGGTGCCCGGGGCGACGATGTCGTCGTTGCTGACCAGGAGCTGCCCGAAGTGGGTGTTCGCCGGGTCGTAGTGGCGGCTGAACGAGAAGCTGTGGTGCGAATCGAGCCACCCCGCCCGGGTGTGGAAGCGGTCGGCGGCCCGGCGTATGTCGTACATGGTGACGTGGCCCTTCGGTGCGTCGGCGCGTGCTGGTCCGCTCGCGATTCCACCGCAACACTGCCGGTCCGTCCGCAATTCCACCCGCGACCTGACGACCGTGGACCGGTTGGTATCGTCCTGAATCCGGCGGAAGCGTTCCGCCGCACCACACAAAGCAACAGCAAGACGCAGTGTGCAGCGAAGTCCGGTGGGATCCCGGCGCTGTCCCGCAACTGAGATGCCGTCCGGCGCCGTCGGGCGGACGAGCCAGGTCGCCTCGCCTGCGTCGACGACATCGGCCCTCGTAGGAAGGGCGATCCGTCCACGGGTCCTGCGTCCCCCACCCGTGGGTGACGCGGGAGAAATCCATGAAGGTCACCACTGTGCTGCGCCCTGCCGCGGCACTCGTCCTGGGTGCGCTGGTCCTGACCGCCTGCGGCGACAACGAGGACGGCAACGAGCCGGCGGGCGCCGCAGCCACGCCCCCGGCGGCCGGCGCGTCGACCGCGGCCCTGCCCGCCGACGCCCCGAAGAAGATCGTCTCGCTCACGCCGACGGCGACCGAGATCCTGTACGCGATAGGCGCCGGCAAGCAGGTCATCGCCGTCGACGACCAGTCGAACTTCCCGGCCGAGGCTCCGAAGACCGACCTGTCCGGCTTCCAGCCCAACGTCGAGGCGATCACCAAGTACACCCCCGACCTGGTGGTGCTCTCCGACGACATCGACGGCATCAAGCAGAAGCTGGAATCCGTCAGGATCAAGGTCGTCGAAGTGCCCGCCGCGAAGACTTTCGAGGAGATGTACACGCAGTTCAACACCCTCGGCACGGCGACCGGCCACGCCGCCGAGGCCGCCGCGGTCACCGACAAGATGAAGAAGGACATCGGCGAGGTCGTGGCGAAGGCCAAGAAGCCCGCCGCGCCCCTCACCTACTTCCACGAGCTCGACAACACCGGCTACAGCGTCACCTCCAAGACGTTCCTCGGCGAGGTCTACACCCTCTTCGGCCTGCGGAACATCGCCGACGCCGCCGACAAGGACGGGTCGGGCTACCCGCAGGTCTCCACCGAGCACATCGTGACGTCGAACCCCGACCTGATCTTCCTCGGTGACACCAAGTGCTGCGGCCAGAACGCCGCCACCGTGGGGCAGCGTCCGGGCTGGGACAAGATCAAGGCCGTGCAGACCGGCAATGTCGTGCCGCTCGACGACGACATCGCGTCCCGCTGGGGCCCGCGTGTCGTGGACCTGGTGAAGGCCGTCGCCGCAGCCGTCGAGAAGGCCGGCGCCACCGCGTGACGACGCTTCCCGCGCGCGCACTCCCCCGGCCGGGCGAGAACCGCCGCGCGTACCCCTGGTACGCCGCCGCGGCGCTCGCCCTGGTCGGCGCGGTCGTCGCGGGCATGCTCGTGGGCGCCGCCGACCTGCCCCCGCGCGGCGTGCTGCTCGCCCTCGTCGACGAACTGCCGTTCGTCGACATCGACCACGGGCTCAGCCCCGTGCAGCACTCGGTGCTCGTGGAGATCCGCATGCCGCGCGTGTTCGGCGCGGCGCTGGTCGGGGCGCTGCTGGCCGTCGCGGGCGCCGGCTACCAGGGGGTCTTCCGCAACCCGATGGCCGACCCGTACCTCCTCGGCGCCGCGGCCGGCGCGGGCCTCGGGGCGACGCTGGTGATCGGCTACTCGGACGCCGAAGAAGTGGCCGGCATCGGAATCGTGCCGCTCGCGGCGTTCGTGGGGGCGATCGCGGGCGTGCTGATGGCGTACGGGCTCGGCACCACCGCCGGCCGTGCGGACGGCACCACCACGCTCGTGCTCGCCGGAGTCGCGGTGTCGTCGTTCCTGTCGGCCGCGCAGACGTTCGTGCAGCAGGCCCAAGTCGACGAGCTGCGGCGCATCTACTCGTGGATCCTCGGCAGCCTCGCCTCCATCACCTGGGACGAGCTGGTGCTGGTGCTGCCCTACGCCGCGGTGAGCACGTTCGTCCTGCTGCTGCACGGGCGGTTGCTCGACGTCATGACGGTGGGCGACGAAGAGGCCGCGGTCCTCGGCGTCAGCGCCGCGCGGGTGCGCTTCGTCGTGCTTCTCGCCGCGTCGCTCGCGACCGCGACGGCGGTCGCGATCAGCGGCCTGATCGGGTTCCTCGGCATCGTCGTGCCGCACGCGGTACGCCGGCTCACCGGCGGCAGCTACCGCCGCATCCTGCCCATGTCGGTGCTGGTCGGCGGGACGTTCCTGGTGCTCGCGGACATCATCGCGCGGACCGCCGCGGCACCCGGCGAACTGCCGATCGGCGTGGTCACCGCCTTCATCGGGGCGCCGTTCTTCGTGATCGTCCTGCGTGCCACGCGCCGGGTGGACATGTGAGCGGGGTGCGCGGATGACCGGTCTGGACGTCGCGGGACTCGACGTCTCACGCGACCGACGCCGAATCCTCCACGACGTGGACGCGCAGGTCGAGGAAGGCGGCTGGCTCGCGGTCATCGGCCCCAACGGTGCGGGCAAGTCGACGCTGTTGAAAGCGGTCGCGGGGCTGCTGCCGTACACGGGCGAGGTGACCGCGGACGGCGTGCGCCTGCGCGACCTGTCGGCGCGCGCGCTCGCCCGCACCATCGCCTACACGCCGCAGAACCCGGTGGTGCCGCCGCAGATGTCGGTCCGCGACTACGTGCTGCTCGGCCGGACGCCCTACCTCGGCTACCTCGCGGTGCCGGGACGCCGTGACCGGGAGGTCGCCGACAACGTGGTCGACCGACTGGGCCTGGGCCCGCTGGCCGGCCGCGAGGTCGGCAGACTGTCCGGCGGGGAGCGGCAACGCGTCGTCCTCGCCCGCGCGTTGGCCCAGCAGGCGCCGGTGCTGCTGCTCGACGAACCGACCACGGCACTCGACCTCGGCCACCAGCAGCAGGTCCTGGAACTCGTCGACCGGCTGCGCCGCGACGACGGGCTGACCGTCGTCACCACCCTGCACGACCTCGGTCTGGCCGCGCAGTACGCCGAGCGCATGCTGCTGCTCGTCGACGGCCACGCGGTCGCGTCCGGCACCGCCGCCGAGGTGCTGACGCCGGACAGCATCGCCACGCACTATCACGCCCAAGTCGAGGTGACGGTCGGTCAGGACGGGCGCCCGCAAGTGCACTTGGTCCGACCAGGACATCCGGGAAACGCACCCGGCACGCGAAGCACGGCGAACACGACAAGATCGGGGGACACCGGAAGCGCCGTACGGGCCGCCGGCCCGGCAGGAAAGGGCACGACGTGAGCACCGCATCCGACGAAACCGTGGCGGGCGACGCCGGATCACCGCCGGAGACCGCCGCCCGGTCCTCCACGGCCCGCGAGGCAGCGCGCACCGACGCCTTCGCAACGGCCGAACCAAGCGCGTACCGGCCCGAGTTGATCAGCCACGACGGATGGCCGGCCCTGATGTGGCGGGCCGGTCCCGGCTGGCGCATGCTCTCCAGCGCGATCCTCGGCGGAGGCCTCGGCGAACGCGCGTGGGTGCTGAACGCCCAGGTGCCGCCCGGGTACGCGCGCATGGACCCGGTCGCGCACCTGGAGGAGATCGCGGCCCCGCGCGGGCTCACCGGTCCGGGTGTCGGGCTGATGACCGCGGCCGACGTCGCCGCGTACACGACCGGCACCGACCACGGGGTGCGGGCGTGGGTGACGACCGGGATCGGCATCCCGTCGTGGGCCGCGGCGCCCGACGAGAAATCCGTGGGCCCGCCGCGCCCCGGCACGATCAACATCGTGGTCGTCGTGCCCGTGCCGCTCGGCGACGCCGCGCTGGTCAACGCGGTCGCGACGGCCACCGAGGCGAAGGTGCAGGCACTGTTCGAGACGGGATACGCGTGCACCGGCACACCGTCGGACGCGATATGCGTCGCCGCGCGCACCCCCGGGCCGGGCGAGGAACCCGAGTTGTTCGGCGGGCCGCGCTCGCGGTGGGGCGCCCGGCTGGCCCGCGCGGTGCACGCGGCGGTGGCACGCGGCGCCGTCGACGACCGCATCCGCCGTGCCGCGCACGGTATTTCACCGTGACGGAGGGCGAACCGCCGTCACCCGCCGGGGTGCGCGGTGCGTCCGGGTTGTCCCGATCAGGGCGTGACCGCGTACGCCGACGCTCCCGGAAGGGTTCATCATGGTCCCCGTGACCGCCCGATCTTCCGGTTCCGACGCCGCCAAGCGCGCCGCGACCGTGCGACGTCTGGAGAAGTCCGCAGGCGCGCTCGCCGGCGCCGCCGCGGCCCGGATGGACGAGACCCTGCCGTGGTACCGGAACATGCCGGCCGAGAACCGATCGTGGATCGGCCTCGTCGCCCAGGCGGGGATAGCGGCGTTCACCGAGTGGTTCCGCCACCCCGAGGCGCCGTACGCCGTCAGCGCGGACGTCTTCGGCACCGCCCCGCGCGAGCTGACCCGGGCGATCACCCTGCCGCAGACCGTGGAACTGGTCCGGGTGACCATCGAGGTCGTCGAGTCGCGTATCGACGAGCTCGCGGCACCCGGATACTCACAGGTGCTGCGCGAGGCGCTGCTGCTGTATTCGCGCGAGATCGCGTTCGCCACCGCGCAGGTATACGCGCACGCCGCCGAGGCGCGCGGCGCGTGGGACGCCCGCCTCGAAGCGCTGGTCGTGCACTCCCTGCTGCGCGGCGAGGCCGACGAAGGAATCCTGTCCCGGGCCGCCGCTCTCGGCTGGGGCTCCCCGCAGTCGGTGATGGTCGTCGTCGGCAACGCGCCCGACGGCGACACCCAGGCGGTGGTCGACAGCATCCACCGGGCGAGCCGCCACGCCCGCCTCAACGTGCTCACCGGCGTGCAGGGCGACCGGCTCGTGGTGATCGTCGGCGGAGCTGACGACCCGCTGCGCGCGACGCGTTCGCTCATCGGCCAGTTCGGGCCCGGCCCGGTCGTCGTGGGGCCGAGCGTCCCCGATCTGCTGGCCGCCGTCGGTTCCGCGCAGTCCGCCACCGCGGGCCACCGCGCGTGCGCGGCGTGGCCGGACGCCCCCCGGCCCGTCTCCGCGGACGATCTGCTGCCCGAGCGGGCGCTCGCCGGCGACGAGGAAGCGCGGCGGCAGTTGGTGGAGGAGATCTACATACCGCTGCACGCGGCGGGGTCCGCGTTGCTCGAAACGCTGTCGGTGTATCTGGAGCAGGCATCGTCACTCGAAGGAGCGGCGCGGATGCTTTTTGTCCATCCCAATACCGTGCGTTACCGGCTGCGACGCGTGATGGACATCACCGGCCTGGTCCCGACCGAGGCCCGCTCCGCGTTCACCCTCCAGGTGTCGCTGATCCTCGGGCGGCTGGCCACCGCGGAAGGCGGTTTGTAGGAAACCCACAAAACCGCCATCTGATCTTCGTCTGCGCCGATACGGGGTCGGCACCACCCGCAAGCGAGAAGGTTATTGACGTGCTCGTACTCGTCGCCCCCGGACAGGGCGCCCAAACACCCGGTTTCCTCACACCCTGGCTCGACCTCCCCGGTGTGGCGGACCGCCTCACCTGGTGGTCGGCCGTCACCGGCCTCGACCTGATCCATTACGGGACCAAGGCCGACGCCGACGAGATCCGCGACACCGCGATCGCCCAGCCGCTGCTGGTCGCCTCCGGCCTGGTCGCCGCGCTGGCACTGTTCCCGCACCCGTCCGACGCCTACCGCGTCGTCGGCGGCGCGGCCGGACACAGCGTCGGCGAGCTGACCGTCGCGGCGGGCGCCGGCGTCATCACGGCCGAGTCGGCGATGGTCCTGGTCCGCGAGCGCGGCAAGGCGATGGCCGCCGCGGCTGCCGTCACCGAGACCGGCATGTCCGCGGTCCTCGGCGGCGACGCGGACGCGGTGGTCGCCAAGATCCACGAGCACGGCCTCACCCCGGCGAACATGAACGGCGCCGGACAGATCGTCGCCGCGGGCACCCTGCCGCAACTGGAGGCGTTCGCCGCCGACCCGCCCGAGAAGGCGCGGGTACGCCCGCTCTCGGTCGCCGGCGCGTTCCACACGCACCACATGGCCCCGGCCGTCGCGCGCCTGGAACAGCTCGTCCCGGGCGTGACCGTGCGCGACCCGCGCACGCCGTACATCTCGAACACCGACGGCGCGGTCCTGCACGACGGCCGGGAAATCGTGCGGCGCCTGGTCAGCCAGGTCTCCAACCCGGTCCGCTGGGACCTGTGCATGGAGACGATGCGCGACCTGGGCGTCACCGCGATCATCGAGGTCCCGCCGGCCGGCACGCTGACCGGGCTCGCCAAGCGCGCACTGCCCGGCGTCGAGACGCTGGCCCTCAAGACACCCGACGACCTGGAGGCCGCACGCGCCCTGGTCGAGAAGCACGGCACCCCGAGCGAGATCGACGCCTCGCCGACATGGCGCCTGGTCGTCGCGCCCTTCAAGGGCATCGTGCACAAGGCCGACGTCAAGGCGGGCGACGATCTGGCGCCCGGCGCCGAGGTCGGCGTCGTGCGCTCGCACCGCGACGAGCAGGCGATCACCGTGCCGCACGGCGGCACGGTCGTCGAGTGGCTCGTCGAGGACGGCGACCCGGTCGCGCCCGGCATGCCGCTGCTGCGCGTCCACCCCGTCTCCGCGGTCTGAGCAGGGCCCCTTACCCGAACGAGCCGGCAGAGCCGACCCGAACGAACCCACCAACGAACCGACGAACGTCGAGTGGAAGGGCAACGCGTGAGCGAGCGAACCAGGCACCGGGACGCGTTTCACGGGGGCGGCACGAGGCGTCTGCGGGGTGCGGCATGAGCGCGCCCATCCGACCCAGGTCCGGCGCGCCGTACGCCCGCATCATGGGCGTGGGCGGCTACCGGCCGGTCCGGGTCGTCCCCAACTCCGAACTCATCGAGCGCATCGACTCGTCCGACGAGTGGATCCAGTCGCGGTCCGGCATCAAGACCCGGCGCTGGGCCGGCGATGAGGAGACCGTCACCGAGATGTCGCTCGCCGCGGCCGGCAAAGCCCTTGCGCACGCGGGTATTTCGGCCGAGGAGATCGGCTGCGTCATCGTCGCGACGGTCACCCACCTCAAGCAGACGCCGGCCGTCGCCACCGACATCGCCTACCGGCTCGGCGCGGGCGGCGGGCGTGCACCGGCGTTCGACATCTCGGCCGCGTGCGCGGGCTTCTGCTACGGGCTCACCCTCGCCAACGACATGGTCCGCGGCGGCAGCGCCGAGTACGTCCTGGTCATCGGCGTCGAACGGCTCTCCGACCTGACCAACCCCGACGACCGTTCGACGGCCTTCATCTTCGGCGACGGCGCCGGCGCGGTCGTGGTCGGCCCGTCGGAGGAGCCCGGCATCGGTCCGGTGGTGTGGGGCTCGGACGGCGCGAACTCCGGGACGATCAGCCAGTCCACGTCGTGGGAAGCGCTCCGCGACAACCCGGAGGCCGCGTTCCCGACACTGACCATGGAGGGCCAGACGGTCTTCCGCTGGGCGGTCTGGGAGATGGCGAAGGTCTGCCAGGAGGCCTTGGACGCCGCGGGCGTGGAAGCGAGCCAGTTGGACGCGTTCATCCCGCACCAGGCCAACATGCGCATCACCGACGCGATGATCAAAGCCCTGAAACTGCCCCCGGACGTACCGGTCGCTCGCGACATCGCCGAAACCGGCAACACCTCGGCGGCGTCCATCCCCCTGGCCATGGAGCGCATGCTGGAGAGCGGTGAGGCCGCCGCCGGAGGGACCGCGCTGGTCATGGGGTTCGGGGCGGGTCTCGTCTACGCCGGGCAGGTCATTACGCTTCCCTGAGTCGCCGCGGGCGGCACGGCCCCTCCCCCGGGCCACCCCTGCTTCCCCGAAAACCTCGGCTGCCGCCTCCTGCGGCGGCCGGTACGCCACACCGACCAACCATCACCGAGCAAACACCGACGCATCCGAGGAGCACCATGGCAAGCCAGGAGGAGATCCTCAAGGGTCTCGCCGAGATCGTGAACGAGATCGCGGGCACGGACGTCGAGGACGTCCAGCGCGACAAGTCGTTCACCGACGACCTCGACATCGATTCGCTGTCGATGGTCGAGGTCGTGGTGGCGGCCGAGGAGAAGTTCAACGTCAAGATCCCCGACGACGACGTCAAGGGCCTCGCCACCGTGGGCGACGCGGTCGACTACATCGCGACCGCCGGCGCCAAGGCGGCCTGACCCAAGTCGGGTCGGG
>NZ_JBPKBI010000005.1:56544-73320 GCF_051388935.1 Yinghuangia sp. YIM S10712
CCGCTTTCCGACGGCCCGTCAGGTCCCGTCGGCGCGGATGTCCCCGCACCCATTCACGTTTCGAACCATCGTGGGAGTGATCTTCCAGTGAGCCCGACCAAGCGCACCGAGACCCCGCGCACCGTGGTCGTCACCGGCTTGGGCGCGACCACGCCGGTCGGCGGCGACGTCGCGACGACGTGGTCCGCGCTGCTGGCCGGCAAGTCCGGCATCCGTCCGCTGACCGAAGACTGGGCCGAGCAACTCCCCGTGCGCTTCGCCGGCCGCATCGCCGTCGAACCGCTGGAGGTGATGCCCAAGGTCGAGGCGCGCAAACTCGACCGGTCCGCGCAGTTCGCCATGATCGCCGCCCGTGAGGCGTGGCATGACGCCGGCTACGCGCCCAAGAACCAGCCCGCCGAGGACGGCGCCGGCGCCACGGTCGAGCCCACTCGGCTCGGCGTCGTCATCGCCTCCGGCATCGGCGGGGTCACCACGCTGCTCGACGCGTGGGACATCTTCAAGGAGAAGGGCCCGCGCCGGGTCGGCCCGCTGGTCGTCCCGATGCTCATGCCCAACAGCCCGTCGGCGAACGTCGGCATCGAACTCTCCGCCCGCGCCGGGGTGCACACCCCGGTGAGCGCGTGTGCGTCGGGCGCCGAAGCCGTCGCGTACGCCCTGGAGATGATCCGCTCCGGCCGCGCCGACGTCGTGGTGTGCGGCGGCACCGAGGCCGCCATCCACCCGCTGCCGATGGCCGCGTTCGCCAACATGATGGCGATGTCGAAGCGCAACGACGAGCCGCAGCGCGCGTCGCGCCCGTACGACAAGGCCCGCGACGGCTTCGTGATGGGCGAGGGCGCCGGCTGCCTGGTGTTGGAGAGCGCCGAGTACGCCGCCGCGCGCGGCGCCCGCGTCTACGCCGAGGTCGCCGGGGCGGGCATGACCTCCGACGGCCACCACATCGCCCAGCCCGAGCCCGAGGGCCGCGACATCGCGCGCGCGATGGCACTCGCCATCGAGGACGCCGGCGCCGCGCCCGACCAGGTCGTGCACGTCAACGCGCACGGCACGTCGACCCCGGCGGGTGACATCACCGAGCTCAAGGCCATCCGCGCGGTTCTCGGCGACGCCGCCGCCGACAAGGTCGCCGTCACCTCCACCAAGTCGATGACCGGCCACCTGCTCGGCGGCACCGGCGCCGTGGAGTCGGTCGCCACCGTGCTCGCGCTCCACCACCGCATGGCACCGCCCACCATCAACGTCGACGACCCGGACGACGAAGTCTGCATGGACATCGTCCGCAACGATCCGCGCCCGCTGCCGGACGGGGAAATCGTCGCTCTCAACGACTCGTTCGGATTCGGCGGGCACGACGTGGTCGTGGCCTTCCGCAGTGCGGGTTCATCCCGCTGAGGAGCTTCCCGCAATGACTCTCACGGAGAACCGGCCGGCTGCCTCACCCGGCAAGCCGGACCGCGACAGCGACCCGCGAAATCCGCGGTTGCGTCTGCGACGCCTCGTCGACGAAGGCAGCTACGAGGAGATCTCGCCGTACGACCGGTCCGGCATGCTGGCGTGTGTCGGCACGGTCAACGGCGCCCGGGTGGTCGCGTACGCGTCCGACCCGACCGTGCAGGGCGGCGCCATGGGCGTCGAAGGATGCCAGGTCGTCGTCGACGCCTACCAGCGCGCACTCGCGGACGACTGCCCGATCATCGCGCTGTTCCACTCCGGCGGCGCGCGCCTCCAGGAAGGCGTCGCCTCACTCGACGCGGTCGGCCGGATCTTCCACGCCATGACCCTGGCATCCGGCCGCATCCCGCAGATCTCCGTCGTCCTGGGCGCCGCGGCGGGCGGCGCCGCGTACGGCCCGGCACTCACCGACCTGGTGATCCTCGCCCCCGAGGGCCGCGTCTTCGTGACCGGCCCGGACGTCGTCCGCTCGGTCACCGGCGAGGACGTCGACGCGCTGCGGCTGGGCGGCCCCGAACCGCACGGCCGGCGCAGCGGCGTCGTCCACGTGATCGCCGACTCCGAGCAGGACGCCCTCGACCGCGCCCGCCGGCTCGCGGACCTTCTCGCCAACCCGGGCGAGATCGACCCCGCGCTGCTGGACCGCCGCGAACTGGGCGCGCTGCTCCCGAAGTCCGCGAAGCGGGCGTACGACGTGCACCCGGTCGTCGACAACCTCCTCGACGAGCCCGGCCTCGAACTGCACCCCAAGTGGGCGCCGAACATCGTCACCACGCTCGGCCGTCTCGGCGGACGCACGGTCGGCGTCGTCGCCAACAACCCGCTGCGGCTCGGTGGTTGCCTCGACTCGTCGTCGGCGGAGAAGGCCGCGCGGTTCGTGCGCATGTGCGACGCGTTCGGTGTTCCGCTCGTCGTCGTCGTGGACGTCCCCGGCTACCTGCCGGGCGTCGGCCAGGAATGGGACGGCGTCGTCCGGCGCGGCGCGAAGCTGCTGCACGCGTTCGGCGAATGCGTGGTGCCGCGCGTCACGCTGGTCACCCGCAAGACCTACGGTGGCGCCTACATCGCGATGAACTCCGCGTCTTTGGGCGCCACCAAGGTCCTCGCGTGGCCGACCGCCGAGGTCGCCGTCATGGGCGCCGTCGCGGCCGTGCGCATCCTGCACCGCCGCCGTCTGGCCGAGGTTCCGGACGACCTCAAACCGCAGGTCGAGCAGGAACTCGCCGCCGAGCACGAGAAGGTCGCCGGCGGCCTGGACCGCGCCGTCGAAATCGGTGTCGTGCACGAGGTCATCGACCCCGACGAGAGCCGCATCGCGTTGGCGAAGGCCATCGCCGAGGCCCCGCAGCAGCGCGGCCGACACGGCAACATCCCTTTGTAGGAAGACCGCGCCGCGCCGCGACCATCGCGGTGTCGGCGGGGCTGCCACCGAGACGCGCCCGGTAGCCGTCGGGCGGGCCGGGGGCCGGGGGCCGGGGGCCGGGACGGGTCGACGACGTTCCCGCCGGCGACGCGAGGGCGGTGTCTGCGGAAGCGTTCAGTGACGTAGGAGGGCGGGCCGGGGATTCCCGGCCCGCCCTCGACGTGGTGTCGTCGTCGGTCGGTCGCCGCCGCGTCTTCGGGCCGTCGGGCACCATCTTCGCGCGACGGCCTTCGGCCTTGTGCGTTCCGGGGTTTCGCCTCGTCCGAACCTGCGGAACGACGCTCAGACGACCTGGTGCAGCCACCGGACGGGCGCACCCTCACCCGCATAGCGGAAGGGCTCCAGCTCGTCGTCCCAGGGCTTGCCGAGCAGCTTCTCGATCTCGTGCTGAAGGTCGCATTCCCCGCGTGCGGCGCGGCCGAGAACGGCACGCAGCCGGTCCTCGGGGATCAGGATGTCCCCGTGCGCTCCGGTGACGGCGTGGAAGATCCCGAGGTCGGGCGTATTGCTGTAGCGCTCCCCCTCGGCCCCCGGCGACGGCTCCTCGGTGACCTCGAACCGCAGCAGGTGCCAACCGCGCAGCGCGGAGGCGAGCTTCGCCGCGGTGCCGGGACGGCCGTGCCACGACAATTCGGCGCGGAGCATGCCCGGTGCGGCCGGTTGACGGACCCAGTCGAGTGTGAGGCGCACGCCAAGAACGCCCTGTGCGGCCCACTCGATGTGGGGACACAGCGCGCGCGGCGCGGAGTGCACGTACAAGACTCCACGTGTCGTCACTGGGACCTCCAGGCTAAGGACGAGGTACGCCTTCCCCAGCGGCCTCGGATTCGCCTCACGTCCCGTGCTCCGACCCACGTGCCCTGCTCGTGCGTCGTTGTTCTGCTGTGCAGTTCGCTCCTTGGATTCCCCGTGTTCCCCGCGGCCCTACGTGAGGTTTGCGCTCTTCATTGTGCCGCACGCACCTCGGAAGCACCACGAGGAGTAATCACTCTCCGTGTTCTTCCCTGAGGAATACACCGGAAACCGGAGTCTCAAACGTCACTCACAGTCCCGGAACTGTGAGCCACCGCACTCACCTTGCCCACCCCGTCGTGACCCCATCCGCACGGGGGCCCGCGTTCACTCGAAGGGATGACATACCGTCAGGAGTATCCGCACACGGCAACCTGCCGTGGGCTCATGTCAATTCGCGCATCATGGCGGGTGTCACTGTCGCGTCGTGTCGAGGCTACGTGCCAAAGCGCCGATGCGCAGCGGAATTCGGGCGGGTGGTCCGCGCGGGGTGGGAGCGGGAGGGGACGGCGGTGGCCGAAGGCAGGGGACAGTGGGGGACCCGCGGGCGAATACCGCCCGGATGCAAGGGCGTTCGGAGGGGACGCGGGCTGCGCGCCCGGGTTGCCGCGGTGGCGACGGCGGCGATGCTGGCGACGGTTGGCGCGTGCTCGACGGGATCCGGCGGAGCCACCGATGAACTGGGGGGCTTCGGCGACGCGTTCGGCGCCGAACCCGAGGCGGGGGCGAACGGGGCCGCGCAGCCGCTCGCGACGGCACCGCCCGGCGCGGTGGAACCGACCGGGCCCGTGAGCGCCGCGACGTCTCCGCCTCCGAATCTGACGATCCCGACACCGGCGACGCCGACGACGCAGGCGACACCGACGACTGTGCAGGCCCCGCCGCCCTCCGCTCGACCGACGGGCCCGTATCCCAAACCCGCATCGATGGCCGCGCTCGGCGACTCCATCACCCGTGGGTACGACGCGTGTTCGATCCCGCTCAAGGACTGCCCGTCGAAGTCGTGGGCCACCGGCGACGACGTCAACAGTCAGGCGAAGCAGCTCGGCGTGGCGCGTGACGCGGTGTTCAACAACGCGCGCACCGGCGCGCGCATGTCCGACCTCGCCGCGCAGGCGCAGAAGGCGGTCGGCCAGCGTGTGGAATACGTCACGGTACTCATGGGGGCGAATGACGCATGCCGTGACAAAGAGAGTCAGATGACATCGGTCGCCGACTACGAGCGCCAGTTGCGCGAGGGTCTTGCCGTCCTGCGCCAAGGCCTGCCCGGTGTACGGGTGTTGGTGGTGAGCGTGCCGGACATCGGGCGGCTGTGGGAGGTTGCGCGCGGTGAACGACTGGCGCGTGCGGTCTGGTCGTCCGGCATCTGCCAGACGATGCTGGAGGATCCGGAGTCCACCAAGATGGACGACGTCGAGCGGCGGCAGCGGGTGCGCGACCGGGTCACGGCGTACAACGACGTGCTGCGCCGGGTTTGCGGTGAATGGCAGGAGCAGTGCCGCTACGACGGCGGCGCGGTGAACGCGCACCGCTTCGGCAAGGGCGACCTCAGCCGCTGGGACTGGTTCCACCCGGGCGAGAAGGGCCAGGGCATACTGGCCGATCTGACCATGCGCGCGGGTTTCACCTGGCGGAGCTGACGGCACGTCAGGAGCCTCGGCCCTGGCCCGTATCACGATGTCGGCGGTTCGGTCGGGGCTGCGGTGTCGGCCCGGTCGGCGCAGCGCCACCCATCGCCACCCACTCGAACGAGTGAAATGCAGCGGATCGCGGTGGGCAGGGTTGCTAAGCTCACGGCGAAGCGCGACAGTAGCCGAGCCAATACAATCCGTGATCATCACGAGGCTGCCGACGGCGCCCTCCGCTCTCGGAGGAGACCCCGCGACTCGCCCCTCAGGGGCGTCGCGATTGCGCGCACGCAGCTACTGCACGCCTTTGTTTCTGTAGGGCGGGTGGGACTCGAACCCACGACCGAGGGATTATGAGTCCCTTGCTCTAACCGGCTGAGCTACCGCCCCGCGCCGAACCTCACCGGTCTCGGCCCCGGCAGCATAGCCCTTTCACCAACGACCCTGCTCGCCGGGTTTCGTCGGGTGGACGTCAGCAGGGCCTCCCCGCGGCACCGGAGGCCCTTTCCCGGCCCGCGACTTGCGCCTCGGCCACAGGTTGCTCCATTCGGTCGACGGCTCGGCCGTACCCGCGCCGAGAGCCGCACGGTGGCGGCAGTCGCTCATTCGGTCGGGGCGGGAGTCGCGATCGCGGGCGAGGTGGTGGCGCGTGCGGTTGTGGGCGTCGGCTGCACGGGGCCGCCGGGGCTCGGGTGGCCGGTGGTCGACGGGGTGGGGGCCGTCGGCACCGAGCCGTGTGTCGCAGCCGGGGAAACCGGCGGCGCCGACGTGATCCGCGAAGGCGGGGACGTCGGGGTCTGTTCCACGGCCCGCACTTCGGTGGACGGGGGCGTAACCCCGGGCGTGGCTTGGGGCGGGGCCGACGACGGCGTTTCCGGGGGCGCCGGTGTCGGCGACGCCGATCGGCCGTCCTCGGTGGGGAGTTGTCGCGGGTCGGTCGCCGGCACCGTGACGGACTCGCCTGGCGGCACGGTCGTGGAGTCACCGGGGTCCGGTGCGAGCAGCACCCACCCGACGACTGCGGCGACGGTCAGCGCTCCGGCGGCGAGGGGGGCGATCGTGCGCGGCCTCGCGGTCCGCGACCACCTGAATCGGCGGCGGGCCGGTTCCGGGTGCGGCGGGCGGGTGGGGCCGAGCGTGTCGGGGGTGATGGCGGCGGCGCGACGGGTGAGGTGTTCGCGTACGCGTTCTTCGAGCGGCCGCAGGGCGTCGTCGGACGTCATCGGTGCGCCTCCAGCATCCGGTGCAGGCTCTTCAGCGCACGGTTGGCGGTGGATTTGACGGTGCCCTGGGCCATGCCGAGGGTGCGGGCGATCTCGGCCTCGGTGAGTCCGGCGTAGTAGCGGAGCACCAACACCTCGCGCTGCCGTGGCCGCAAGTTGTCGATCGCGACGCGGAGTTGCTGGTCCTCCTCGGCGCGTATCGCGTCGTCCTCGGGAGAGGGCGAGGGCGGCACGTGCGGCGGGACCCAGGCACGCGCGGTGCGTCGGCGGCGCAGGACGGAGCGGGCCCCGTTGACGACGCTGCGGCGCAGGTAGCGGAGGGGGTCGTCGAGTCCGGCAAGGGTCGGGCCGTGCCGTTTGTACGCCGCCGCGAACGCGTCCTGCACGACGTCCTGGGCGGTCTCCGTGTCGTCGGTCAGGAGCGCGGCCAGGCGCACGAGTTCGAGGCGGTGGGCGTGGTAGAGCTCGGTGATGTCGCGGTGTTCGGGCGTCGGCGGGGAGGTCGCCGACGGGACATCGGCCGTCGCGGGCGGCTCCGGGGCGAGGGGGCGGCTCATCCGGACACCGGCTTGTGTGCCGCGCGTGTGCGCCCGGTGCTCCGCGGGCCTCGGTGCCGCCGTCGTGGACGGGCGCGGGGCTGGTACCCGTCGCAAGGCTGCGCGGTCGCCCGTTATCAGTACGGTGACCCACGCCAACAGCCTGTTCGGCCACGACGCTTCACGTCCGCCGAAGGTTGCCGGGCATGAGGTGGGCGGCCCGGCGAACGGGCCCGATAGCGCGGGCAGAATGCCTCCAATGTCATGGGCTCCCGGTGCCGGGGCGGGTCCCCGGGCATCGTCGGAGCGATCGGGCGGCTCGGGGTTCGCGGGCCGCGAGGTCTCGTCGCCCGGTGAGACCAGAGCGCCAAGCGGACCCAATCCGGTGTTTCATCGGTGGCCCACCCCGTGCAGCAAGCGGCATGTGGGGCGTTCCGCTGACGACGCGGCTTGAGTCGACCGGTGCCCTGATCGTCGGTCGTCGAGACCTTGGGTCGGGGGGTCGGACCGCCATGGGACCAGTGCCTGCCGCGCCGGGCGCCGAGGACCGCCGGCTTCTCACCCGGGCGCGCAGCCCGGCCCGCGGTTGGCCGGGCGGGCCGCCCGGCCCGGCGGCATTCGGCTGCTCGGTCCCGGCGGGTAACCGATGGAACCGGCCGAGTGCGGACGCACCGGCGGCCCCGTGCCGATTTCGACACGGGGCCTTCATGGCGTGCGCCCGGCCGCATGCCTCGTGGCCGAGCGGTGCTCACCGCAGTGGGGACGTCAGTCGGTCGACCGGCCGCGGAGCCGGGTGGTCGCGAAGACGCCGCCCGCGCCCAGGAGAAGCAGCGCGCCGCCGGCGACGGTGTAGACGACGGTCATGTTGTCGCCGCCGGTGTCGGCCAGTTCGTCCGGCACAGGCTGCGGGGTCGGCGCACTCGCGGCGGGTGTGACGGCCGGCACGGCCGACGGTGTCGCGGTGGCCGCGGAAGTCGGCGAGGGCTTGGGAGCAGCCGGAGGGACGCTCGCGCTCGGTGTCGGCGTGGCCACCGGAACCGGTGTCTGCTCTTTGCCGGCCTGCGTGGGCTGCGCGGGCCGCGTCGGCACCGGTGACGCCTCGGTCCGGGGCGTGGGCGGGGGTGTCGCCTCGGGTGTCTGGGTGGCACTCGCGACGCCGGTGCCCAGGGCGAGAAGCGCGCACGCGGACGCCAGTGCTCCGGCGACGCGACGGGTGGTTGGGGACAAGTCCGGACTCCTTGGGAGAAAAGAAAAAGGACATACCGCGAGTGGTTCGTGGTACGCGGGTCCAGACGTTCGAGGCGGGCGCGGGTTCCCACGTGTAGTGAGAAATTTTTCGGACGGTCGCGCCTGCGTGTGCGAGGGCGTGCCCGGTCCGGCGGCCGCACGATCGGCCGCGGCGGTCACGGGCTCGTTCGCTCGCCTGCCCGACGCTTGGGGTGGCCGGCACCGTGAGCACCTCGGCCGGCGCCGCGGTCGCCAATGGATGCGCGCCTGCCGCGGGGCGGTGACCTGCCCAGCCGACAGCGCCGAGAGGATGTCGGGTCGGGGAATGCGAAAACCCCATGGCCTCAGCCATGGGGTCCATCTCTGCGGGGTTGCTCCCCCGACTGGACTCGAACCAGTAACCTGCCGGTTAACAGCCGGCTGCTCTGCCAATTGAGCTACAGGGGATTGAGCTGACCGCTTGGGGCGCTCTCTGCGTGGAATACATTAGCGCACTTCGAGGAGTGCCTCGTACACCGGTTTTCCCCGGCGGCTCGCGCCCCAAGGTGGTCGGGCGTACACGGAGGGTGCCGGTTGCTGGCAGACTCACCCACGGGACCAGGGCTTCCGTACGCAGCCGTGGGCGGCGGCCCGCACAGCGGTTGCCTCGCCAAAGGTGCGGGTAGTCGTGGACCTGCAATAACGGGACGGCACCTCACGGAGGGACTCCTCATGGGCACCCGCATCACCTTCGTCACCGGCCTCGCGGTCGGGTACGTCCTGGGCGCCAAGGCCGGACGCGAGCGCTACGAGCAGATTCGGAAGGCGACACGCGATTTCGTCGCGAGCGACACCGTGCAGAACGCGGGCCACGCCGCCGCGGGCTTCGGCCGTGACGCGGGCGGCAAGGCCGTGCAGAAGCTCGGCGAGCGGCTGCCGGAGCGCGTGGGCCGGCACCTGCCGGAGAGCTGGCACTCGTCGTCGAACGGCGAGCACGCGCAGGACGGCCGGTCGGCGGCCCAGCGGCGGTACCACGACGGTCTCTGAACCAACTCGCCGCACGGATTTTCCGCATCAGCTTCTGCGGTGCCGGCCGCCTGCCGCTCCCCCGGGCTCCCGGGTGGACGCCTCGGGGTGCAGGCGGTCGCGCACGTCTGCGTACTGCTCGCGCACGGCGGTGCCCGCGATGGCTTCCGCCGCGTCGGCCGCGACGAACGGCGCGCTCGGCCTCGGCCAGGCCGGGACATCGGGTTTGCCGCTCAGCGCCCAGGCCGCCTGCCGTGCCACGCCGGACGCGGGGGCGCGGGCGGCCTCGTCCGGATCGGGCACCGCGACCGGCACGCCGAAAACCATGGGCGCGATCGCCCGGACCGCCGCCGACCGTGTGCCGACGCCGACGAGCCAGACGCGTTCCACGGCGACACCGGCCGCGAGCAGCACGTCGAGGCCGTCGGCCAGCCCGCACAGCATGCCTTCGACGGCGGCGCGTGCCAGGGCCTCAGGGGTCATGCTCTCCCGGTGCAGACCGGTGAGCGTCCCGGCCGCGTGCGGCAGATGCGGTACGTGTTCGCCGTCGAGGTAGGGCAGCATCACCAGCCCGCACGCACCCGGCGTCGAGGCGAGAGCGAGTGCGTCGAAGCCCGCGGTGTCGACGCCGAGCATGGCCGCGGTGCCGCGCAGGACGCGGACGGCGTTGAGCGTGCGGACGACCGGCAGGCGGACCCCGGAGGCGTCCGCGAGGCACGCGATCGACGGGACGTCGAGGGAGCCGTCGTGCAGGGCGTAGGCGGTGCCGGCCGAGCCGATGGACACGATCACGTCGCCGTGTTCGATGCCGAGCCCGAACGCGAGCGCCGCTTCCGCGCCCGCGCCGGCCGAGACGACGAGGTTTTCGGGGGTGCGCCCGGCCGGTTCGCCGGGGCCGACGAGGCGCGGAAGGCGCAGCGGTCGGCCGAAGGCCTTTTCGGCGATGTCGTCACGCCATCCGCCGGATTCCGCGGACCAGTAGCCGGTGGTCGACGCGTCGGACCGGTCGGTGGTCAACTCGGTGGGGCAGCCGAGGAGTTGCCAGGTGAGCCAGTCGTGGGGCAGCGCTGCGGCGACGACGCGGTCGGCCTCCTCCGGCTCGAATCGCGCGAGTCTGCGCAGGTGGGAGACCGCGGTCGTCGCGTCGGGCACGAGGCCGACCGCGTCCAACCAGGCGCGTGGGCCGCCGAGTTCGTCGATGAGTTCGGCGGCGGAGCCGGAGGCGCTGATGTCGTCGTGGGCCAAGGGGGCTGTGACGACGGCTCCTTGGGTGTCGAGCGGAATCAGGCCGTGCCCTTGGGCGGTCACGCCGATCGCCTCGACGGAGTCGAGTGTGCCGCCGCCCGCCGCCTCGCTGAACGCCCTCAGCCACGACACCGGGTCGCCGTGCGCGCCGTCGGCGAAGCGGACGAGTGTCTGCCTGCGCACCTGGCCGCTGTCTCCATCGCACACGACGATCCGGGCGGCCCGGTGCGAGCAGTGGACCCCGGCGACGAGACGACCGTGCATGCTGACCATGGCCGCAGTTTAGGAGCAGGCGGTGTCGCGTCCGGGCAAGGTGCCCAATCAGGTTGCGGGGTAAGTGATTCGCTGCTTCGGCGCGGCCGGGGTCAGATGCCGAGGCGGGCGGCGATGCCGTCGAGGACGCAGTCGAGCCCGAACGCGAAGCGCCAGGCCTTGTCGTCCTTGCGGACGGCGCCCATTCCGTAGCGGTGGTAGACCGGGTAGCGGCCCGTTCCCAAGAGCCATGTCATGTGCGGGCCGTACGCGTTGCGCAAGTCGTCTTCGTCGGCCCACTGCTGACTCTTCATCAGCTCGGCGTGCCCGATCTCGTCGGTGAGTGCTCCGCGCACGTAGGCCATGACGGAGTGCTGGGCGGCGGCCATGGTGTCGATGTCCAGGCCGAGTCCGTCGAGGGCCCCGAGGGAGCGTTCGACCGTGGCCATGACCCGCGGTGTGATGTTGACGACGCGGCGGGCGGCGAGCTCGACGGTCCAGGGGTGTCGCAGCGCGATGGCGCGCAATTGGTGGGCGTGCACGGTCAGAACGTCGCGCCAGGTTTCGCCGGGGAGCACAGGGTGGTCGTACTCGGCGTAGGCCGCGTCGAGCATCAGCTCGAACAGCTCTTCCTTGCCCACGACGTAGCGGTACAGCGCCATGGTCGTGACGCCGAGGTGACCGGAGAGTTTGCGCATCGAGACAGAGTCGAGGCCGTCCTTGTCGGCGATGTCGACGGCTGCGGCGGCGATGGACGCGTGGGTCAGGGTGGCGCGCTGGGCCTTTGCGGGGCGGTCGAGGCGCTGCCAGACGGAGACAGCCGCAGGGGCGTCGCCGGGTTGGCCCTCGGGTGGCTGTGCGTTGCCCTGCGTCATGGCCGGTTCCCTTCCCGCTGATGCGTACAACGTACCAAGAGCTGTACACCGTACACACTGCTGTGTACGGTGTACGCATCGCCGATAACGGCGTACACATACGCGTCTTTTCTCGGGAGAAACCCATGGCCACCGCCACCCCCACCGCCGAACGCCTGCGTCTCGCCGTCATCGTCGGGAGCACCCGCAGCGGCCGGTTCGCCCCCACCGTCGCGTCGTGGTTCGCGGACCTGGCCGGGCAGCGCGACGACCTGTCCGTGGACGTCGTCGACCTCGTCGAGACCCCGTTGCCGGCGACGCTTCCCGGCTTCGACGGGCCGTCTCCGGACGACGCGGCGCTGTTCGACGCGATCACCCCGCGCCTCGCCGCCGCGGACGCGTTCGTGGTCGTCACCCCCGAGTACAACCACAGCTTCCCGGGGGCGCTGAAGAACCTGATCGACGCGCACTACGCGGAATGGCAGGCCAAGCCGGTCGGATTCGTCGCGTACGGCGGGCTCTCGGGCGGGCTGCGCGCGGTCGAACAGCTCCGGGTCGTCTTCGCCGAACTCCACGCGGTGACCGTCCGCGACACCGTCAGCTTCCACGGCGCGGCGGGCGTGTTCGACGGCCCGGTGCCCCGGGATGCCGAGGGGACCGGCGCCGCGGCGAAGACGCTGCTCGACCAGGTCGTGTGGTGGGCACGCGCGCTGCGGGACGCCAAGTCGGTCCGCCCGTACGGTTCCTGATTCGTCGTCGCCCGTCACCGCAGAAATCCACGGCGAGAAAGGCCGGTCCGCGATGCGCACCCCGCAGGCGTTGGCGAAGGAACAGAACCCGGCGGACCTGCCGGGCCCGGACGGGACTTCGGGCCCGGCATCCGCCCCCGAGGAGAAACTCGACCGCGAACTGCTGACCGTCGCCCTGGTGGTGGTCCTCGGCATCGCCATGTCGGCACTCGACATGACCGCCGTCAACGTCTCGCTCAACCGGCTGGCGAACGACTATTCGACTCCGCTGACCACCGTGCAGTGGGTCGCGACGGCCTACACCCTCGCGCTGGCCGCGGTCATCCCGGTGACCGCGTGGGCGATCGGGCGGTTCGGGACCCGTCGGGTCTACAGCGCGTCGGTCGGCGTGTTCCTCGCCGGGTCGGTGCTGTGCGGCATGGCGTGGTCCGTCGAGTCGCTGATCGCCTTCCGGGTGCTCCAAGGCCTCGGCGGCGGCATGATCATGCCGGTCGGCATGACGATCATGACCCGGCGGGCCGGCGACAAGATGCCGCAGGTCATGGCCATCCTCGGCATCCCGATGCAACTCGCCCCGATGATGGGCCCGTTGATCGGCGGATGGCTCGTCGACGCGGTCTCGTGGCGCTGGATCTTCTACCTCAACCTGCCGTTGGGCGTCCTCGCGCTGGTGCTCGCGGCCCGCGTCCTCGGCCCGGACAAAGCCGAACGCACGCGTCCCATCGACGTGGTCGGGCTGCTGCTGGTCTCCCCCGGCCTGTCCGCGCTGATATTCGGCCTCACCACGGGCGCACACGACGGCGATTTCGGCTCGGCCTCGGCCGCGCTTCCGACAGGTGCCGGCGCCGTGCTCCTCGGGGCCTTCGTGTGGCATGCGCTGCGCACCGCAGACCCGCTGATCGACCTCCGGCTGCTGCGCCGCCGCGCGGTCGGCGCGTCGGCCACGGCGCTGCTCCTGTTCATCAGCGGATTCTTCGGCGTGATGCTGCTGGCGCCCATGTACTTCCAGATGGTGCACGGCGAAAGCGCCACCACCACCGGGCTCCTGCTGCTGCCCGCCGGTTTCGGCACGATGCTGACGATGCCGCTCGGCGCCCGCCTGATCACGCGGGTCGGCCCACGGTCGCTGCTGCTGACCGGGCTGACGCTGTCGGCGCTCGGACTGGGCGCGTTCGCGGTGCAGATCGGCCTCGGCGCCCCCTACTGGACGCTCGGCGCCGCGCTGCTGGTCTCCGGCGGCGGCATGGGCCTGGTGATGATGCCGACCATGGGCTCCGCACTCCAGACCCTCGGACCCGACGACGTGCCGGCCGCGAGCACACTGCTGAACATCGTCCAGCAGACCGGAGCCTCGGCGGGTACCGCGCTCCTGTCGCTCGTTCTCGCCGAATCGCTTGCGCGCAGCGGACCGGGCGACTCCCCTGCGGCATTCCAGACCGGTTACGCGGTCGGCATCGCGCTGCTGCTGCTCGCCATGGTGCCCGCCGCCCTGGTGGCCCGGAAAATGGCGACGGGGACAGCGGTCGGACCAACCGACACCGCGACACACTGAACCGGGCGGCGCCCGGTCACAGGGCCGCCGCTCCGCTGTCGATCAGCGAGCGGCGGTACTTCTCCAGGTCCATCAACTCCTGGAACGTGGCGGCGTATTCGTCCGGAGCCGCAGTCGGGTCCAGGCGGTGCAGCCGCGACTTCACGTCGGCGATGCGCGCGTCGGCGGAAAACGTGCGCAGGCGGACGAGGCAGTCCCCGGCGTAGAAGTCGTCGGGCACGCCGGGGGTGCGCACCGGCTCCACGGCAAGCTCGGTGACCAGCGCGCGGACCGTGTCGTCGGCTGCGACCTCGCGCACGGCCGCGATCCAATCCGCTTGGACTGCACGGCCGTTGACGCCCCCTGCGGCACCGATCGCGGTGCGTACCGCGGCGTAGGGCGGGACCGTGAACTCGTCGATGCCGTAACTGTCGAACACCCGGGCGACCAGCGCGGGGTATTGCAGCGCGAGCTTGAGAACCTCGCGCTGGACCATCTGGCGCGGGTCGCGCGGATTGGGGCGGAAGCCGCGCTGATGGGCCGGGGCGCCACCGTCGGGCGGGCGGGCCGCGGCC
The DNA here is from genome assembly GCF_051388935.1 of Yinghuangia sp. YIM S10712. Taxonomy (NCBI): domain Bacteria; kingdom Bacillati; phylum Actinomycetota; class Actinomycetes; order Kitasatosporales; family Streptomycetaceae; genus Yinghuangia; species Yinghuangia sp. YIM S10712. The sequence continues at coordinate 71,040 of NZ_JBPKBI010000005.1, forward strand.
TGCGCGCCGGGCGTACGCGCGTCTCCGGCCGCCGCGCGCTCCCGCTTCCAGCGGGCGAGTTGCGCGACCCGGCCGACGACGAACCGCTCGTCCAGGAAGCCCAGCCACGAGTCCAGGCGCACGGCGTAGGTGTGGCGCAGCGCCTGGTCCCTGATGTCGGCGACGATCGGCGCGGCGGCGTCCAGCGCGGCGACGCGGCCCTCCGCCGTGGTCAGATCATGGCCTTCGATGCGGCTGCGGATCGCGAACTCGAACAGCGGAACGCGTGTGTCGACCAGGTCGCGCACCGCCTGGTCGCCGCGCGCCTGGCGCAGATCGCACGGATCCATGCCCGACGGCTCGACGGCGACGAACGTGCGCGTCACGAACCGCTGGTCCTCCTCGAACGCCCGCAGCGCGGCCTTCTGCCCGGCAGCGTCGCCGTCGAAGGTGTAGATGACCTCGCCGCGGAACCCGTCGCTGTCCATCAGCAGGCGGCGCAGGATCTTGATGTGCTCGGCGCCGAACGACGTCCCGCACGTCGCGATGGCCCCGGTGACCCCGGCCAGGTGGCACGCCATGACGTCGGTGTAGCCCTCGACGATCACGGCCCGGCCGGTCCGGGCGATGTCCTTCTTGGCCAGGTCGAGACCGTACAGGACCTGCGACTTCTTGTAGATCGGCGTTTCGGGCGTATTGAGGTACTTCGGCCCGGTGTCGTCCTCACGGAGCCGACGAGCGCCGAAACCGATCACGTCACCGCCGATGTCGCGGATCGGCCAGACCAGCCGCCCGCGGAAGCGGTCCATCGGCCCGCGCCGGCCTTCGCTGGCGAGACCGCCGGTCAGCAACTCCTCGGCGGTGAAGCCGCGCCCGCGCAGGAAGCGCACGAGGGCTTCCCAGCCGGCGGGGGCGTAGCCGATCCCGAAGTGCTCGGCGTCCGCCTGCGTGAACCCCCGGTCGGCGAGGAACTGCCGCGCGGCGATCGCCTCGGCCGACCCCAGTTGCTCGGCGAAGAACGCCGCAGCGGCCTTGTGCGCCTCCACGAGCCGGGTGCGGCGCCCCTGCTGCCTGCCGGGGTTGTAGCCGCCCTCCTCGTAGCGCAGCTCGATGCCGTACTGCGCCGCGAGTCGTTCGACGGTCTCGGAGAACGTGAGGTGTTCGACCTTCTGCACGAAGTCGAGAACGTCGCCGCCCTCTTGGCAGCCGAAGCAGTGGTAGAAGCCCTTGGCCGGGGACACGTTGAACGACGGGGACTTCTCGTCGTGGAACGGGCACAGGCCCTTGAGGTTGCCGCCACCGGCGTTGCGGAGCTGAAGGTGCTCCCCGACGACGTCTTCGATGCGAGCCGCCTCGCGGACCCGCTTGACATCCTCGTCCCGAATCCGGCCCGCCATGGGCGGAAGTCTACGGTGCCGCGACGACAGCTTCGCCGCGTAGGTGGCCGCCTTGAGACGGCGGGGAGCCGGGACCTGTCGAAGGACGGCGGCGACCTCGTCGGGGCCACCCGGGCTCGGCCGAGTTGCCTTTGAGCATGGGCCCGCCGGGACCGGGCTCGTGCCGCGGTGCCGAGTGCGGAGTCGCAGCGCGTACGCCCCTGCACGGCTCCGGCGGCACGCTCGGTCAGCCCGCCGTCGCGAGCGCTCGGTGCAGCGTCACCGCGGCGTCGTCGGTCAGCGAGGCGACCTGGTCGACGACGACGCGCAGGCGGGCCGCGTCGTCCGGGGCCGCTTCGTAGTCGCCGCGCAACGCCGGATCCAGCGCGTCGGGTGCCCCGGCGGCCAGCATCGCGACGAGGTCGGCGACGATCGCACGCTGCCTGCCCCGGCGTTGTTCGAGCTCGGCGCTCGCCATGACGTAGTGCGCGGTGAGCGCCTTGAGGACCGCGCATTCGAGACGTGCCTCGCGCGGCACCAGGAGGTCGGCGCCGTACCGGCCGCCCGGCACCGGACCGTAGAACGCCCGGGTCTCGCTTTCCGCGGCCATGCAGAAACGGCCGATGAGAGAGCTCGTGGTGTTCTTCAGCCGGGCCTGCGCGCGACGTGAACCGTCGAAGCCCTGCGGCCAGAACTCCGTGGCCAGCAGGCGGTCGAGGGCCTCGGCGAGTTCGTCCTCGGGCGCGAGGATGTAGCGGGACGCGGCGAGGGCGAAGACCTCGGGGCGCTCGACCGGGTCGGTCAGGCGGTCGAGGTCCAAGCGCCCGGAGTACACCGCGTCCTCGAAGTCGTGGACGCTGTAAGCCACATCGTCGGACCAGTCCATCACCTGGGCCTCCAGGCTCCGGCGGCCGTCGGGGGGGGGG
>NZ_JBPKBI010000005.1:73425-75356 GCF_051388935.1 Yinghuangia sp. YIM S10712
GCGCACCCACGCGAACACCTCCAGGTCGTCCTCGTAGACGCCGTACGCACGCCGGCCCTCGGTACGCGGCCACGGGTACTTCAGGACCGCGTCCAGACCCGCGCGCGTGAGGTTCAGGCCGACGCTGCGGCCCCGCGCGAACGTCTTGGGCTCCAGCCGGGTGAGCAGTCGCAGGCTCTGCGCGTTGCCCTCGAAGCCGCCGCACGCCTGCGCCGCGTTGTCGAGGGCCTCCTCGCCGGTGTGACCGAAGGGCGGGTGCCCGAGGTCGTGGGCCAGGCACGCGGCCTCGACGAGGTCGGGATCGCAGCCGAGCGCCTGGCCGAGCTCGCGGCCGATCTGGCCGCACTCCAGCGAGTGCGTCAGGCGCGTACGCGGCACCTGCCGGCCGTCGGGCGGGCTTTCCCCCGGTATGACGACCTGCGTCTTGCCGGCGAGGCGGCGCAGCGCGGCGGAGTGCAGGACGCGCGCCCTGTCGCGCTGGAAGGCGGTGCGCCCGGGGCGCTTCCCGGGCTCGGGCACCCAGCGCTCGCGGGCGAACTCGTCGTACGCCGTCTGCGGGTGGACGGATTCCGTGCTGCCGTGGGCCATGCGTCAACAGTAGGTACGCGTCCGGACAAAGCACGGATCGCGCGGCACGGATTGCGCGGAGATCACGCGCGCCGGGGCCCTACAGGTCGGGACAATCCACGCATGGCCCAGTGCGGACGGCCTGATGAGCATGCGTGTCGAAGCCCGCGGACCCGAACGGGATCACGCAACGCGTGCCACGGCCCCTCCCTCCAGGGCGGCGGCACTTCCGATGGATTCTCGCGGCAACGTGCTTCGCCGTGGCGGCACGGGCGGGAACTGTCGAAACGAGATGGTCTCGTGGCCGTGTTCACGTGAACCGCCGCACCCGTACCGTGCCCCCACCCCGCCCCGGAGCCGCCGCGAAATGCCGTTGTCGGACCGTGGCGACCACTGCTACCTTCCCGAAAGGCCGTGCGAGAGAACGAGGAGGTGGTACCCGTGAACGCAGTATCGACATGGGTGCTCCCCTCCGGGGTCACGGTCGGGCGATAGGTCGTCCGGGAGCGCCGTTCACGCGCACTCCCGAAAGGCACGACCGTGCGATTCACTTCCGAACAGCGCCTCGCCGACGGCATCCTCGAACGCGAGTTCACCCTCGGCGAGATCCCCGGCACCCTGTGGACGCCTGGCGCCGGACCGGCCCCGCTGATCCTCATGGCCCACAACAACGGCCTGTCCAGGTCGCAACCCCGGCTCGTGGCCCGGGCCCGCTACTCCGCCGCGCAGGGTTACGCCGTGGCCGCCATCGACGCCCCTGGGAGCGGTGACCGGCCCCGTTCCGCCGCCGACGAGCAGGCCCGAGCCGACCTCCGCCGGGCGATGCAGGCCGGCGAACCGGTCGACGAGATCTTCGAGTCCTTCGTCGGCCCGCTGGTCGAAAGGGCAGTCCCGGAATGGCAGACCACCCTGGACGCCCTCCTCACGCTGCCTGACATCGGCGGCCCCGTCGGATACTCGGGGTGGACCGCCGTAGGCATTCGCCTGGCCGTGAGCGAGCCGCGCATCGCAGCCGCCGGCCTCTTCGCCGGAGGCTACGTGCCCCGCGCCCAACGCGAGGAAGCCCGGCACGTCACCATCCCCCTGCTGTTCCTCCTTCAGTGGGACGACGAAGGCAACCCCCGGCAACGCGCCCTGGACCTGTTCGACGCCTTCGGCAGCAAGGAGAAGACGCTGCACGCCAATATGGGCGGCCACACCGGCACCCCCTGGTTCGAGGCGGAGGACAAGAACCGGTTCTTCGGCCGCCACCTGAAGTGACGGCGGGCCGACAGGCCGGCGGCAGACAGCAAGCCGTATCGGCCGGGATACCGCTCTGGTGGAGACGGGTCCCGGCTCGCTCCGCCTCTCCGGACCGGGGGGGG
>NZ_JBPKBI010000005.1:75463-81872 GCF_051388935.1 Yinghuangia sp. YIM S10712
CCCATCCGGCAGGGGACCGCGTTTCCCGAAGCCGGAATCGAGGCTTCCATATCGCGTCGAGCCGGTTGGGAAGTTGCTCGGCTCTCGGCGGGCCTCGGCGTTCGATACGACCCCGGGCTCGCGGCGGAACCGTTGTCCCGACTGGCGCCTCAAGATCACGGCAGAAACCGGACGGTCACCTCACCGGCCCGTCGCGCTGCTCATCGTCGCGGCGTGTGCCGTGTGCGGGGGCTGCCTGACCGCATCGAGTCGGTTTCGCCCCCTTCCCACCGCTTCAGGATCAGCGCATGTCCGCCATTTTCCCTCGGAGTTGGAGGACGGCCTTGGTGTGGATCTGGCAGGTTCGGCTCTCCGTGACGCCCAGGACCTGACCGATCTCCGCGAGCGTCAGGCCCTCGAAGTAATACAAGGTGACGACGGTCTTCTCGCGTTCCGGCAACGCGTTGATGGCGCGCGCGAGGAGGTGGCGCATCTCGCGCGCCTCGGCCACCTCGACGGGGTTGTCCGCCGTGGTGTCCTCCAGCGTGTCGACAAGCCGGTCGCCGGTCTCCGAGCCCGCGTGCAGGAGTTCGTCCAGGGCCATGACGTTGACCAGCGAGATCTGACTGAAGATCGTGTGCAGGTCGTCGAGCCCGATGCCCATCTCGCTTGCCACTTCGACATCGGTGGGGGTGCGGCTGAGGCGGCCTTCGAGCGTGGCGTAGGCCTGCTCGACGTTGCGCGCCTTCTGCCGCACCGAGCGCGGGATCCAGTCCAGCGCCCGGAGTTCGTCGATGATCGCGCCGCGAATGCGGCTGATGGCGTACGTCTCGAACTTGATCGCACGATCGAGGTCGAACTTCTCGATCGCGTCGATGAGTCCGAAGATTCCGTACGACACGAAGTCCGCCTGGTCGACACTCGCGGGGAGGCCCACACCGACGCGGCCCGCGACGTACTTCACCAACGGCGAGTAGTGCAGGATCAGGCGCTCGCGCAGGCGCGGGTCCCCGGACAGCTTGAACTCACGCCAGAGGGCGTCCAACGCGCGGTTCGGATCGCCACCGCGCGGCCCGGCCGCTTCCGCGTCGGACACGGTCGTGGTGGCGCCGTCACGCCCTGGGATGTGCTTGGGCATACGTGGCCTTGAGTCGTTCCACCGAGACGTGCGTACAGAACTGCGTGGTCGCGAGCGTAGCGTGACCGGACAGTTCCTGAACGCTACGAACGTCCGCCACTCCTTCGATCAGGTGGGTCAGGGCCCCGACCCGCAACCCCCGAGGACCCGGAATGCCCGGATTTGCAGGCCGCAGGCCCGGGGCGCCCCGCACACAACCAAACACGCACGCCCGGATGCGTATGCGATGACGGCCCGGAGCAACGCATTGCCCGACACGACGACCATCTTCGGCGGGAGGCATCCCCTTACGGTGATCAGTCCGACACGCAGCGTCAAGCACCGCCACGGGTACGGGTGGCCGATCCCCGGTTGTTTGGCAACCATCGACGATCGTGGTTGGTCGGGCGAGTACGGCGTGCACGTTGCACCGGCGCTGGACGGTGCTCTTCTCCTCGATCACCTCATCCGGTGGATGGCCACAGGCAGCGCAGAGGTCCCCGAACCGGGCAACTCACGTACGCCGACGCCCTGGCCACCAACCGAACACGCCCGGACTGGCGATGACAGCGCCACACTTCCCCGGGCTTCGCGCTGCCCGACAGCCGGGGACGGAAGACCGTGACTGTCTTGGTCGTCCCGCGCAGCCGATGACCTGGACGGGCGGGAGGCCTCCAGGGGTCGGTGCACCCGCCGCACCCTGCCGGTCTGCATCGGTGCACAGGTACAAACCGTGTGCAGTGACACCGCGGGATCCAGGCGCCGAAGGCACCGGTGCCGGCGACGCCGCCCTCTTCGCCGGCGCGGCGGTCGACGCCGTGGCTTTGAGGGGCCACGTCGCATGTGGTCAGGTCGCCGGCAGGTCGAGTCGGAGCGCGCGTTCTCGTCGGAGTCGGGCGGGGCGGGGGTCGGCTGCGGCTCCGAACTGCTGCCCACGGTGGACGCAACACAGTTGCCCTTCCGTTCAGTTGACCGTCGTGCGGCGCCAAGTGCGTTGCTCTCCCTGTTCGGTGGAGGTTGTTTCTCGGGTCACCAGGCCGCCTGCCTCCAGGTCGGCGAGGCATGCGGCCACCGTCTGCGCGGCGGCTCCGGCATCTCGGGCGATCGTCTCCGCGTCCACCGATCGGTTCGGGGGGACTGCCTCCCAAACTCGGGTGGCTTCCGGGGGCAGTTGGTCCCAGATCCGGGTCGGCCCCGACGGCCGAGGAGCGAGGTCTTCGCCGATGAGGCCGACGTGCTCGATGACTTCCGCAGCAGACGTGACCAGGTACGTGTCCTCCTCCCTGAGTAATTGATGCACCCCCGCGGACTGCGGCGCGGTGACGGGTCCGGGAATCCCTATGACCGAGCGTCCGAGATCGCGGGCGCGCCGTGCAGTGATCAACGCCCCACTGCGCAACGCCGCTTCGACCACGACAGTGCCGCGCGACAACGCGGCGATGACGCGGTTGCGTTCGACGAAGCGGACCCGGCTCGGCGAACAGCCTGGCGGCAGTTCACTCACCAGCGTCCCGGTCTCGCCGATGCGGGCGAGCAGCCTGTCGTGCCCACGCGGGTACACGACGTCGACGCCGCAGGCCAGCACGGCGACGGTGGTCCCGCCACCGGCGAGGCTGCCGCGATGGGCGGCCCCGTCGATGCCGTACGCACCGCCGGACACGACGGACCACCGGGCCCCGGCAAGTCCGCGAGCGAGTTCGTCCGTGACATAGGTGCCGTAATCCGTACCGGCCCGGGAGCCCACGACGGCGACGGATCGAAGGGCCGCGTGGCGTACGGGCACCGGGCCGCGCTCCCATAGCCCGATCGGCCGGGCGTCGCCGAGGTCGTCGAGCTGTGTGGGCCAGTGGCGGTCGCCGGGAATGACGAAGCGCCCGCCCAGCCGGGCCACCGTCGCCAGATCGTCGGCGGCGGACGGCCCGCCCAATCGCACGCGATACCCGGCAGGATCGCGCCGTCGAAATTCGGGCGGCAGTGGCCCGTCGGACTGGAGCACCCGCAACACCTCATGCGGCCCGTGCACACGCAGTGCCGCCCCCATCGCGGTGTCCCCCGGCTCGGCCAGCCGCGCAAGGGCAGCGCGAGCGATGTGTTCTTCGTTCATGACAGCTCCAGAAACAGTTGCGGAGAACGGCGGGACGGAGGTGGTTGTGGTCAGGGCCGGGTGTGGCCGGGTCGGGAAGTAGCCGGGAAGTCGGCCCTTGCCGACGGCGACACCACGGCGTCAGGCGACGCCTCCGGGCTCGCCGCCCGCGCTGCGTCGCGAGGCGTACCGCACTGCGACCGTGCTCTATGAGGTGGCGGTGCTCGTGACCATGGCGGGGCGAGGTGCTCGGCGACGCCGCCGCCGTCTCGGTCGTCGACGCCGTCACCGGCCGCCCGCTGTACACCGCCGACACCAACTGCGGCGTCGTCCCCGCAGGTCGCGGTGGTCGCCGCTTGCGGCCGGGACGACATTGTGCGGGATCGAAGTTGCCGCCCGGGTCGCGACTGCTGCGGGGAGGGAGCTCGCGGCCCAGGCGGGTGCTGCCGCCGATGCCGAGCTGTCGGCAGGAGCTGTCCGGGTCGATAGTCGTCCGGGCAGTCGCATCTGTCCGGAACCGCCGATTCGCCAGGGTCGCCGTCGTCATCTGTAGGCCGTTTCGTTTTCATCTGCGGCGTCCCGGTCTCGGCTGCTCAGCTCGCGGTCGACGTCAATGGTTGCCAAACGGGCAAGTGTGGCCTGGGCCATGTCTGTGGTGAATCTGCTCTCGCCGCCGCGCTCCCCCATGTCGGTGAGCGACGCACCCCGGCGGATGCCGGTCCGGAACTCCAGGGCCGTATCGACGTCGGCGACGGTTGGCCGGTCGTGGCCCCGCAGGTCGGCCACCGTCCAGGCGACGCGGAGGACGCGGTCGAGACCGCGGGCGGTGAGCAGGCCGCGTTCCAGATCACGGGCCGCCGAGGCGAGGGCGTCGGGATCGGTGGACCAACGGGTACGCAGCTCGCGGCCGGGAACCTCGGCGTTGACGGACCAGGGCGTTCCCGCGAAACGGTGTGCCGCGCGGGCACGTGCCTCACCCACCCGGGCCGCGACGGCCGCCGTGGTCTCGCCGGGGTCGGGGGCGCCCAGCAGTTCGGCGCGCGACACCGGGTCGACCGTCACACGCACGTCGACGCGGTCCAACAACGGTCCCGAGAGCCGCGCGAGGTACTTCGCCCGCATCGCGGGCGAACAGGTGCAGTCGAGGCCTCGGCCTGCGAAACGCCCGCACGGACACGGGTTGGCCGCGATGACCAGCAGGAATCGCGCCGGGAACCGCAGCGTTCCCGCGCTGCGGGCAACCGTGACCGTGCCGCTTTCCAGAGGCTGGCGGAGCGCGTCGAGGGCTCTCGAACTGAACTCCGGTGCTTCGTCGAGAAACAAGACGCCGTGATGCGCCAGGCTCACGGCGCCCGGGCGCGGTAAGCCATTGCCGCCACCGACGAGGCTGGGCATGGTCGCGGAATGGTGGGGTGCGCAGAAGGGCGGTTCGGTGACCAGGGGGTGTTCGGGGGGCAGCGTGCCGGCAACCGAGTGGACGGCGCTGACCTCCAGCGCCGCCGTGGCGTTCAGCGGGGGCAGCAGTCCCGGCAGGCGTTCGGCCAACATCGTCTTGCCGGCGCCGGGTGGGCCCAACAGGTAGAGGTGGTGGCCGCCGGCCGCGCAGACCTCCAAGGCGCGACGGGCGCGGGTCTGGCCGGCCACTTCGGCCAGATCGGGCGGCGGCACGCCCGCTGCCGAAGGGCCGGTGACCAGCATCGGCCCCACAGTCTCGGGGTCGGGCCCGTCACTGACCGAGGGCGGAGGCTCGGGCGAAACCGGCGCGCCGCGCAGCACCGCGAACAGGTGCCGCAGCGACCGCACGCCCAGGACGTCCACATCGGGCACGAGCCGGGCCTCGACCGCGACCGACTCGGGCACCACGACCTTGCGGCAGCCGGCCGCCGCGGCGGCCATGACCGACGGCAGAATGCCGCGTACCGCACGGACCCTGCCGTCCAGACCCACCTCGCCCACCATGATCACCTCGGCGAGGTGGGCGGGGTCGAGCTTGCCGTTGGCGGCCACGATCGCGCAGGCCACGGCCAGATCGAATCCGCTGCCGCTTTTGGGGACGGTGGCCGGCGACAGACCGACCGTGATGCGCCGCGGCGGCCATTCCTCACCGCTGTTGACCAGCGCGGCGCGGACCCGGTCACGCGACTCGCTGACGCTCTTGTCGGGCAGGCCGACGAGGTTGAAGACCGCGAGGCCGGGCTCGATGTCGGCCTGGACCTCGACCACGACGCCGTCGACGCCGAGCAGGGTGACCGAACGTGTGCGGGCGAACGCCATCGTCAGCACGCTCCCTTCACATGCTCGACGTGCGCGGCGCCGCGACGCGCCGGGACGACTGCCACGAGGTCGATGCGGACGTCGCCGCCCGGATACACGAGGTGCGGGTGCGCGGCGATCCACCGCTCGGCGAGCGATCGCAGGCGCGCGGCCTTGGCGGGCCCCACCGCGGCGCACGGGTGCTCGAACTCGGCAGAGCTGCGGGTCTTGACCTCGCACACCACCAGGACGCCCCGGTCGAGGGCGACGAGATCGAGTTCTCCGGCCGCGCACCGCCAGTTCCGGTCCAGGACCACCAGGCCGGCTTCGGTCAGGCGGCGTTCCGCAACGCGTTCGCCGTATCCGGCGACTGCCATGTTGCGCGGGGAGCGGTTGCGGTGCCGTCCGCCGCTGTCATCGCGGCTGCCCGGGGTGTCAGCGTTGCCATTGCTCGTGCTGCGGGAGCCGGGCCCCGCGTCGTTCTCGGCCATGTGACCACCTCCACACCCGACGATGACGGGCTTGGAGCGGCGGCACAGCTTCAAGATCATCAAGCCTGTGGACAAGCGAGCTGTGGAAAACGATTACCCGTTCAGCCGATTGCGTCGAAGCGCCGGGCTGATTAAAGGCACAACTCCGCCGCCGCAATCGACACGCAGAACGGCCGAGTGTGGCCCGGCGGACACGCCGCATGCCACGCGCGAGGTATCGCAGGGTCGAATGACAGCGCCGAGAAGCCCGGCCGGGAGCGGAGGCAGGTCGGCCCCGGCTGGGCATGCGTCGGCCGGGCCAGGGGCGCACTGGTGTCGGAGCGCGATTGAGCCCGGGCTCGCCCGTGGTTTGCGGCGACGCGTCAGGTTTCTTGGTTCGGGTCCGAACGCGCCGGCCGGGCTCTGGTCGAAACAGGGTTCGACTCGCGCCGGGTGGGCCCCAGCCAGTGCGGTGGCCGGCGAGTGCGATCGGCGGCGTGGGGGGGG
>NZ_JBPKBI010000005.1:81953-107322 GCF_051388935.1 Yinghuangia sp. YIM S10712
TCGGCGGCGTGGCCGGGCCCGGCCGCGCCTCGTGGTTGGGGTCGAGCCGGTTCGACCGGCGGTGGGGGTGGCGCCGGGGGCCGCGTGTGGGCTGGGGCTGGGGTGGCTGGAGTGGTGTGCACGAAGGCCCGGGGAGGGGAAGGCCGTTTGGTGGCTCTTCCCCTCCCCGGGCCTTGTCCGCGACGCGGTAGCGGTTACGAACCGAATCCCTCGTTGCCTGACGGCATCTCCAGATCGCTCTTCGTCAGCTCTTCGACGTTGACGTCCTTGAACGTCAGCACCCTGACATTTTTGACAAAACGGGCCGGGCGATACATGTCCCAGACCCACGCGTCAGCCATGGCGAGCTCGAAGAACACCTCGCCGTCAGCCGAGCGCACATGCAGCTCGTACTGGTTGGTGAGATAGAAGCGCCGCTCCGTCTCGATGACGTACTTGAAGAGGCCGACGACATCGCGATACTCGCGGTAGAGCTGAAGCTCCATCTCGGTCTCGTACTTTTCGAGATCCTCCGCACTCATGCGCGCCCCTCGCTCCTGCGCTTCACTGTCGTTCCCATTGTGTACCGGGGTCCGGTCCGCACTCCCGCGGTACCGCTCAGTTCCACCACTCGAAAGGCTCGTCCACCTTCTCGCCGGCCAGAAATCCGGGCAGCAACTGCGGCAGCCGTCCCGGATAGAAGTGCAGCGGACTGGCGACGATCTCGTCCAGGGTCCACCACCGGGCACCGACGTACTCGTAGACCTCCTCCTCGGTCCAGCCCGACTGGTCGACCTCCGGGGCCTCCGCCTCCACGCGCGCCGACACCACGAATTCGTGCTGGACGCGCCGGAACTCCCCGCGCGTCCACGTCGAGCTGCGGCGCCACCGCGGGGCACCGATCGCCGACCGGTCCAAGGTCAGCCCGGTCTCCTCGGCGATCTCGCGTACAGCGGCGTCGACGTACGTCTCCCCCGGGTCGAGACCGCCGCCGGGCAGGTCCCACCAGTCGGACGGGTTGCTCGCCGGCACATGGTTGCGGAACAGGAGAATGCGGTCGCCGGCGTCCTGCAGAACGACGCGCACGGCTCGGCGTACGAGGTCGACGCGCAGGTCGGGAGGGTAGTCGGGCACCGGGTGCGGCAGAGGCTCCGGCCACGGGTCGGCATGACCCGCCGGCGGTGGGGCTGCGGCGTTCGAAGTCATCTGCCGATTGTGCCCCCGGCGGATGAACGCAGGGTCGGGATCCGCACGGATGTACGGATCCCGACCCCGGTTTCATCCCGTCATCGCGACGCGGTCACGGTGATGCCTCGTCGCGGAGAGTCATCGCGGGCTGTCGTCGCAAGCCGTCACGGCGAGCCCGTCTTCGCGACCGGGAACTCGGGTTCGAGCCATCGCCGCCGCCACAACATCAGCGGCACCGCTCCCGCGAGCCCCAGCGCCATGGGTGCCGAGGAAGACGCGATCCCCTTCTGGTCGAACGTGCCGGGCACGCCGAGCCAGTGAATGCGCCCCAACGGCCAGATGACCGTGAACGCACGGCCGATGACCTGGTCCTTGTCGACCGTCCCCTGATGCGGATCGCCCATCGCCAGGTGCGACCGCGAGTCGCGCGAGTTGCCGCGGTTGTCGCCCATCACCCACAGGCGCCCCTCGGGCACCGCGACCTTGAAAGGCGTCTCCGACGGCAGCTCGCCCGGTTTGAGGTACGTCTCGTTCAAGGGCACGCCGTTGACCATGACCCGGCCCTGTGCGTCACAGCACTCGACCGTGTCACCGCCGACCCCGATCACCCGTTTGATCAGGTCTTTCTCATTCGTCGACGGCATCAGGCCGACCCATGAGAGGGCCTTTTGCAGCCCGCGCACGAATCCGTTGTCGGACTGCTCGGGCTCGCCTTCGAGCCAGCCGCCCGGGTCCTTGAAGACAACCACCTCGCCGCGCTCAGGCTCCGATCCGAACCACGGCGTCAGCTTGTCGACCAAGACTCGGTCGCCGACCTTGATCGTGTTCTCCATCGACTCCGACGGGATGGAGAACGCCTGGACCAGGAACGTCTTGATGATCAGCGCGAGCACCAGCGCGATGCCCAGAAGCAGCGGCAGCTCCTTCCAGAAGGAGCCCTTCTTCTGCGGCGTCTGCGGCTTCTTCGCCCGCCTGGCCCAAATGCCGGCCTTTCCCGCGTCGTGCGAGCCGGGGCCCTCGCCCGCGGAGGGTTTGTCCTTGTCGGCCGATCCCGGCTCGTCGCCCTCAGGCGGCTCCGCGCGGCCCGGGGGCCCTTCGGGCCCGGCGGGTGGGGGCGTCGGCACCTCGTGCGGCGGCGCGGCGTCCCCGGGGACATTCGGGCCGATCGGCGGTACCGCGGTCGATCCGGACCCTGCGTCCGGCCCGCCGCCGGGATGCGGAACGGCAGGGCCCTCACGTCCGGGAGCGGGTTCGGCCGGCCCCTGGGGTGCGCCGCCGTCCGCCCGTTCGGGCTCCGGCCGCCCGTGCGGCTGCTCGGGCCGCCGACGGCCCGACTCGTCGTCTCCACCTGCGGACCGTGCTCCGACCACGACTTCCCCCACGGCGCCTCCTCGTACCTGTGCCGGCGGCGCGTCCGGGTCCGGGGCGCTACCGTCCGTCCATCGTCATGCTTCGTCACGCCGGCATGCATCCGTGCCGGTTCGGCGCGCCTGGGGATCCCCCTCCCGCGGGCGCGAGCGTACACGCCGGCGGAGAAGGATCACCGGAACGGCACCCGCCACCCCCATAACGACCGGAGCGCTCGGGAGAACCGCGGTCGCGTTGCCGGGATTGGTAAATTTCCCGGCTCCCTCGAACGTCCCAGGCACCGGCAGACCCCGCCATCTGCTCACCGGCCAGGCCACCGTGAACGCGCGTCCGATCACGTCGCTCTCGGCGATCGTGCCCTGGTGGGGGCGGTCCTGATGGGCCCGCGAGTCCGCGGAATCACTCCGGTGGTCGCCCATCACCCACAGGCGCCCTTCGGGGACCTTGACCGAGAACGGGACGTTCGACGGCGCATCACCCGGATGGATGTACGGCTCGTTCAACGGCACACCGTTCACCGTCACCCGTCCGGACGCATCACAGCACGCAACGGTGTCGCCACCCACGCCGATGACGCGCTTGATCAGGTCCTGCTCGTCATCGGACGGCAGGAGGCCCACGAAGACCATGGCCTGTTTGAGCTGCTTGACCACCGGGGGAGGATCCGACTTGTGTTCCTGGCTCAGCCAGCCGCCCGGGTCCCGGAAGACCACGACCTCGCCGCGCTCCGGCTTGGCACCGAACCACGGCGTGAACTTGTCGACCAGTACGCGGTCGCCCACGCCGATCGTCTGTTCCATGGAGCCCGACGGAATGTAGAACGCCTGCACGAAGAACGTCTTGATGACCAGCGCGAGTATGACGGCGACGACGACCAGCAGCGGCAGTTCGCGCCACAGCGACACCGGCTCGTCCTTGCGCCGCAGGCCGCGGCGCCGTTTCTTCGGTTTGCGACCGCGGGCCGCGGCCCGCCCTCCCGTCGCGGGAGGTGTGGTGCCGGGGGCGCGGGTGCCGGTTCCGGGCAGGGTGCCGGCGGCCCCGGCCACCTGGCCGAATTCGCCGGCCGCCGCCCCCTGGCCGACCACCCGGCCGTCGCCGGGGCGCCGGCCGACACCTGCGGGGTCGGGGCCGGGGGGCGCGGCGCCGCGGACGTCATCCGACGCCCCCGACCCGTGCACCGACCGCGCGTGGCCTCCCGAGAGCCGGGAGTCACGGGGCTTGCCCCGCTTACCCACGGGGTTCGACCGCCGGATGCGTCTGACGGCCGATGCCCGGTTGGGAGAACGTCGCCGGCCGGTCGACACCCCCCATTCGGCCCAGCGGCCAGATGATCCAGTCGACGCGTCCGATGACGCGGTCCTCGGGGACGAAGCCGCCGCCCGGTTCGCCCATGTGTTCGCGTGAGTCCGCCGAGTTGCTGCGGTGGTCGCCCATCACCCACAGCTCGCCCTCGGGGACCAGGACGTCGAACGTGATGAGGGAGGGGACGTCTCCGGGGTGCAGGTAGCCGGACTCGTCGAGCGGGACGCCGTTGACGGTGATGCGCCCCTGCGCGTCGCAGCAGACGACACGGTCACCGCCGACACCGATCACGCGTTTGACGAAATCGGTCTTGTCGGAGTCGCCGAAACCGAACACCGACACCAGCCCTTCGAACACCTTCCCGACCGGGTTCGAGTCCTTGCTGTCCGACTCCCCCCGGAAGAACACGCCGGTCCCGTCGAACACGACGAGATCCCCGCGCTGGGGCCGGTCGCCGAAGGTGTACGCCTGCTTGTTGACCAACACGCGGTCGCCGATCTCCAGCGTGTTCTCCATCGAACCGCTCGGAATGACGAACGGCTGCGCGACGTACGAGTGCAGCACCACCACAACGAAGAGCCCGAGGGCGACCAGGAGCGGAAGCTCCAGCCACGCGGGCAACCGTCTGCGTCGGCCGGACTCCTCATCCTCGTCGTCTTCGTCAGCGTCAGCTTCGGTGTCGGTTTCGGTGTCCGTGTCGGTGTCGGCCTCGACCGTTTTATCGGCTTTGGTGTCGAGAGTCGAAGCCGGGGACGCCTTCAGCTCGGCCGTGGCAGCCTTCGACTCGGCGTCGGTCGCGACGGCCGCCCTCAGCCGCGCGGTCGCCTCGGGCGGCGACGCGGGTTTGGTGTCGGGCTCGGCTTCGGAGTCTGTTTCGCCCTTGCTTTCGGCCTTGCCTTGGGCCTTGCTTTCGGGCTTGCTTTCGGGCTTTGTCTCGGCCTTGGGTTCGGCCTTGTTCTCCGACTTGTCGGGTTCGGCTGCCGATGCGGGCTCGGCGTCGGGTTCGGTTTCCGCCTCGCCATCGGAGCCAGGGGCGGAGTCGGACTCGGAACCAGGGGCTGGGTCGGTCGCCACCTTGCCGACGGACTTTGCGGGAGGCTCAGCGTCCGAGTCCGTGCCTCGTACGGCGTCGGCTTCGCCGTCGGGACCGGCGTCGAGTTCAGTGGCGCGCTCGGCGTCCGCAGCCACTTCGGCCCCCGCATCGGCCGGGGTTTCGGCCTTGGGACCGGTCGTTGCGGCAGCCTCGGCATCGGCCGGTTCGCCGTCCGTCTTCGACTCGGAGGCGGCCTCGGCGTCGGATCCCGCATCCGACACCGCATCGGACGTACGCGCAGACTCCGCGTCGGCGACCGCGCTGTCGGCTTCGTCGTCGGGTTCGTCTTCGGCGGCCTCCGCCGGATCCGAAGGCGGCCCGGCTGCGTCCGCGTGGTCCTCGGCGGCCGTCGCAGACTCGGTTTCCGCGCCAGTGTCGGCGTCGGCGGTGTCCGGTCCGTCGGCAGACGCGCTCGTCTCCTCCGAACCGCCTTGATCCGCCGCCGCTTTCGGCGCCGAAGATCCAGGCGACCCGGACGAATCCTGTTGGGCGGACTCCGGCGAAGCCTCGTCCGCCGCATCCTCCGTCGCGGATTCCGTCGCGTCGTCCGCTGCCGTCTCCGGCTCGGCCGAGTCGCCGTCGTCCGGCTCGCCCGTGCGCGGCTCGGGGATCACGGCCTTCGAACCGCTGTTCCCCGCAACGGTCTTCGGTTCGGCGGCCGGCTCCGGATCCGCTGCGGAACCGTCGTCTTCGCGCGACGGACCTTGGCGCGCCCGGTCGTTCGTACGCTCCGCCGAGGGCGTTCGCGGGCCGTCGGCTCCGGATACCGGCGCCTCGTCGTCCCCTCCCGCGTCCGTCTCCGGTTCCGCGGGATGCGTCGGCCGCGGCTCCGTGCCCCCCGGAATCGAGGGGCCGGTGGAACCCTCCACCGTGGAGCCGCGGCCGTTGTCTGTGGGCGCGGGGCTCGGGGTCTCCCCCGGCTCGATCGCGCGCGCTGCTTCGTCCATCGCGATGGAGCCTAACGGGCCACCCGCCCGGTGCACGCGACGCGGGTTCGCCGGATCGGCGCCGGGATGCGCCTCAGCCGCCTCAGACCGTCGTGCGGCCCGACGCGTCGCGCTTCTCCTTGATCTTGGCAGCCTTGCCGCGCAGGTCGCGCATGTAGTACAGCTTCGCGCGGCGGACGTCGCCGCGCGTCACGACCTCGATCTTCTCGATGACGGGGGTGTGCACGGGGAAGGTGCGCTCGACCCCGACGTTGTAGCTGACCTTGCGGACCGTGAAGGTCTCGCGGACGCCGGAACCCTGGCGACGCAGCACGAAGCCCTGGAAGACCTGGACGCGGGACTTGTTGCCCTCGACCACGCGGACATGCACCTTCAGGGTGTCACCGGCACGGAAGTCCGGGATGTCGTCGCGCAGGGAGGCGGCGTCGAGGCCGTCGAGGATGTTGGCCATGATGGGCGTCGCTTTCTCGCGGGTGCCACAGGTCACCCACGGCATGTCGTGGTGGCTACGAAGAGGGGCCGTCGGCCTTCGCGGCGGTGCTCCCCCTGAGGCAGCAGCACCTCCGTCACCCCCCGCGAGGGAGGCGCGGCGCCGAAGAAAGGTCGGACGACAACAGCCATTCAGTGTGCCACAGGCGGGCCGTCCGACGAAAACCGGCCGTCGCGCTCGGTCCAACCGAGTGCCGCGAGGGTGGCCCGGTCGTGCTTGTCGACGTCCTCCGGGGTGAGGCGTTCGAGCAGGTCGGGGCGGTTCTGCGCGGTCCGGCGCAGGGCCTGGTCGCGCCGCCAGCGGGCGATCGCACCGTGGTTCCCGGACAGCAGGACGGAGGGCACCTCGCGGTCGCGCCACACCGCGGGCTTGGTGTAGACGGGGCCTTCCAGCAGATTGGCCATCGCGCCGGGCGCGAACGAATCGTCGCGTGCGGACTCGGCGTTGCCGAGCACCCCGGGCAGCAGCCGCGCGACGGCCTCGACGATGACCAGGACCGCCACCTCGCCGCCGGCGAGGACGTAGTCGCCGATCGAGACCTCGTCGACGCGCATCCGCGTGCCGGCCTCGTCGATGACGCGCCGGTCGATGCCCTCGTACCGCGCGGGGGCGAAGACCAGCCAGGGTTCGGCCGCGAGTTCGACGGCGAGCTGCTGCGTGAAGGGGCGCCCCGACGGTGTCGGGACGATGAGCCGCGGCGGCGGACCAGCGTCCGGCGGCGCGACCGCGTCGAGCGCCGCCGCCCAGGGCTCGGGTTTCATGACCATGCCCGGGCCGCCGCCGTACGGCGTGTCGTCGACCGTGCGGTGCACGTCGTGCGCCTGGTCGCGCAACTGGTGCAGGCGGACGTCCAAAAGCCCCTTGGCGCGCGCCTTTCCGACCAGGGAGACGTCGAGCGGGGCCAGGTACTCGGGGAAGATCGTGACGACGTCTATTCTCACGGCGCGGTGTCCCCCCGGTCGTCCGCGTCCTTGTCGCGCGCCGACGCGACTTCGGCACCTTCGGCGTCGATCAGGCCCGGCGGCGGGGTCACGACGAGCCGCTGTTCGTCCAGGTCGATCTCGGGGACGATCTCCGCGACGAACGGCACCATCACCTCGCCGCCGTCCGGCCGGCGCACGATGAGGAGGTCCTGCGCGGGCAGGTGCGCGACCTCGGCGACCTCGCCGAGCAGCGTCCCGTCGGCGAGCACGGCATCCAGTCCGACGAGCTGATGATCGTAGAACTCCTCGGGGTCGTCGGGGAATTCGTTCGGATCGACCTCGGCGATCAGCAGCACGTTGCGCAGCGCCTCGGCCGCGTTGCGGTCGCCGACGCCCTCGAACGTGAGCAGCAGGCGCCCGCTGTGCACTTTGCCCGCGCTGATCGTCAGGGGCCCGGCCGACGGCGGGTCGGTCATCAGGACCGCGCCGGGGGCGAGACGCAACTCCGGTTCGTCGGTGCGTACTTCGACGCTGACCTGACCCCGGATGCCGTGCGCCCGACCGATCCGGGCGACCACCAACTGCACTGTTCTCTCCTCACGGCACCTGCGGCGAACGGAAAAGGTGGCCCTCCACATCGAACGAACAGATGTGGAGGACCACCCACGTGCTTGACGCGCTCCGGGTTTTTCAGCGCACCTGGTCGACGTCGACGAGGTCGACGCGGACACCGCGCCCGCCCAGAGCCGTCACGACAGTGCGCAGTGCCTTCGCGGTACGGCCACCCCGACCGATGACCTTGCCCAGGTCGTCGGGGTGGACGCGTACTTCCAGGATGCGACCGCGACGCAGATTGCGGGCGCGCACCTTGACGTCGTCCGGATTCTCGACGATGCCCTTGACCAAGTGCTCAAGGGCCTCTTCGAGCATGGGTCAGCCCTCGCTCGGCGCCGACTCGGCGGCGTCGGCGGCAGGAGCGTCGGCCGCGGGAGCGTCGGCCTTCTTCTCCTTCTTCTGCTTGGGCGTGGTGGCGCCGTCCTTGGGCTCGTCGCCGGCTTCCTTCGCGGCGGCCTCGAACAGCGACTTCTTGTCGGCCTTGGGCTCGGCGACCTTCAGCGGCTCCGGAGCGGGCAGGCCCTTGTGCTTCTGCCAGTCGCCGGTGAGCTTGAGGATGTGCGCGACCGGCTCGGTCGGCTGGGCGCCGACGGAGAGCCAGTACTGCGCCCGCTCGGAGTCGACCTCGATGCGCGAGGGGTTCTCCATCGGGTGGTAGATACCGATCTCCTCGATCGCGCGGCCGTCACGCTTGGTGCGGGCGTCGGCGACGATGATGCGGTAGTGCGGGCTGCGGATCTTGCCCAGGCGCTTCAGCTTGATCTTGACTGCCACGGGTGTGGTGTCTCCTGCATCTTGACGTGGGTGAGCGACCGCGTCGTCACGTGGGGACATGCAACCGGCCGGTCAGTGGACACGAAGTCATGCGGAGAGAGGGTCCGACGATGCTCCGGGTACTCAGCGGGCCATTCTGCCAGACATGCCGGGTGCGGCCCAAACCGGTGACGGCGGGCGGGCACGCGACGGGCCGTGGTCAGTAGGCGCGGGCCACGATCGCGATGTTGCCCGGCTGGTCGTCTGCCTCGGGCACACCGCCGTCGGCGGTCACCAGGCAGCGCACCGAGACGCCCTGCTCGGCGAGCTTGGCCTCGCCCTCCGGTCCGAGGTCGGCCCACGGAATGCGGCCCCAGCCGGTCGCGGCGGCCTCCACGGCCTCGTCGATCGACGCCACGTCGACCGTACGCGCCACGCGCCGCTCCGCCGACTGCGTGAGCAGCAGCGCCTGGTCTTCCTCAAGCACCGAGGCGACCGTCTCCACGACCGAGTCGAGCGGCACCGGGCTCTTGCCGCCGGCGATGCGGCGGGCCAGCATCGCGGTGCCGCCTTCGAGGTCGCGCGGGCCGATCTCCAGCCGGACCGGCACGCCCTTGAGCTCCCAGTCGACCGCGCGGCGGCCGAACGGCGTGTCGGTCTTGTCGTCCACGACGACCCGGACACCGGCCGCCTTGAGCCGGTCGCCCAGTTCGCGAACCGCCGCGACCACGGGCTCGTCGCCCTTGATGGCCATGACGACGGCCTGCGTCGGGGCGAGACGCGGCGGAACGCGCAGCCCGTTGTCGTCGCCGTGGCTGAGGATCAGGCCGCCGACCATGCGGGTGCTGGTGCCCCACGAGGTCTGCCAGACGTACTCGCGCTCGCCGTTGTCGGCGAGGAACTGCGTGTCGAACGCCTTCGCGAAGTTCTGCCCGAGCTCGTGCGAGGTGCCCATCTGCAGCGCCTTGCCGTCGCCCATCATGGCTTCGAGCGTGAGGGTGTTGATCGCGCCGGCGAAGCGTTCGCGGGCGGTCTTGCGGCCCAGCACCACGTCGATGGCGAGGACGTTGCGCATGAAGTCGCCGTACACCTCGCGGTGGATGCGCGCGGCGTAGTCGCGGGCGTCCTCGTACGAGACGTGCGCGGTGTGGCCCTCCTGCCACAGGAATTCGGTGGTGCGCAGGAACACGCGCGGGCGCAGCTCCCAGCGGACGACGTTCGCCCACTGGTTGATCAGCAGCGGCAGGTCGCGGTACGACTGCACCCACTTGGAGAAGTACTCGTTGATGATCGTCTCGGAGGTCGGCCGCACGACGACCGGCTCCTCCAGCTTCTTGCCGCCGCCGTGGGTGACGACCGCGAGCTCGGGGCTGAAGCCCTCGACGTGCTCGGCCTCGCGCGTGAGGTAGTTCTCCGGGATGAACATCGGGAAGTACGCGTTCTGCGCCCCGGCGTCCTTGATCCGGCCGTCGACCTCGGACTGCATCCGCTCCCACAGCGCATAGCCGTACGGTCGGATGACCATGGTGCCGCGCACCGGCCCGTTGTCCGCCAGCTCGGCCTTGCCGATGAGGTCCTGGTACCAGCGCGGGAAGTCGTCCGCCTGGGGGGTGAGGATGGGAGCCTTTGCCATGGGCCCACATGGTACGGGTTGGGCGCCGTCGCCCATGCCGCGTCCGCCCCGCCTCAGCCGAGACCGGGCCATTCCTCGGCGGTCATCGCGTAGCGCTCGTGGTCGCGCCACGCTCCGTTGATGTGGATCATCCGCGGCGAGAACCCCTCGCGACGGAACCCGAGTCGCTTCGCGAGGGCGATGGAACGCACGTTGCCGGGCTGCACGTTGATCTCCAGCCGGTGCAGCTCCAGCCCGCCGCGCCCGGCGGCCGCGAAGCAGCGGTCGACGACGAGCGCGAGCCCTTCGGTCATGCGTCCGGTCCCGGCGTACGGCAGGTAGGCGTCGTAGCCGAGCGTCGCGTTGCGGAAGCCTCCGCGCACGATGTTCGCCACATTGATCTTGCCGGCCAGGCCGCCGTCTTCGAGGTCGACCACGAAGTACGTGCGCATCGCCGGCCCCTGCCCCGCGAGGATGTCCGCGAAGCCGTCCGGCCGGGCCGGGTTCCACGCCGTGATGTGCTCCATCGAGCGCAGCACGGCGTCCCGGTACGCGTCGGCGTCCTCGGGCCGCACCGGCCGGATGCCGACGCGGTATCCGGGACGGGTGTACGCCGCGGTCACGCGGCACCCGCCTCGCGTACGGCGGCGTGCCACGCCACGCGAGGCGGCGCCGCACCGCGTATGCCGCCTCGCGTCCGCGAGCTGTGTGCCATGGTGCGCGCCGAGGCTACTTGAGGTAGTCCTCGAACCCCTTCGGAAGCTCGAACTTCGACGGGTCGGTCTCGCCGCCCGGCAACTGGAACGCCTGGGCCGCCCGCTCCTCGCGCCGCTGGGCCGCGGCAAGCTCCTCCTGCTTGCGCTTCATCGGGTTGCCCGACTGCCGCTTGCCCTTGGCCTGCTTGGGCGCTTTGCCCTTCTTCCGGGAGGCGCCGCCGCCCATCCCGGGCATGCCCGGGATGCCGCCGCCGCGGGCCATCGAGGTCATCATCTTGCGCGCCTCGAAGAAGCGTTCGATGAGGTTGTTGACCTCGGTGACCGTGCAGCCGGAGCCCTTCGCGATACGCGCGCGGCGCGAGCCGTTGATGATCTTCGGATCGTCGCGCTCGCCGGGGGTCATCGACTTGATGATGGCCGCGACCCGGTCGAGGTCGCGGTCGTCGATGCTGTCGATCTGCTCCTTCATCTGCCCCATGCCGGGCAGCATGCCGAGAAGCTTGGAGATCGACCCCATCTTCTTGACCTGCTCCATCTGCTGGAGGAAGTCCTCCAGAGTGAAGTCCTTGCCGCCCTTCTGGATCTTCTCGGCGGCCTTGAGGGCGATCTCGGCGTCGTACTTCTGCTCCGCCATCTCGATGAGGCTGAGCATGTCGCCCATGCCGAGGATGCGGGACGCCATCCGGTCGGGGTGGAACGCGTCGAAGTCGTCGAGCTTCTCGCCGTTCGACGCGAACATGATCTGACGGCCGGTCACCTGGGCGACGGACAGCGCGGCGCCACCGCGCGCGTCGCCGTCCAACTTCGACAGCACGACACCG
The DNA here is from genome assembly GCF_051388935.1 of Yinghuangia sp. YIM S10712. Taxonomy (NCBI): domain Bacteria; kingdom Bacillati; phylum Actinomycetota; class Actinomycetes; order Kitasatosporales; family Streptomycetaceae; genus Yinghuangia; species Yinghuangia sp. YIM S10712. The sequence goes on from NZ_JBPKBI010000005.1 coordinate 93,761, forward strand.
TCGAAGCCGACACCGTCGAGGAACGCCTGCGCGGTGGTCACCGCGTCCTGGCCGATCATGGCGTCGAGAACGAACAGGATCTCGTCCGGCTGGACCGCGTCCCGGATGTCCGCGGCCTGCTGCATCAGTTCGGCGTCGATACCCAGGCGGCCCGCGGTGTCGACGATGACCACGTCGTACTGCTTCGTCCGAGCGAATTCGATCGAGTCACGGGCGACCTTGACCGGGTCGCCGATGCCGTTGCCCGGCTCGGGTGCGTAGACCGCGACGCCCGCACGCTCGGCGACCACACTCAGCTGGTTGACCGCGTTGGGGCGCTGGAGGTCGCACGCGACGAGCAGCGGCGAGTGCTTCTGGGTCTTGAGCCACTTGCCGAGCTTGCCGGCGAGGGTGGTCTTGCCCGCGCCCTGGAGGCCCGCCAGCATGATCACGGTCGGCGCCGTCTTGGCGAACCGCACGCGCCGCGTCTCGCCGCCGAGGACGCGGATCAGCTCCTCGTTGACGATCTTGACGATCTGCTGCGCCGGGTTGAGTGCCTGCGACACCTCGGCGCCGCGGGCGCGCTCCTTGATGTGCGCGACGAACTCGCGGACCACGGGCAGCGCGACGTCGGCTTCGAGCAGCGCGACCCGGATCTCGCGAGCGGTGGCGTCGATGTCCGCCTCGGAGAGGCGACCTTTGCCCCGGAGGTTCTTGAAGGTCGCTGCGAGGCGGTCGGAGAGAGTGTCGAACACGTCGGCAGAGGTCCTTCGTCGCGGGAGATCGGGGTTGCAGTCCGCTCAAGCCTACCCAAGGAGCGCACACGGCCGTTCCAGGGTGACCCGGGACGGCCGGAAGCGGAAGGGATCGGTCGGGGCGGTCTCAGGACAGCGTCTTCTCCAGGGCCTTCGCCACCTGGCGGGCGCGGTCGCGGGGCAGGGGCCCGCCGTCGGGGCCCACAACGTAGAACGCGTCCACGGCGTCCGCGCCGTGCGTGCTGACGCGCGCCTGGCGGACGCTGACCTGTGCCTCGGCCAGGGCGCGGCCGATGCGGTGCAGCAGTCCCGGGCTGTCATGGGCGCGTACCTCGATGACGGTCGCGGCCTCGGACGCGCCGGGGACCACCGCCACGCGCGGTGGCGCGGGCACCACGCCGCGCCGGGGCGCGTACGCCGCCTCGCGCTTGGCGAGTTTGGCGGCGACGTCCAGGCCCCCGTCGAGTGCCCGCCGCACGTCCTCACGGACGGCGGCCGGGTCGGGCAACGTGCCGTATTCGGTCTCGACGGTCCACACCGTGATCCCGGTCCCGTCCACGACGTCCGCGACCGCCGAGCGCACGGTGAGGCGGTGCAGTGCCAGCACGCCGGCCGAAATCGCCAAGAGGCCGACGCGGTCGGGTGCCGCGACGGTGACCTCGGCGCCGTACGAGAGCGGCTGCAAGGTGACCGCGAAGCCTCCCTCCACCTGACCCGCCAGGCGCAGCCGCGCGGTGTCGATCGGCTGGGCGAGCGCGGTGGGACGGCCGACCAGCACCGCGCGGGCGCGCGAGACCAGGTCGCGGCACAGCGCGTCGCGCCAGTCGCTCCACGCGGCCGGGCCGGTGGCGGCGGCGTCCGCCTCGGTGAGGGCGTGCAGGAGCTCCAGGGTCTCCACGCTGCCGACCGTCTCGGCGAACGACGCGACGGTCCGCGCGTCGTCGAGGTCGCGGCGGGTGGCGGTGTCGACGAGCAGCAGGTGGTGGCGGACCAGCGTGGCGATGACGTCGATGTCGTCCTTGGAGAAGCCCATGCGCGCGGCGGCCTCGCGGGCGATGACCTCGCCGCTCACGCTGTGGTCGCCGGGCCAGCCCTTGCCGACGTCGTGCAGCAGCGACGCGACCAGCAGCAGGTCGGGCCGGGCCACCCGGCGCGTGTGCGCGGCGGCCTGCACCGCGGTCTCCACGAGGTGCCGGTCGACGGTGTAGCGGTGCACGGCGTTGCGCTGCGGGCGGCAGCGGACGCGCTCCCAGTCGGGCAGCAGCCGGGTGACCAGGCGCCGTGACTCCAGCGCCTCCCACACCGGCAGGGCGCCGCGGCCCGCGCCGAGGAGGCTCACGAACGACTCGCGGACCTCCGGCGGCCACGGGTCGGGCAGCGGCGGGCACTCGACCGCGAGCCGTTCGACGGCGTGCCGGGACAGCGGCAGTCCCGCGTGGGCGGCGGCGGCCGCGGCGCGGAGCACGAGGCCGGGGTCGCGCGCGGGTTGCGCGCCGTGCGCGAGGACGGCCTCGCCGCCGTGTTCGACGACGCCCGCGGCGAGCGGACGGCGCTCGGGTCCGGACGCGCGCCCGCGCAGCACCCGGCGCATGGGCCGCGCGCGGGCCGCGAGGACGCGGTTGACCTCGCGCCAGGTGACGTCGAACGCGTACGTCAGGGCGCGGGCCGATTCCGAGACGCGGCGCAGCAGGGTGTCGGCGTCCAGCAGGCCGAGCGTGCGCGCGACGGTGTCCTGCTCCTGGAGCAGCAGCCGGTCGCCGGAACGCCCGGTGGTGAGGTGGAGCGCGTCGCGAACGTCGAGGAGGGTGTCGCGGGCGGCGTCGACCTCCTCGTGCGGCGCGTCGGCGACCCACGACGCCGCGACGGCGCGCAGTGCGGCGGCGTCGCGCAGGCCGCCGCGGGCCTCCTTGAGGTCGGGTTCGAGGAGGAAGGCGAGCTCGCCGAATTTCGCGGCGCGTTCCCCGCACGATTCCAGCAGGGCCGGCAGGCGCTTGGCGGCGTTCGTGCGCCACGCGGTCAGGGCGTCGGTGCGGACCTGCCGGGCGAGGTCGGCGTCGCCGGCGATGAGCCGCGTGTCGAGGAGGCCGAGGTGGACGCGCAGGTCGTCGTCGGCGGCGCGGCGCACCTCGTCGGGGGTGCGGACCGAGTGGTCGAGCGGCACGCCGGCGTCCCAGACCGGGTACCAGACGGCGTCGGCGAGGCCGGCGACGTTGTCGCGTCCTGAATGCAGCAGGACGACGTCGAGGTCGCTGCCGGGTGACAGCTCACGGCGGCCGTAGCCGCCGACCGCGACGAGGGCGACGCCGGTGTCCGCCGTGCCGACGCCTGCGGTGCCGAGGAGGTCGGTGAGCCAGCGGTCGGCCAGCTCCGCGAGCGCGCGGCGGCGCTCCCGGCCGCCCGGCGCGGTGTCGCCGAGCAGTTGCTCGCGGCTTCGGATGAATCGGGCGGTCGACGGGCTGGGGTCCACCACGGGAGGGCCCTCCTGGTGCGTGGGTGACGGTCCGCCGGGCTGCTGTGTGCCGACGGCCGCCGGGGCGGTGACGACGCAAGCCCGCCCGCCGGTGGGCGGTGCGGGCTCGCGTCCTGCGCTTACAGCGTGTGTGACAGATGCCGCTCGTCAGAGCGCTTCGGGGCCTCGTTCCCCGGTGCGGACCCGGACGACGCTCTCCACCGGGACAACCCAGGCCTTGCCGTCGCCGATCTTGCCGGTGCGGGCGGCCTTGACGATGACTTCGAGAAGCTCGTCGGCGTCCTCGTCGTCGGCGACGACCTCGATGCGGACCTTGGGCACCAGGTCGACCTGGTACTCGGCGCCGCGGTAGACCTCGGTATGGCCGCGCTGCCGGCCGTAGCCGCTGGCCTCGGTCACCGTCAGGCCGTGTACGCCGTAGGCCTGGAGGGCGTTCTTCACATCGTCGAGCCGGTGCGGCTTGACGACCGCGGTGATGAGCTTCACGCGTCCACCTTCGTCTCGTTCGTCGGGGCAGTGGTCGAGGCTCCCGCGTTCGCACCCGGGCGTCCGACGGAGCCGCCCAGGCTCACGAAGTCGTAAGCGGTCTCGGCGTGTTCGACCTGGTCGATGCCGCCGACCTCGTCGTCTTCGGAGACCCGGAAGCCGATGGTCTTCTGGAGGAGGAAGGCGATGACGAACGTGGCGACGAAGGAGTAGGCGAGCACCGCGCCGACACCGGTGAGCTGCTTGACGAGCTGGTCCGTGCCGCCGCCGTAGAACAGGCCCTCGGCGTCGCTCTGGATGTGGCCGGTGGCCAGCAGACCCGGGGCGATCGAGCCGATGATGCCGCCGACGAGGTGGACACCGACGACGTCGAGCGAGTCGTCGTACCCGAACTTGTACTTCAGGCCGACCGCCCAGGCGCAGACCGCGCCGGCGACGAGGCCGAGGGCGATCGAGCCGAGCGGGCTGATGGCACCACACGCGGGGGTGATCGCAACCAGGCCGGCGACCGCGCCGGACGCGGCGCCCAGCGTGGTGAAGTGGCCGTCGCGGATCTTCTCCAGCGCCATCCAGCCGAGGATGGCGGCGGCGGTGCAGACCTGCGTGTTGATCGCGGCACGGGCGGTGACGCCGTCGGCGCCGAGCCAGGAGCCGGCGTTGAAGCCGAACCAGCCGAACCACAGCAGGGCGCAGCCGAGCATCACGAACGGCAGGTTGTGCGGGCGCATCGGGTCGCGCTGGAACCCGACGCGTTTGCCGACCACGAGGACCAGGGCCAGCGCCGCGATACCGGCATTGATGTGGACTGCGGTACCACCGGCGAAGTCGATGACGCCTTCCTTGAACAGCCAGCCGTCGGCGGCCCAGACCCAGTGCGCGACCGGGAAGTAGACGATCGTGACCCACAGGGCGACGAAAATCGTCCACGAGACGAACTTGACCCGGTCCGCGACCGCGCCGCTGATCAGCGCGGGGGTGATGATCGCGAACATCAACTGGAAGATGGCGAACGCCACAATCGGCACGCTGTAGCCGTCCCACAGCTCGTTCACGCCGATGTCGCGGAAGCCGTACCAGTCGAGGTTGCCGACCAGACCGCCGAAAGCGTCCGTGCTGAACGCCATCGAGAACCCGTAAAGCACCCACAGCACAGTCACGACGGCCAGGCAGATGAACGACATCATCAGCATGTTGAGGACGCTCTTCACGCGGACCATTCCGCCGTAGAAGAACGCCAGCCCGGGCGTCATGAGCATGACCAGTGCGGCGCTCAGGAGTACGAAAGCGGTGTTACCCGTGTCCATACTCTGCCTCTCTTCTCCGTGTCCCCGGCCGACCTCCGGGGCTCATGGCAAGGAGCTTCGAGGTGTGAGGTTTCACGGCGTGTCGTCGCGTGTTTCGCACTTGTGACGGTTCTCGCACAAGTGTTTCCGGCAGGTGAACGAATGCGCACGCCCGAAGGCACGGTCGGCATCGCGGTGGTGAGGCCGTTCGGGGGACGCGGTCGGGGGCGTGATCCGGCCAGGGTGTGGCAGGCGCGGGACGGGCGGGAGATCGGTGCGGAACGCGCGAGACAGGCGCGCGACAGCATGGAGCCGGCCCGGGGCGGATGCCGGGTGACTGCGCCGGCGAGGCATTTGCAAACTTCGTCCGGACAATCGGCAAACGCTCGCCGACGACCTGCGGCGGATGACCCCGACGCATTGACATTCGATCGCCGACGCTGCCGTAATTGACCCCGCGCGCAACTGACGCATCGTCATGACGCCTCGTTCCCAAGGGAATTGGTGTCACCGCTCGGCGGTTCACGGGTACCGCCACCGTCAGCCGGCCGGCCCGCGAAAGGAGACCGCACCGTCGTGTGGCGCCTGCTCGGCCGCAAGCTGCTCCACCTCATACCGGTGTTGTTCCTGGTCACACTCGCCACCACGGCGATGCCGGACATGCTGGAAATCGGTGATTCGTCGGCGACCCCGGTGGCGCCCATGCTCACTTCCGACAGCACCCCCGAGGACGTCGCGGCACTCGAACGCGAATACGGCTATGACAAACCCCTGTTCGAACGCTACGGCCGCTGGCTCGGCGACGCCTTCACCGGCGACCTCGGCACCTCGATGGCGAACGGCCGCCCCGTCATCGACGGCATCAAGGACCGCTATCCGGTCACCCTCGAACTCGCACTGGTCGCGTTGTTCCTCGCCCTCGCGGTCGCGGTACCGCTGGGGGTATGGGCCGCTGCTCACGCAGGACGCCTCCCCGACAAGGTCCTCGGCGGCGTCGCGTCGGGCCTGCTGGCCGTCCCGCCGTTCATCAGCGCCATGCTGCTGGTCTATCTGCTGGCCGCGCCCGGCACATTGAGGCAGGTCTTTCCCAACCACGGCTGGACGACATTCTCCGAGAATCCGTCGGAGAACATCGAATACCTGATGCTGCCCGCGATCGTCCTCGCCCTCGCGGAAATCCCGCAATTCCAGCGATTGCTGCGCAGCGACATGCTCGACACGCTCCGGGAGGACTACATCCTGACCGCACGTGCGAAAGGCCTGTCGTCGCCTTATGTGCTCTTCCGCCACGCGTTGCGGCCGTCGTCGTTCTCGCTGGTCACCATTTCCGGTCTGACGTTGGGCCGATTGATCGGCGGCACCGTCATCGTCGAGTTCTACTTCGGTATTCCGGGACTGGGCCAGAGCATCGTCACGGCCATCGATCAGAACGACATCCCCACGGTGCAGGGCACCGTCGTGGTCATCGCCGTCGGCTACGTGCTGCTGAGCGCGTTGGTCGACATCGGATACACGCTGCTCGACCCGAGGGTGAGGGCGCGATGAGCCTCGTCGGCACCGAAGGCCGTCTCGGGCACACCGAGGCCGGCGCCGGGAGACCGCCCGAGGCGGCTGCTGGAAACAGGCGCGGGAAGAAGCCGGCGGGACCGCTGTGGTGGTTCGCGTGCACATGGCTCGGAATCATCGCCCTGATGGTCGTCTTCGCCGACCTGCTGCCGGCCGACTACGACCGCCCGGTCGGGGACGGCGAGTCGCACCTGCCGCCTTTCCAGGCGTGGCCGGAGATCCTGGGCACCGACTTCGTGGGCCGCAGCACACTGACCCGCATCGCGGCCGGGGCCCGCACCTCGGTGATCGTCTCCGTCGTCCCCGTCGTGTGCGGCATCGCGGTCGGCGGCCTGCTCGGGCTCTGCGCGGCGTATTTCCGCGGGGCCGTCGAGACGGTGACCGACATCGTCGCGGACGCGCTGCTCGCGTTCCCGCCGCTGCTGCTCCTGCTCATGCTCGCGACGGTGTCGCGGCACCCGGGCGTGTGGACCATCGCGGCCGGTCTCGCGGTGCTGAGTGTGCCCGGCTTCTACCGCCTGACCAAGGCGAACGCGATCGCCCAGTCGAAACGCGAGTACGTGGTCGTGGCCCGGGCGATGGGCGCCCGGCCCGGCCGGATCATGTTCAAGGAACTGCTGCCGAACACCGTCGGGACGCTGCTGTCGTACGCGGTCGTCGTCATGGCGCTGATGATCGTCGCGGAGGGCTCGCTGTCGTTCCTGGGGGTCGGCATCCCGGACCCCGAGCCGAGCTGGGGCGGCATGGTCTTCAAGGAGAAGGACCACCTGGAGGACCACCCCGGACAGGTGTTCGTGCCCTGCGGCGTGCTCTTCCTGACGGTGTTCTCCCTCAACGTGATCGGCGACCGGCTGCGCGCGAGGTTCGACGTACGCGAATCCCACCTCTAGTCCGACGTCATCGACCAAGGGCCCATTCATGGAACGGAACAAGGACGCGCCGGACGTCCCGCTGCTGGACGTCCGCGACCTCAACGTGCACCTGCACACCCCGCGCGGCGTGCTCAAGGCGGTCGACGGTGTGTCGTTCCGCATCGGCGCCGGGCGGACCCTCGGCCTGGTCGGCGAATCCGGGTCCGGCAAGTCGATGCTCGTCCGTGCGCTGATGGGCATCAGCCCGCCGATCGCCGAGATCGCCGGCAGCGTCCGGCTCGGCGGCACCGAACTCGTCGGCCTGCCCCGCGGGCAAGCGCGCGCGATCTGGGGCAACCGCATCGCGATGGTCTTCCAGGACCCGATGACCTCGCTCAACCCGGTCGTCCGCATCGAACGGCAACTGACCGAGTCAATGCGCGAGCACACCGCCATCTCCCGCGCGGACGCCAAAACTCGGGCGGTGGACCTGCTGGAGCGCGTCGGCATCCCCGAGCCGCGCAAGCGGGCCCGGCAATACCCGCACCAACTCTCCGGCGGCATGCGCCAGCGCGTCACCATCGCCATGGCGCTGGCGTGCGACCCCGACCTGCTGATCGCCGACGAGGCGACCACCGCCCTCGACGTCACAGTGCAGCGGCAGATCCTCGACCTGCTCGGCGAGATCCAGGCCGACCGCGGCATGGGCATGATCCTGGTCAGCCACGACCTCGGCGTGGTCGCCGGACGCACCGACGAGATCGCGGTCATGTACGCGGGACGCATCGTCGAACACGCCCCCACCGACGACCTGTTCGCACACCGCCGGCACCGCTACACCGAAGCCCTGCTCGCCGCCGTACCGCGCCTGGACGTCCCCAGGTCGCACCGGCCCCGGCCGATCCCCGGCACCCCGCCGGATCTGGTGACGCTCGGGGGCGGCTGCGCGTTCGCCCCCCGCTGCACGGCCGCGGACACCCGCTGCACCGCTGAACACCCGGCCACGGCATCGGAGGAGGGACACCGGTACGCCTGCCACCACCCGGTCGGGGACGAGACCGCCGACCGGGAACCGGACGCCGCGGGCCCGCCGGACACGGCGGCACCGCACGACAGCGCCGGACCCGCCGCGACGAGCACGGCCGAGGAGGTCCCCGCATGACCGCCGAACCCGCCGCGACCCCGGCGCCTGCCGCGAGCGAGGCAGCAGCGCCCATGCCCGCGCCCGACAACGTCCTGCTCACCGTCACGGACCTCGTCCAGCGGTTCCGGGTGCCCGGCGGCGTGCTCGACGCGGTGGCCGGCGTCGGATTCAGCCTCGAACGCGGGCGCACGCTCGGCCTCGTCGGCGAATCCGGCTGCGGCAAGTCGACCCTCGCCCGGGCGATCCTCCAACTCCCCGGGCCCACCTCCGGCTCGGTCGTCTTCGCCGGGCAGGACCTGACCGCGCTGTCCGGGAAAAGGCTGCGGGCCGTGCGCCGCCGCATCCAAATGGTCTTCCAGGACCCCGTGTCGGCCCTCAACCCGCGCCGCAGGATCAAGGACATCGTCGCCGAGGGCCTGGTCATCGCCGGGGTTCCGCAGGCCGAGATCGGGCCGAGGGTGGCGGCCGTGCTGCGCAAGGTCGGCCTGGACCCGGAGTCGGTGTCGGACCGCCGCCCGCACGAGTTCTCCGGCGGCCAGTGCCAGCGCATCGCGATCGCGAGGGCCATGGTCGTCGACCCCGACCTGCTGATCTGCGACGAGCCGGTCGCCTCGCTCGACGTGTCGGTGCAGGCGCAAGTGCTGGACCTGCTGGACGAGATGAAGGCGTCCACCGGAGTCTCGATGATTTTCGTCGCCCACGACCTCGCCGTGGTGCGCAACATCAGCGACGACGTCGCCGTGATGTATTTGGGGCTGATCTGCGAGATCGGCGACACGGACGCGGTCTACGACACGCCGGCGCACCCGTACACGCGCGCGCTGCTGGACGCCGTGCCCGCACCGAACCCGCAGGCGGGGCACGCCGGTCCGGCACTCGCCGGGGAGATCCCGTCGCCCGTGAACCCGCCGAGCGGCTGCCGGTTCCGCACGCGCTGCCCGCTGGCCTCGCCGCGCTGCGCGAGTGAGGTGCCCGCGCTGCGGGAGGTGGCGCGGGGGCACCGAGTCGCCTGCCACTTCCCGCTGGTCGGCGGTGTCGGCGGCGCCGAGGATGCGGTTTCCGGGGAGGCACCGGTCTCCTGACGCTGCGTCGGCCCGGCGGTTCGACGCGGCCGATTGTGGCGGAACACCGACTTCCGCCCTTGTCAAGGATCTTGACGCCCGACGCGATGGATAACACACGCCGAAGGCAGTAAAAAGAACCCGCCGACGACGGCAGGTCGGCGAACTCGCGCACCGAGCCCGCCCGAAGCCGTCACATGAGGACCACAAAGGCACCGAAAACATCGGTTTCGCCGCAACAACGGGCACTCCCACCGGATTCGCCCGATCGCACCTGTACAGCCGGTACGGCCAGTTCTGCCGCTCCACGCACGATCCGGTCCTGTCCGTCCGCCCTCCCCGTTCCGGCAGGGGGACCACACAGGGCCCGAACGCATGCACCGTTGCCGTCCGTTCGCGTGGGCGGCCCGTCAGGTGAAGGTTGGGCTTTGAATCACAGAACCCTTGGCGACCGCATACCCCGAATCCCGCGACAGGGCGCGCCGCTGTCCCGGCGGCACTTCCTCATGGCCTCCCTCGCCGCCGGCGTCCCGATCGCGGGCTGCGCGGATTCCGACCCGGCCCCCGACCCCGAGGGCACGCCCCGCAGCGGAGGTTCGCTCACCCTGACCCTCCCCGGTGACGCCGCGAGCTTCGACCCGGCGCTGACGTCGTTCGTCAACGTCGCGGACGGCAACCGCATGGCCGCCGTCTACGGCTCGCTGGTGTACACCAACCCGTCGACCGGGTCGGTGCAGCCGCAGATCGCGGAAAGCCTGGTGGCCGACCGCACCGGGCAGCACTGGACGCTGACGCTGCGCGACGGCGTCAAGTTCAGCGACGGCGCACGGTACGACGCCGCGGCGGTGAAGGCGAACTGGGTGCGCCACCAAGACCGTTCGATCGGGTCGTACCAAGCCGCGGCGGTGTTGAACATCACCTCCCTCGACGTGGACCCGGCCAATCCGCTCGTGCTGCGGATCGGCCTCGCCTCGCCGAACGCCAACTTCGACCGCACGGTCGCGCGCAACCTCTCGTACAACGCGTCACCGAACTCCCTGGGGCCGGAGAACGTCGCATCACTCCGCGACAAGCCCGTCGGCGCCGGCCCGTTCCTGCTCAAACAGTGGACACCGGGCCAGCCGCAGACCTACGTCCGCAACCCGGACTACTGGCAGAAGAGCCAGGGCCTGCCGTACCTCGACGAACTCGTGATCCGGTTCGACATCGACGTCCAGCGCGGCGTCGAAAGCCTCGGCAAGACCTCGGATCTGACCATCACCATCGACCCGGAGAACATCGCCCGGGGCCGCAGCCAAGGCCTCGGTGTCGAAGAACTGCGGCTCAACGGCGGCGCGATGGTGCTGTTCAACACCGCGCAGCCGCCGTTCGACGACCCGCGCGCCCGGCGAGCGGTCGCGCTGGCGCTGGACAGCGGGGAGATCAACGAGAAATTCTACGCCGGTGCAGGCACACCCGCGAAGGGCATCTTCAGCGCGACCTCCCCGCTCGCCAACATCCAGCTCACCGCGCCGCAGAACGACCCGGCGCAGGCGGCCAGGTTGTTCGACGAGGTGACCGCCAACGGCGCGAAGCCCCTGGAGTTCACCTACATCGCGCCGTCGGCCCCCACCACCGTCGCGGTCGCGGGATTCATCCGGCAGAAACTCGGTCAGTACCGCGGCGTGTCGATGCAGATAGAAGAGGTCGACATCGCGACGTACATCCGCAAAGTCCGCAAGGGCGCCCCGGGTTGGACCGCCGCGGTCGGCCAGCAGTGGATCGAGGACCCCGAGCCGGGCATCTACGACCTGCTGCACAGCAAGAGCTTCTCGGCGTCCTCCGGCTACCGGAACCCCGTCGTGGACGCGGCGCTCGACCAGGCACGGCAGAGCATCGACGCCGCGAGGCGGCGCAACGCGTACACGCAGGTGCAGGTGGAGCTCAACAAGGACCTGCCGTTCTGGGTGTATCAAGAAGCCATCGCCGCCGCCGTGTTCACCTCGGACGTGACCGGGCTGTCGCTGTTCAACGACGGGTTGGTGCACTGGGACCGGATCGGGCTCCGCAACTGAACAGGTGCCCACCGATCGCCACCGTGCCTTGGGCGCCGCGTAGCATGCGCAGCACCACCACCGCACCACCCGCACCACCGGGTGCCACGTGGAAAGAGCACTGCGGGCCTCGTGCCGTCCTTCCGGCACGGGGCCCGACCGCCCACCCGCACCAAGGCCACGAGAAAGTGGAGGTCAGGGTTCCGTGTTCAAGCACGACCAAGGACGGCGGACACGCAGACGCAGTCTGCGCAAAGTCCGAATAGCCATAGTTGCGGCGGCCATAGCTGTGTCCGCCGCGTGCGCGGACTCCTCCGGCGGCGGCCTTCCGGACCCGAACGGCACCCCGCGCCAAGGCGGCAACATCACCATGTTGCACCCCGGCGACGCTCGCGGGCTCAGCCCTTACACCGGGAACATCACCCCGCAGGGTGACGGCAGCCGTATGTCGGCGATCTACGACGTGTTGGTGTGGGCGGACCCGGCCACCGGAACCGTCCGGCCGCAGATGGCCGAGTCCCTGGTTCCGAACGGCGAGGCGACCATCTGGACGCTGACGCTCCGCGACGGGATCCGCTTCACCGACGGAGCCGAACTCAACGCCGAGGCCGTCAAGCGGGCGTGGGAGAAGCACCTGGACCCCAAGCTCCAGTCGCAGCAGATCGGCACCGTCCAGCCGCTGACCCTCACCGTGGTCGACAAGCTGCGCCTCAGCATCAAACTCCCCGCGCCGAACGCGAACTTCGACCGTACGATCGCGCACTCGCTCAACTACGTCCCGTCGCCGCGCACGCTCGACTCGGACGAGGCACTCGCCGCATCGCGTACGGCCCCGGTGGGGGCGGGACCGTACAAGCTGCGCGAGTGGGTGCCCGGCAGCCACATGGTGCTGGAGCGGAACCCGAACTACTGGCAGCAGGGCAAGCCGTACCTCGACACGGTCACCATCCGCGTCAGTACGAACAGCGAGACCCTGGCCAAGGACATCGACGGCGGCAAGGCGGACATCGGCGTCACCACGGACGTCCTGCGCATGGCCGACGCGAAGGACCTCGGGCTGGCGACCGACCAGGTCCGCCTGAACGGCGGCCAGCAGATCGTCTTCAACACCCGGGACAAGCGACCGCTCGCCAACCCCGACCTGCGCAGGGCGATCGCGCTGTCGCTGAGCACGGACGACATCAACAAGGTTCTCTTCGAGAGCCGGGGCGCCCCGGCGAAGGGCATCTTCGAAGCCTCGTCGCCGCTGGCCAACATCCAGTTGACGCTGCCCCAGAACAACCCCGAGGAAGCCGCCAGGCTGTTCGCGAAGGCGACCAACAACGGCCGCAACCCCGTCACGACGAAGTTCGTCACGGTCACCAGCCCGAAGTCCGTCCGCATGGCGCAGTACTTCAAGGAGCGCATCGAGGCGGTCTCGAAGGGGATGCTGACGGTCGAGGTCGTCGCGCTGGAGATTCCCGAGTACTCGCAGCGCATGCTGAAGGACCTGGACTACGACATGGGCACGAACATCCTGTGGGCGGAGGACCCGGAGCCGGCGCTGTTCCAGTACCTGCACTCCAAGAGCGGCCGAAGCAATGTGACGGGCTATCAGAACCCGGCTGTGGACGCCGCGTTGGAAGCCGCTCGGGTGTCCACCGACCGCACGGTGCGCACCGAGGCCTACACACGTGTGCAGGTGGCGCTCATCCAGGACATGCCCGTCTTCGTGTACCAGGAGGCGCCCGTGGGCTACATCGCGAACACCAAGCTGACGGGCATTCAGTTGTTCAGCGACGGCCATATCCTGTGGGACCGCATCGGCCTGCGGAAGTAGCCGCCACGGCCGACACCACAAGCGCTCGGGAACCCCGAACGGGTCTCGTGTCCTGAAAATCGCCAGAGCATCACCTTTGCCAGGCACGCGGCGCCCCTCCGTCGGACGGAGGGGC
>NZ_JBPKBI010000005.1:107493-141497 GCF_051388935.1 Yinghuangia sp. YIM S10712
CCGGAAAACTTGACGGTGTAACAGATCTTCGTTCCGGGCGTGCATGTCGCCGCCGCGGTCCCTACCGTGGCCCGCGGCAGGGGATCCCTTGGTCCGGGCGATCGCCGATGATGACCTGACGCATCGTCAATTTCCATTGGCTGCAAGGCTTCTGGCGTGCCCGGGTCCGGTCGTCATGTTCTTCGGCGGAGGTGGCAAGAAGGTGTCAGCACGACGCACGACAGCACGACGCACCACCCGCACGGCAACACCCGCAGAACTCGCACAACCGGCGGAGGCCGGTCGCCGGGCGCCGGCCCGCCGCCGCGCGCGCGGCATGATCGCGGCGGGCCTGGCGGCCCTCGCCCTGACCGCGACCGCATGCGGCGGCGGATCGGACTCCGCATCGGGAACCGGCGCGAGCGGCGCCCCGGCCAAGGCCGGCGGCGAGATGACGATGCTGGCCGTCCAGGACTCCAAGAGCCTGGACGTCTTCCGCACGTCGTACGTCGCGGTCACCGACGAACCGCGCCTCGCGGCGCTGTACGACCCGTTGTTCTTCATCGATCCGGTAACCGGCAAGGTCGTGCCGCACCTCGCCGAGTCGCTCACGACCGCCGACAACGGCGCCACCTGGACCCTCAAGCTCCGCCCGGGCGTCACGTTCAGCGACGGCACGCCCTTCGACGCGGCGGCCGTCAAGCTCAACTACGACACACACGCGAAGCCCGACGTGAGGTCGCTGCACATCGCGGCCGCCGCCACGATCACGACCGAGGTCGTCGACCCGACCACCGTCAGGATCACCGGGAACACCGGCCCGAATCCCAACTTCGACCGCACGGTGGCCACCGAACTCACCTACATCGAGGCGCCGTCGGCGATCAACAAGGGCATCGACGAGGCGGGCGCCAACCCGGTCGGAGCCGGCCCGTTCATGCTCGACAGTTGGACGCGCGGCGACAAGCAGGTGTTCGTCCGCAACCCCAACTACTGGCAGAAGGACAAGGGCCTGCCCAAACTGGACCGGTTGACGATCAAGAACCTGCCGGACATCAAGCAGCAGTACAACAGCGTCAAGTCCGGCCAGGCCGACATCTTCGTCAGCTCCAACGGCGGTCTGCTCGCGGACGCGGCCGACGAGCTCCAGGTGCAGCGCATGGCACCGCTCGGCGGCCAGATGATCCAGTTCAACATGAACCGGGCCCCGTTCGACGACATCCGCGCCCGCAAGGCCCTGGCACTCGCCTTCGACCCGGCGGACATCCCCCGGCAACTGGGGAACGGCGACATCCCGGCGAAGGGCTACTTCGCGGAGGCGTCGCAGTTCTTCGACCCGGGCGTCGTCCAGCCGGGGCAGAACGCGGCGGAGGCGCAGCGGCTGCTGAACGAGCTCGCGAACGACGGCAAGAAGCTGGAGTTCACGTTCCTGATCCCGAAGAACCCGGCGTCGCAGGCCGTCGCGGACTACATGCAGAGCCGGCTCGGCACGATGCAGAACGTCTCGATGAAGATCGAGTCGCTGGAGATCAACGCGTACATCAACAAGTACGCGGTCCAGCGCGACTTCACCGCGATGCTCTTCCAGCAGTGGATCGCCGACCCCGAGCCGGTGTTCTTCAACTCGTTCCACTCCGCGAGCCGGCTGAACCACACCGGCTGGAAGAACCCGCAGGTCGACGCCGCACTCGTCACCGGCAGGTCGAGCACCGACCCGGCGACACGCAAGGCCGCCTACACCGAGGTGCAGAAGGCGATGTCCGCCGACGTGCCGGTGTGGGTGTACGCGGAGTCCTTGGCCGGGCCGATCCACGCCAAGAAGGTGACCGGGGTGCATACCTACAACACCGGCACCTTCTTCATGGACCGCATCGGCTTCGCCTCCTGACGGTCCGCGGCACGGCGCCGACGTGCTCTCCCCGGCGGGAAGGGCGCGGCGGCGCCGCGCGGGACGTGCCTCACCCCTCCGGCCACCGCGACGGCGAAGCGGTCTCCGGGAGTTCGCCGACGACGCGGTCGGCGAGGCCGCGTACCCGGGGAGTCTCGCCGAACACGTCCACGGCGCTCTTGACCGTGCGGCGCAGCCGCGTCGCGAGCCTTTCGGAGCGGACCCGCCCGGCGAGCGCGAGGGCGCCGAGCGCGGCGTCGCATGCGGCGTCGGCCTCCTGCTCCAGGACGTGCACGGACGCGAGGCCGACGCGGCACAGCGCCAGGGAGCGCCGGTACTCGGTGGTGCCGTCGAGCAGCCGCACCGCGGCCTCCAGCGGCTCGCGGGCCCGCGCCGCCCGGCCCACCCCCCGGTACGCGAGGTCGCGGTAGGCGTGTCCGGCCTCGCCGGCGAGCTCGGCCTCGTCGAAGTAGCGGATCCAGTCCGGTTCCTCGGCCCCGGCCGCGTCGGCGTGGAGCTGCTCGGCGAGCGCGAAGGCGCGGCGGCACCGGTCGGCGTGGCCGAGGCCGGCGTGGGCGCGGCCTTCGACGGCGTACAGCATGGCCTGCGTGCGCGGCCCGGCGGTGTCGCGGGCGCCGTACTGCGCGAGGTGGATGAGCTCCAACGCGTCGCAGGGCCGGTCCAGATGGATCATCTGACGGCTCATCACCCCCAGCACGTTGGCGCCGAGCGGGCGGTCGCCGGCCTCCTTGGCCGCGTGCAGGGCGAAGACGAAGTACTTCTGGGCGCCGGGTTGCATGCCCACGTCGTACGACATCCACCCGGCGAGCAACGCGAGTTCGGCGGTGAGGCGGAACAGCCGCTCGCGCAGCGGGCCCGCGTAGGAGTCCTGGAGCAGGTCGGTGACCTCTTGGAGCTGCCCGACGACCGCCTTGCGGCGTAAGCCGCCCCCGCACTGCATGTCCCAACTGCGGAACAGCCGCACAGTCGCCTCAAGTTGCTCCAACTCGCCGGGCCCCAGGCGGCCCGGGGCCCGGGCATCGGCGCGCGCGGGAAGGGACGGCAACGGCGTGGGCGCGAGCCAGCGCTGCATCGGCTCGACCAGCGCGGGTCCGGCGGACAACGCCAGCGAGCCGCCGAGGAACCCGCGGCGGCCGAGCATGAGATCGCTGCGTGAGAACTCCCCCAGCAGCTCCACCACGGATTCCGGCGCCCACGGCAGATCCACGCCCGAGCCTGCGAAAAGCGCTCCGGGCTCCTTGAACCCGAGGTCCTCGACGGCGACCACGCACCCGAACTGCTCGCTGAACAGTTCGGAGATGATGCGGGGTATGGGATCGCGCGGTTGTTCGCCGTCGAGCCACCGGCGTACGCGCGAGGTGTCGGTGCTGACGTGCAGCGCACCGAGCCGCCGGGCACGGCGGTTGACCTGCCGGGCCAGCTCGCCCTTCGACCAGCCGGTGCGTTCGAACCACGATGCCAGCCGGTCGTTGGGCTGCTTTCCGCCGGTGCCGCGCCCGCCGGGGAGTGCGCGCGGGTAGCGCTGTCCGAGGTCAGGGGGTGCGTCGAACCGCCGGTCGGCGCGCGACCCCGGCATGCGGTCGCCGTGGTCCCCGGCGGCCGACTCGCCCGCTTCGGTTTGTGCGATCGACACCGAATCTCCCCCTGTGCACTGACACGTGGCCGCAGAACCGTGCGCAATGTCCTGTATTGCCGAAAGTAGGCTGCTCGCCCGGCTCCCGGGGTGGGAACCGCAAAACGCCAGTCTTCGCCACCCCTTTCGCCAGGGGTGCACACCGGGTGGTTCGCGGTTGACTGGGTGGTGCTGCCGGGCGGGCGCCAGGGACGCCACCCCGGCGCGGCGAACCACCGCGGCGTGTATCAGAACCGTAACCAAATGTGACGGGAGCCGTTGGCAGGTCATGGACATCATGCTCGGAACTCGCCGACGCACCCGCACTGCGTTGTGGCAGGCGGTGTCGGAGTATGTCGAGCAGCGGCACTGGCCTGTCACCCAGGGAACGTACCTGGTACGGGACGGACGCAGCACCCGCTGTTCCTGTGGCCGGACGACGTGCGCCGCTCCCGGCATGCACCCCGCGGACCCGCAGTGGTCCTCCCGCGCCACCGACGCGCCCGCCGCCGCCCGCTACCTGTGGTCGCAGTCGCCGGACAGCACCGTCGTGCTCCCCACCGGCCGCGCGTTCGACGCCATCAGCGTCCCGCGCCATGCCGGGAGGCGCGCTTTGGTCCGGCTGGAGCGCATGGGCACCCCGCTCGGCCCGGTCCTCGCGACGCCCAACGGCCGCTTCTTCTTCCTGGTCGCCCCCGGCGCGGCCCGCGAGCTTCCGCACCTGCTCTACCAAATGGGCTGGGACGACGCGGAGCTCGACCTGCGCTGCCACGGCGCCGGCGACTACATCTTCGCCCCGCCCTCACCGCTGGGGCTGCTCGGCGCCGCGGAGTGGATCCGCCCGCCGGACGGCGAGGACGCGGCCCTCCCGGAGGCGCGGCTCCTGCTGGGCACGCTCGCCTACAGCTGCCACCGCAACAGCCCGCGCGCCGGCAACGGGCTGTGGCTGGCGTCCTGACCGTCCGCCCCACGCGACCGCCGGCGCGACCGGCCGGGACGGACGCGGGGCGGGCCCGGGAGATCTCCCGGGCCCGGCTCTTCCGCATTGGTCTCGACGTGGTCGGCGGTCAGTCGCCGATCAGCGCGTCCACGAACGCCGCGGGCTCGAACGGAGCCAGGTCGTCGGGGCCCTCGCCGAGTCCGATGAGCTTGACGGGAACCCCGAGCTCGCGTTGCACGGCGACGACGATGCCGCCCTTCGCGGTGCCGTCCAGCTTGGTCAGCACGATGCCGGTGATGCTCACGACCTCGGCGAAGACGCGCGCCTGGACGAGGCCGTTCTGACCCGTCGTGGCGTCCAGGACCAGCAGCACTTCGTCCACCGGCCCGTGCTTCTCGACGACGCGCTTGACCTTGCCGAGCTCGTCCATGAGCCCGGTCTTGGTGTGCAGGCGTCCGGCGGTGTCGATCAGGACGGTGTCGACCCCTTCGGCGATGCCCTCCTTGACCGCGTCGAACGCCACGCTGGCCGGGTCACCGCCCTCGGGGCCGCGCACGGTGGCCGCGCCGACGCGCTCGCCCCAGGTCTGCAACTGGTCGGCGGCGGCGGCGCGGAACGTGTCGGCGGCGCCGAGCACGACCGTACGGCCGTCGGCCACCAGGACACGGGCGAGCTTGCCGGTGGTGGTCGTCTTGCCGGTGCCGTTGACGCCCACGACCATGGCCACCGCCGGGCGACCGTCGTCGTGGCGTGCCGTACGCAGCGACCGGTCGTAGTCGGTGCCGATCAGCGTGAGAAGTTCCTCGTGCAGGAGCGCGCGCAGCTCGGCGGGCGTCCGGGTGCCGAGCACCTTGACGCGCATGCGCAGCCGCTCGACGAGCTCCTGGGTCGGCGCCACGCCGACGTCGGCGACCAGGAGCGTGTCCTCGATTTCCTCCCAGGTGTCCTCGTCGAGGTGTTCGCGTGAAAGGAGTGCGAGCAGGCCCTTTCCGAGGGTCGTCTGCGAGCGGGCGAGACGCGCGCGAAGGCGGACCAGGCGGCCCGCCGTGGGTTCCGGGATCTCCAGGGCCGGCGGCGCCTCTTCGAGGGTGTCCGGCACAGCCGGCACCTCGGCGGGCGGAGCCTGGGCCTCCGGCGGCAGGTCGACGGTGTCGACCGGGCGCGGCGGGGCCTCGGGCAGCGGCTGCGCGTCCTCGCCGACGGTCGGCTCGACGGGCGTACGGGGCGGGGGCGCGGCAACGGAGCCGCGGCGTCGTGAGCCGACGACGAACCAGCCGGCGGCGCCCAGCACCACGACCGCGATGACGACGGCAAGGATCAGAATCTCCATAGGACTGCCAGTCTCCCAGACCGCCACGAAGAGGTCGGCAGCCGCGCCCCGGGTGTTTCCGCGATCGATCACGCTCCGCCCACCGTTGAATCCTGACGGTCCGTCAGTTACGTTGCCCGGGCCGGGCAGGCGCTTTCATCGCGTCGCAGTGGGCACGCGGGGCCGCGGCGGGTCGAGAGGTGTGCGTTCCCCATGGCGACGAATCTGCGCTTCAACCAGGTGACGCCGGGCCTGGACCGGGCCGACGTGGCCTCGCGTTACCGGGCCACTGTCGAGATGGCCGCGTTCGCGGACAAGAACGGCTTCGACATGGTCACCCTGGAGGAGCACCACGGTGCCGAGAACGGCTGGAGCCCGTCCCCGCTCTCGACGGCCGCGGCCGTGTTCGGGGCGACGGAGCGCATCGGCGTCATCATCGCCGCGCTGCTGGCACCGCTGTACAACCCCATCCGGCTCGCCGAGGACATAGCCGTTCTCGACAACATCTCCGGCGGCCGGCTGATGGTCGTCGCCGGCCTGGGCTACCGCCCCGAGGAATACGCGGCGATCGGCGCGGACTGGAAGCGCCGCGGAAAGCTCCAGGACGAAACCATCGACACGCTGCTCAAAGCGTGGACCGGCGAACCGTTCGAATACCGGGGCGAGACGGTGCGCGTCACCCCCAGGCCGTTCACCGACCCCCACCCGATGCTCATGATCGGCGGCACCGCCAAAGCCACCGTGCGCCGCGCGATCCGCTTCCGCCTGCCGTTCTTCGCCGCCGCCCCGCTGCCGGAACTGGAGCGGTACTACTACGAGTCGGCGGCCGAGGCCGGCTTCACGGACGGCTTCGTGCTGATGCCCTCCGGGGACGCCGGGAAAATGGTCTTCTGCACCGAGGATCCCGACAAGGCGTGGGCCGAGTACGGCACGCACTTCCTGCACGAGGCCGAGACCTACGCCGCATGGCAGACCCCGGACGTCCACTCGGCCATGAAGTCGTCCGCCCGGACCATCGCCGACCTGCGCGAGGAGGGCATCTACGCCTGCCTCACGCCCGACGAGTGCATCACCGCCGCCAAAAACGGCGGGCTGACCGCGTCGCTCAACCTGCACCCGCTGTGCGGCGGCCTCCCCATCGACGCCGGCTGGTCGAGCGTCCAGCTCTTCGCCGACAAGGTCATGCCGCACATCCAGCCCGAGTGACCCCGCCGCGCCCGCTCAGACCCCGACCTCCTCGCGCTCCGGGTCCCGCTCCAGACGCTGGCTGATCACCGTCGTGACGCCGTCGCCGCGCATGGAGACTCCGTACAGCGCGTCCGCGACCTCCATCGTGCGCTTTTGGTGCGTGATCACGATCAACTGCGAGCTCTCCCGCAGCTCCGCGAAGATCCGGATCAGGCGCTGCAGGTTCGTGTCGTCGAGCGCGGCCTCGACCTCGTCCATGACGTAGAACGGGCTGGGTCGGGCCTTGAAGATCGCGACCAGCAGCGCAACGGCGGTCAGCGACCGCTCGCCGCCCGACAGCAGCGACAGGCGCTTGACCTTCTTCCCGGGCGGGCGGGCCTCGACCTCGACACCGGTGGCCAGCATGTCGCCGGGGTCGGTGAGCACGAGCCGGCCCTCCCCGCCGGGGAAGAGCCGCGCGAACACGCCTTCGAACTCCCGCGCGGTGTCCTCATACGCCGAGGTGAACACCTGTTCCACCCGCTCATCGACCTCCTTGACCACGGTCAGCAGGTCGCGCCGGGTGTTCTTGAGGTCCTCCAGTTGCTCGGTGAGGAACTTGTGGCGCTCCTCCAGCGCCGCGAACTCCTCCAGCGCCAGCGGGTTCACCTTGCCCAACTGGACGTACGCCTTCTCCGCCGCCGCAAGCCGCTTCTCCTGCTCGGCGCGCACGTAAGGCCTCGGCTGCGCCTCCTTCGAGTCGGGGTCCCGCTCCTCCCCCTGCGCCGGCGGCGTCGGCGGAACAAGCTGGTCCGGCCCGTACTCGGCCACCAGCCCGGCCGCGTCCATACCGTGCTCTTCGAGCGCCTTCGCCTCCAACTGCTCGATGCGCAGGCGCTTCTCGGTCCGCAGCATCTCGTCGCGGTGCACCGAGTCGGTCAGTTTCTCCAGCTCGCCGGCCAGCTCCCGTACGTGCGCCCGCTCCCGCGCCAAGTCCTGCTCGCGGGCCGCACGCGCCTGTTCCGCGGCCGCGCGCTCCGCCTCGGCGCGGCCGAGGGACGCCTCGACGCGGGTGAGCAGAGCCCGCGTCCCCGCCAGCACCGCGCCCGCGACCCGCGCCTCGACCGCCATCCGCTCGCGCCGCTCCGCCGCCCGCGCGCGGGCCTCGCGCTCCATGCGCGCTCCGCGATCGAGTGAGTCGGCACGGCCGGACAGGGCCTTGACCTGCTCCTCGTGGGTGCGCAGCGTCAGCCGCGCCTCCATCTCAGCCTGCCGCGCGGCCGTCGCCTCGGCGGCGAGCCCGTCCCGCGTCGTCGCGTCGGGCTCCTCGTCGTCGGGCAGCTCCTCCGCGGCTTCGAGACGCGCCGACAGCTCCTCGTACGCCAGCGCGTCCTGCTCCTTCGCCGTCTCCGCCTTCGCCACCGCGGCGGCGAGCCGGTCGGCCTCCCCGGCCGCCGCACGCGCCTGACCGCCGAGTCGGCCGAGCTCCTTCGCCGCGGCGGCCCGCGCCTTCTCCGCTTCGCGGCGCTCGGCGGTGAGCTGTTCGACCGCCGCCGCCGCGTCCTTGCGCGCGGCCGACGCCGCGGCCAGCGCGTCCTTGGCCTCGGCACACCGCCCGGCCAGCGCGTCGAGGCGTTCCGCCGCCTCGTCGACGGCCGCCTGGACCTCCAGGAGGCTCGACGCCGACGCCGAACCACCGTGCGAGAAGTCCGCGCCCACCAGGTCTCCGTCGCGGGTCACCGCACGCACCTCGGGCAGCGCCGCGACGAGTTCGCCCGCGGCGGCCAGGTCGTCGACGACGGCGACCTTGTCCAGGAGCCGATGCAGCGCACCGGCGAGCCCGGCAGGTACGGCGACCAGGCGCACGGCGTAGACAGCGGACGGCGGCAGGGCCGGCCATTCGCCCACGGACGGCGACAGCACATCCGGCCCGGGACCGTGGTCCCCGCCGCCTGGCAGCTCTCCGCCAAGAGAGCCGCCCCCACCCGCGCCGTGTGTCCGCGAATCGCCGACCAGCAGCGCCGCGCGTCCCGCGTCGTCCTTGCGCAGGAGCCGCAACGCGTCGACGGCGTCGCCGACTCCGGCCACCGCGACGGCGTCGGACGCCGCGCCGAGCGCCGCCGCGACGGCCGTCTCGGCACCGTGTTCGACGCGGAGGAGCGCGGCGACCGTGCCGAGCACTCCCGACAGTCGATCACCGGCGGCCAGCAGCGCGCCGGCGCCGTCCTTGCGGTTGAGGCCCAGTTCCAGCGCCTCCTTGCGGGCGGTCACCGCGGCGCGCTCGCGTTCCGCCTCCTTCTCGGCGTCGCGGGCCTCGGCCAGCAACTCCTCGGCCTGCGCCAGCCGTTCCTTCGCCGCCGTGAGCCGAGCCTCGACCGATCCGGCGTCGGCGGCGACGTCCTCCGTGTCGTCGGAACCGCCGACCTCGGCCTGAAGCGCGTCGTACTCGCGCTGCGCCTCCTCGGCGCGCGTACGGGCCGCCGTCAGCGACTCGGTCAGCCGGCCGATCTCGGCGTCGGCACCGGCGACGCGGCTGCGCGCGGCGTTGACCTGCCCGGCCAACCGGGCGAGGCCCTCGCGCCGGTCCGCGATCGCGCGCGCGGCGGCCTTGAGCCGGTTGTCCTCGGCGGCGACCTCGCGCTCCAACTCGCCACGCCGCTCGGACGTCTCGGCGAGCTGGACCATCGCCTCCGCGAGCGCCTCGTTCAGTTCGGCTTCGGTCTCGCGGATGCGGGCGGCCTCGCGCTCCATCTCCTCCGGGTCGCGGCCCCGGCGTTCCTCGGCGGGCGCGGACGTGGCGTGCCTGACGCGTTGTTCGGCGAGCCCGGCGGTTCCGCGCACGCGCTCGGCCAGGGAGGAGAGTTCGTACCACGTCTCCTGCGCGCGGGCCAGGCGCGGGGTGAGCGCCTGCACCTCGGCCTCCAGTTCGGCCTCCCGGGCCTGCACTTCACCCAACCGGCGTTCGACGAGGGTGCGGCGCTCCCGCAGCGCGGCCTCGTCGGCGATCTCCTCGGCGAGGTTCCTGCGCAGGATCACCAGGTCGTCGGCCAGCAGCCGCAAACGCGCGTCGCGCAGGTCGGCCTGGATCGCGGCGGCCCGGCGGGCGATCTGCGCCTGCCGCCCCAACGGCTTGAGCTGGCGGCGCAGTTCGTTGGTGAGGTCGGTGACACGTGTGAGATTGGCCTGCATCGCGTCGAGCTTGCGCAGCGCCTTTTCCTTGCGCTTGCGGTGTTTCAGGACGCCGGCTGCCTCCTCGATGAACGCCCGGCGCCCCATCGGGTCGGCCTGGAGCACGGAGTCGAGTTGGCCCTGTCCGACGATCACGTGCATCTCGCGGCCGATGCCGGAGTCGGAGAGCAGCTCCTGGATGTCGAGGAGCCGGCAGGTGTCGCCGTTGATTGCGTACTCGGAGCCGCCGTTGCGGAACATCGTCCGCGTGATGGTGACTTCGGTGTAGTCGATGGGCAGGGCGCCGTCGGTGTTGTCGATCGTCAGGCTGACCTCGGCGCGGCCGAGCGGGGGGCGTCCTGCGGTGCCCGCGAAGATGACGTCCTCCATCTTGCCGCCGCGCAGCGACTTGGCGCCCTGCTCGCCCATCACCCAGCTCAAGGCGTCGACGACATTGGACTTCCCCGAACCGTTGGGCCCGACCACACAGGTGATGCCCGGCTCGAACCGCAACGTCGTCGCGGATGCGAAGGACTTGAATCCGCGGAGTGTGAGGCTCTTGAGGTGCACCCGCCGCAGCGTACCCGGACACTTCGGTCGGAGTCCGGCTCAAACCCGACGCGTCGCCTGTCGATCAGTGTGTGTGATCTGTGAGGTGACGGGGTATCACGTGAGCATTACTGCCGTCCGAGATCCCTTCCGAAGGGCAACCGGACCGCAGCGCGTGGGGACGCAGGGCAACCGGCAGGGAGACCGGATCGAGGGACCGGAGGGGCGGCGGGGTACGGAACACCGGAACACCGGGGGCGAACGACACCGAGAACGACAAAGGGACGCCGAAGGCGTCCCTGGGTTTATCGGGTCGAACTCACGCCCGAGAGAGCGCGGGCTCGACCTGGGTTACGTCGAACCGATGATCAGCGGCGGCGTAGAGCGCGTCGTTTTCGGCCTGGACGCGGACAAGCTCCGTCTCCAGGTCGCGTACACGCTGCTGCAGCCGTCGCATCTCGGAGAGCAGCCGGGGATCGGGGCCGCCGACGTAACCGAGAAGCGCCTTCGCCATTAGAGGGTCCTCCACGCTGAGTGACCGACCGGCATTTGCGGGTCGAAATTACGCACCCGGCCACGTTCTTCCTGATAGGGTGCGCGGGCTTCCAGCGTCGCATCAAATGCCCGAGGCGTCAATATGATCACGGCGCGGCAAGCGAACCGTCACCCGGTCGGCGGTTTGATCACGCGGACGGGACGGTTCATGGTCTGGCTGTACGAGACCATCAATTCGCTTGGCAGTCAAGAAGTTATTCACGACCTTTCACCGCCAGGGTGGACTTTTCCGCAGCGGAGGCCAAACGGTTGTTCTCAGGCCCCAGCGATCACCCGCAGCGCGTGGATCGCTTTGGCATCTTCTGTCTCGTTTCCCTTGTGGCGCCTCAGCGGTCGGCGGCTCCCGATCGAGCAGGGAAGTCCGCGAGAACAGCGGAACGTACCGGACAAGCCATGCCAAGCCACCACGGACGGCCGAGCATCAGTAGCCACGGGAGCGGTGTTCTGCTCTAGAGTCACGTGCGCAAGCTCACTCGTTTGAGTGAGGAAGCGCCCCGTCCGGCGTGTCGTCGCGGATTTTCCGCCAGAGCAGTTCCCCGGTTCGGCCCCCGTGCCCCGGGCTCGCAACCCGCTCGGACGGTACCCAGTAAGGGGAGTCCGTGGCCCGGCACAGCCGACGCTCCGCACCATCGTCCCGCCGCAGCCGCCCGCACGGCCACCGGCGCAAGCGGCGCCGCCTCGGACCGTTGCGCGTGGCCGTCATCCTGCTCGGCATCGCCCTCGCGGCCGTCGGCACGCGCGCGGGCATGACGATGCTCGACCGCGGCGGGGACACCGCGAACCAGGCAGGCGCTTCCGTGTCGGCCGCGCCCACGGCAAGCGGAACCGACGCCCGCTATCCCGACCAGACCTCCCGCGACGCCTCCGGACGCGGCGCGCCGGATATCGGGGCGGACACCGGCAGCGCGGTGCCCGGAACGACACCGCTGCCGGCGCCCCCGCCTCCGAGCGGACCTGCCTCGCCGAATCCCCCGACGGCCGCGCCCAGCGGCCCCGCGTCTCCGTCGACCTCCCCGGCCCGGTCCTCGTCCGCGCCCGCGACGACCACGAAGCCGCCCACCCGGACGCCGAGCTCGTCGGCCGCGCCCTCCACGTCCGCCGCGACGGGAGCCGCGGCGTACGAGGACCAGGTGCTGGCGCTGGTGAACAACGAGCGCGCGGCCGCGGGCTGCGGTCCGGTCAAGGCGGACGTCCCGCTGCGCGACCTCGCCCGAGCCTTCAGCAAGGACATGGCCGACCGCGGCTACTTCTCGCACAACACCCCCGAGGGCAAGACGCCCTGGGACCGCGCGGAGGAAGCCGGCATCAGCTACCTGGCCGCGGAGAACATCGCCCGCGGCCAGCAGACTCCCGCGGCTGTCATGGACGCGTGGATGAACAGCGAAGGCCACCGCCGCAACATCCTGAACTGCGGACTGACCAAGCTGGGTGTGGGCGTGCACCTCGGCAGCGGAGGGCCGTGGTGGACCCAGGAGTTCGGTCGCTGACGCCGGGCGGGGACAGGCAAGCCGCCTGCGGAACCGCCGTCGGACGGGCCGGGCGGGCAGAGTCCACCGGGCCGGGCCCGAAAGCCTCCGTCTGCGACACGTCGCGCACCGGACGCTTCGTCGAGCGCGCGAGTCGGGTCGACGCCCTTCCCAGCTCCCGCAAGGCCACGCGTCGTGCGCCGGGCGGAGGCCCGGTCGCGCGGTAAGGATGCGGGGGACCGTGGCTGTGGGCCGTGCCGCCGCGTCGAGCGGGCGATGGGCTGTGCGGCCCGGTCGCGCGGTCAGGGTGCGGAGGATGTGGCCGTGAGCCGTGGGCCGTGTCGCAGGGTCGAGCGGGCGATGGCGCTGTGCGCCGTCGGCATCGACGTGTCGGTCCCCCGCGTCCTGCCTGTTCAGTCGGCCGCGGCAACCTCGCGGGATGCCGCGCGGCCCACGGCGGCCGTCACACCCTTGCAGTGGCCCGTCGCGGGCGCGGTACCGGTTGGCACTTGCCGCAGAAGTAACTGCTGCGGTTCATGAACGTGATGCGGCGTATCGGCGCCGTGCAGCGGTTGCACGGCTCACCCTCGCGGCCGTAAGCGTCCAGCGAGCGCGAGAAGTAGCCGCTCTCCCCATTGACGTTGACATACAGGCTGTCGAACGAAGTGCCGCCCGCCGCAAGGGCGTCGGTCATGACGTCGCGCACGGACGCGAGCAGCAGCCTCGTCTGCGGCTTCGTCATCGTGGCGGTCGAACGGCCCCCGTGGAGCCGGGAGCGCCACAGCGCCTCGTCGGCGTAGATGTTGCCGATGCCGCTCACCAGCGACTGGTCGAGCAGGGCCCGCTTGAGCTCGGAGTCGCGGCGGCGCAGTGCCGTGTGGAAGGCGTCGTCGTCGAACAAGGGATCGAGTACGTCGCGGGCGATGTGCGCGATCGACGGCGGCAGCACGGCACCGCCGCGCTCGACCGAGACGCCGCCGAACGTGCGCTGGTCGACGAACCACAGCTCACGACCGCCGTCGGTGAACGTGAAGCGCACGTGCAGGTGCTTCTCGCGCGGGGTGGCCGGGTCGTTGACCAGCAGTTGGCCGCTCATGCCCAGGTGAGCGAGCAGCGCGTCCTCGGCCGTGTCGGCGTCCGCCGCGGTCAACGGCAGCCACAGATACTTGCCGCGGCGCCGCGCGGCCTCGATCCGGGCGCCGGTGAGGGCGGCCACGAAATCGTGCGGGCCTGCCGTGTGGCGGCGTACCGCGCGCGGGTGGCCGACCTCGACGGACGCGATGGTCCGTCCGACGACCCAGCGCTCCAGGCCCCGGCGCACCACCTCGACCTCGGGCAGCTCCGGCACGACGACCTCCGCAGGCGCTCGGTCGGGCTCGGGTGCCTCCCGAGCCCGATGCGGCTCAACTGGCTTGGCTGGGCTGGGCCTTGGCCGATGTGCCGCCACCGGACACGACAGTGTCGGCGGCGGAGCCGTTCACCGGGGAGGTGCCGTCGCCGTACTGCGCCCGGATCGCGCGCCACGCGCTCTCGGCCGCCTGCTGCTCGGCTTCCTTCTTGCTGCGCCCGACACCGGTGCCGTAGTCGACACCGCCGACGCGGGCGAGCGCGGTGAACGTCTTCTCGTGATCGGGGCCCGTCTCGGAGACGACGTACTCCGGGACACCGATGCCGGTGGCGGCGGTGAGCTCCTGGAGGCTGGTCTTCCAGTCCAGGCCCGCGCCGAGGCCCGCCGACTGCTCGATGAGCGGGTCGAACAGGCGGTGCACGAGCTCGGAAGCCGCGTCCAGGCCCTGGTCGAGGTAGACCGCGCCGATGATGGCCTCAAGTGTGTCCGCGAGGATCGACGACTTGTCGCGCCCGCCGGTGCCCTGTTCGCCCCGACCGAGACGGATGAAACTGCCGAGGTCGAGCTTGCGGCCCACGCCCGCGAGGGCGCGTGAATTCACGACCGCGGCGCGCAGCTTCGCGAGCTGCCCCTCCGGCAGGTCGGGGTGAGCGCGGTAGAGCGTGTCCGTCACCACGAGCCCGAGCACCGAGTCGCCCAGGAACTCCAGGCGTTCGTTGGTGGGAAGCCCGCCGTGTTCGTACGCGTAGGAACGATGTGTGAGCGCGCGTTCCAGAAGAGCGGCATCGACTGTCCAGCCGAGCCGCCCTTCCAGATCGGCGTATTTAGCCAGCGAATCCGTCACCGGGATGACCTGCCGGGGGCTCAGACCTCAAGGACCTGGCGGCGATTGTAGGTGCCGCAGGTCGGGCAGGCGATGTGGGACAGCTTCGGCTGACGGCAGCTCTCGCAGGTCACCAGGTTGGGGCGGGCGGCCTTCCACTGGCTGCGGCGGTGGCGGGTGTTGCTGCGCGACATCTTCCGCTTCGGAACAGCCACGGCTACTTCTCCTGGTTCTCATCGACGCGGTGCGCGCCGTTGTCGTCGGCTTCGGCGGTCGGTCCGCCGAAGAGGCCCTGCAGAGCCGCCCACCGGGGGTCGGCGGTCTCATGGGAGTGACCGGGGTCGTCGTCGAGCCGAGCCCCGCATTCGAGGCACAGTCCGCCGCAGGTCTCCCGGCACAGCGGTGTGAGCGGCAGTGCGAGCACCACCGCGTCGCGCAACACCGGCTCCAGGTCGAGCAAGTCGCCCACGAGCCGGGGGGCATCCTCGTCGGCACCCTCTTCGGCACCGCGGTCCGGGTAGACGTACAGCTCCTGGAAGTCGACCCGGAGCTCGCGCTCCAGGGGGTCCAGGCACCGGACGCACTCACCGGCCAGCGGCACCTCGGCGGCGCCGGAGACCAGCACCCCTTCCATGACCGCCTCAAGCCGGAGTTCCAGCTGAAGCGGGGCACCTTCGGGGACGCCGATCACTTCGATGCTCATGTCCGCCGGGGCCGGCACGTCGCGGGTCTCCCGGCGCATCGACCCAGGCCGACGACCCAGCTCGCGTGTGTCCACGACGAGCGGGTTGCGGTGGTCAAGGCGTTCCAGGGTGTCCTGCCTCATGCGGTTTCGCCTCCCTCGAAGCCGAAGGAGGTGCGGTGGACATGATGTGCGGCCCCGGGGGTTGCTGTGACAGCGGCTTCCCGAGCAGGGCCGGTCCACAAGACTATCGCAACCGGGCGCCGGTCCCCCAAACGGCCCCTGCGGCACGATCGCGAGCGGCCGGGGTCCAATCCGTGTGGGGTGAGGCACCTGCGGGGCGGTCGCGAGCGGTCGCGGACGGCTGATGCCGATATATTCCATGCCCGGTCGTGTTGCCCCACGGCCGAATCGGTGTTCGACGTACGCATGGACGCGTCGCCCGCGCAGCGCCGGACCGGCTCGTTGCCGGGCCGATCCGGCCGCGGTCGGTCAGCCTTGGCGGCCGTCGGGGTTGAACTGCCGGACGTCGATCAGGCTCGTGTCGAAGAAGCTCGTCTCGTCGAGGGCCGCGTCGTAGCGCTGCTGGACGTGGCCGCCCTGTTGCGGCACGGCGCCGGGCTGTTGGGCGCCGTACTGCTGCTGTTGCTGCTGTTGCTGGTACTGCGGGATCTCGTAGCCGCCGGACTCGTAGCCCGTCGGCTCGTAAGCCGGCTGTTGAGGCTGCACCTGCGGGTAGCCGCCGGTGTCGTAGTACCCGCCGTTCTGCTGGGGCTGCTGGTGTTGGGGCTGGGCGGCTGCGGGGGCGTACGCGGGTGGCGCGGGGTAGGCGCCGCTGCCGCTCTGCTGCGGCGGGACGGGCGCAGCCTGGCTGCCCAGGAAGGGATCGTCCTCGTCGGCGTCCAGGCGGGCCTGGAGGCTGCCGGGGGCGCCCTCGGCGTCGTCCTGCGCCTTGAGGTACTCGCCGAGTTCGTCGGTGGCCCGCCGTCCGCGCATCTTGTCGCGACCGCGGCCCACCGCGGCGAGGGTCTTGTTGAGGACGACCTCGAAGTTGGCGAGCTTCTGGTCGACATAGTCGTCGGCCTCGGTGCGGATCCGCTCGGCCTCCAGACGGGCCGCCGTCAGGATGCGCTCGGCCTCGGCATAAGCCTCCCGAGCCACGTCGGTGTCGGCGATCAGCGCACCGCGCTCCTCGCGTGCCCCGGCGACGACGCGCTCCGCCTCACGACGGCTCTCCTCCAGCACCGCGTCGCGGTCGCTGAGGATCCGGCGGGCCTGCGTCATCTCCTCCGGGATGAGGTTCTTGACCTCTTCCAGACGGGCGACCACTTCGGCCCGGTTGACCACGCACGAAGCCGACATGGGCATCGAACGCGCGCTCTCGACCAAGGCGATGAGCTCGTCGAGCTTGGGCGATACGTCCACTGGCGTTTGCTCTCTCTCCGGGAGTCGAGGGATCCGACACCACAGCGTACGAGCAGAAACCCCGCTACTTGTCAGCCAAACGTTCGGTTAGGCGGCGCAGCACGGTCGGCGGCACCAATCCGGACACGTCGCCGCCATAGGTCGCGACCTCTTTGATGAGGCTGGACGACAGGAAGCTGTAAAGCGGATTCGTCGCCACGAACAAGGTTTCGACCTCGGTCAGGCCGTAGTTCATCTGCGCCATCTGGAGCTCGTAGTCGAAGTCCGTGACCGCACGCAGGCCCTTGATGATCGCGGGGATCTCACGCTGCCGGCAGAAGTTGACGAGCAAGCCCTCGAACGCCTCGACCCGGACATTGCCGTAGTGCGCGGTGACCTCGCGGAGCATCTCGATGCGCTCCTCGACCTCGAACAGGCCGGACTTCTTGTTGCGGTTGAAGCCGATCGCGACGTAGACCTCGTCGTACAGGCTCGACGCACGGCCGATGATGTCCAAATGCCCGTTGGTCACCGGGTCGAACGACCCGGGGCAGACGACTCGACGCACGGGTTTCTTCCCCTCGATCGCGGGTCCTGACGCCCTGTCCGGGCTCTCTCGGGCGCTCTCGGGCTCTCGCCGAACCCGTGGGTCCCCCAGTTGGTCATGAGCGCGCGGCGCGACCGTACCAGAGCGTCGCCTCGCCATAGCGGCGGGATCTGAGCTCGGTGAATCCGTCCGGCCAGCCGAAGGGTCCGCCGCGCGTCGCGCGCTCGACGGCGACCAGCGCGTCGTCGGCAAGCCACCCCCCGACCCGGAGCGACGTCAGCAGCGCGGCGACATCCGTGTCCGGCAGGGGGTAGGGCGGATCGAGGAAGACGACGTCGTACGGCTCGCCATCGGCAGGTTCCGCGGCCACCCGCTCGGCGCGCGCGGTGCGCAACTCGGCGCCGGGCAGTGCGAGCGCCCGCATATTGGCGCGCACCGTCTTGGCAGCACCCTGATCGGCCTCGACCAGCAGCGCGTGCGCCGCGCCCCGGGACAACGCCTCCAATCCCACCGCACCCGACCCGGCGAAGAGGTCGAGCACCCGGGCGCCGTGCAACGTGCGGCGCAGTGACACGAGAGTCGAGAAAAGCCCCTCTCGGGCCCGGTCCGAGGTCGGCCGCGTGGCGTCGCCGGGTGGTACGGCAAGCCGCCGACCGCCCGCGGAGCCGCCGATCACCCGGGTCATCGGCGGCTCCGGGGGGCGGCCGTCGTCTGGTCGTTCATGCGCACACGCTAGCGGGAGGCGGACGGCGGCTTCACGGGGATCGTGCGGCCGTGCGGCCGTGTGCAGCGCCCAGACACCGCCCGGCGACCGTGCGGTCGTGTGCTCGGTGTGCTCGGATACTTTTCGTCCGGCAACGCCCGCGAGCCCGCCGACATCGGTGACTCGGCGAACCCGGCGGCCACCGGTCGGCGCCGCGGGGCTCCCGGCCACGCTCAGCCCTTGTCGAGATACTCCGCTCGCTCCTCGTCCAGCAGGCTCGCCAATGCGCTGCGCAGTTCCGGGTGCTCGGCCAACTGCGGGTCGCGGGCGACGATTTCGGTCGCCTCGTCGCGTGCGGCGACGATGACGTCCTCGTCCCGGACGACGGCCAGCATGCGCAGCGACGACCGGCTGCCGGACTGGGCCTCGCCGAGTACGTCGCCTTCGCGGCGTTGTTCGAGGTCGATACGCGACAGTTCGAACCCGTCGAGGGTGGCGGCGACGGCGTCCAGGCGCTCTCGGGCGGCCGTGCCCGCAGGCATGTCGCTGACGAGCAGGCACAGACCGGGAGCGCTGCCTCGGCCCACTCGGCCGCGCAGTTGGTGCAGTTGCGAGACGCCGAAACGCTCGGAGTCCATGATCACCATGACGGTCGCATTCGGGACGTTGACGCCGACTTCGATCACCGTCGTGGCCACCAGCACGTCGACGTCGCCCGCCGTGAAGCGGCGCATGACCTCGTCCTTCGCGTCCGGCGCCATGCGGCCGTGCAGGACGCCGATGCGCAGGCCCGCCAGCGGCCCCGACTCCAGGCCCGCGGCGACTTCGAGCACCGCAAGCGGCGGGCGCTTCTCGGCGCCCTCGCCGGCGTCTGCGCCGATGTCGTCGGGGTCGTCGAGGTACGCCTCTGCGGGCAGGTCCTCCTCGACCGCCTTCTTCCCGCGCTTCGGCTTCTTGGACTTCGGGTCGTCCTCCTCGTCGCCGATTCGCGGGCAGACGATGTACGCCTGGTGCCCCTTCGCGACCTCCTCGCGCAGCCGCTCCCAGGTGCGTTCGAGGAAGTTCGGCTTCTCCCGGGCGGGCACGACGTGCGTCGCGATCGGCGAACGCCCGGAAGGGAGTTGGTCGAGGACCGAGGTCTCCAGATCGCCGAACACGGTCATGGCGACCGTGCGCGGGATCGGCGTCGCCGTCATCACGAGCAGGTGCGGGGGCCGATCGGACTTGCCGCGCAGCGCATCGCGCTGCTCGACACCGAACCGGTGTTGTTCGTCGACGACGACGAGGCCCAGGTCGTGGAACTTCACCTTGTCCTCGATAAGGGCGTGGGTGCCGATCACGATCCCGGCCTCCCCCGTCACGAGGTCCAGCAGCGCGGCGCGGCGCGCAGGCACGCCCATGGAGCCGGTCAGCAGGGTCACCTTGGTCCCGACCTCGGAACCGCCGAGCATTCCGGGGCCGTCGGCGAGGTCGCCCATCATCTCCACGATCGAGCGGTGGTGCTGCTGCGCCAGCACCTCCGTGGGGGCGAGCATCGCGGCCTGGCCGCCGGCGTCCACCACGGTGAGCATCGCCCGCAGCGCGATCATCGTGTTGTGGGTGGGGGTGAAGTTGTCCGTGACGTACATGTGTTCGGGGTGGGCGACGCTGATGCACTGGACGGGTTTGCGGCCGACGTGGTCGACGGACTCGATCCAACGGCGTCCGGCGACCGGAGGGACATGCCTTTTCGACGATTCGCCCTTGTCGCGGAAGGGCGGGTACTCCTCGGGCAGGCAGGTCGTGAAGTGGACGACTCCGTCATCGCGGTCCTCGCTCAAGCCCCGGAGCGCGGTCGCCAGTCCGCCGAGTGAACGCACCAACCAGGCGATGTCTCCCCCGATTTCGGGCGTGGGCGCGGAGAAGGACTCCCCCAGCTCGAAACCGCGAACGTCCATCCATCCCTGCACGAAGGCGTGTCGGTCCTTCGCCGATGCGTTCCGGAACGCACCAGGGACGCGTCCTGGGTTCTCCTCCGCCGCCAAGCGCCTGCCCGTCTCGTACGGATCGGACGGCGGCGAGTCGCTGCCAAGGTCGACGGGGACTACCGGCGCGATGCTCCACTTGCGGACGCCGTCGGGGTTGTGGAGATCCTCGCGAATCTGACGAGTTGTCAGAAGCTGAGGCGGGGTGCCCTGCGGCCCCCTCACAACCACCCACAAGTGCTCGTCATCGCATTCGACACTCGTCCCGTCCTGCAACGTCATCCGCCAGACGTCGCGTACGCCCTGCGGGAACACCCCGTCGACCAAGGCCACTTCGCCCGACGGAGTGACCACTTCCGTACCGACCGTGATGTCCCCCATCGGCACGAACCCATGCGGCGTCAGCACCAGCGCGTCCAACGGCTGCGCCTTGCCGCTGCCGACCTCGCCCTGGAGAAGGCGGTGCATGGGGTGTTCGGCGGCGAGGTCGTCGGCGATCTCGGCACCGACCTTGACCTGGCCTTCCGTGAGAGTGAACGGCAGCCGTGAGTCGAACGCCGACAGCAGGCCTTCGGGGCGCGGGCGCCGCGGCACGGCTGTTTGCGTCTGCGCGGCCAAACGCCGCTGGGCGAGCGCTACTTGGAGGACGAACGCCTCGTCCCACTTCAACCGGTCCCTCGCGGCGTTGACCTCGCCCCACGACTTCGGCGCGTGGATCCACTGGAAGGCCTGCCGCAGGCCGGGCATGTCGCGGCGGCGCAGGAGCTCGTCGGGTAGCGGGTCGCCGACCTCGCCGAGGGTGTCGAGAGCGACCCGAACGCACTGGGAGAGCTTCCAGGAGGGCATCGCCGCGGCAGCCGGATAAACCGGGATCAGTGCCTCGGCGAACAGCGCCGCGGCGCCCGGATCGTCGTCGTCCTGGTCCATCAACTGATAGTCGGGCTGGTTGAGTTGGAGTTCGTCGCGGAAGCGGGCGACCTTGCCGGCGAAGAGCCCCCGCAGTCCCGGCCGCAGTTCGCGTTCACGCCAGCCCTGGTTGAAGAAGGTCAGCTTGAGGTGGCCGCGGCCGTCGGTGACGACGACTTCGAGCAGGTTGCCGCGCCGGTTGCGGAACTGCCGCTTGGTGACCTTGGCGATCTCGGCCATGACGGTGATGTGCTCGTCGACTTCGAGGCGCGAGAGGTCGGTGAGGCGCCCGCGTTCGGCGTACCGGCGCGGATAGTGGCGCAGCAGGTCGCCGA
Source organism: Yinghuangia sp. YIM S10712 (assembly GCF_051388935.1). NCBI lineage: Bacteria > Bacillati > Actinomycetota > Actinomycetes > Kitasatosporales > Streptomycetaceae > Yinghuangia > Yinghuangia sp. YIM S10712. The sequence continues at coordinate 128,860 of NZ_JBPKBI010000005.1, forward strand.
GTGTGGTCAGGTCGAGGGACTTGGCCAGCACCTTCGCGGTCCGGTCCCCGACCAGTTTGGCCAGCGGTTCATCGAGGCGGGACATGGCGGCGGACGTTCTCCCTGGCTGGCCGACGACGGGGATGGTCGCGACGTTACCGGGCTGAGGGGACAGGAGCGGTTGAGACGGCCGGGACGTGACGACGGCGTGGCATCGTGTCGTTATCAGGCTGGGGCCACGGGAGGGTGTGGCCGCTTTGTCGAACGCGGGTCGAACATGGTGGCCTCTCCGTCATTTCGGGTGGTCGAGAACCGTGGGCGGCACCCTTGGGGGCCGACGAACGTTCCCGAGGCAAGGAAGGGAGTCGGGCGGCGGGGGGACGAGTGGCCGTACGGCGCGGGCGGGGCCGACGAACGCTCCCGAGGCAAGGAAGGGAGTCGGGCGGAGGAGGCACGAGCGACCGTGCGGCACGGGCGCGGGGCCGACGATCACTCCCGAGGCAAGCAAAGGAAGTCGGGCGGCGGGGACACGAACGGCCGTACGGCGCGGGCGCGACTGCTGCGGCGGCGGACAGGTGGATGAAGCTTCGGCCCCCTCACACGCGGCGATGTCGTCCGCCCTGCGTCACTCCACACCGATGAGCAGCGGATACACCGACTGCCCGCCGTCGTAGACGACCGCGTCGACCTCCGGCCGGACCGCGCGCATGGCGAGGACCAGGTCGTCGGCGATGCCGGGGGCCACCTGGGCGCCGGTGACGAGGGTGACCAGTTCGCCGCCGCCTGCGAGCATGCGGTCGAGGACCGTCTTGGCGGTCGCGGCGAGGTCTTGGCCGATGACCGCGATGTCGCCGTCGATGATGCCCAGCACGTCGCCTGCCTGGCAGACGCCGGCCATCGTCCACGCCTCGCGGGTCGCGACCGTGAGTGCCCCGTAGCGGGTGCCGCCCGCGGCCGAGGTCATGCCGACGACGTCCTGGTCGAAGCGGCGGCCGGGCTCATGGACAGCGAGTGCGGCGATCCCCTGGACAGCCGCCTTGGTCGGCACCACCTGCACGCGAATCCCGTACGCGTGCGCTTGCTCGGCCGCCACCGCGGCCACGGCGTGGCCGTCCGGGTCGTTCGGCAGGAGCACGACCTCGCGGGCGCCCGTCGCGCGGATGGCCTCGACGAGTGTGCTCGTCGACGGGGCGCGCCCCGGGCCGGCCTCGACGACGCGTGCGCCGGCCTCGGTGAACAACGCGGCCAAACCTTCTCCGTGCACCACGGCGACGATCGCGCGGCCCGCCGCCGCCGGCGGACGCGCCGCCTCGCTCGGCACGGCGCCGGACACCGCCAGATGGGTGATGCGCACACGGTGCGGTCGCCCGGCTTCGATGCCGGCCTCGACCGCGGCGCCCGCGTCGTCGACATGCACGTGGACGTTCCACAGCCCTTCGCCGCCGACCACGACCAACGAGTCTCCGAGGGCGTCGAGCCGGGCGCGCAGCGGCGGGATCGCCTCGTCGGGCGCGTCGAGCAGGTAGATGACCTCGAACGCAGGTGCGAGCGGGCTCTCCGCGCAACTTGTCTCGGGGGTGAAGCGCAGGGGAACCGGTACGTGCGTGCGCGGCTCCGACGCCTGGCGCTCACCGGTGACCACCGACACCAGCGCGTCGAACAACACACACAGTCCGCGACCGCCCGCGTCGACGACGCCCGCGCGCCGCAGCACGTCCAGTTGCTCGGGGGTGCGCGCGAGCGCCTCGCGCGCGGCCGACGCCATGCCGCGTACGACCGCGGTCAGGTCGTCCGCGACGTCGTCGCACCCCCGGGCGGCGGCACGGGCGACGGTGAGCATGGTGCCCTCGACGGGCCGGGCGACCGCCGCGTACGCCTCCTCGGCGGCCCGGTGCAGTGCGCGGCGCAGTACAGGGCCGCTGCCGTGCTCGGTGCCGAGTGCGGCGGCCTGACGGTAATCGGCCTCGATCTGGTCGGCGATGCCGCGCAGCAACTGGCTGAGGATCACCCCGGAGTTGCCGCGCGCGCCCATGAGAGCGCCGTGCGCGAGGGCGCGCATCGTGGCGGGCAGGGAGGGCTCGGCGTGGTTGTCCGCGCCCGGGGCGGCGTTGTCGCGTCCGAACAGCGCCTCGACCTCGGCGGTGCCGGCCTCCAGCGTGAGGAAGAGGTTGGTTCCGGTGTCGCCGTCGGGCACGGGGTAGACGTTGAGGGCGTCGATCTCCTCGCGGGCCCGTCCGAGCTGTTGGAGTCCCGCCCGGCACCAACGGCGCACCGCCGGAGCGTCCAGCTCTCCCAGCACGCCCACCTCGCCGTTTCTCCTCGGAAGATGCCGCGGACTCGCAGGCCCCCGTACGTTGCTGATGCAGCGTATCCGCCCAGGGGTCCGGCAGGGCCCGCTTGCCCATGCGCTACGCTGATGGTGAAGCGTGACGAGTTCAGCCGGTTCGACCTGCCCGCATCGCGCCTGCCCAACCGGTGGGCCGCATCGCGGGATTGGCTTCCGTGGACGCTCGTCGGTTACTCTTCCTCGGTTGCCCGGCACCTGCCGGCACGTGAACGTACGCGCAATCCTTATTCGTCTTTGGAGTGTCTCCCGTGGCTGCCAACTGCGACGTCTGCGGCAAGGGGCCGGGTTTCGGCAACAACATCTCGCACTCGCACCGCCGCACCCGCCGTCGTTGGAACCCCAACATCCAGACGGTCCGCACGGTCCAGGGCGGCACGCCGAAGCGCCTCAACGCCTGCACCTCGTGCATCAAGGCGGGCAAGGTCACCCGCTGACCCCCGCTGAACCCAGTCTTCTCCGAGGCAGCCGGATCACCGATGGTGGTCCGGCTGCCTCGCTTTCGCGGGCATTCGGCAACGACCGACCCCGCATGTGAGGCCGTGTGAGGCCGGGGCCTGATCAGGCGCGCAGCCGCCAGCCGTGGTCGACGGGCCCGATTCCGGCGCCCAGGGGGAAGCCCTCGCGGATCGCGCCGGTCACGTACGCCTTGGCTGCCTCGACGGCCTGCGGCACGTCCCGCCCGAGGGCCAGGTGGGACGCGATCGCGCTGGCCAGGGTGCAGCCGGTGCCGTGGGTGTGCCGGTTGTCGAACCGCTCGCTGCGGAACCAAAGTTCCCGCGTGCCGTCGCACAGAAGGTCCGCGGCCTCGCCTGAGAGATGGCCGCCTTTGACGAGGACCCAGGTCGGCCCGTACGCGAGCAGCGCGTCGGCGGCCTTGCGCATGTCGTCTTGGCCGCGGACCTCGACGCCGGTCAACTGCCGGACCTCGAACAGGTTCGGCGTGGCCACGGTCGCGGTCGGCAGGAGTTGGCCGCGCACGGCCTCCAAGGCCGCGTCGGCGAGCAGCGGATCCCCGTGCTTGGAGACGGACACCGGGTCGACGACCACGGGTGCCGGGATGTCGCGCAGCAGGTCCGCGACTGTCTCGACGAGCGTCGCGGACGCGAGCATCCCGGTCTTGACGGCCTGGACGCCGATGTCGTCGGCGACGCTGCGGAACTGCGCCGCGACGGCCTCCGCGGGAAGCTCCCAATAGCCCTGCACGCCCAGCGAATTCTGTGCGGTGACCGCCGCGACGACGCTCATGCCGTGCACGCCGAGGGCGAGCATCGTCTTGAGGTCCGCCTGGATGCCGGCACCGCCGCCGGAGTCCGAACCGGCGATCGTGAGCACGCGGGCGGGTGTCTGGGCCATGCCCGCCAGCCTATCGGCCCTGTGCCCTGGTCAGGCGCCGTAGTGGTCCCATCCGCCCGCTCCCGACCACTCCCGGTCGTCGACCGTGACGCCGGCGCCGCTCGCCACGCGGCCGATGACCCGCCACCGCGCGCTCAGCGCCGTCCCGGCGGGGAAGGTCGCCACGAGCGCGTGGTCCTCACCCCCGGTGAGCACCCAGTGCAGCGGGTCGGTGCCGAACGCACGTGCGACGTCCCGCATCTGGGCCGGGATGTCGAAGAGCCGGCTGGACAGGTCGACGCGTACCCCGGACGCGCGGGCCAGGTGGCCGAGGTCGGCGATGAGGCCGTCGCTGATGTCAAGCATCGCGGTGGCCCCGAGGCGCGCGGCGGCGGGACCGGCCTCGTACGGCGGTTCGGGGCGTCGGTGGGCCTCGACGAAAGCGCGCGGATTGCGGCGCCCGTGCGCGAGTATCGCGAGGCCGGCGGCGGACCAGCCGAGCCAGCCGGCGACCGCGACGACGTCCCCGGCGCGCGCGCCGGCGCGGGTCACGGGCGCCCGGCCCTGCAGATCGCCGAGCGCGGTGATCGAGATCATCACCGCGTTGCCGCGTACGACGTCGCCGCCCGCGACCCCCGCGTCCACCACGGCGCACTCGTCGCGCAGCCCGTCGTAAAGTTCGAGCGCCCACGCGACGGGCAGTTCGGCGGGGCCGACCAACCCGACCAACAACGCGGTTGGCAATGCGCCCATAGCCGCGACGTCCGCGAGGTTCTGCGCGGCGGCCTTGCGCCCCACGTCGTACGCGGTCGACCAGTCGCGCCGGAAGTGCCGTCCCTCGACGAGGAGATCGGTGGTCGCCACGACCCGTCCGTCCGGGGACGAGACGACGGCGGCGTCGTCACCGGGCCCGAGCGGCACATGGCGGCCCGTCGGAACCCGCTCGGTGAGGGCGGCGATGAGACCGAACTCGCCGAGGTCGCCCAGCGTGCCGCTCATCGGCGTCTCCCCGTCGACGCGTGTGCGCGCACCCCCGCTGCCGTGCCCAAGACCGGCATTCGCCATCCGTTCCGTCGAATTCCGTGGTGATTCCGTGGTGTCGGCCATGTGGTCGCCCGCGTCCGTGCGGTCGACAATGGTTGCATCCGATCGTGCTGTGCCGCGCGTCGCGGTCGCCCGTACTCCTCACGGAGCCCGGGCGGCCAGGGCCCGCGCCCATTCCACAATCCTGGCGTGCCGGGAGGCCTTGGTGGTACAGGCATACATCCTGATCCAGACCGAAGTCGGCCGGGCCGCGGCGGTGGCCCGGGAGATCGCGGCCCTGCCCGGCGTCACGACGGCCGAAGACGTCACCGGCCCGTACGACGTGATCGTGCGCGCCGAAGCCGCCGATGTCGACGAACTCGGACACCTGGTCGCGTCCCGCGTGCAGCGCGTTGAGGGCATCACCCGCACCCTCACCTGCCCGGTGGTGCATATCGTCTAGTGCCTGCCCGGTGGATCTCTCCCCGCCCGCGTCGTGGGACGCCGTGGGCGGCGGAGAGCCCCAAGCCCGGCGGGCGAGTATGCCGAGTACTAGCTCACCGGGCCTGGCGGCCCTCCTTCGCCCGCGCCTTGTGATCGCACGCACCGACAGCCACGCGGGCTGGTCCGCAGAGATCCGCCGGACAAGCTCCTGGACCGGTTATCCCGGGGTCCGCCGGGGGCCGGCCCGCGCACCGACGTGCAGTGCGGACCTCACCGGCGCGAGCATCGGCACGCTGCCTGCCGGTCCGCCGCGGGGCCGTCGCCCGCGGAACACCCGGTGCGAGGCGGGCTCCACTGCCTCCTTAGGATCGGCGGGTGACCGACTCGAACGGCCCGCAGGCCCGATCCGCTCCGGCGTCCGAGGCGTCGCCGGTGGTTTCCGCAGGTCCTTCCGGTTCGTCGGGGGACGCGCGCGGGCGGCGGGCGCTGCGTTTCGCGCTCCCGGCGGCCGTGGTGGCCGGCGGGCTGATGCTCACGCTGGTGTCCGTGCTCGACGGCGACGACCCGGTGAAGGTGAAGCTGCCCAAGCCGCCCTTCGACACCATCAAGTCGATGTGCAAGGACCTGCACGGGCAGCTCCCCGGGGAAGTCCTCAGCCACGACGCCCGCAAGACCGTGCCGGATTCGGACCTCACGGCGGCGTGGGGCGACCCCGCGATCGTGTTGCGCTGCGGCGTGCCCACGCCGGTCTCACTGCGCCCGGAGGACCCCAACTACGCGCCGGAGCAGAACGCGATCGGCGTCGACGGTGTTCGGTGGACGTTCGAATTCCTCGGCGAGGGCAAGGGCGTACGCCTGACGACGCTGCACCGGGAGATCAACGTCGAGGTGACCGTGCCCGCGGCGTACGCCGAACCCGGCGGCGTGGTCACGGCGTTCGCGGAACCGCTCAAGCGCACGGTCCCGGCGACGGTCGACGACGGGGGCTGAGCGCGACGTGGCGCCACCGCCCGGACCGGTTGCGGGCGGCGGCGCAACTGCCTTATCGCAGCAGGGAGTTGGGGCGACTGAGAGCCGCCGTGACGAGTCGGTCGACCAATTCCGGGTAGCTGACGCCTGCGGCCTTCCACATCTGCGGGTACATCGACACCGGCGTGAACCCCGGCATCGTGTTCACCTCGTTGATGACCAGGCCGCCGTCGTCCAGCAGGAAGAAGTCGACGCGGGCGAGCCCTTCGCAGCTCATCGCGTCGAACGCGGCCACCGCGAGCCGGCGCACCTCGGCGGCCTGCTCGTCGGTCAGGTCGGCGGGCACGTCGGTCTCGGTCACGTCGTCGAGGTACTTCGCCTCGAAGTCGTAGAACTCGTGGTCGCCTCGCACCCGGATCTCCGCAGGCACACTGGCGTATGCGCCGTCCGGGCCCTCCAGCACACCGCATTCGATCTCGCGACCGCGCAGCATGCCCTCCACGATCACCTTCGGGTCGTGTTTGCGCGCTGTCTCGATCGCGTCGTCGAGGGCATCGGCGTCGTGGACCTTGGTGATGCCCATGCTCGAACCGGCGCGCGCGGGCTTGACGAACACCGGGAAGCCGAGCGCCTTCACGGCCGAACGCACGGCCGCGGGGTCGCGTTCCCAATCGCGCGGGCGGACGGTGACGTAGGGACCGACCGGCAGGCCGAATCCCTCGAACACCCGCTTCATGTACTCCTTGTCCATGCTGACCGAACTGGCCAGCACGCCGGAGCCGACGTAGGGGACGCCGGCGAGTTCGAGCAGGCCCTGGAGGGTGCCGTCCTCGCCGTACGGCCCGTGCAGCAGCGGGAAGACCACGTCCACGCCGCCCAACAGGGAGGTCACCGCCCCGGTTTCGATCACCGCGAGGTCGCGCTGCGTGGGGTCGGCGGCCAACACGACCGAGCCGCCTTGCTCGGCGACGTCGGTGACGTCCGGCAGTTTGCCCGCGGTGTCGATCGTGAGCCGCTCGACGGCGTCGGCGACCAGCACCCAGCGCCCGTCCTGGGTGATGCCGAGCGGCAGCACGTCGTACTTCTCGCGGTCGATGGCCGCGAGCACGCTGCCTGCGGTGACGCAGGAGATCGCGTGCTCGGAGCTGCGTCCGCCGAAGACCACGGCGACGCGCGGGCGCGTAGGGCCGTCGGCGCGCACCGACCCGGAGAGCGGGCCGGTGGCGGGGGCGGTGGTGCCGGAAGTCTGCGTCACGTCGTTCATCGTGTCCAGAACCCTACTGCCACATTTGTACGAGCGCTGGAAGGCGCCGGTGGCGCGTCTCGGAGTCGTCCGAAGGCGCCACCGGCACACGTCAGTTGTCGGGGTCGTAGCGCTCCGGCTTGGCGGTGCGCGACATGAGTTCCTTCAGCAGCGGCGCCGGCGACCGGCCGTCCTTGACCATCGCCACGACGGTGTCCACGATCGGCATCTCCACGCCGTGGCGGCGGGCGAGTTCCTGCACCGCGACGCACGACTTGACGCCCTCGGTGGTCTGCCGGGTCGCGGCGGCGGCCTCCTCGACGGTCATGCCGCGCCCCAGGTTCACGCCGAACGTGTGATTGCGCGAGAGCGTCGAGGTGCACGTGGCCACCAGGTCGCCCAGACCGGCGAGCCCCGCGAAGGTGTGCGGGTCGGCACCCATCGCGGCTCCGAGGCGCATGGTTTCGGCCAGACCCCGCGTGATGAGCGAGGCCTTCGCGTTGTCGCCGAGCTCCATGCCGTCCGCGGTGCCCGCGGCCAGGCCGATGACGTTCTTCACCGTGCCCCCGAGCTCGCAGCCGACGACGTCGACGTTCGTGTACGGGCGGAAGTACGGCGTCATGCAGACCGCTTGGAGACGCCGCGCCACCTCCTCGTCGGCGCACGCCACCACGCTCGCGGCCGGCCGGCGGCGGGCGATCTCGGCGGCCAGGTTGGGACCGCTGACCACCGCGACGCGGTCCTCCCCGACGCCCGCGACCTCGCGGATGACTTCGCTCATCCGCTTCACGGTGCCGAGTTCGATGCCCTTCATCAGGCTGACCAGCACCGCGTCGGCGGGCAGCAGCGGCGCCCACACCGCGAGGTTGTCGCGAAGCGTCTGCGACGGCACCGCGAGGACGACGAAGTCCGCACCGGCGGCGGCCTCGGCCGGGTCCGTGGTCGCGGAAATCGACTCGGGCAGGCGCAGTCCCGGGAAGTAGTCGGGGTTCTCATGCGCGTTGTTGATCGCGTCGACAAGCTGCGGGCGGCGGCCCCACAGGGTCACCTTGGCACCGGCGTCGGCCAGGATCATCGCGAACGCGGTGCCCCACGACCCGTTCCCGAATACGGCACAGCGCGTCATGCGGCGCCGCCCTCGGCGGCGAGGCCGTCGGCGCGCGGTGAGGGTACGACGGGTTCCCCGGTGGCCGGCGAGGCGGCGTCGGAGGCGGACGCCGAAGCCGGCGCGTCGCCGGAGGCTGTGCGCGACGTCGCGGCGGTCGGCCGGACAGGGGCCTGTGCGGAGCTGCCGCCGGCGGGCGCGGCCGATGCCCCGGCGGGCGCCTGGGCCGGCTCTGTCGCGGGCTCGTGGCCCGGGTTCCGGGCGGGCCGGCCGGCGCCGGTCGAGGCGGCGTCCTCGGCTTCCTTCGCGGCCGAATCCCCGACGGGCTCCCCGGCGCGCCGAGCGGCGCCCGCGGCGGCCTCTGCGGCCTCGTCCCGGGCTTCCCCGGCCTCCCCTGCCGATTCCCCGGCAGGCTCGGGCGTGCCCGCAGCCGCGGGGGCCGCGTCATCGGCCTCCCCGGCCCGCGCCTTCGCCTGCGCCCGGACGGGCTCTCCGACGGGCGTACCGGTGGGTTCCGCGTGGGTTTCCCGCGTGCTCTCGCCGGTGGTCGCCGCCGACGCGTCGGGCGAGGCTCCGTCGTCGGTGTCCGACGCGGTCCCGGCCACGGCGGTCTCCTCCGCCTCGGCGTGCGCGTTCGCCGCGGCGGCCGGGCCGGCGGCCTTGGCCTTGCGGCCCGGTCCCCGGGGCGGAACCGGCTCGTCACGCAGTTTGCCCAGCAGCTCGGTGACGGCGTCCATGATCCGGTCGGTCGCACCGCGCAGCACTTCCGCGGTGAGGTCCCGGCCGCGGAAATCGTCGAGGTCGACGGGCGGGCCGGCGATGACCTTCATCGTCTTGCGGGGGAACAACCGCAGGCGCTTGCCGTACGGGGCCAGGATCTCCTGCGCGCCCCACTGCGCGACCGGGATGACCGGCGCGCCCGTGGTCAGCGCGATGCGTGCGGCACCGGTCTTGCCCGACATCGGCCACAGGGCCTTGTCGCGCGTGATCGTGCCCTCGGGGTACACGGCGACGCAGTCGCCCCGGTTGACGGCGTCCACGGCCGCCCGGAAGGCCAGCGCGGCGTCCGCGGAGTCGCGGAAGACCGGGATCTGGCCGGCGCCCTTGATGATGCGGCCGACCACCGGGATCTTGAACAGCGACGACTTGGCCAGGAAGTGCGCCTCGCGGCCCGACTCGTACTGGAAATGTGCGTACGTCAGGGGATCGACGTAACTGATGTGGTTCACCGCGGTCACGAAACCGCCTTGCGCGGGGATGTGCTCCATGCCGCGCCAGTCGCGCTTCGTGAACAGCAACAGCAGGGGTTTCACCACCACGACCACGACGCGGTACCAGAAGCCGATCCTTCTCCGGGCCATCGGTTGCGAGCCTCCTGAGTCGTGTTGGGCCGTGTCACTGCTCACACATTCGGCGACCAGGCTGACCGGATGCCGATTATGTACAAGGGAACACCACGGTGTGATCTCCCCCGGGCGTAACCCCGGGCCCCGCCGACCCCCGTAGTTTCCCGTGAGAATCGTCGCGATGTCGAGAAAGGCGCTCGTCCACCGGATCGGAAGTCGCCTATGAAACGTCATTCGCGGACGAAAATCGACTGTGAAACAGCCAGGGAGGACCAATGCGCGAGCCGCGGGTGACGCACTGGCGACTCGTGGTGCCGGTCAAACCCCTGCCGCTGGCGAAGAGCCGGCTGGCCCCGGCAACCGGCGAGCACCGCGGCGAACTGGCCCTCGCATTTGCGGTCGACACCGTGCGGGCGGCGCTCGCGTCCGAGCACGTGGCCGGTGTGCTGGTGGTGACCGACGACGCGGCGGTGGCGGAGTCGGTACGCGCCGTGGGGGCCGACTTCGTCCCCGACGCGCGCGGCGGCCTCAACAACGCCCTCGCGCACGGCGCCGCTCAGGCCGCACGGCGCTGGCCCTCGTCGCCGATCGCGGCGCTGTCGGCGGACCTCCCGGCGTTGCGCTCCGCGGAGTTGGACCGGGTCCTGGACGAAGCGAGCGCCCACCGGCGGTCGTTCCTCGCCGACGCGGCGGGAATCGGCACGACGCTGCTGGCCGCCGGACCGGGCGTGCCGCTGGCGCCGGCCTTCGGAGGCGCGTCCCGCGCGCGGCACCGGGCGTCCGGCGCACACGAACTCACGTCGGGGAACGTGGACTCCGTGCGCCGGGACGTCGACACCGCCGAGGACCTCGCGCATGCGGTGCACCTGGGCGTGGGCGACCGCACCTGGGCATTGCTTCCGCTGCTGACGGCCGGCTGCTGACCGCCGGTTCGGGTCCAGGGGGACGGAGGCAGCCGGCCGACGGTCGGCGTACGAGGACGGGCTTGTGCAACTCTCAGCGAACGCAGGGCACTTGCGGGTGTGCACGCGTTCCGGCGGTCGACCCGTCGCACCGCCGCGGAGTCTTCGCGTGTCGTGCAGCGTGCCGGCCTCGGCCGGGAACCGCGCAGCCACCTGTGGCCATGCGCCGCATGCAGGAGGCGAGTTCGTGCGCAGCGTCACAGTCGGCATGTGACTTCTGCGACTCGATGAGCTTGGCGGGACTGCTGATGCCATTGTGCCGGGTGGTGACCTGCCGTACCGGGCAAGGAACTTCGGGCACCGGACACCGGGGACGCCGCGGCGTCGCACGCGGCCGCTGTCGGGGCGGGCGCGTAGGGTCGGAGCATGCAAGGAACCGTGCACACCTTCGACGCCGAGACAGGTTCGGGCACCGTCCTGCTCGACGACGGCGCCGCACTGCCGTTCCCCGCTTCGGCGTTCGCCGACTCGGGGCTGCGCTTCCTCCGACCGGGGCAACGCGTGCGGATCGATGTCGAAGGCGAAGGGCCCGCGCGTGCCGTGGTGTTCCTCACGATCGCGACGATGCGGCGCCCGGGCGAGTGAACGCCCGTACGAGTCAAGGCGCGACGCACGCTGGTAGGGCGAACGCGCCTGTGGGGTGAGGCCGTTCGGGCGCCGACGGAGGCACGAACACAAGCACGACAAGCGACGGGCCGGACTCCTTGAGAGTCCGGCCCGTCGCGCGGTGCCGATGTTTCCGTATACGGGTCCGGCCGTGCTCGGGGCCGTTGCCGGGCCCCGGTTCGGATCCTCGTCCCAGCCGCCGGGACGGGGTCCGCATCGGGGGTCGTGCCGGGGCTACTTCGCGGTGCGCTTGGTTGCGGTCTTCTTGGCGGTCTTCTTCGCCGTCGTCTTCTTGGCCGCAGCCTTGGTCGCGGCGGTCTTCTTGGCGGCCGACTTCGCGGCGGCGGCGGTCTTGCGGGTGCCGGCCGGACCTGCGGCGGTGGTGCGGCGGGTCGCCGGTGCTGCGGTCTTGCGGCCCCCGCGAGCCGTCGTCTTCTTGGCGGCGGTCTTCTTCGCGGCCCCCGGACGCGGGGTCGGGCTCGCCTTCGCTGCCGCGCTGCCGGTCTTCGGCATCTTCTTGGCGCCGGAGGTCAGGTCCTTGAAGCCCTGGCCCGGACGGAAGCGCGGAATCGCGGTCTTCTTGACGCGGACCCGCTCACCGGTCTGCGGGTTGCGCGCGTAACGCGCCGCCCTCTCGACCTTCTCGAACGAACCGAATCCCGTGATGGACACGCGGTCTCCGCCCGCGACCGCGCGGATGATGGCGTCGAGGACGGCGTCCACCGCGTCTGCGGCAGCCGCGCGGCCACCCAGTCGGTCCTGGACCGCCTCGACAAGCTGAGCCTTGTTCACGTCTTCCCCTTCGAAAACCGATGCCGTATCAGATAGTCCGGCATTGGGCACGCTAAGCGCCCAATTCTGTTGAAGCAATTACCGAACGGACGAATCACCCTTGTGTCGCAACGGATTACAGACCTCGGCGGTGTCCGCGGCTCGCGCGGCCTGCTCGTCGAGCTCCTCCATGAGCTTGGCCAGACGCCGTGCGGCGTCCGCCAGATCGTGTTTTGCGGCATCGGTGACGACCAGGAGGCGGCGAACCAGCGCTACTTTCGCGCCGTCCGGTATGTCGAGCTTACGCACCCTCGCATGCGCATCCTTCAACCGGGTGGCGAGTTCGGCGTAGAGCCGGACTTCGTCCGGTTCGTCGGGAGGCGTTGCTTGGTTCACAGGGCGATTGTGACAGCTCATCCGGCAATGGGCCTGTTGAGGCGGATCGGTGGAACCGGCTTGCCCCGACCGGGAAAAGCCGGAAGCGGGGGGGGGGGGGGGGGGGGGGGGGGGG
>NZ_JBPKBI010000005.1:141697-146380 GCF_051388935.1 Yinghuangia sp. YIM S10712
TGGTTCACCAGGGTGACTTCCGGCCACCGTACGGCCGTTCGTGGCGGGGGCTTCGCGCCCGGGTTCAGGCGGTCTGCGTGCGGGGCAGCCAGGTGGGACGGCGCTGCTCGAACGCCGTGACGTCCTCTTCGTGACGGAGTGTCAGACCGATGTCGTCCAGGCCCTCCAGCAGCCGCCAGCGCGTGTAGTCGTCGATCTCGAACGCGGCGACCAGATCGCCCGCGCGGACCTGGCGTTCCACGAGGTCGACGGTGACCTCGGCGGCCGGGTCGGCCTCGGTCAGCTCCCACAGGCGGTCGACGGTCTCCTGCGGCAGGACCACCGTCAGGAGGCCGCCCTTCAGCGAGTTGCCACGGAAGATGTCGGCGAACCGCGACGAGATGACCGCCTTGAAGCCGTAGTTCTGCAGCGCCCACACGGCGTGTTCCCGCGACGAGCCGGTGCCGAAGTCGGGTCCGGCGACCAGAACGGTCGCGCCCTGGCGCTCGGGGCGGTTCAGGACGAACTCGGGGTCCTTGCGCCACGCCTCGAAGAGGCCGTCCTCGAAACCGTTCCGAGTGACCTTCTTGAGCCAGTGGGCGGGGATGATCTGGTCGGTGTCGACGTTGCTGCGGCGCAGCGGAACGGCCGTGCCGGTGTGCGTGGTGAACGGTTCCATGGGTGATCAGACTCCTGCGGGCACGGCGGCGTCGAGGTCGGCGGGGGCGGCGAGGTGGCCGAGCACCGCGGTGGCGGCGGCAACCTGCGGCGAAACCAGGTGCGTACGGCCGCCCTTGCCCTGGCGTCCCTCGAAGTTGCGGTTGGACGTGGAGGCGCTGCGCTCGCCCGGGGCCAGTTGGTCCGGGTTCATGCCGAGACACATCGAGCAACCGGCGTAACGCCATTCGGCGCCCGCTTCGGTGAACACCTTGTCCAGCCCCTCGCTGACGGCCTCCATCGAGACGCGCACCGAACCGGGCACCACGAGCATGCGTACGCCGTCGGCGACCTTGCGCCCGCGCAGGATGTCGGCGACCGCGCGCAGGTCCTCCATGCGGCCGTTGGTGCACGAGCCGATGAAGACGGTGTCGACCTTGATGTCGCGCAGCGGCTGCCCCGCGGACAGGCCCATGTATTCCAGGGCCTTTTCGGCGGCGAGGCGCTCGGACTCGTCGGTGAACGACGCCGGGTCCGGGACGTTCGCCGACAACGGCGCGCCCTGGCCGGGGTTGGTGCCCCACGTGACGAACGGGGCGAGCTCCGACGCCTCGATGACCACCTCGTGGTCGAACGTCGCGTCGTCGTCGGTCTTCAGCGACGACCAGTACTCGACGGCGGCGTCCCAGTCGGCGCCGGTGGGCGCGTGGTCGCGGCCCTTGAGGTACGCCAGGGTCGTCTCGTCCGGGGCGATCATGCCGGCGCGGGCGCCCGCCTCGATCGACATGTTGCAGACGGTCATCCGGCCCTCCATCGAGAGGTTCCGGATCGCCTCGCCGCGGTACTCGATGACGTAGCCCTGCCCGCCACCGGTCCCGATCTTGGCGATCACCGCCAGGATCAGGTCCTTGGCCGTGACTCCGGCGGGCAGTTCGCCGTTGACGGTGACGGCCATGGTCTTGAAGGGCGCCATCGGCAGCGTCTGCGTGGCCAGGACGTGCTCGACCTGGCTCGTGCCGATGCCGAACGCGAGAGCTCCGAACGCACCGTGCGTGGAGGTGTGGCTGTCACCGCACACGACCGTCATGCCGGGCTGGGTCAGCCCCAACTGCGGGCCGACGACGTGCACGACGCCCTGCTCGACGTCGCCGAGGGGGTGGATGCGCACGCCGAACTCCGCGGCGTTGCGGCGCAGGGTCTCCAGCTGGACGCGCGAGACCGGGTCCGCGATGGGCTTGTCGATGTCCAGGGTGGGGGTGTTGTGGTCCTCGGTGGCGATCGTGAGATCGGTCCGGCGGACCCGGCGGCCGGCCTGGCGCAGCCCGTCGAAGGCCTGCGGGCTGGTCACCTCGTGCAGCAGGTGCAGGTCGATGTAGAGCAGGTCGGGCTCACCTTCAGCACGACGCACAACATGTGCGTCCCAGACCTTCTCCGCGAGTGTCCGTCCCATCGCTGTCCCTCCGGTCGGCCCCGTTGCCGACTGTTGCCGACTTCCTGTGTGGTGCTTGCTGTGCCGTTGCGCGACCACGCTGTGCCGTCGCCCACCCGCGACGTCTGCGTCCGCGGTTCGAAAACTCTGCCACCAAGCCGCAGAAAACGGACTTGCGTCTCGTCATCTGAGACGGCAATATCAGAGCATGGACAACTCTAGCGGAGTCGGCGTGCTCGACAAGGCCGCTGTCGTGCTGGCCGCGCTCGAAGCCGGGCCAGCGACGCTGGCGGGGCTCGTCGCCACGACCGGACTGGCCCGACCCACCGCCCACCGCCTCGCGGTCGCCCTCGAACACCACCGCCTCGTCGCCCGCGACATGCAGGGACGCTTCGTCCTCGGCCCTCGTCTCGCCGAACTCGCCGCCGCGGCGGGCGAGGACCGGCTGCTCGCCGCCGCCCACCCGGTGCTGGCGCACCTGCGCGACGTCACCGGCGAGAGCGCGCAGTTGTACCGCCGCCAAGGCGACATGCGCGTGTGCGTGGCCGCCGCGGAGCGATTGTCCGGATTGCGCGACACCGTCCCGGTCGGCAGCACGCTCCCCATGAAAGCGGGATCCGCCGCTCAGTGCCTCCTGGCCTGGGAGGAGCCCGAGCGCCTGCACCGGGGCCTGCAAGGCGCGCGGTTCACGGCGACGACCCTCTCCGGTGTGCGGCGTCGCGGCTGGGCGCAGAGCATCGGCGAACGCGAACCCGGTGTCGCGTCGGTCTCCGCCGCCGTCCGCGGCCCCAGCAACCGCGTCGTGGCCGCGGTGTCCGTCTCCGGCCCCATCGAACGCCTCACCCGCCACCCCGGCCGACTGCACGCGCAAGCCGTCATGGAGGCCGCGGCCAAGCTCTCCGACGCGCTGCGGAAGGCCCAGGTCGACGTCTAGTGCGGTGGCCACAAAGGTCTGCCGGGTCTTGTTGTCCGGTGCCGTGCATCGCAAGGCGCAGGGCCGCAGCAGCTCGTACTCGGTCGTAACCGCGAGATCCCGCAACGCCGCGAGATGCGGTGACGCGCGGCGAGAGCCGGTGAACCTTTGTGGCCACCGCACTGGGCGGGGCCCTCTCGGGTATCCCTCCGGGCCGCGCCGACTGCGCGCACGCTCGCGTTTTCCTGACCGCCGGAGAACGCGCCGCCGAGCTCCTCGACGAGCAGCGCGCCGTACGAGACCGGCCCAAGGCCCCGACGCACGGCGGAGGGACTTGGGTGGGCGCGTTGTCTGCGATCCGTGCGCACACATGCGGACGGGGCCGACGCGGCCGGTGCCGGTCGGCCCCGCTCGGGGCGATCACCGATCGAACGCGGTCGCGCCCGTCGGCGGAGTCCGTCAGCCTCCCGGAGAACCTGGTCGAAGGCTGGTCACGGACAGGTCACGTAATTGCCAAGCCGTGTCTCAGAGGCCGGGCCGGAAGGTCTTCCAACCGTCGTTCCACGGGTTGTCCGCACTGCTGAGATCCATGTCGAGCGGGGGGTGCTGGACGGTCGACTGCGGCTTCTTCGCGCGCGCCTCGGACCCCTCGTGCGGCTTCGCCTGCACTTCCCGCTGCGGCCGGTTCGCCTCGGATCCGCTCGGCACCTGGGGCGTCGCGGCGTTGCGCACGGGAGTGTCGGCGGGCGCGGCGGGCCGGTTCGGCAGCGACGACTGGACCGACGCGGTGGCCAGCGGGCTGGGTGCGCGCATCGGGTTCGGCGGCACGGCGGGAAGCTGTGCATCGCCCGCGGATCGGGCTTGTTCGAGGCCTTGGACGAAGCTGGCGAGCCGGTTGCGCACGTCCTGCGGATCTCGGGACAGCCCCGCGAAGATGCCGGGAACGAACGTCGACACGGAGTCGACGGCCGCGCCCGGGACCAAATTCGCCTGCGGCATTCGCCGCGGCAATCCCGAGTGCGTCATGCCCTCGACCACCGGCTCACGCGCAGCCTGCGCCGCGCGCCAGCTGTTGTCGTCCACAGAACCCCCATCTCATCCGTCGTGCCGGGCCCGCTACCAAGATCAGCTTCATATCAATTGGGCAACGGAATCTGTAACCACGACCCTAGCAACGCCCGAGATCGCTTGGGGGTTCCGGGGTCCGCGATCTCCGACGTTGTCACCAAGCTGTGAAACTTTCGGGTTTGACGGGGTCTCGGGCAAGGCACGACGGATGGCTCGTGTGCCGGCGAAAGGCGAAGGGACACGGCCGGTCCGGGCGGCCGGGGACTGAGGAGCGGCCGCCGGACGAGGCACGGACCCGTACGCGTGTCACATGCGTTGTCCGCAGCGGACACGCGGGGTGCGGCGGCGGTGCGGGGCGTTCACAGCCCGGCGAACTCCCGCTCCGGCGCAAGGGTGAACGGACGGACTTCGGGCGCCCGGGGAGCCGGCGTATAGGGCCGGCGGGAAAGGGCGTGCCGCGCTGTGCGTCCCGGCGGGCACCGCGATCCGCCGCGTGGTGTGCGGGAGACCGCCTGGGGCCTGTTCGTGGACCTCGGCCCGGTGAGCTACGGCGAGGATCGGTGAGGATCGGTGAGGATCGGTGAGGACCGGTGAGAGCGGTGGCGTAACGGGGTGCCGACGCACCATCGGGGGGGGG
>NZ_JBPKBI010000005.1:146526-209029 GCF_051388935.1 Yinghuangia sp. YIM S10712
CCCGATGGTGAACCAGCTTGCTGTTCAGATGTGTTGCGTTGGTCGTCTCAGCGGAGGCGGGCCATCAGCGCGTGTTCGACCAGGGTGATGAGCGTCGACTTCGCCGACTCGCGGCGGCGGGCGTCGCAGCTCACGATGGGCGTTTCGGGGCCGATCTGAAGTGCCTCGCGGACGTCGTCCACGTGGTGCGTCTGCAAACCGTCCCAGCAGTTGAGCGCGATGATGAACGGCAGTCCGCTGTTCTCGAAGTAATCGATCGCGGGGAAGCAGTCCGCGAGGCGGCGCGTGTCGACGATGACGACCGCACCGATCGCACCGCGGACCAGGTCGTCCCACATGAACCAGAACCGGTGCTGACCCGGCGTACCGAACAGGTACAGGATCAGGTCCTCGTCCAAGGTGATACGTCCGAAGTCCATCGCGACCGTCGTCGTCCCCTTGTCAGGGGTCGCCGCGATGTCGTCGATCCCCGCGCTCGCGGAGGTCATGACGGCCTCCGTGCGCAACGGGGCGATCTCCGACACCGCTCCGACGAGCGTTGTCTTGCCCACGCCGAAGCCGCCTGCGACGACGATCTTGGCGGAGGTCGTGGAGGACCGCGGCGCCGGGACCGGTCCCGGGCTAGAGCTTGCGAAGTCCACTGAGCACCCTTTCGAGCAGCGTCACGTCCGGCTGCCCCTGGTCGTTCCCGGGCTGATGGATGACCACGAGTCCGGCCTCGGCAAGGTCCGCGACGAGCACGCGGGCAACGCCGAGGGGGATGGAGATCAGGGCCGAAATTTCAGCGACCGACTTGACCTGCCGACACAAGTCGCAAATGCGCTGGTGCTCGGGCAACAGGCCAGGTGGGTTCGCCACCTGGGGCGTTGTGGTGACCAGGGCCTCCAGCGCGAGCTGGTAACGCGGCCTGGTCCGACCGCCCGTCATGGCATAGGGGCGCACCAGAGTCTCGTGGAACTCCTGGTCCCCGTGTTCGGACATCTCCGGATGAGTCATCGCGGCAGGGCACCTTGGAGTTCCGCGCGAAGGGCCGGTGTCAGGACCGTGCCCGCGCGGTCGACCAACAGGGCCATCTCATATCCGATGAGGCCGATGTCGCACTCCGGTGAGGCGAGCACGGCCAGCGACGATCCGTCGGAGATGGACATGATGAACAGGAAACCACGTTCCATCTCCACCACCGTCTGGGTGACGTGCCCCCCTTCGAAGATGCGCGACGCACCCTGGGTCAGGCTGGTCAGACCTGACGCCACGGCGGCGAGCTGGTCCGCACGATCCCGTGGGAAGCCCTCGGACAGGGCGAGCAGCAGGCCGTCCGCGGAGACCACGACCGTGTGGGAGACACCAGGGGTGTTGTCCACGAAGTTCGTGATCAGCCAGTTCAGGTTCTGCGCGGCCTGGCTCAACTCAGTCATGCCTGCTCCTGGTTGTTCTCGTCACGAGGCGGCGGGGCCATTCCCCCGGCCCCGGCGGTGCGACCCTGCTGAATGCCTCGGCGGAAGTTGGTCAGTCGGCCCCGGACATCGTCGGGGTTGCGCGACAGACCGGTCATGCTCTGCGGAGCCGACGACGCACCGCCACCGGGGGTGCCCGGAGTGTACGGGGCGCCGGGGCCGCTCGGCCGGACTCCTGGAACCGGTGCTGCACTCTGCGGAGCGTTCCCCACCCCGCCCGGAACCAGGTTCGCACGCGGTACGCGGCGCGGAAGCCCCGCGCCCGTCGTCCCGCCCGAGGCGGGCTCGCGCGCGGCCTCCGCCGCCCGCCAGCCCTCGTCGCCGGCCGAGTACCAGCCGGACTGGGGCTGCTCCACTGCCGGCCGGGCCGGCTGCGGTGCGGCAGGCCCCTGCGGCAGCGACTCCGCCGCCGGGGCGGCGTGCGCCCCGTGGCGCGGCTGCTGTTGCGGCAGCCCCTGGGGCTCGGCCGGGGCGGCCGGACCCGCGTGCGAACGCCGGGGCATGGACTGCTCCGAAGTCCGTTGCGGAAGCGGCGTGTTCGTCGCCTCGGGCGACCGCCGCTCCAGGGGTTGCGGTGAATCGTCCGCCGCGTGGGTGCCTGCGGCGTCGTCGGCGCCGGGACGGCTGCTGCGCACCTGTGCCGCACGCATACGGCCGCCGCGTCCGGTCCGACGGTGGAACCAGTCGGATTCGAGCGTCTCGAAGATCGGAGAGCGCTCGTCATCGACCGTCATCGGCAGCGCCGGGGCGTCCAGCGCGTCGACCGGCTCGGAGTGCGCCGGCAACTCGCGAGACCCGCCCGGCTGTTGCTGCTGATACATCTGCGGCTGCTGTTGCTGCTCGTGCTGCTGCCGCAGTTCGTCGGTCTCCGGAGCCTGGCCGAGCTGACGCGGAGACCGGCCGCCCGCGTTGAGCGGGTCTTCCTGAGGGCGGCGGGCAGGCGATGCCGGTTGGCGCAGCGCGGGCAGCGCGTCCCCGGTCTGCGGCTGCCCCTGGCCGGAGGCGCCGACGTTGTCCCGTGTTTCGCGGGGGTCGCGCACGTCGCCGCGGCGTTGCGGCGCCTCGTACGCGGGCATCTGCGGCGGCGGCGCGACCGGCGACAGGCTGTCGTACTCCGGTCCCGACCACGCTGTCGCGCGCTGCGGTTCGACGATGGGCGTGGGGCCGGTCTCGGCCGGGCCGCGTCGCGAGACGTCGGAACCGCGGTCGTTGCCGCCGTGCTCGGCCGGCTCGGGGGCGAAGCGCGGCTGCTGGTACGGCTGTTCGTAATCCGGTCGGGCGTAGGCCGACGGCTGCGCGAAGTCCGACTGCGGCGCCGGCTGAGCCTGCGTCTGGTCGAACTGCGGGCGCCCGTAGACCGGTTGCTGCCCCGTCTGGTCGACGTTCCCGAACGGTGACGGGAACTGCGCGGTGTTGCCGTCGGCAGGCGGGCGGGCGTCGTCCGTCTGCCGGGGCTGCTGGGGTTGCTGGGGCTGCTGGGGCGCGACCGGGGCGAACGGGTTGTCCGGGTCGGCTGCGGCGCCGAACGGCGTTCCGGGGAACGGTGTGTCGTGCGTGGCCGGGCCTTCGGCGAACGCGTTGGGGGCCTCGAAGGCGCCGTTCTGCGTCTGCCCCGGTGCCTGCCCCTGGGCCTGCGCCGGGATCTGGCCGGCCGCGCGCTGCGGCAGCGGTCGCGGCGGTTCGCTGCGGCCGGCGTCCGGGCCGGGCCGCTGCGGCGTTGCGGAGGCGGCGGGGAGGGCCTGCATCTCCTGCGACGCGGTGAGGGCGTCGGGCTCCCAGCCGGCGGCCACCGCCGGGCGGCCGTTGGACTTGTCCCAGTTGCCGCCGGGACGGTCGCCCTGGATGAGCTCGATCGGCAGCATGACGAGCGCCGTCGTACCGCCGCCGTCGCCCGGGCGCAGCTGCACCCGGATGCCGTGCCGGGTCGACAGACGACCGACCACGAAGAGGCCCATGCGGCGCGAGATCGAGACGTCCACGACGGGCGGCCGGGCGAGGCGCTGGTTGGCGTCCGCGAGGTCGTCGCCGGTGAGGCCGATGCCGTTGTCGTGGATCTCGATCAGCGCGCGGCCGTCCGGGAGGATGTGGCCGGTGACGCGGACCTTGGTGTGCGGGCTGGAGAACGTCGTGGAGTTCTCCAGCAGCTCCGCGAGGAGGTGCACGAGGTCGTTGACGGCGCGGCCGGCGATGTCGGTGGTCGGCAGGGCGCCGAGCTCGACTCGCTCGTACTGCTCCACCTCGGAGGCCGCGGCGCGGAGGACGTCGACGAGCGGGACCGGTCGGGTCCAGCGGCGGCCCGGTTCCTCACCGGCGAGAACGAGGAGGTTCTCACCGTTGCGGCGCATGCGGGTCGCGAGGTGGTCGAGCTTGAACAGGTTCGCGAGCTGGTCGGGGTCGGCCTCGCGGTTCTCCAGGTCGGAGATGAGCGCGAGCTGACGCTGGATCAGGCTCTGGCTGCGGCGCGACAGGTTGACGAACATCGAGTTGACGTTGCCTCGCAGCAGCGCCTGTTCGGCCGCGAGGCGGACCGCCTCGGTGTGGACCGCGTCGAACGCACGGGCCACCTGGCCGACTTCGTCACGTGTCGCGACGCCGATGGGCTCGACGGAGAGGTCGACGTCGCCGGGCTCGGATTCGGACAGCCGGCGGACCGTCTCGGGCAGCCGCTGCTCGGCGATCTCCAGGGCGCCGCGGCGCAGGATGTTCAGCGAGCGGACCAGCGAACGCGCCACGATCACACCGAGGATGATCGTGACGAGCAGGGCGGCGATGACGAGGAGCGTGTTGAGAAGCGCCTCGTCGCGCGACTCGCCGCGCAGTTCGTCGGCCTTGTTCAGCAGGTCCTCGGCGAGGGTCGTCTCGAAGCGGGTGAGCGCGGCGACCTTGGCGGACGAGAGGTTCCACCAGTCGTCGGGCTTCACCACGTCGCCCGCGGGACGCGCGCCGCCGTTGGCGCCACTCGGCGCGACCGCCTGCTGCACCGCGACGTACGGGTATTCGGCGTCGCTGGAGACCTTCTGCAGCGCCTGCTGGTATTCGGCGTAGACGTCAGCCGGGGCGACCGCCTCGAACTCCAGCAGCGCGGCGCGTTCGAGCTCGGCCATCTCGCCCAGACCGGTGGGCGCGTCGCCGAACGCGCGGTCGGAGTCGGCGACGTACGCCGCGACCAGTGCGCGCTTGTTCGACGCCGCCGCCTTCACCTCGCCGAGAAGACCGAGAACGCGCGCTCCCAGGATCAACTCGGAGTTTCGGGTGACCTCGGGGGCGCGCTGGGTGATGGAGAGCAGCGTGTCGATGATGCCGTTGTAGTCGGTGACCGTGCTGACCGGGAGCGTGTTGAACGCGTTTTTCCGCAGGTTGCTGATGTCGCTCATCTGCTTGACGACCGAGTCGACCGTCGCGCTGATCAGCGGCAGATCGTCGAGATCCATTTTGGCGACCGCGGCGTTGAAGCGGTCGAGCTGGGCGTCTGTCGCCCTTTGGCGCTCGACGATCTCCGGTGCCGTGCGCTCGCCGCCGGCGACCAGGATCTTGGCGGATACGTCCCGCTCTTCCTCCAGGAAGGTCACCAGCGTGGTGGCCTGGTCGATGACCTCGCCGGCCTTCTGCACGACGTCCATTTCACGGGTCTTGTCGACCGAGGACTGGATACGCAGGCCGCCGAGCAAGGCGGCGACCACGACCGGCAGCAGGAGCAGCGCGGTAATACGCGTGCGGATGCGCCAGTTCTTGATCGAGAAAAGCAGCCTCAACCGCGAAGGAGCCGCCGGGGCTCGACTGGCGGTGAGTTCTTGGGGTGGGCGCATGTCTGCGGGCCCGACAGCGGCCGGGGCTTCCGCGGAGTCCTGCTGCCTCTTCCGACGTCCCTGCACTAGCTTCGCAACCTCTTGTGACCAGTCGTTGACCCGCCGGATCGGCGAGGCTTGTGTGCGGAGATCCCGGCTGGGACCGCGCTTGGGAACCACCCCCGTGGTCGCACGCATTTCAGCACAGCCCAAGGGCCGCAACAAGATAGCGGGGTCCGGAAAAATCCGGATACCGGAGAACTGGCTGAGACAATCCCTTTGCCATGAGTTGGCCTGGTATTACCGGGCGGAATCGGGCAAAAAGACCGAGGTTTGGTCCGAAACCACAGAGGTGAAAATCACAGGTTCTGGTGGGAACTCGGTTACTCCGTGCGCTTGTCACACTACCGTGCGTGCAACCGCGAGGAATCCGCGCCGTTGTCGCGACCCGGATCCGGACCCGGATGACGTAACCATTCGTGACCTTGATATTCAAGTGGCCGCGGTCAATCGATTCCTTCGAAAGGTCAGGGACGACTCCAAGATGAGCCTGAGCACCCACCGTACGAACACCGCCAACCCGCGCCGTACGCAGCTCGACACCGCGCCGGTCCGCCCCCGCGAACTCGACGAGGCGGAGACCGCCAAGTCCCTGGAGACCGGCCCGACCGCGAACCCCCGGCGCACCAACGTAATGGAGCGTCAGGACTGATTTTCGAGGGCGGCACGCGGCCGGGATAGCCTGGAGGGGACCGACATTCCCTCCACTGAACCCGAGGTTCCGGCCCGTGCGCATCGTCAGGTTCTCCACCGGCGACTCCTACTCGTTCGGCGCTGTGGGGAGCCCGCGCGACCGACCCGGCGAGCTTGTGGTCGCGGAGCTGGAGGGGCACCCGTACGCCGGCATCTCACTCACCGGTCGCAGCCACCCGCTCGCCGACGTGCAGCTCCTCGCCCCCGTGCTGCCCAGCAAGATCATCGGGATCGGCAAGAACTACGCGGACCACGCGGCCGAAATGGGCGGCGGGGTACCGGAGATCCCGCTCGTGTTCCTCAAGCCGTCGACGGCCGTCGTCGGCCCCGATGCCGCGGTGGTGTACCCGGAGGTCTCCACCGAGGTCCACCACGAAGCCGAACTCGCCGTCGTCATCGGCCGGTTGTGCCGTGACGTACCCGCCGAGCGCGTGCCCGAGGTGGTCTTCGGCTACACCTGCGCGAACGACATCACCGCACGCGACCTGCAACGCACCGAAGGCCAGTGGGCGCGAGCCAAGGGCTTCGACACCTCGTGCCCGCTCGGGCCCTGGGTCGAGACCGAGCTGGACCCGTCCGACCTCGCCGTCACGTGCACGGTCAACGGCGAGACGCGGCAATCCGGCCGCACTTCCCAGATGGTCCGCAGCATCACCGACATGGTCGTGCACGTGACGGCCGCGATGACGCTGCTCCCCGGTGACGTGATCCTCACCGGGACCCCCGCGGGCGTCGGCCCGCTCCAGGTGGGCGACGAAGTCGCCGTCACCGTCGAAGGCATCGGAACTCTCACCAACAGGGTGATCAAGCGTGGCTAGCGAGCCCCAGGGCGCCGATGTGCGCGTCCGTTTCTGTCCGTCCCCGACCGGAAACCCGCACGTCGGGTTGATCCGCACGTGCCTGTTCAACTGGGCGTTCGCGCGGCATCACGGCGGCACGTTCGTCTTCCGCATCGAAGACACCGACGCCGCACGCGATTCCGAGGAGTCGTACGAGCAACTGCTCGACGCGCTCAAGTGGCTCGGCTTCACGTGGGACGAAGGCCCGGAGGTGGGCGGGCCGCACGCGCCGTACCGGCAGTCGCAGCGCATGGACATCTACGCGGACGTCGCCAAGCGGCTGCACGAGGCGGGGCACGCGTACGAATGCTTCTGCACGACGCAGGAGCTGGAGGAGCGCCGTGAGGCCGCCCGCGCGGCCGGCAGGCCGTCGGGGTACGACGGCAAGTGCCGCACGCTGACCGCCGAGCAGATCTCCGCGTACCGCGCGGAGGGCCGCGAGGCGATCCTGCGCTTCCGCATGCCCGACCGCACGATCACCTTCACCGATCTCGTGCGCGGCGAACTTTCCTTCGACTCCGACCACGTGCCCGACTACGGCATCGTCCGCGCCAACGGCCGGCCGCTCTACACGCTGGTGAACCCCGTCGACGACGCGCTGATGGAGATCACGCACGTGCTGCGCGGCGAGGATCTGCTGTCGTCGACGCCCCGTCAGATCGCCATGTACGAGGCGCTCGCCGACATCGGCGTGGGCCCCGGCACCACGCCGCAGTTCGGCCACCTGCCGTACGTCATGGGCGACGGCAACAAGAAGCTCTCCAAGCGCGACCCGCAGTCGTCCCTCAACCTGTACCGCGAGCGCGGCTTCATCCCCGAGGGCCTGCTGAACTACCTTTCGCTGCTTGGCTGGTCGCTCGCCCCGGACCGCGACTACTTCACCGTCTCGGAGATGGTCGCCGCGTTCGACATCAAGGACGTCAACGCGAACCCGGCCCGCTTCGACCTCAAGAAGTGCGAGGCGATCAACGCGGACCACGTGCGCGCGCTCGCCCCGGAGGACTTCCGCGACCGCCTGGTCCCGTACCTCCAGAAGGCCGGCCTGCTGCCCGTCGAGCCCACCGCGGCGCAGCTCGACCTGCTCGCGAAGGCCGCGCCGCTCACCCAGGAGCGCATGGTGGCGCTGGGCGAGGTCGTCGGCATGCTCGGCTTCCTGTTCGTCTCGGACACGGACTTCACGCGCGACGAGGCCGACAGCGCGAAGATCCTCACCGCCGACGCCGCGCCCGCCCTGGAGGCGGCGATCGGCGCGCTGGAGACCGTGGAATGGGCCACCGACCCCATCCAGGCGGCGCTGCGCGAGGCCCTGGTGGACGGGCTGGGACTCAAGCCCAAGAACGCCTTCACCCCGCTGCGGGTGGCGGTCACCGGGCGCCGCGTCTCGCCCCCGCTCTTCGAGTCGATGGAACTCCTGGGCCGGGAAACGACCCTGGCCCGGGTACGTGCCGCACTCGACGTCGCACGGGGCTGAGGCACCCGCCGCACGCAGGTGGGGGGGGGGGGGGGGGGGGGGGGGGGGGNCGATGGAACTCCTGGGCCGGGAAACGACCCTGGCCCGGGTACGTGCCGCACTCGACGTCGCACGGGGCTGAGGCACCCGCCGCACGCAGGTGCGCGCACGGCCCCGCCCGGCCGTGCGCGCACCGGTTCGAAACCCGTTTTGGTCGGGCCCGCCTGATCGGGTAAAGTTCTTCTCGTTCCGCCCCGCAGGGGGCCGGGACAAGCCAGCAAGATCCCTTCTCGGGGTCGAGCATTGGGGTATGGGGTAATTGGCAGCCCGACTGGTTCTGGCCCAGTTAGTCTAGGTTCGAGTCCTGGTACCCCAGCTATGTCGCCGCAAGGCGGCATGGCTGGCGATCACCGCGAGGTGGTCGACAGTTGAGTTTGGCCCCGTTGTGTAGCGGCCTAGCACGCCGCCCTCTCAAGGCGGTAGCGCGGGTTCGAATCCCGTCGGGGCTACTCAAAGCACATTCCGAGGCGCTTTTCGAGCGTCTCGCCGTCCGGTCGGAAACGATGCGGCGGAAGCCATCCCTTCGGGGATGGTGCTAGGGCCCCGTTGTGTAGCGGCCTAGCACGCTGCCCTCTCAAGGCAGTAGCGCGGGTTCGAATCCCGTCGGGGCTACCACGGGAAAATCCCCTGTCATCATGGTGACCGGGGATTTTCTTTTTCGTTTTCCCGGTCTCCGTCGTGCCCGCGAATTTCCCGGGCGTCCGATCCTCATGCGAAATTCCCGCGAAACGTCGAGGCCGCCCCGGGCTGTTCCGGGGCGGCCTCGACGAAAAGGAATGCCGGCCGGCTCAGGCTTCCTTGGAGGGGACGAGACCGGCCTTCAGCAGGCCGTACGTGTACGCGTCCTCCAGCGCCTCCCACGACGCCGCGACGACGTTCTCCGCCACGCCGACCGTGCTCCACTCCTTCTTGCCGTCGCTGGTCTCCACCAGGACTCGCGTTATGGCTTCGGTACCGTGCCGCCCTTCGAGCAAGCGCACCTTGTAGTCGACGAGTTCGAAGCCCGCGAGCTCCGGGAAGATGCGCTCCAGCGCGAGCCGCAGCGCACGGTCGAGGGCGTTGACGGGGCCGTTGCCCTCCCCGGTGGCGACGATGCGCTCGCCTTTGGCGTGGAGTTTGACGGTCGCTTCGTTCACCTGCTCGCCGTCGCCGCGCTGCTCGCTGATGGCGCGCCACGATTCGAGGGTGAAGAACCTCTCGCGGGCGCCGACGACCTGGTCGCGCAGGAGGAGTTCGAACGACGCGTCTGCGGCTTCGTACGTGTAGCCGTTCGCCTCACGGGACTTCACCTCGTCGACGACGCGGCCCACCAGGTCGCGGTCGTGGGACAGGTCGTACCCCAGCTCCTTGCCCTTGAGTTCGATCGACGCGCGGCCGGCCATGTCCGACACGAGCATGCGCATGTCGTTGCCGACCAGGGCGGGGTCGATGTGCTGGTACAGGTCGGGGTCGACCTTGATGGCCGACGCGTGCAGCCCGGCCTTGTGCGCGAAGGCGGAGATGCCGACGTACGGCAGGTGCGTCGAAGGGGCGAGGTTGACGACCTCGGCGATGGCGTGTGAGATGCGCGTCATCTCCCGCAGCCGGCCCTCGGGCAGGACCCGCATCCCCTTCTTGAGCTCCAGGGCGGCGACGACGGGGAACAGGTTGGCGTTGCCGACGCGCTCGCCGTATCCGTTCGCGGTGCACTGGACGTGTGTGGCGCCGCCCTCGACCGCGGCGATGGAGTTGGCGACCGCGCAACCGGTGTCGTTCTGCGCATGGATGCCGAGGCGCGCGCCCGTGTCCGCCTTGACCCGGGCCACGGTCTCCTTGACCTGGCTGGGCAGCATGCCGCCGTTGGTGTCGCACAGGATGACGACGTCGGCGCCCGCCTCGTACGCGGTGCGCACGACCTCGGTGGCGTACTCCGGGTTGGCCTTGTGGCCGTCGAAGAAGTGCTCGCAGTCGAGGAACACCCGGCGGCCCTGCTCGCGCAGGTGGACGACGGTGTCCCGGACCATCGCCAGGTTCTCGTCGAGCGTCGTGCGCAGCGCCAGCTCGACGTGCCGGTCGTGGGACTTCGCGACGAGGCAGACCACCGGGGCCCCGGAGTCCAGCAGAGCCTGTACCTGGGGGTCCTCCGCGGCGGTCGTGCCGGCCTTGCGGGTCGCGCCGAAGGCGACGAGCTGGGCGTGCTTCAGGTCGAGCTCGGTCTTCGCGCGCCGGAAGAACTCCGTGTCGCGCGGCACCGCACCGGGCCAGCCGCCCTCGATGAAGCCGACGCCGAACTCGTCCAGGTACCGCGCGATGGTGAGTTTGTCGGCCACCGTGAGGTTGATGCCCTCACGCTGCGAACCGTCGCGCAGGGTGGTGTCGAAAACGTGGAAATCGTCGTCGACGCGGGAAGTGTCGTCGGTCATGATCGTGGGTCTCCTGATGCGTTTCGATCCAGTGTGCAGGAGTCGTACGGTGTCTGTTCCGGCCCGTGCTGCGGGTTCTTTTGCTTGCCGGTGCCGCACGCGCTGTTCCGGCCGCGGGGTGTCCGGCCAAAACAAAAGACCCCTCGCGGTCGCGAGAGGTCTGCGTGCGGGCGGTGGGCTGAGTGACGCTGCCCCTGGGTGAGGGGTTCAGACCGGTGCCGGCACGCTGCGGCTAATAATGAGCCACTGCTGCATGCTGGGCAGTCTGCCATACGATCCGGAAGCCGGTTGACCGGTCTCGCTATGTGGGCAGTGCGGTGACCGGGTGGGCTCGTACCCACCCGGTGGCCGCCTCGGTGCGAGCAGGCGCCGGACGAGGACCGGACGAGGATCAGACGATCTTGTGCAGCCAGTTGTGGGTGTCCGGAGCGTTGCCCGTCTGGATGTCGAGGAGCGCCTTGCGCAGTTCGAGCGTGATCGGGCCCGCGCCGCCGTCGCCGACGGTCCACTCCGCGTCGGTGGACTTCACGCTGCCGACCGGGGTGATGACGGCCGCGGTACCGCACGCGAAGACCTCGGTGATCGAGCCGTCGGCGTTGCCGGCCTGCCAGTCCTCGACCGAGATGCGGCCCTCCTCGACCGAGTAGCCGCGGTCGGCGGCGAGTTGCAGCAGCGAGTCGCGGGTGATGCCCGGCAGCAGCGACCCGGTGAGCGACGGGGTGACGATGCGCGCGTCCTTGCCGGAGCCGCGCACGAAGTACAGGTTCATGCCGCCCATTTCCTCGATCCAGCGGCGTTCCGTCGCGTCCAGCCAGACGACCTGGTCGCAGCCCTGCTCGGCGGCCTGGGCCTGGGCGATCAGGGAAGCGGCGTAGTTTCCGGCGCACTTGGCGGCGCCGGTGCCACCGGGAGCGGCGCGGACGTACTCCTTGGACAGCCACACCGAGACCGGCTTGACGCCGCCGGAGAAGTAGGCGCCGGCCGGGGACGCGATGACCATGAACAAGAAGGAGTTCGAGGGGCGGACGCCCAGGCCGACCTCGGTGGCGAACATGAACGGGCGCAGGTAGAGGCTCTGTTCCTCGGCGCCGGGCACCCACGCGTGGTCCTGCCGGACGAGCGCGTCGACGGCGGCCACGAACAGTTCCTCGGGTAGCTCGGGCATCGCGAGGCGCCGCGCGGAGGTCTGGAAGCGGCGGGCGTTCTCGTGCGGACGGAA
This sequence comes from Yinghuangia sp. YIM S10712, assembly GCF_051388935.1. Classification (NCBI taxonomy): domain Bacteria; kingdom Bacillati; phylum Actinomycetota; class Actinomycetes; order Kitasatosporales; family Streptomycetaceae; genus Yinghuangia; species Yinghuangia sp. YIM S10712. The sequence continues at coordinate 158,489 of NZ_JBPKBI010000005.1, forward strand.
CGTGACGATCGAACCGTCCGCGTGGCGGTAGGCCTTCAGGCCCTCGAAGATCGACTGCGCGTAGTGCAGCGTCATGTTCGCGGGGTCGATGTCCAGCGACGCGTACGGCTCCAGTTGCGCGTCGTACCAGCCGCGGCCCTCCGCCCAACGGATCGTCACCATGTGCTCGGTGAACACGCGGCCGAACCCCGGGTTCGCCATGCGGGCGGCGCGCTCGGCGTCCGACAGCGGGTGGGCGGTCGGCTTGAGATCGATCGTCACGGAGGTTGTCATCACGCAAGTGTCCTTCACCGAGGGATTGCCGAGAATTACCGAGGGATGGCTGTCCGGGCACCGCTACCGGCCCACGACCTTAAAGCAGTCCGACCGGGAACCGACAGGCGCGGCCACGGAAGCCGCCGCCCGGCACCGCCGCGGAACAGGCGCGGCGGTGCCGGAGGCAGCACGAAGCCGGAGTGACTGCGGCTGAACCGCCGGTGGCTTCGGGTGGTCTCGCGCCGATCGGTTCCCGGTCGGCGTCGAACTCTTCTACCGGCGACTCAGCCGGTTACTCGCTTCGTGATCGCGTCGCCGATCTCGCTCGTGGAGCGGGCGCCGAGCGAGGTGCGCTCGGCCAGGTCGGCGGCGACCGCGGCCTCGACGCGGCGGGCCGCGTCGGTCTGGCCGAGGTGCTCCAGCAGCATCGCCACGGACAGCACGGTGGCGGTCGGGTCGGCCTTGCCCTGCCCGGCGATGTCCGGCGCGGAGCCGTGCACCGGCTCGAACATCGAGGGGAACTCGCGGGACGGGTTGATGTTGCCGCTCGCGGCCAGGCCGATGCCGCCGGCGATGGCCGCCGCGAGGTCGGTCAGGATGTCGCCGAACAGGTTGTCGGTGACGATCACGTCGAAGCGCTCGGGCTGCGTCACCATGAAGATGGTCGCCGCGTCCACGTGCAGGTAGTCCGTCGTGACCTCGGGGAACTCGGTCGCGACCTGCTCGAAGATCCGCGTCCACAGGTGGCCGGCGTGGACCAGCACGTTGTTCTTGTGCACGAGCGTGAGCTTCTTGCGCGGGCGTGCCTGGGCCCGGGCGAAGGCGTCGCGCACGACGCGCTCGATACCGAACGCCGTGTTGATGCTCACCTCGGTGGCGACCTCGTGCTCGGTGCCGGTCCGCATCGAGCCGCCGTTGCCGACGTACGGGCCCTCGGTGCCCTCGCGGACCACGACGAAGTCGATCTGCGCGTCCGCGCCGAGCGGCGACACGACGCCGGGGCCCAGCTTGGCCGGGCGCAGGTTGACATGGTGGTCGAACGCGAAGCGCAGCTTGAGCAGCAGACCGCGCTCCAGGACGCCGGACGGCACGGACGGGTCGCCGATCGCACCGAGCAGGATCGCGTCGTGGCCGCGCAGGTCGTCGAGGACGCTGTCCGGCAGCGTCTCGCCGGTGCGGTGGTAGAGCCGGGCACCGAGGTCGTACTCGGTGGTCTCCAGCGCGACCTCGGCGGGCAGTGCCGCGGTCAGGACCTTCAGTCCCTCCGCGACGACCTCCTGGCCGATCCCGTCGCCGGGGACCACTGCGAGACGAATGCTGTTGGCGTTGCGAGACATGTGCCGGACCCTACTCCTCGTCCCAGCAGTCGACATGCGCGTTCCGGATGCTGGGACGGGATCGGGTACGGCGGGAACACGGCGAAAACAGCACCGCTCAGCGGTGCTCGCCGCCGTTGTCGCGGCGGTCGAGGGCGCGTTGCAGGGCCTGGGCGGCGTTCTTGCGGGCGGTCTCGTCCATGGTGCACTCCACGAGGTCGGGAAGGGACGAGGCGGTTCGCGGCACGGAACCCGTCCGGGGTCGGCACGGATTCGGCGAATGGCGGCGAACTCGCCTCCGGGAAGCGGACAGGCCTCGTGGGCTCGGTGTCCGAAGGCTCCCGGACAGATCCGGATTCATCGGGTCAGAGGAACCTTGTCATCTCACGGTAAGCGACGAGGCGGGCTGCTGTCCGCAATTTAGTCGGAGTTCCTACTATTTGAGATGCGGGGTACTCCATCGGAGTCGTCCGGACACACGTACGGCCCCGAAGGCGGGTGCCTCCGGGGCCGTACGGTCGTTCTGCGCGGGGGTGCGACAAAGGGGGTACGACAGCGGCACGTCGGGGGGGCCGAGGCCCCCGGCCGGGTCAGTCCGTGAGGTTGACCGGCCGCACGAAGTCGGCGCCGATCTCGGTGCCGATCTCCGCCAGCACCGCCGGCGGAATAACACTGTCGACGGTCAGCGCGACCAGCGCCTCGCCGCCCTTCGCGGCCCGGCCGACCTGCATGCCGGCGATGTTGACGCCCGCCTCGCCGAGCAGCCGGCCGATGATGCCGACCACGCCCGGCCGGTCCGCGTACCGCAGGAAGACCATGTGCTCGGTGAGCGACAGGTCGACGTCGAAACCGCTGACCTCGACGATCTTCTCGATGCGCTTCGGGCCGGCCAGCGTGCCGGAGACCGAGATCGAGGTGCCGTCGGTGAGCGTGCCGCGCACGGTGACGAGGTTGCGGTGGTCGGGGCTCTCCGAGCTGGTGGTCAGGCGCACCTCGACACCGCGCTCCTGGGCCAGCAGGGGGGCGTTGACGTACGACACCGACTCCTCGACGACGTCGGAGAAGACGCCCTTGAGCGACGCGAGTTCGAGAACCTTGACGTCGTACTGCGTGATCTCGCCGCGCACCTCGACGTCGAGGCGCTGGGCGACCCCGCCGGCCAGCGCGGTGAAGATCCGGCCCAGCTTCTCCGCGAGCGGCAGCCCGGGGCGGACGTCCGCGGCGATCTCGCCGCCCTGCACGTTGACCGCGTCCGGCACCAGCTCGCCGGCCAGCGCGAGGCGCACCGACCTGGCGACCGCGATGCCGGCCTTCTCCTGCGCCTCGTCGGTGCTCGCGCCCAGGTGCGGCGTGACCACCACGTTGTCGAACCCGAACAGCGGGCTGTCGGTGCACGGCTCCTTGCTGAACACGTCGATGCCGGCGCCCGCGACGCGGCCTTCCTTGAGCGCGGAGACCAGCGCGTCCTCGTCGACGATCCCGCCGCGCGCGGCGTTGACGATGCGCACGGTCGGCTTGACCTTGTGCAGCGCCTCGTCGCCGATCAGACCGATCGTCTCCGGCGTCTTCGGCAGGTGCACGGTGAGGAAGTCGGCCTGCTGGAGCACCTCGTCCAGGGTCAGCATGCGCACGCCCATCTGCGCGGCGCGCGCGGGCTGCACGTAGGGGTCGTACGCCACGATGTTCATGCCGAACGCCGACATGCGCTGCGCGACCAGCACGCCGATGCGGCCGAGGCCGACGACGCCGAGGGTCTTCTCGGCGAGTTCGACGCCGGTGTACTTGCTGCGCTTCCACTCGCCGTTCTTGAGCGCGGTGTTGGCCGACGCGATGTTGCGCGCCACCGAGACGAGGAGACCGCAGGCCAGTTCGGCGGCGGTGACGATGTTGGAGGTCGGTGCGTTGACCACCATCACGCCCGCCTTGGTCGCGGCGGGGACGTCGACGTTGTCGAGGCCGACGCCGGCCCGGGCCACGACCTTGAGACGGCCCGCGGCGGCGATCGCTTCCGCGTCCACCTTGGTGGCACTGCGGATCAGGATCGCGTCGACGTCGGCGATCGCGGGCAGGAGCTCGGCGCGGTTGGCGCCGTCGCAGTGCCGGATCTCGAAGTCGGGACCGAGCGCGTCGACCGTGGCCGGCGACAGTTCTTCAGCGATGAGGACGACGGGCTTGCTCACTGCGATCCTTTGCTTTCTTCGTCGACAGCGGTGACGGGCGCCCCGCGACGCACGCGGAGATCCGGAGCGCTGGAGGGCCTGACGCTCGCCCGAGTCTAGTCCGGGTTTGTGAGTGCCTTCACAGTTGTCCCGGCGACTGGACGCGCGGATGCCCGCCGCTCAGTCGACGGTGAGGAACCATCCCACGGTGACCCGGCGTTGGCCTCCGCGGTCGGCGATGACGACTTCGCCCGAGCCGGGGCGCGGAAGGGGCAGGCTGCCGCCGTAGGGCAGCGGACGCCGTACGCCGTCGTCGAGCCACACCTCGGCCACCGGTGCGTCCTGCGAGCCGCGGAGCCACGTGACGAACCATGTTCCGGCGTCGTCGCAGCGGAATTCGAGGTGCATGCGCGAGACGAACAGCCAGTCCGCGGGCGTGACCAGATGACAGCGCGCGGCATCGCGGCCGACCGCCAGTGCGGCGCCGGAGTGGCTGGGCGAGTTGGCCATCAGCATGGCGACGGTCGCCGCGTCGTCGGCGCCCGACGTCGAGGCCATATTCAGATCGAGCACCGGTCTTCCCTCCCGAAAACCTCTGGTTGTCCCCCGGTCACGATGATGGGAAGAAAAGCGCCGTCCGCCGGCACTCTTCTTCCCATGATCGCGACCGGGGCTCGCGGGACGGCTACGAACCGGTGGTGCGCCGTGGCGGCTGGCCGCCGCACGGGCACGGCCCGCGTCCCGCTATGCCGTGGGTGACGGCGGTCTGCGCGATGAGGTCCCAACCGCCGTGCACGTGCCGCACGGTGTCCAGGTAGTTCGGCCCGAGCAGTTCGTTGAGCTCGGGGCACAGTCCCGAACTGTAGAACTCCCGGCGCAGCTTCGTCTTGCACCGTTCGACGGTGGCCGCGGAAAGGTGCAGCAACTCACACAGTTCGCGGGTGGATTTGGCGCGTTTGACCTGTCGGCCGTGGATCCAGTCGCACGACATCGCCGTCAGCACCTCGATCTCGGTGTCCGACAGCCGGTTCTGGAGCACGAACGGTGCCACGTCCTGCGTCTCGGGGACGCCGACGTCGGGCTCGGTGGGCTCGTCGCCGGCCAGTTGCGGCAGCGACAGCCGCCACTCGACGATGACGCGGCGCCTGCGGGCCAGGTCGCTGATCACGATCCGCCCCGAGCGCTGCCCGCCGAGCGGCAGCGTCGCGCCGTACGGCACGGGCTCCGAGACGCCTTCGCGGTCGATCTGCACGAGCGCGACAGGGCGCGTGTGCGACCCCTGGAGCCATTCGACGGTCCAGCGTTTCTCGTCGGTGAACGCGAATTCGAGGTGCACGCGCGACACGAAGCGCCAGTCCTTGGGCGTGGCCAGCGCACAACGTGAGGGATCACGGCCCACGCCGAGCTTCTGCCCCGGCTCGCTGGGCAGTTTGACCGTGCGCGACCGCGGGAGTTCCTGGTCGCGCTGATCAGCGTCGTCCGACGTCGCCGCTTGGAGGACTAGTTCGAGCATCGCCATCCGTCCGGTCTTGAGCCCCTGGTGAGGGGCGTCTCGTGCACCTTGGTCGCGCTCCGACCGTACGGCCTACCTGTCTCCTGGGGAATCCTCAGGACCGTCCACCGGCCGCGGACGCGGCGGGGCGGCGGCTGCCGACGATACGGGGAGGGCCTCGCATTCGACGACCACGGCCGTCGCGTCGTCGTCGCCGCTCTGCACGGCGGTGACGGTGAGTGTGGTGGCCGCGTGGAACGGGTCGCCGTGGACCAGGTCGGCCACGGTCTCGTCGGGCAGGTGCCCGACACCGTCGGTCGCGAGCACCACCCGGTCGCCCGGGTGGAGTTCGATCCGCTGGAGCTCGGGATCGGGCTGCTGCGAGCCGCCGAGCGGTGTCGAGGTGAGCAGCCACGGGCGGCCGAGCTCCGCGGCGTTGCCCTGCTCGGTGAGCCGGAACGCGGCGCCGCCGCGCACCAGCCAGCACACGCTGTCGCCGCAGCCGGCCAGGTGCAGGCGGCCGTCCTGGATGACGGCGGCGACGACCGTGGTGCGCATGCCTTCGTACGCCTGGCCGTGCCCGTGCCGGCGGACCGCCAGGTCGGCGAGCGCGATCGACGCGCGCAGGCGGTCGCTCCAGCCGGCCGACAGGTCGGCGGCGGCGAGGTCGGCGACCAGGGTGCGGCACGCGACGTCGGCGGCGTACCAGCCGGAGGGGTGGCCGCCGAGGCCGTCGGCGACGACGAAGACACTGCCCGTCGCGGCGTAGCGGTCGTCGTTGTCACGGGCCGTCAACTCCGGTCCCAGGCCGAGGCGTTCGCGGCGCACCGCGCGGCGGCGGCCCGGGTGCGAGGCCGCAGACCACGCGGAGGCCTGCACTTCGACGTCGCCGGGTGCGGGTCGGGTGTCGCGCTCGCGCCGCCGCGCGACGCTGTCGGTGCGCGAAGTCTCCTCCACCTCACCGCTGTCGGCATCGGGCGCGCGCGGCGCCGCGACGGGCGGCGGCGGGGCCGCGGGGGGTGCGGCGACCGGGCCGGGCGGCGGCGGCACGGCCGGCGGGTCGCCCGCGGTCGTACGGGCCGACGCCATCGTCGTGCCCGGCAGCGTCGGGTCCGGCTTCGTCGGGTCCGGCCTTGTCGGGTCCGGCGCGGTCGCGTTCGGCAGTGTCACGTCCGGCGCGGTCGCGTCTGGGGCCGCCGTGGGCCGGCGCGCCGACGATCCCTGTCGCCGCGCCCCCACGGGCGGGCCGCTTGGCGCACGGCCCTGCTCATAGTGCTCCCGCGCCGACTGCGCCTGCGGCGAACCCCCGGGCGGAACCGGGCGGGACGGTGTGGGAGGAAGCCCGTCCATGTCGTCGAAGTCGAGGTAGAGGTCGGCGTAGATGTCGTCGTCTTCCGCCGGTCCGCTGCCGGGCGCGGCGGCACGATATGCCGGCTGCGGTCCCCCCGAAGCGCCGTCCGGCCGGCGGGTGTTCGGCCTGTCGTTGTCCATGGTGTCCCTGTTCCCCGAACGACCATTGCCAGTGCGGCCGTTCTCGGCTAGGCCGGTGCCCGGACCGCCGCGCGGGTCGCTCCCCCGCTGTGCCCCCGATCCGGCGGACCGGCTCTCCGCACGCAACTCGTCCTGCCGCAACGTGCGTTCGAAGGCGGCGGGGTACCGCGTGGCGCCGCGCCGATCTCCCGGCACCGCCCCCTCGCGACCGAACCCCCTGTCGCCGGACGGCAATCCACCGCGGGCCGACACGGCCCCCTCCCGGCGGATGGAGTCCCCTGTGCCCCTCATCTGCCTCACGCTCCACGAGGTCGGTCCGGAACGGGTCCGGTGCGCCGATAGCAACGCTGCCACCAGCATCGCGCCTGCGGGCGCCCCGTGACACGGGTCCACCCCTGCGAGTTTGATTCTTCCGTACTCGACCGCCGCCCGCTGCGGCGATCACGCACTCCGCACGAACCCGCACGCGACAGTCGCCCTTCCGGTCCGCGCGCGTCAAGCGAGTATGCCGCGAAACGCGACGCGGGGACGCCGCGCGTACGCCGCGCGTTGCACCTCGACAAAGGCGAAAGCGCCCCGACCGCTTGGGGGTTCGGGGCGCTTTCGGGAGCGTTGCGGGTCAGGCGTTCTCGTTGACCCAGCTCATCATCTTGCGGAGCTCCTTGCCGGTGGTCTCCAGCTTGTGACCGGCGTCGGCCTTGACGTACTCCTTGTACTTCGGCAGGCCCGACTTGTACTCCTCCATCCAGGCGTTCGCGAACGAGCCGTCCTGGATCTCGGCGAGGACACGCTTCATCTCGGCCTTGGTGTCGGCGGTGATGATGCGCGGGCCGGTGACGTAGTCGCCCCACTCGGCGGTCTCGGAGATCGACCAGCGCATCTTCTCCAGGCCGCCCTCGTACATGAGGTCGACGATGAGCTTCAGCTCGTGCAGGCACTCGAAGTACGCGATCTCCGGCTGGTAGCCCGCCTCGACGAGCGTCTCGAAACCGGCCTTGACCAGCGCCGAGGTGCCGCCGCACAGGACCGCCTGCTCACCGAACAGGTCGGTCTCGGTCTCCTCGGTGAAGGTCGTCTTGATGACGCCGGCGCGGGTGCCGCCGATGCCCTTCGCGTACGACAGCGCGAGGTCGAACGCCTTGCCCGACGCGTCCTGTTCGACGGCGACGATGCACGGCACGCCGCGGCCCTCTTCGTACTGGCGGCGGACCAGGTGGCCCGGGCCCTTGGGGGCTACCAGCGCGACGTCGACGTTCGCGGGGGGCTTGATGAAGCCGAAGCGGATGTTGAAGCCGTGGCCGAAGAACAGCGCGTCGCCGTCCTTCAGGTTCGGCTCGATCGCCTCGGTGTAGACCTGCGACTGGACCGGGTCCGGCGTCAGGATCATGATGACGTCCGCCTCGGCCGCGGCCTCGGACGGGGTGACGACGCGCAGGCCGGCCTCTTCCGCCTTGGCGCGGCTCTTGGAACCCTCCAGCAGGCCGACGCGCACATCGACACCGGAGTCGCGCAGCGACAGCGCGTGGGCGTGGCCCTGGCTGCCGTACCCGATCACCGCGACCTTGCGGTTCTGGATGATGGACAGGTCGGCGTCGTCGTCGTAGAACAGCTCGGCCACTTCGGGTTTCTCCTTAAGACACGATTTGCGGGTCTCGACCCGCTGCCCATCCTCGCATCCGGCGAGACGAGGCGGGGCCGGTGGGTTGCAGAGTGAGACGGGTGTCGGCTCAGGCGCTGCGCTCGACCGGACGCAGTGAACGGTCAGTGATCGAACGGGCACCGCGACCGATGGCGACGACACCGGACTGCACGAGCTCCTTGATCCCGAATGGTTCGAGCATGCGCAGCATCGCGTCGAGCTTGTCGGAGCCGCCGGTCGCCTCGATGGTCACCGCGTCGGGCGACACGTCGACCGTCTTCGCACGGAACAACTGCACGATCTCGACGACCTGCGAGCGGGTCTCGTGGTCCGCGCGGACCTTGACCAGCAGCAGTTCGCGCTGCACCGACTGCGCGGGGTCCAGCTCGACGATCTTGAGGACGTTGACCAGCTTGTTGAGCTGCTTGGTGACCTGTTCGAGCGGCAGGTCCTCGACCCCGACGACGATCGTGATGCGCGAGATGTCCGGGTGCTCGGTGGTCCCGACGGCGAGCGAGTCGATGTTGAAGCCGCGGCGCGAGAACAACGCGGTGATCCGGGCCAGGACACCGGGCTTGTTCTCGACGAGCACCGAGAGCGTGTGCTTGGACATGGTCTGATCAGCCTTCCCTGGAATCCCCGGTCACTCTTCGCCGTCGCCGAAGTCCGGGCGCACGTCCCGGGCGGCGATGATGTCGTCGTTGGACGTGCCGGCCGCCACCATCGGCCACACCATCGCGTCCTGGTGCACGACGAAGTCGACGACGACCGGGCGGTCGTTGATCTCCATCGCCTGCTTGATGGTCGCGTCCAGATCGTCCGGGTTCTCGCAGCGCAGGCCCACGCAGCCCATGGCGTCGGCGAGCTTCACGAAGTCCGGGATGTGCTTGCTGTGCAGGTCGGTGTTGGAGTAGCGCTCGTTGTAGAAGAGCGTCTGCCACTGCCGCACCATGCCGAGGCTGCCGTTGTTGATGATGGCGACCTTGATCGGGATGTTGTTGAGCGCGCAGGTGACCAGCTCCTGGTTGGTCATCTGGAAGCACCCGTCGCCGTCGATCGCCCACACCGTGGCGTCGGGCATGCCGACCTTGGCGCCCATCGCCGCCGGGACCGAGTAGCCCATCGTGCCCGCGCCGCCGGAGTTGAGCCACGTGTACGGCTTCTCGTGCCTGATGAACTGCGCGGCCCACATCTGGTGCTGGCCGACGCCCGCGGCGAAGATCGTGTCCGGGCCGCTGATGGCGCTGAGTCGCTCGATGACCAGTTGCGGGGACAGCGTGCCGTCCTCGGGCAGGTCATAGCCGAGCGGGTAGCGCTCGCGCCAGTCGTCGAGCTGCGTCCACCAGCCCGCGTAGTCGCCGCGCCGGCCGGCCTCGTGCTCCGCCTGCACCGCGACCACGAGGTCCGCGATGACCTCGCGGGCGTCGCCGACGATCGGCACGTCCGCGGTGCGGTTCTTCGAGATCTCCGCGGGGTCGATGTCGGCGTGCACGATCGTCGCGTTCGGGGCGAAAGTGTCGAGCCTGCCGGTGACGCGGTCGTCGAAGCGCGCGCCCAGCGACACGATCAGGTCGGCCCGCTGGAGAGCCGTGACCGCGGCGACCGTCCCGTGCATGCCGGGCATGCCCAGGTGCTGCGGGTGGCTGTCGGGGAACGCGCCGCGCGCCATCAGCGTCGTGACGACCGGCGCGCCGGTGAGTTCGGCGAGGACGCGCAGCTCGGCGGAGGCGTGCGCCTTGAGGACGCCGCCGCCGACGTACAGCACCGGCTGCCGGGACTCGGACAGCAGGCGGGCGGCCTCGCGGATCTGCTTGGCGTGCGGCCGGGTCACCGGGCGGTAGCCGGGCAGGTCGGGGGTGCCGGTCCAGGAGAAGTCGGTCAGCGACTGCAGCGCGTCCTTGGAGATGTCGACCAGGACGGGGCCCGGGCGGCCGGTGGACGCGACGTGGAACGCGGCGGCAATCGTCGACGCGATCTCGGCCGGGTCGGTCACCAGGAAGTTGTGCTTGGTGATCGGCATCGTGATGCCGCAGATGTCCGCCTCCTGGAAGGCGTCCGTGCCGATCGCGGCGCTGGGGACCTGGCCGGTGATGGCGACCATCGGCACGGAGTCCATGTGAGCGTCGGCGATCGGCGTCACCAGGTTGGTCGCGCCCGGCCCCGACGTCGCCATGCAGACGCCGACACGGCCCGTCGCCTGGGCATAGCCCTCGGCGGCGTGGCCGGCGCCCTGCTCGTGGCGGACGAGGATGTGCCGGACCTTCGTCGAGTCGAGGAGCGGGTCGTACGCGGGGAGGATCGCACCTCCGGGAATGCCGAAGACGGTGTCTACGCCCGCGGCTTCCAGGGAGCGGATCAGCGCCTGTGCTCCTGTCACCTGCTCAGTCATGGGTTTGTCTCTTCTCGATCGCGGTCGGCATCTCGTCGCGGGCAGGCTGCGGGGCCCGGGTGTCGTTCCGGTCCACCGCAACAAAAAACCCCTCGTGCCGTGAGGCATGCGAGGGGAGGCGCGTGGGCTGTGGTGCTCAGCTCACGCGCGCCGTTACTACGAGGATGCGGGTCTGCATGCGACGACCATTCCTCCGAGCATGGGCGCATGTCAAGCGGCACCCAACCGGGTCTCAGCATACGGACCCCGTCCCGGGGGCGGGCGGGGAGGACGGCGGCGTGGCGAGGAGGCAAAGGCAGAGGCTGGGGCGGCGCGGAGGCCGGGGCGGAGGCGGAGGCAGGGAGGCGGGCGGAGGCCGGGGCGGAGGCGGAGGCAGGGGCGACGGGGAGGCGGAACGGAGGCCGGGGCGGAGGCAGGGGCGAGGGCGTCACACGGGGGGTCGTTGCAGGGGGACGGCGGGTGGGCGGTCGGTGGGATCGTTGGGGGTTGGGGGGCTGCCGTTGGCGCTGTCTTCGCTGGGATTGCACCCGGTCGGGGTGTTCTTGTCCCCTGTGCCGTTGGCGCCGAGGTCGAGCGGGATGCGGCCGCGGGGCGGGGCGTCGGCGAGTCCGTTGCGGAGGGGGTCGGCGGTTCGCGGTGCGGGCTCGTCGGCGTGTTCGAAGCCTTCTCCGAGACGGCCGTGTGCAAGTGCCCGGAGCACGCTCTCCTGGTCCAACGGGCCCGCGTACAGACGGCCTTGCCCGCGCTGGCAGCCCATCTCGCGCAGGAGCGCCGCCTGGTCGGGGGTGTCGATGCCCGCCGCGACGAGCGTGAGTCCGATGTCGAGCCCCAGACGGACGATCGTGGAGGTCAACGCGGTCGAATGCGGGCAGGAACCGATCTCGGCGACGAACGACCGGTCGATTTTGAGCATGTCGATAGGCATCCGCCGCAGGTACTCCAGCGACGAGTGGCCGGTGCCGAAGTCGGCGACGGACAGGCGGACGCCGAGGCGCTTGAGGGCGAGGATGGTGTCCATGAGCGCGTCCGCTCCCTCGCTGCGCGCGTCCTCGGTGATCTCCAGCGCCAGCGACGGCGGCGGCAGGGCTGAGCGCCGCAGCACCGCGTCGACCACTTCGACGAAGTCCGGGCCGGTCAACTGCCCGGCCGGCAGGCTCACGCTCGCGCCGACGTCGTGGCCGGCCGCGCGCCAGCGCGACACCTGGTCGGCGACCTCTTCGAGGACCCAGCGGCCGAGCGACGGCATCGGCTCCTCCGTGCCGGCCGCCATGCGCAGCAACTCGGCGGCCCCGGCCGGTACGTCGCGGTCCTCGCGGCGCTGGAGCGTCGCCTCGACGTCGCACACGTGTCCGGTGCCGAGCTCGACGACGGGCTGGTAGTAGACCGCGAGGCGCTTCTCGTGCAGTGCGCGGCGCTGCCGGGCGGCATGTTCGACGCGACGGACGGCGTCGACGTGCATCTGCGGTGCGTACACCTCGACGCGGCCCTTGCCCCGGGACTTGGCCCGGTACATCGCCAGGTCCGCGTTGCGCATCAACTCGGCCGGCCCGATGCCGGGTGTGGAGTAGGCGATGCCGATCGAGGCCGCGACCCGCAGGTCCTGGCCGTTGATGCGGTACGGCGCGGACAGCGTCGTGAGCAGCCTCTCGGCGATCTCCCGGATCGCTTCGGACGACGCGTCGCCCACCAGCAGGGCCGCGAACTCGTCGCCGCCGAACCGCGCGACGGTGTCGCCGGCCCGCACCGCGTGTTCGAGTCGCCGCGCGGCCTGCACCAGCAGTTCGTCGCCGACCGCGTGCCCGCCCGCGTCGTTGACCGCCTTGAATCCGTCGAGGTCGAGGAACAACACCGCGACCGTGGGGGTCACGCCGCGCCGCTGCGCGAGGGCGTGCTGGATGCGGTCCTCGAAGAGCGCGCGGTTGGGCAGGTCGGTCAACCGGTCGTGGAAGGCGTCGTGTTCGAGCTGCGCCTGGAGTCGGACGCGGTCGGTGACGTCCCGGCTGTTGAGGATGATGCCGTCGCCGTACCGGTTGACCGCCGACTCGGTGTGCAGCCAGGCGCCGTCGGCGGACCGGACGCGGCACTCGATGCGCGTCATCGCGGGCCGCCCGGCCTCGTCCAGGAAGCGCCGCAGGTCGCTGCGCACGTGGGCGACGTCGTCGGGGTGGATCAGCAACTCCAGCCGGGTGCCGACCAGTTCCTCCGGCTCGAAACCGTAGACGCGGCGGACGGCGTGGCTGACGTACTGCAGCACGCCGTCGGCGGCGGCGATCATGATCACGTCGCTGGAGCCCTGCACGAGGGACCGGAAGTGGCTTTCCTTGACGGCGAGTTCCTGCGCCATGAAGACGTTGTCGACCAGCGTGATGCCCTGGCGTACCACCAGGACGACCAGCACCGAGCCGCCCGCGAACAGCACCACGGGGTCGGGCTGCCGGCCCGCGACCGCGTCGCCGAGCACGCCCGCGGTGCACACCGCGGCCGCGATGTAGGGAGTGAGGGCGGACAGTATCGAGAAGGTCCGGTGCCCTCCCGGGTCGGCTCCGGGCCGTGCCGGGCGGGCGTCGCCCATCCACGGCGCCAGGGCGAGGAGGACGCTGCCCGCGAACCAGCCGGCGTCCAGCAGCCCTCCGGAGCGGTAGCCGCCGTGCACGCCCGGGGTCGTCCACAGTGCGTCGCTGACGACGGTGACGGCGAGTGCCACGAGGGCGAAGTTGAGCGCCACGCGGTCGCCGCCGTCGGGCCGGAAGCGGAGCCCGAGCACCATGCTGACCAGCAGGATGTCCATGACGGGATAGGCGAGGGTCAGCGCGATGGCCAGGACGTCGGCCGGGTCGCCGTCCGCCGCGCGGGCCAGGGCGGTGCTCCAGCCGAGCGTGAACAGGGAGCCGGCGATGAGCCAGCCGTCCAACACGAGGCACGACCACGAGGCGAGCCCCTTGGGACGCTGCGCGACCAACAGCAGGCCGGTGATCGCGGGCGGGGCGAAGAGGAGGAAGAACCAGTCCGCCGGGCCGGGGCTGGGCACGTCGCGGCCGAGGATGACCTCGTACCAGCCCCAGATGGCGTTGCCGACGGAGACCATGCACGCGGAGGCACCGAGCAGCGCCCACGACAACCCGGTGCTGCCGCGCAGTTGCGTGGCCCGGGCGAGGCACGAGACCCCTGCGGCCGCCGCCGCGACGGCGAGGCCGAAATCGCCCATCGCGAGCGCGAGGGTGTGGTTGCCCCATCCCAGGACGGCGCCGACGGCGTAGGCGAGGCACAGCGGGACAGCGACGAACACGGCGCGTCGCCTGGTGCGGGTTCCGGACAAGGTCAGCGGTCACGCCCGCTCGGAGCGCCCGTCACGGGCCGCTCTTCCAAGCCACCGGCAGGCATCGACGCGGTGGTCCCCCGGCATTGACGACTCCCCTCCCGGCCGGGTTCCCACCCGGCCTCGGCGCAGAACTGACGGCCTACGGCCACCGATGTCGACCGTGCGGTGCGTCCCGGAACTCCCGAAGTCCGACAATCGGCTTTGACTTCGACGGCTCCGAAAGCTCGGGCACTCCGAAACAAGGCCGCCGCAGGACCAGTTGCCCGCTCACGCCGAAGTCCTGCGTGCGAACTGTCGCGGTGCCCCACACGGTTCGGACGATACACCAGTTCCGTCACTGTGCGCTTGGAGTTCAAGACACAGAGTGACCAACTTTCGCCAGGGTGAGGCTTGGTTCCGGTGAAGTTGTGCCGAAGTGGGTGGGAAATGCTGTCAAGTTCGACAGTCGAGGAATACCAGGGCAGTTACCACCCTGCGACGACGTTGTCGATCGGCCGCCCGGCCGCCCACGCGGTGATCTGACGTCGGATCAACCGCAGCGCGCGCGGCAGGAAGGCAGACGAACTGCCGCCCACGTGCGGGCTGATGAGCACCCCGGGCGCGTGCCGCAGCGGATGGTCGGCGGGCAGCGGCTCGGGGTCGGTCACGTCGAGGGCGGCGGTGACGCGTCCGGTGCGCACCGCGGCGAGGAGGGCCTCGGTGTCGACGACGGGGCCGCGCGCGACGTTCACCAGCAGCGCGCCGTCGCGCATGCGCGCGAGGAACGCCTCGTCGACCAGGCCCCGGGTGTCCGCGTCGAGCGGCGTCGTGAGAACCACCACGTCGGCGGCGGGCAGGAGTTCGGGCAGTTCCGCGATCGCCCGCACCGGTTCCCCGCCGGCGGTCGTGCGCGCGCTGCGGGCCACGCGGACGACGTCGACCTCGAAGCCGGCGAGCCGTCGTTCGACCGCCTGGCCGATGGCGCCGTACCCCACGATCAGCACGGTCCTGTCGGCCAGCGCGGGGTAGAAGCCCGCACGCCACTCCCCCGCGTCCTGGCCGCGTACGAACTCCGGGACGCCGCGCAGCGACGCGAGCATGAGGGTCACCGCCAGTTCCGCGGTGCTCGCCTCGTGGATGCCGCGCCCGTTTGCGAGCACCGCGCCGGACGGCAGATACGGCAGCACGTGCTCGTAACCGGCGGTCAGCGCCTGCACGACCCGCAGGTCCGGCATGTCGGCGAGCAGTCGCAGCGGGGCACGGTCGAAGGTGTACGGCAGCACGTAGAACGCCACCCCGTCGTGCTCGGTGGGCGGCGCCCCGGTCCCGTCGTACACCTCGACCGGCAGCCCGACGGGCAGCGGAGCGAGCAGTGCGGGATCGTAGGGGATCCGCACGCGGCCCGACGGCACGGATTCCACGCCGGTCGTCGCGGGCGTCGTCGCCGAGGTTGTCGCATCAGCCATGCGGGAACCTTAGGGGCGCGGTGATCGTCGTCGGGTCGGTGGCCCGACGTTCCGGGTGCGAGCGCGATGGCGCGGTGAGGTGGTGGGACCCGTGGTCCGAGGCAGGCGCATGAGGCGCGTGGGCGGGCTGGTCGTCGCCGGCTTCCTGGTCACGGGGCTGGTGGCGTGCAGCGACGACGATTCCGGGAACGACACCGCCGTGTCACCCGCGTCGTCGACGACCGGGCCCGTCGTGCCGCCGCCTGCGGGCTCCCCGGCACCGTCGGCATCCGCGGCCGCGTCGGCGCCGACCGCACGCGCGGTGCCTTCCGTGACGGTCGCCGGCGATGTGGTCACCGGACTGGAATCGCCCTGGGGCATCGCCCCATTGCCGGACGGCGACACTTTGGTGGCGTCCCGCGACACCGGCACCGTCTCGCGTTTCGGGCCCGGCACGACCGGCGTGGTCGAGGTCGGCAAGGTCCCCGGCTCGCGGCACAGCGGTGAGGGCGGCCTGCTCGGGATCGCCCTCTCACCGGACTTCGCGCGCGACGGCTGGGTGTACATCCACACGACGACCGACGACGACAACCGCGTTCTGCGCATGAAGTACGCCCGCGACACCGGCCTGACCGCACCCGAGGTGCTGCTGACCGGCATCCCCGCGGGCAGCAACCACAACGGCGGCCGCATCGCGTTCGGTCCCGACGGCATGCTCTACGTCGGCACCGGCGAGGCCGGCGACGAATCGCTGTCGCAGGACGTGGACTCGCTCGGCGGCAAGATCCTGCGCCTGACCCCGAACGGCCAACCGGCACCCGGCAATCCGTTCCCCGGGTCACCGGTGTACAGCCTCGGGCACCGCAACGTGCAAGGCATCGCCTGGGATTCGGCCGGGCGCCTGTGGGCCGCCGAGTTCGGCCAGAACACCTACGACGAGATCAACCTGATCACCCCGGGCGGGAACTACGGCTGGCCCGAGGTCGAAGGGCGCGGCGGCAGCCCGGAGTTCATCGACCCGCTCATCCAGTGGGAAACGGACGAGGCGTCGCCCAGCGGCATCGCCATCGTCGACGATGTGATCTACGTCGCGTGCCTGCGGGGCGAGCGGGTCTGGCAGGTGCCGATCGAGGGCACGCAACTGGGCACCGCGAAGGCCGTCATGCAGGACACATACGGCCGGCTGCGCACCGTGCTGCCGGCGCCCGGGGGCCTGTGGGTCTCCACCAGCAACACCGACGGCCGCGGCTCGGTGCGCGACGGGGACGACCGCATCCTCCACGTCAGGCTCGGCTGAGCGACGCGGCGCGCGGCCTCATTCAGGCGGAGTCGAGCAGTTGCAGCCGGTTCGCCAGGGCCGCCGCCTCGCCGCGGCTGGAGACCTCCAGCTTCCCCAGGATGTTGGAGACGTGCACACTCGCCGTCTTCGCGCTGATGAACAGCTCCTCCGCGATCTGCCGGTTGCTGCGCCCGGCAGCGACCAGCCGCAGCACGTCGCGCTCACGCGGCGTCAACGCCTGTGCCCCGACCGCGTCGCCGGACCGGGACGGAGCAGCCCCCTCCGGGTGCGTGACGCCGTCCAGCGGCACGCGTGCGCGGCGGGCCAGCAGTTCCATCTCGTCCGCGAGTGCCCGGCTGCCGAGGGCGACGGCAGCGGCATGCGCGGCCGACAACACTTCGGCGCCGCGCGTGCGGTCTCCGGCGGAGATCAACGCGGCGGCGAGCCGTGAGCGCACGCGGGCCAGAGAGTACGGCTGTTCGGTGCGCTCCCACGCCGCGACGGCCTCCTCCCACAGCTCGACTGTCGCCTCGCCCTCCGCACGGGCGAGCTCGGCGCGCAGGTTGACGTTGTACGCCTCGTCGAGCGGGCAGTCGCGGGACAGCGCGAGGGCTGCGGCGTGCAGCTCCCGCACGGCTTCCCGACGGGCTGTCGACCCGGCGCTGGCGCGCGGTTGCCCGGCAAGCTCTGCGGCGTCCCCCTCGGCGCGCGCGGCCTCGACGAGCAGTGGCCAGACGTAACGCTGGTGGCCGGCCGGGAAGCCCGCGCGCAGATCGGGGGCGACGAGCTCGCGGACGTCGGCGAGCCGCCCGAGCCGCCGTGCGACGGCGACTTCGAGTGTGCGCAGCGGGATGCGGAACTGCGGTTCGACATAAGCGGCTTCGGCGATCCGGCGGGCGTCCTCCAGAGCGGTGGTGGCCGCGGCGATGTCGCCCCGGGCCAAGGCGATCTCGACCACGAGCCGGTGCGCGTGGCCCAGCGTCTCGGGCTTGGGGTCGTATTCGAAGACCTCGTCCAACAGGCCCCCGGCCTCGTCCCATTCGCCGAGGGAGCTCAGGCTCTCGGCGAGGTTGCCGATGGTGAACGCCCCGATGCCGCGGATGAGTCCGCGCTCCCGGGCGATCTCCAGTGCCTCGCGCGCGGCGTCGGCCGCCTCGCGGTGCCGGCCGAGTCCTTCGAGCACCGAGGAAAGGTTGCTGAGCACGAGGCACAGGATGTCCGGCTCGGACGCGCGTTCCGCGAGCGCGCGGGCCTCCTCGAACTCCGCGAGCCCTTCGTGCGGGCGCCCGAGCGATACCAGGAGGCATCCGAGGGTCTTGAGGATGGTGGCCTCGTCGGCGGGGCTGCCGATGCCGCGCGCGATGGCCAGCGCCTCGCGCGCGGTCGCGACGGACTTCTCCGTCGGGTCGTCGAGCATCTCGTCGCGGGCGATCTGGCCGAGCACGCGGGCGTGTTCGATCGACGGTGGCAGCCCGACCAGCAGCGACTCGGCCTTCTGGAGCGAGCTGAGGCCGCTGGACCGGTTGCTGCCGCGCAGCAGGCCGGCGCGGATCGTCCACAACGCGGCGGCGCGGCGCGGGTCGCGGTCGGCGTCGACGAGGTCGAGTGCCTGCCGGGTGAAGGCGAGCGCCTTGTCGTACGCGTTGTCGAAGCGGGCCGGCGGGATCGCGGCCATCAGCAGGTCGAGCAGCGTGATGCCGGTGAGCTCCTCCGCGTCGGCGACCTGCTCCCACAGCTCCAGCGCGCGTTCGAGGAGGCGGAACTGCTCGCCGAAGGCGTACCGCGAGCGGGCGGTCTCGGCGGCGGCGAGGACCGCGGGCAGGGCTTCGGTGGCGCGGCCCGCGTGGTACCAGGACATCGCGAGGCGGCTGGAGTGCTCGTCGGCCGGGACGAGCTCGGGCCGGCGTTCGAGGGCTTCGGCGTAGCGGACGTACATCCGCATGCGCTCGCCTGGCAGCAGGTCGTCGCGTACGGCCTCGCGCACGAGGGCGTGCCGGAAGTGGTATCCGTCGCCCTCCCTGGTGGGCACCAGGACGTGCATCGAGACCGCGGGGCGCAGCGCCTCGTCGAGTTCCACGCCGCCGATGCCGGAGGCCTCGCTGAGCAGCGCGTGCCCGACGGTGTTGCCGCCCACCGCGGCGAACCTCACGACCCGCTGGGTCGTCTCCGGGAGCTCCTCGACGCGGATCAGCAGGAGGTCGCGGAGTGTGTCGGACAGCCCGGTCAGTCGGCCGTGGCGCACGCTGCACGCCAGTTCCTCGACGAAGAAGGCGTTGCCCTCGGACTTGCGGTAGATCTGCCGGATCAGGCCGCGCGGCGGCTCCTCGCCGAGGATGCCGCGCAGTTGTTCGCCGACCTGGGCGTGGGTGAGCCGGCCGAGGTCGAGGCGGCGCACCGACCTGATGCGGTCCAGCTCGGCGAGGAACGGGCGCAGCGGATGGCGCCGGCCGATCGCGTCGGCGCGGTAGGTGCCGACGATCAGGATGCGGCCCCGGCGCAGGGAGCGGACCAGGAACGACAGGAGCTCGCGGGTGGACGCGTCGGCCCAGTGCAGGTCCTCGAACGCGACCACGAGGGTGCGGTGCTCGCCCAGCTTCTCCAGCACGCGCAGCATCAGCTCGAACAGCCGGGCCCGGTCGTAGTCTCCGGACGGCTCGCCGTTCGGGGCGGGGGCGAGGTGCGGCATCACCCAGGACAGGTCCTGCTCACGGCCCGCGACCGCGGCGGCCAGCTCGGCGCCGACGGTGTCGGCGAGCGCGCGCATCGCGGCGGAGACGGGCGCGAACGGCAGGCCCTCGGCGCCCAGCTCCAGGCACGCGCCGACCGCGGTGACGGTGCCCTTGGGCTCGGCCTGGGCGAAGAACTCCTGGAGCAGCCGCGTCTTGCCGACCCCGGCCTCGCCGCCGATCAGGACGACCGCGGGCGTGCCCGCGTCGGCATCGCGCAAGGCGTCCGCAAGCCGGGACAACTCGGGGAGCCGGCCGACGAATACGGGACTGACCGCGACACTGGACACGCTGTCGAGGATGCCATGGGCAGCGGGCACAAAGCGCCCCCTTTTCTCTCCAGGCACACGTGTTTCCGCAGGTCAGAGCGGTGGGCGGGAAGTGGCCCGGCATTCCGCCGCGGAAGTGGTCCGGCGCGGGCCGGCGCGGGCCGGTGCGGGCGTCACGTCGTGGAACGCACGGAGTTTTCGGGGCCGGCTTCCACGCGCCCTCCGGTTTGCTCCGCGGTCCGCGCCTCTGTCCGTGCCGCCGACCCTGCCACTGTCCGTGCCGCTGTCTGTGCTGCTGTCTGTGCCGCTGATTGCGCTGTGGTCCGCGCGGCCGTTTGTTGCGAGGCCTGCTCGGCGCGGGCCCGGCGGCGGGCTTCGCGGCGGCGCAGCAGCGCCTGGTGGATCAGCCGCTCGTGGGCGGCGACGCGGTGCAGCTCCTGGGCGCGGGCCTGGAAAAGCTCGTACTCGATCATGTCGTGTCGCTCCCGAGGTCTTCCCCGGACGCTCTTCGGCCGGCGGTCGCCGGCGTTCCGGGGCATGCGACAAGACTTGTCGGCCAGTGGGGGGCGGGGCATCGGGCGGATGCCCGATCTCGGCGGGCCGCCGGGTGCGCGCAGCGCCTAAGGCGTCCTACGCCGCCGGGCCCTCGGGGCCGCCGAACGACGGTGTGCGCATAAGGCGGCCTGAGCACCCGCGCGGGCTTCGGGAACGACAACGCGCGAAGGGGCGCCCCCGTACCGGACGGGAGCACCCCTTCGCGCGTGTTGTCGCGGGCTCAGGAGACGCCGAGCTTCTCCAGGATGAGCGCGCGTACGCGGGCGGCGTCGGCCTGTCCTCGGGTGGCCTTCATGACCGCCCCGATCAGCGCGCCGACCGGGCCGAGGTTGCCTGCCTTGATCTTGGCGACCGCGTCGGCCTGCGCGGCGATCGCGTCGTCGATGGCGGCGCCGAGCGCGCCCTCGTCGGAGACCACCTTGAGGCCGCGCTTGTCGACGACCTCGTCCGGCGTGCCCTCGCCGGCGAGAACGCCCTCGATCACCTGGCGGGCCAGTTTGTCGTTGAGTTCGCCGGCCTTGACCAGTTCGGCGACGCGGGCGACCTGCGCGGGGGTGATGGGCAGCGCGGTGACCTCGACGCCGCGCTCGTTCGCGTTGCGGGCGAGCTCGCCGAGCCACCACTTGCGTGCGGCGTCGGAGTCGGCGCCGGCCGCGACGGTGTCGATGATGGCGTCCAGGGCACCGGCGTTGACCACGGACTGCATGTCGAAGTCGCTGATGCCCCACTCGGCCTGGAGGTGCTTGCGGCGCGCCGACGGCTTCTCCGGGAGCGTCGCGCGCAGCTCCTCGACCCACGCGCGGGTGGGGGCGACGGGCACGAGGTCGGGCTCGGGGAAGTAACGGTAGTCCTCCGCCTCCTCCTTGACCCGGCCGGACGTGGTGGTGCCGTCGTCCTCGTGGAAGTGCCGGGTCTCCTGCACGATCGTGCCGCCCTCGGTGAGGACGGTCGCGTGGCGCTGGATCTCGAACCGGATCGCGCGCTCGACCGAACGCAGCGAGTTGACGTTCTTCGTCTCCGAGCGGGTGCCGAACTTCTCCTGGCCGTGCGGGCGCAGCGAGAGGTTGGCGTCGCAGCGCATCTGGCCGAGTTCCATGCGGGCCTCGGAGACGCCGAGGGCCCTGATGAGGTCGCGCAGTTCGGCGACGTACGCCTTGGCGATCTCGGGGGCGAGCGCGCCCGCGCCCTCGATCGGCTTGGTCACGATCTCGATGAGCGGGATGCCGCACCGGTTGTAGTCGAGCAGCGAGTAGTCCGCGCCGTGGATGCGGCCGGTGGCGCCGCCGACGTGGGTCGACTTGCCGGTGTCCTCCTCCATGTGGGCGCGCTCGATGCCGACGCGGTACGTCGTGCCCTGGACCTCGACGTCGAGCCAGCCGTCGAAGGCGATGGGCTCGTCGTACTGCGAGGTCTGGAAGTTCTTGGGCATGTCCGGGTAGAAGTAGTTCTTCCGCGCGAAGCGGCACCATTCGGCGATGTCGCAGTTCAGCGCGAGCCCGATGCGGATCGCCGACTCGACCGCCGTGCGGTTGACCACCGGCAGCGCCCCGGGCAACCCCAGGCAGGTGGGGCACACCTGGCTGTTCGGCTCGGCCCCGAACTCCGTCGAACACCCGCAGAACATCTTGGTGTTCGTACCGAGCTCGACGTGGACCTCAAGACCCATGACCGGGTCGTACGAGGCCAGTGCGTCCTCGAACGACAGAAGGCTCGTCGTGCTCACAGGAAGTGCAACTCCTTAAGGGTCTTGGTCGTGCGGCTCACCCAGTCGGCGTACGCGGGCACCTGGCCGAGCGCATCCAGGTCGACATTCTGCCCGAGTACCTCGAAGTAGTCTTTGGGCTGGTTGTGCGTGACCGCGGCCATGGTCTTCCTCAGTACGTGTTTCGGTTTCGACACCTTCTCCACGGCCTTGGCCGACGCCGGGAGGCCGGACGTGTCCGCACCCGGCAGCCCCGCGAACGCGGCCGGGTCGGCGAGTATCCAGGCTTCGGTCTCCTTCTTGGGAACCACGATCACGGGGGCGGCCGGGAGCGGCTCGACGATCCACGTCAGGTTCTCGGCCTTGTGTTGCTCGTTGGCGTCGCTGTGAATGAAAAGCACGTGGCAGCGGTGCGCGAGTTCGCTGATCTCGCGATGCAGTTTCGCGGGGTCCGACACCATCGTCGCCGTCGGGCAGAGCAACGGTTCACCGGCCAGATCGACGTCGGCCCCGGCGCTCTTCTCAAGTAAGGCACGGACTTGGCGCATGACCAAGGGCTTGAGGAAATACAGATCGCTGGTGCCTTCCGCGACCAACCCGAGGACCAGGGGGCGACTCACCCGCCACCTCCCGCAACGGTTTCCAGGATGCGCCGCACCTCGTAGTCGGTGGCGTAGGTGCCGAGGTCGGCGTCGGGCGGCGGCGTTCTCAGCACGGGGCGCGCGACGGTGATCTTGTGGCCCGGTCCACCGCCACGGGTGATGCGCGTGGCGGTGTCGACGAAGACGAGGCTTCCATCGGGGGCGTCACGCATCGCCGCGACCAGGACGGGCGAGTGTGTCGTCAGCAGAAGCTGCCGCAGACCCGTGTCGCGTGCGGGTGGTGTTTCACGGTAGTCGGCGACGTCGCGGCGCAGGCGGCGGAGCACCTCGGCGAGCCGGGCGGGGTGCAGGCCGTCCTCCAACTCCTCGACGGCGAGCGGGCCGCGGGCTGTGCGGTCGTACGCGGCGGCGAGCAGGGCAAGTACGCGCAGCGTTCCCTCGGACAGCAGTGGCGGCGCGGCGTGTTGTCCGTCGCGGAACACGAGGTCGAAGTCGTACTCGGAGCGGCGTTTGTCGAACAGCGGCTGCACTTCCCGGACGTCGGAGATGAGCGTGGCCAAGTCGACGTTGAGGCCGGCCAACAGGCCGTGCCGCGACAGCCGTTCCAAGACCGCGGCAAGGTTGGCACCGTCCGGCCGCAGAAGGTCTTTGATCGCACCGACCCCGGGAACAGGGCGGCGCATCGTGGCGGGGTCCAGCTCCAAGGGCCGCCACGACCGGCACTCGTCCTCGATCCACAGCCGCAGCGGTGCGTGCGCGCCCGTGGTCGACAGGGGCAGGTGGCGGGGTTGGTCGCCGGGGACAGCGTCGACGGCCTGGCCGATCGCCGCCTCCCACGCACCCGAGAGGCCGAGACGCCGCATCCACGAGCGGTCCTTGAGCGCCGAGACCCACATGGCGGATTTCGGACCGGGCACCAACTCGTCGTCCTGCCACGAGGCTTGCAACCGGACGCGGGCCGGCAGCGGACCGTACGGGCTGTCCAACAGCAAACCGACGGTGATCAGCATGTGCGGGCCGATACCGGCGGCGGTGCGGTGGAACAGATCGGGGCCGTGGCCGCGCGGTTGGTCGGTGAAGGCGGTGTCGAAGCCGCCGTGGACGCAATCGGCGACCAACCGGAGCGCGTCGAAGATGTTGGACTTGCCCGCGCCGTTCGGGCCTACGAACACCGTGGTCGGTCGGACATCGACGCGGAGGCCGACGAGCGACTTGAAGCCGTCGATCTCCAGTCGCGTGATCAAGGATTGCCCCCTCGGGCCCTCGGATGAGCGGACAGGAGGCCCGCCGCCGTGTGGCGACGGACCTCCCGGGTGGTGGTCACGGACGGACCGCGGTCACAGGGCTGCGATGTCGACGGACTCCGCGTCTTCCTCGCGGAACGAGCGGATCAGCAGGGCGACACCGGTCACGACGGCGGCGGCGGAGACGATGGCGTCGGTCAGTTCGAGCTTGTCATTCTTGCCGCGCGCCTCCTTGATCTGCTTCATGACGCCGATCGCGCCGAAGACCTGCATGCCGAGGCCGATGATCTTCGCAGCCTTGCTTTTGGGGGCCTTCTTCTTGGCCATCTGCTTCTCTCCTGTCGGGTGCGGGACGTCGGAACGTCACAAAGCCGGCGCCTGGTCCAGCAACGGGGCGCCCCAGCGGTCGAGGTATGCCGCCTCGACCGCCGCGCCGACCTTGTAGAGACGATCGTCGGCCATGGCGGGAGCGATGATCTGGAGGCCCACCGGCAGGCCGTCCTCGGGGGCGAGCCCGCACGGCAGCGACATCGCGGCGTTGCCGGCCATGTTGGACGGGATGGTGCACAGGTCGGCCAGGTACATCGCCATCGGGTCGTCGGCGCGCTCGCCGATCGGGAACGCGGTGGTCGGCGTGGTGGGCGAGACCAGCACGTCGACCTGCGCGAACGCCGCGTCGAAGTCGCGGGTGATGAGCGTGCGCACCTTCTGGGCCTGGCCGTAGTACGCGTCGTAGTAACCGGACGACAGCGCGTACGTGCCCAGCATGATGCGCCGCTTGACCTCGGCGCCGAAGCCGGCCTCGCGGGTCAGCGACATGACCTCCTCGGCGGAGCGGTCTCCGTTGTCGCCGACGCGCAGGCCGTAGCGCATGGCGTCGAAGCGCGCGAGGTTCGACGACGCCTCGGAGGGCGCGATCAGGTAGTACGCCGGCATCGCGTAGTCGAAGTGCGGGCACGAGATCTCGACGACCTCGGCACCGAGGCCACGCAGCAGTTCGACGGCCTCGTCGAAGCGCTGGAGCACACCGGCCTGGTAGCCCTCGCCCGCGAACTCCTTGACCACGCCGACCCGCAGGCCGCGCACGTCGCCGGCACGGGCGGCGGCCACGACGTCGGGTACGGGCGCGTCGACGGACGTCGAGTCGAGCGGGTCGTGCCCGGCGATCGCCGCGTGCAGGAGCGCGGCGTCGAGCACGGTGCGCGCGCAGGGGCCGCCCTGGTCGAGCGACGACGAGAACGCGACGAGGCCGTAGCGGGAGACGCCGCCGTACGTCGGCTTGACGCCGACCGTGCCGGTGACCGCGGCGGGCTGGCGGATCGAGCCGCCGGTGTCGGTGCCGATGGCGAGCGGCGCCTCGAAGGCCGCGAGTGCCGCGGCGCTGCCGCCGCCGGAGCCGCCGGGGATGCGGGCGAGGTCCCACGGGTTGCCGGTGGGGCCGTACGCGGAGTTCTCCGTCGAGGACCCCATGGCGAATTCGTCCATGTTGGTCTTGCCGAGGATGACGACGCCGGCCTCCTTCAGGCGGCGTGTCACGGTGGCGTCGTACGGCGGCACCCAGCCTTCGAGGATCTTCGAGCCGCAGGTGGTCGGGACGCCGCGGGTGGTGAAGACGTCCTTGAGCGCGAGCGGCACACCCGCGAGCGGGCCGAGCGCGTCCCCCTTGGCGCGGCGCTCGTCGACGGCCTTCGCGGCCTCCAGGGCGCCTTCGGTGTCGACGTGCAGGAACGCGTGGACCTTGCCGTCCACTTCGGCGATGCGGTCGAGGTGCGCCTGCGCGACCTCGACGGCGGAAATCTCGCCGGCGGCGATCCGCGACGCTGTCTCGGCGGCGGTGAGCCTGGTCAGATCGGCCATCGCTACTGCTCCTCCCCCAGGATCCGCGGCACGCGGAAACGCTGGTCCTCGGCGGCCGGCGCACCGGAGAGGGCCTGCTCCGGGGTGAGCCCCGGGCGGATCTCGTCGGGCCGCATGACGTTCGTCAGCGGCAGCGGGTGCGACGTCGGCGGAATGTCGTCGGCGGCGACCTCGCCGACGCGGGCGACCGCGCCGATGATGTCGTCGAGCTGGGTGGCGAGGTGGTCGAGCTCCTCGGCCCCGAGCTCCAGCCGCGACAGCCGGGCGAGGTGGGCGACCTCCTCGCGCGAGATGCCAGGCATGCAGCGATTCCTTCAAGGGTGGTTTGGGAATGGGTTCCGTCGTCGCCATCCTAGTTGCCGGACGGGCGGCGGCTTTCCGCTAGCCCGTCACCCGCGTCGGGTTCTGGAGCGGCCGGGGGCGCTGGGCCGGCGGGCCGGCGTCAGGTGGGCGGCGCGGGGGTGCCATGCGCGCGCCGACACCGTGGCGGGCCAGCCAGGCGGTGGCCTCGTCGCGCGGCAGGGCGCGGGCGATGAGCCAGCCTTGCGCGCTGTCGCAGCCGAGGTCGCGCAGGCGGTCCCAGGTGGCGTCGTCCTCGACGCCTTCGGCGACGACGCGCAGGCCGAGCGAGTGGGCGAGGTCGACGGTGGAGCGGACGATCGCCGCGTCGTCCTCGTCGACGGTCAGGCGCGCGACGAACGAGCGGTCGATCTTTATCTCGCTGACCGGGATGTGGCGCAGGTGGACGAACGACGAATAGCCCGTGCCGAAGTCGTCGAGGGACAGGCGTACGCCGAGTTCCCGCAGCGCGTCGAGATTGGCCGCGGCGCGCTGCGGCTCCTCGAACAGGACCCGCTCGGTGATCTCCAGGTGCAAGGCGCCGGCCGGCAGGCCGTAGCGGCGAAGACCGGCCGCCACGGTGTCGGAGAACGCGGGGGCGTGGATGTCACGGGCCGAGATGTTCACCGCGACCGGCACCTCGATGCCCTCGCTGCGCCAGCGGGCGACCTGGGACAGGGCCTCGTCGACGACGTAGCGCGTGAGCCGCGGCATGAGGCCGGTCTCTTCGGCGAGGCGCACGAACACCTCCGGGGAGATGTAGCCCCGGTCGGGGTGGCGCCAGCGCACCAGGGCCTCGCAGCCGTCGACGCGGCCGGTGGTGAAGGACACCTTGGGCTGGTAGTGGAGTTCGACCTGGCGGACGTCGAGGGCCCGGCGCAGGTCTCCGAGGAGCAGCAGTTTGTCGCGGGTGTTGACGTCGCGGGCCGGGTCGTACAGTTCGACGCCGCTGCGCAGCCGTTTGGCCAGATACATCGCGACGTCTGCGTATTGCAGCAGCCCGGCCATGCCGCGTGCGTGGTCCGGGAAGACGGCGACTCCGACGCTCACCTCGATGTCCAGGGCGAGATCGTCGAGTTCGAACGGTTCCGCGAGGACTTCGACGATCTGCCGGGCCAGGGCCAGCGCGACCTTGTCGGGCGAGGATTGCGACGCGGCGGATTCGGAGGGCACGAGGTCAGGCACCAGGACGGCGAATTCGTCGCCGCCGAGCCGCGCGACGGTGTCGCCCGGCCCGACGATGCGCAACAGACGCTCCCCGACCTGGCGCAACAGGCGGTCCCCGGCAAGGTGCCCGAGGGTGTCGTTGACCTCGTGGAAGCGGTGCAGATCGAGCAGGAACAGCGCGATCCTGCCGTCCCGGGGGGCGGCACGGATGACGCCCTCGCCGTGTTCGAGGAGGAGCCGACGGTTGGGCAGCCCGGTCAACGGATCGCGGTGGGACAGTTGTTCGCGGTCGAAGGACACGCGCGTCGACCGGTAGAGGCTGTGCAGGGGCAGGACGAACAACGGCAGCAGCCACGGGTTCGCGTGGGCGACGACGGCGATCAGCGGCGCGATGCCGATCAGCGCCCCGTTGGCGATGACACGCACGCGGAACTCCTCGCCGGCCAGTGTGGTGGTGGGTATGCCGCGCCAACTCGCGCGCAGCAGCCACGAGGAGCCCTGCGCGACGCCGACGAGGACGGTGCCTGCGAGGAGCACCGCGGGCAGTTCGGCGGCGGCGAGTTCCCGCACATCCTCCCGTTCGGGACGCACGCCGCACAGGTGCAGCACGAAGTCTGCTGCCACGAACGCGAGGACGTAGTGGCCGGTGATGTAGACCAGGCGCCGCACGGTGTCGCGGCGCATGACCCCGGAGATGAGGACCGGGACCACCAGGACGAGCGCGGCCAGGACCCAGCCGTGCACGAGGAGCAGGGCGTACGCGACCGCGACGGACGGGATGGCGCCGGGCACGTACATCCCGCGCCGGGTGAGCCCGAGGTGGATGCCGTCGGCGACGACGAGGGCGAGCATGATCCACACGCCGGCCTCTCCGACGGGCACCGGCGAACTGCCGCCGGCCACGACGCGGGCGACGGCGGCGACCAGGACGAGGTTGCCGACGCCGCTGACGACGACGGCGTTCGCGACGAACCTGCCCGGGCGCGCGACGCGCGACAGATCCGTGCGTCCGAACCGTCGCATGCACAAGCTCCCTGCGGCTTTTCCCGGGCGGGGTCCCGGCCCGGCGGGCCGAACTGCCCGGCCGCGGCAAGGGGTACGCGGGGCGTTCCGCGACCGGGCGGCAAGCCCGGCGCGAACCGGGTTCCCGATCAGGGTAGGACGCCGGGGGCGACCAGGGAGCCATATCCGCAAGATCGAATCGGAACGTCCGCTTCCGCGCTGTTTGCGGTACGGGATTTGCGGCGTTAAGCGACGAGCCGTACGCGATGCGGACACCGAACCGCGGTCATGGTTCGCATTCCCTTGCGACGCACGGCATTTGACGCAGCGTCATGTGACGGGAAGCCAACTTGCCCACGCGGTCGACCTGATGCGGAACGCCGGGCGCCACGCCGCTTCCGGCAGCGACGGGGCGCCCGGCACGGGCAGCGGAACGGAACGCTTTCCGGTGCGCTACTCCGCGTCCTCCTCCGACTCCCCCTGCTCTCCCGCCTGCGCCGCCACCCACGCGCGCGCCGCGTCGGGGCCGTCCGCCAGCAGCACCGCGAAGCCCTCGTCGTCGAGGATCGGCACGCCAAGCGACACAGCCTTGTCGTACTTCGAGCCGGGATTGTCGCCGACGATGACGAAGTCGGTCTTCTTCGAAACCGACCCGGTCACCTTCGCTCCCTCCGCCTCCAACGCCTCCTTCGCACCGTCGCGCGTGAAGCCCGCGAGCGTTCCGGTGACCACGGTGGTGAGCCCGGTGAGCGTGCCCGGCGCCTTCTCCGCACCGCCCTCCTCGACGAACCGGACCCCGGCGGCACGCCACTTCTCCACGATCTCGCGGTGCCAGTCCTCGGCGAACCACTCGACGACCGCCTGCGCGATGATCGGCCCGACCCCCTCGACCGCCGCGATCTCCTCGACACTCGCGTTGGCCAGCCGGTCCAGGTCGCGGAACTCGCCGGTGATCGCCCGCGCGGTCGTGTCGCTCACGTGCCGGATCGACAGCGCGGTCAGAATGCGCCACAGCGGCTGCTGCTTGGCCTTCTCCAACCCGTCGAGCAGCACCTCGACGGTCTTCTTCGGCTCGCCCTTCTGGTTGGCGAAGAACGACACGACCTTCCGCTCGCCGGTCTCGTCGTCGACCTTCGGCATTCCGGTCTTCTGGTCGCGTACCAGCACCCTGATCGGCAGCAGTTGTTCAACCGTCAGCGCGAACAGGTCGCCTTCGTCGCGCAGCGGCGGCTCGGCGGGCTCCAAGGGCTGCGTGAGGGCGGTCGCCGCGACGTAGCCGAGCCCGTCGATGTCGAGCGCCTTGCGACCGGCCAGATGGAACAGACGTTCGCGGAGCTGCGCCGGACACGAACGCGCGTTCGGGCAGCGCACGTCGACGTCGCCCTCCTTCATCGGCCGCAGCTCGGTGCCGCATTCGGGGCAGTGCGTCGGCATCTCGAACTCGCGTTCGGTTCCGTCGCGCAGGTCGACAACCGGGCCGAGGACCTCAGGGATCACGTCGCCGGCCTTGCGCAGCACCACGGTGTCGCCGATCAGCACGCCCTTGGCCTTGACGACCTCCTGGTTGTGCAGCGTCGCGTATGCCACCGTCGACCCGGCGACCTTGATCGGCTCCATCACGGCGTACGGCGTGACCCGCCCCGTGCGCCCGACGTTGACCTTGACGTCCAGGAGCTTGGTGTTGACCTCCTGCGGCGGGTACTTGAACGCGATCGCCCAGCGCGGCGACTTCGACGTCGAGCCGAGCCGGCCCTGAAGTGGGATTTCATCGACCTTGACCACCACGCCGTCGATCTCGTGTTCGACGGAGTTGCGGTTCTCGCCGAAGTAGCGGATGAACTCCTTGACCTCGTCGGCGGTCGCGAAGACCTTGTTGTGCCGCGCGGTCGGCAGGCCCCATGCGTGCAACTTGTCGTACGCGTGCGACAGGCAGTCGATCTCGAAGCCGCGGCGGTCGCCGATGCCGTGCACGACCATGTGCAGCGGGCGCTGCGCGACCACGCGCGGGTCCTTCATGCGCGCCGAACCGGAAGCCGCGTTGCGTGGGTTCGCAAACGGTTTCTCACCGGCCTCGACCAAGCGCGCGTTGAGCTCGTCGAATTTCTCGATCGGGAAGAACACCTCGCCGCGGATTTCGACGCGCTCGGGGATGTCATGGCCCCCGTCGTCGCGCAGCTGGTGGGGGATTTCACCGATCGTGCGGATGTTCGCCGTGATGTCCTCGCCGGTGCGCCCGTCGCCGCGCGTCAGCGCCCGCACGAGCTCGCCCTTCTCGTACAGCAGGTTGACGGCGAACCCGTCGACCTTCAATTCGCACAGGAAGTGGAAGGCGGCGCCCGCGAGTTCCCGGTGCAAGCGCTCGACCCACTCGTCCAGCTCCGCCTCGTTCATCGCATTGTCGAGGCTGAGCATGCGCTCCAAGTGGTCGACCTTGACCGCATCCTCGGCCGCCTCGCCGCCGACGGTCTGCGTCGGAGAGTCGGGCGTACGCAGCGCCGGGTACTTCTCCTCGATGCCCTCCAGCTCGCGCATGAGCTCGTCGAACTCGGCATCGCTGACGGTCGGCGCGGCCTTGACGTAGTACCGGAACCGGTGCTCTTCGAGCTCCTTGGCCAGGTCGACGGCCCGTTCGCGCACCTCGGCGGGAACGCCTTCGGCGCCTGTCAGATCAGCCACGTCGTCAGCCTCCAGAAATACCGGCGGTCCGGTGCCAAGTGGATCAACTCTCGGGTGCCTCGTGCAGCACCCTGGCGGCCTCGACACTGTGCGCCAGCACCCGCCGCACCCAGGCGGGATCCGCTCCCGCCAGACCGCACGTGGGTGTCACGACCACGGCCTCGCCCAACTGCTCCGGGCGGAAGCCGAGCCTCCTCCACAACGTCTTGACACCCCTGACCGTACCGGCCGGGTCCGACAGCGGTCGCGCGCCGGTGCCGGTGTTTCCCCTGGTCGCGGCGCGATTGGCCACCCGGTTGGACGGCGTCGGCGGAGGAAGCGACGGGACGACGCCGAAGAAGAACCCGAGTCCCGCCTCGACGGCCTCCCCGATCTCTTCCTCTTGGCGGTCGCGCAACGTCGAGAAATCCAGCGACACGGCCTTGGTCCCGGCCTCGCGCAGCAGCCCGACCGGCACCCCGGCCGCACAACTGTGCACGACCGCAGGCGCCCCGGCGGCGTCGATGACGGTACGCAGCGCCTCGCGCGCCACCGCCTTGTCCACCGCCCGCAGCTTCCCGAACCCGCTCGCCGTCGGAACCGACCCCGCCAGCACACCCGGCAGCGCCGGCTCGTCGAACTGCACGACCACGGTCGCACCGGGCACCCGCCGCCGTACCTCCGCGACATGGTTCCGCACGCCCTCAGCCAGCGACCCGGCGAGATCCCGGCAGGCTCCCGGATCCGCCAACGCCTTGTCCCCATGCGGTAGTTCGATCGTCGCCGCCAACGTCCAGGGCCCGGCGACCTGCACCTTCAACGGCCCGACGTACCCCTGCGTGAACTCCTCCAGCGCGTCGAGATCCTCCCGCATCCACGCCACCGCACGCCGGTGATCCCGGCCGGGCCGATCCGCGAACCGCCACCCCGACGGCTGCACGTCGGCATACAGATCCACCAGCAGGCCCGCGGAGCGCCCGGTCAGATCCGCCCCGACCCCCCGCCCCGGCAACTCCGGCAGATGCGGGAACGCACCCAGCTCCCCCATCACGAGGCGCACGGCCTCCCGCACATCCTCCCCCGGCAACGACCCGATCCCGGTCGCACTGCCGACCGCCCAGGGGTAATCCGGCCCACTTGGGGTTTCGGCCAAAGACTCACTCACCGACTCGCTCACGCCCCGAGCCTAGTGACCAGCCGAGGGCCCCGGACGTGCCGTTGCCGCGCCTCGCGTTGCCATCAGGGGGCTGGTACGCCATCGCGGAGGTACAGGGAGCACTTCGACGTGAGGGCGGTCATAGCAGCGGTGAATCGTCGCCGCACGCGTTCGCCAAGTCGCGTGCGGGCCTCTTCCGGCTCAACGAACGCGACTTCGGCAAGTTCTTCGTCCCGTGGGTACAGCCGGTCGGCCTGGTCGCGGGACAGGACGCCGCCGTCGAAAATAAACGCAATCTGATCGTCCCACGGACCGTGCGGCGCCACCCAGTCCACCACCAGCAGTCCACGCAACGTGATTTCCAGCCCAAGCTCTTCAAGGAGTTCGCGCTCTACCGCCTCCTCGGGCGCCTCGTTCGCCTCCGCCATGCCTCCTGGCAGATCCCAATCCGGTTTGTAGTTCGGGTTCACGAGAAGTACGCGCCCAGCCGGATCACGCAGCAGGACATCAGCCGCAACGCGCTTACGGGCCTGCTTGGCGTTGCCTTCGGCCAGGTAAGCGTTCCAGGCGTCAGTGTCGCCGGGATCGGGGGCGGTGGGCCTCATGCGGAGTTGCCTTTCGGAGATGGCGGGATCAGATCAGCCAAGAGAAGCATTCTGGCCCTGCGCGCATCGTCGAAGCGCACCAAGTACTCATGCACCGGTCGATACGCCTTGTGCCGCTCCAGCAGCCGACGCAACTCGTCGAGCTGCCGGACCACCCGAACAGACCCCAAGGTCGGACTCGTGCTCAAGAGCGCGTGTGCGACGTGCACCGCAGCATCCAACTCACCCCGGCGTACTTGAATGTCCACAAGGCTGATGCGGCTCAGCGCCAGTGAACGCGTCCGCACGATCTGCCGTAGGGCAACGGCCTGTTCGGCGTGCTGTAGGGCCTCATCGAGCCGTTCCAGGTCACGGAGGACCAGCGCAGACTCGCTCGCCAGGGCTGCGGCGTCGAACGGGCTCAGCCAGGGGTGTTCGGCATCCTTGCCGCCCTCCAAGTCCTGCCGTGCCGCTTCGAGCGTGCGGACGGCCGGGGCGTGCTGCTCGGCGGCGGCGAGGGCGCGAGCCCGCATCACGTGCAGCCGCGCGGCGAGCGCCGGAATTCGCGGTCCCCGCGTCACGAGGTCAAGGCCGGTGCACGCCCACTCCTCGGCCGCCGACGGGTCGCCGGTCTGAAGCGCGAGATGGCTGCTGCTCGCGGCGACATTGGCGGCCAGTGGAAGATCACCGGAGATATGCGCCAAAGGCAAAGCGCGTGCGAAGTGCCGTTCGGCGAGATCATCTTGTCCGGAGTCGTGCGCCATCCAACCGGCCATCTCCGTCAACGCCGCCGCTGCGGCGAACACCTGCCGCCCGCTCGCCGTGTCGACCAGTCGGGGCGCCACCCGGTCCGATAGATGCCGCACCACGGCCCCATATAGGCGGCCACCGCCCGTCTGCCGGTCTGCGTCGCGGAAGTGGTCCATTGCGGCGAGATCGTCACTGTCCGGCAGTGGATGGTCCGTTCGCTGCTCCGTCGCGGCGGTCGCAGGTTCCCATGACCGCCGGGCCAGACCCAGCAAGTGCCCCGGGATGTGGAAGGCGTCGGCGATCTGCTCAAACAAGGCCAGCTTCTCTACCCGGCTCTTGCCATTCATGTAGTCGTAGAGCCGCCCCTGTGTGATGTCGACTGCGGAGGCGAGCCGCCGCGTACTCACACCCCGTCTGTTGAGCATGCGGAAAACGGCACCCATGTCCCGCTCGGCCAGGGCGCGCAGCAAACGCTCATCCCCGCGCAGGCCGGAAATGACCATCCGCGGATCCGGTGACTGATGGCTCATCTACGACTCCCCCGAGTAGCAATGACGTGATGCTATGTCCAACGACTGTGCGGTGACTCCGTGTTGGAGTCACCTTCTGGAGTCTCCTCGCCAGGCCCCGGCGCCGTTGACTGATCGCAGGCCACGAGGGATACGCCCGTAAACGTCTCCCTGTCGGCTGTCCCGCCCGCAGGTCTCTTCACCAGGGCATGCGGGCAGGGCTTCCCCCTCCGCCCCGACCAAGGCGATGACGATGACCATGGCGACCACGCAGCAACCCAGACCGACAGAACACCCCGGTTACGCCGAGACGCTTCCCCGCAGGGCAGCGACCGTACAGACGGCCCGCAGCCTGGTACGCGCTGCCGTAACCGCGTGGGGCATGGGCCACCTCGCCGCAGCAGCCGAGTTGGTGATGTCGGAACTCGTCACCAATGCCGTGCTCCACGCTTCGGGCCCCTTGCTCCGGGTCATCGTGGAGCGCCCGGCCGACGACAGGGTGCTTATTGCGGTCGTCGACCGAGCACCCGACCGCATGCCGCAACTCCGCACTCCTGACCTGGATGATGCCACCGGCCGCGGGCTGCTCCTGGTCAACGACGCCGCATACCAGTGGGGCTGCGACGTGCTCGGACCTCCCTTGCGGCCCTGGGGCAAGCGCGTGTGGGCAGAGTTCGACACCCACTGACGCTGCATCACAAATGGATCAAAAGAGGAGAATTCGTGACATCATTCACCAGTCCGGATCAGCGCACTCCCGTACGCCCGTGGGGCATCGGTCGTATGAGCCTGTACCCAAGCACCTATCAGCCTGGCTACAGCACCGCCGAGCTTGACCCCGCAACGCAGATCACCGTCTTCCGCGACGAACGCGGCGGCGTCGTTGAGATGGGCAAGCACGGCACCAGCAAGGGAACCGAGACCCACCCGCAGTCCACGAACCAGGACAGCCGCAACGACACCGACCACGACCAGGACAGCGAGCAGGACTGATGCTCGACCCCGGACCGGTCGCAGTCGTCACCGAAGTTGACGACATCACGGCCGACATGGTGATCACCGAACTCAATGAGCGGGGCGTGCCCGTCGTACGGTTCGATCCGTCCGACGTTGGAGAACACCTATCGATCTCGGCCTGGTTCGGCGCCGGCGCCGCCTCACCCACGGGACACCTCCGTACCGCTTCCAGGGCCACCCCCCTGGAAGGGGTACGGGCGGTGTACTGGCGCCGCCCGACCTGGCCCCACTTCGAGGGGTTGAACGACGCCGACGCCCGGTACGCCGCAGCCCAGGTCCGTCATGGTCTCGGCGGCACCCTGTACGCGTTGCCGGACTGCCGCTACGTGAACCATCCGCTGCGCAACCACGCGGCCGAACACAAACCCATGCAACTCGCCGTCGCCGAACGGTTCGGGTTCACAGTTCCGCCCACGCTGATCTCCAACGACTTGGACGACATCCACGCGTTCATCACCGAACACGATCAGGTGATCCACAAAGCGCTCCGATGGACGCCGTACCGGAGGGCAGACGGCGTGGGACTGACAACATGGACCGAGCCCGTCACTGTTGACGAGGTTGACGAAACCGTGAGCGTGGTCCCGCATTTGTTCCAGACTCGCGTGGACAAGGTGGCCGACCTTCGCGTCGTCATCGTCGGCAAGCAGGTATTTCCGGTCCGCATCGACTCGGGCCTGCTGGACTGGCGCGCCGACTATGAAGCCCTCACGTACCAAATCACCACGTTGCCCGACGACATGGGCCGGGCTCTGATCGCCTACCTGGACCACTTCTGCCTCGCATCAGGCAGTTTCGATCTTGCTCTTGACCGTGACGGGGGCATCCACTGGCTGGAGCTGAACCCGAACGGCCAATGGGGGTGGCTCGAAGACAAGACCGGTCTACCGATCAGCGCCGCGTTTGCCGACATCTTGCAGCAAGGAGTCACACCGTGAACCTTCCCGATACCGCTCGGCAGCGGAAGGCTCTCGCCGACCGCCTGACCGATCAAGGACACCTACGCAACCCCGCCTGGCGAGCAGCCGTCGAAGCCGTGCCCCGGGAACTCTTCCTCTCCTCCGGTGTGTTCCTCCCCGACGACGAAAGCGGTCTGTGGCGGCCGGTCACGCGCGAAAGTGTCGGCGCGGAGGAATGGGTGGAAATCGCGTACAGCGATCAGTCGTTGGTCACCCAGCTCGACGGCCACCTAACTCCCGATCGGGCCGTCGAGCCCTTACCCGGTTTCCCCACCTCTTCGTCGACCCTGCCGGCGACCGTCGTGGGAATGCTTGAAGCGCTTGACGTCGAGGACGGCCACAGCGTGGCCGAGATCGGCACCGGGACCGGCTATTCGACTGCCCTCATGTGTCACCGGCTCGGTGAGGACAACGTCACCACCATCGAGGTGGATGCCGAGGTCGCCGCCGCAGCGGATGCCGCGTTGGAAAAAGCGGGCTTCTCCACGTGGGCGGTGACCGGTGACGGTCTTCTCGGGAACCCACACCGGGCGCCCTTTGACCGGTTGATCGCCACGTGTGCGGTACGCCGTATTCCGTACGCGTGGGTGCGGCAGACGAAGCCCGGCGGGGTCGTCCTCGCCACGGTCGGCCCTGGCGCGTGGTCATACGGGACTGGGTTGGTCAAGCTCACCATGCGGGAGGACGGTACCGCCCAGGGCCGCATCATCGGGCGGTCATCGTTCATACCGGCTCGGGCAGAGGCTCCCGTCCCGCTGTCCGGCGACCTCACGGCACGCGCCGCGTATGTCGACACCGAGCGGAGGACGGCCCTTTCACCTGCCGTACTTGAACAGTGGATGCCTGCGTTCCTCGCCCAACTCACGGCGCCCGGTGTCCAGTTCGTACGCGCATGCAGCGGCGACGGCCGAGCGACGACTTACCTGTTCGACACCCGCCGGGAATCGTTCGCCGCCCTCTCAGAGGGCGGCGAAGAGTGGATCGTACGCCAGGGTGGACCCGTCGCAATCTGGGACGCAATCGAAGCCGCCGTGACGGCCTGGCACAACGCCGGAGAACCCGACGTCAGCGCGGTTCGGCTGACGGTCACCGCGAAGGCCCACACATATTCGATCGAGGGCGACTCGGCACTGCGGTGGGAACACCGGATCGACTGACATCCCGCGTGGCGAAGAGCCGACCAATCGGCCCGCCGAGCCTCGGGTCCGCCGGTCGAGCTGCCGAAGCTGTGCGTCGTCGCGGTGCGGACAGGGGTTGGGAGTGGGAACAGAAGGGGTCAGGCGGCGAAGGCCTGGCCTACCGTGCGGCCTATTTCGGGGCGCATGAGGTAGAAGTCGGGGTTGTGGGGGGCGGCGCCGTGTTCGAGGGTGTAGCCGCTGCGGAGTTCGGGGCCGCCGTTCTGGCGGGGGCCGGGGAAGAGGCGGGCGAGGACGGGCTCGGCGGCGATGAGGTCGTCGCGGTCGGCGAGGTTGATCCAGCGCTCGACGTACGACGGGGGCTGCGCGGGCTGCGGACGCACCCAGTCGTCGATCACGGTGTCGGGGCCGAGGGGCGAGCCGAGGGTGATCAGCAGCGGGAGCGGGCGGCGGAGGCGGTGGGCGACCTCGTACGCGATGACCGCGCCGAGTGAGTGGCCGATGACGACGCGGGTGTCGAAGCCGATGTCGGCGGCGACGCGGTCGAGGACCCGGGAACGGGTGGTGTCGTCCGTGAGGTAGCGGGTGAGCTGTGCGAGTGCCTTGTTGACGAATACGCCCGCCGAACCGGGTCCGTCCGCGGCGAACCATTTGAGGCCCGACAGCCCGCAGGTCGGCGACAGGACGACCGTGCGGCCGGTCTGGTCGGGGCCGCCCTCCAGTCGCGCGATCTCCCGCGCGGCCCGCTGCCGCTCGGGCGGTGCGGAACTGCGCGCGGCGGCCCGGTCGAGCCATTCGCGGCCTATGCGGTCGGCCATCTCCTGGCGCAGGCCGTCGGCCTCGGCGGCGTCCGGTTGTGACGGGTGACGGCGCAGCATGTCGCCGTAGAACGCCATCCGGGCGTCGATGCCGCGGCGGGTCTGGCGGTACTTCCACAGTCGGTCGGCGGTCTCCGGGTAGCCGGCGGCTTTGACGCCGCGGGCCAGCCGGGGCAGCCATTCGTCCTCCAGGCTGCGGGCCGACCTGAACTCCTGTGCGATCCCGTGCACCAGCACGATTGCGGCCATCGCTCCCCTCCCAAGCCCCCGAGTCTCGAAGAGTGCACGTGCACGTCGCGAAAGCCCGGACTGCGCGGGGATCGCAGGCCGAAAAGTCGTTTCGCTACCTACTCTTACCCACCCAGTCACCGAAGTTGCCTTCGTGGTAACGGGATATTGCGGCCATGTGAGCGAACACTGACCCCGTGCGCGACACTCGGCCCGGCGAACGCGTTGGGTGACGGGTTGATCACGGAGGGATCAGGCGTCAACTGCCCTGCGAGGGAGGCATCCGAGCCGGTCACCGAACTCGCCTCCGGCGGGCGGAGTATGACGAAGGCTCAGGCCGCGGTGCGAGATGTCGGTCGTGAGTCCGCACAGGTACGGCTCATCGAACGCGGAGCGGGAGAACGGCGGGCCGGTATCGGCACGCCGCGAGGCGGTGTCCGTCGGTCCGAATTGCCGGCCTGCGGGCTGAACTCCCCGTCCCCCGGGCGGTTTTCAGACGGTCGCGGCGCGGGTGGTCGCGTCGATCGTGGCGGAGCCGACGACGCGTGATCCCTCGTACAGGACGACGGCCTGGCCCCGCGCGACGCCCCGGATCGGGGCGCGCAGGCGCACGGTGACGCGGTCGCCGTCGAACTCGGCGACGGCCGGGTACTCGTCGCCGTGGGCACGGACCTGGGCGGTGCACTCCAGCGTCCCGGTCGGCGGCCGTCCGCACCAGCGGGCGCGGATGCCGGTCAGGGCGCCGACGTCGAGCGCGTCGGCCGGGCCGACCGTGACGGTGTTGTCGACCGGCGAGATGTCGAGGACGTAGCGCGGCTTGCCGTCCGCCGCCGGGCGGCCGATGCGCAGGCCCTTGCGCTGCCCGACGGTGTAGGCGTAGGCGCCGTCGTGCTCGCCGAGCTTGGTGCCGTCGGTGTCGACGATGTCGCCGGGCGTACGGCCGAGCCGCGTGGCGAGGAACGCCTGCGTGTCGCCGTCGGCGATGAAGCAGATGTCGTGGCTGTCGGGCTTGCGGGCGACGGCCAGGCCGCGGCGCTCGGCCTCGTCACGCACCGCGTCCTTGGTGTCGGTGCCGAGCGGGAACAACGCGTGCGCGAGCTGGTCGGAGTCGAGGACTCCGAGAACGTACGACTGGTCCTTCGCGTGGTCCGAAGAGCGGTGCAGCTCACGGCCGTCGGGGCCGTCGACGAGCACGGCGTAGTGGCCGGTGCAGACCGCGTCGAAGCCGAGGGCGAGCGCGCGGTCGAGCAGGGCGGCGAACTTGATCTTCTCGTTGCAGCGCAGACACGGGTTCGGTGTGCGCCCGGCCTCGTACTCGGCGAAGAAGTCCTCGATGACGTCCTCGCGGAACCGCTCGGCCAGGTCCCACACATAAAACGGGATGCCGATGACGTCGGCGGCCCGGCGGGCGTCGCGCGCGTCCTCCAGCGTGCAGCAGCCGCGGGCACCGGTCCGGAACGACTTCGGGTTCTCCGAGAGGGCCAGGTGCACGCCGGTCACGTCGTGCCCCGCCTCGTGCGCGCGGGCCGCCGCGACGGCGGAGTCGACACCGCCGGACATCGCGGCGAGCACGCGCAGGGGCCGCGCGGCGGAGTCGGCGGGCCGGGCGGGACGGGGGGCGGCGGTCTCGCCCGGCTCGGGCAGCGCGGGGATGAGCTCGCACGCGTCCGGGGTCGGGGAGATGGCGGGGTCAGTCATAACCCGTCCAGGGTACGGGCTTCGGACCGGCTCTTTCGCGTGGGTTTTCGATGCCGCGGCAGGCGCCGGGCCCGCCCGGCGGGCCACGGGCCGCGGGAGCACCGGTCAGGGCGATGGGGGCGACGGCGGGGCCGCGGGTGCGTGGTGCCCGAGGACTCCCGCACCGGCGTCGCCGCGGGCGAGCCGCCGGGTGCGTGGTCGTCCCGGTGCCGAACACGACCCCCGATCGCGGCCGTCGGCTGCGTGAGGCGCCGTCCGACCACCGGACCAGGCCTCGACTCGCGCCCATCGGGCGATGCGCCGTCGAACGTCACCGACGGCGCCGCGTCAGCGGCGCTGCGACGTCAGTCCCGCCATGCGGGCCCTGGCCACCACCGGGCCGATCGCCTCGGTCAGCCGGTCGACCTCGGCCATCGTCGACGTGTGGCCCAGGCTGAAGCGCAGCGATCCGCGCGCGCGGGCGGCGTCGGCGCCCATCGCGAGCAGCACGTGGCTGGGCTGGGCGACCCCGGCCGAGCAGGCGGAGCCGGTCGAGCATTCGATGCCGCGGGCGTCCAGCAGGAGCAGGAGCGAGTCGCCTTCGCAGCCCGGGAACGAGAAGTGCGCGTTGGCGGGCAGGCGGTGGGCCGGGTCGAGGCGCGCGTCGCCGTTGAGTTCGGCGTCGGGGACCTCTTCGAGCATGCGCCGGACCAGGGTGTCGCGCAGTTCGCCGACCCGCACCGCGTACTCGGGCTGTTCGCGTACGGCGACTTCCGCGGCGGCGGCGAACGCGGCGATCGAGGGGGTGTCGAGCGTTCCGGAACGCACGTCGCGCTCCTGGCCGCCGCCGTGCAGCAGCGGCACGGGCGTCATGTTGCGGCCCAGCAGCAGCGCGCCGCAGCCGAGCGGGCCGCCGAGCTTGTGCCCGGAGACGGTCATGGCGTCCAGGCCCGAGGCGGCGAAGTCGACCGGGATCTGGCCGACCGCCTGGACCGCGTCGGCGTGCATCGGAACGCCGTACTCGTGGGCGACCTCGACCAGTTCGGCGACCGGCTGGACGGTGCCCACCTCGTTGTTCGCCCACATGACGCTCACCAGGGCGACGCTGTCGGGATCGCGGGCGATCGCGGCACGCAGCACGTCGGGCCGCACGCGGCCGTCGGCGTCGACGTCCAGCCACTCGACGACGGCACCTTCGCCCGCGGTGAGCCATTCGATCGCATCCATGACGGCGTGGTGCTCGACGGGGGACGCGAGAATGCGCCGACGGTTCGGCGCGGCGGCGACGCGCGACCAGTACAGGCCCTTGACCGCGAGGTTGTCGGCCTCGGTGCCGCCTGCGGTGAACACGACTTCGCTCGGCCGAGCGCCGACCGCCTCGGCAAGGATCTCGCGTGACTCTTCGACGACGCGGCGGGCCCGGCGTCCGGAAGCGTGCAGGGACGACGGGTTGCCGAGCACAGTGAGTTGTCCGGTCATGGCCCGGACCGCCTCGGGGCGCATCGGAGTGGTCGCCGCATGATCGAAGTAGGCCATTGCGCTCCGAAGTCTAGTCCCGACGGGGTTACCCAAGTCGGGCAGGCCGGAACGACCGGTTCCGCCTGGCCGCACGACCGTTCGCTCGGGCCGCGTCAACGCATCCCATGCGGATGCATCCGCGAGATATCGCCCCGCGCCGGGCTTGGGCCGCCGTAGCCTCGCGCCCATGGACGCCCGACTTCGAGCCCTCTGTGACCTGTCCGTCGCGCGCGCCCGGGAAGGCGCGGGCCTGCACGAATACGACGGGAGGATCCAAGACCTCTCCCCCGACGGGGTCCGCGCGGGGCTCGCGGCACTCGGCACCGGCTCGGCACCGCTGCGGGACCCCCACGACGAGGCGCACCTCGCCGTCTTCGAGGAGCACGCGCGCATCGTGTACGGCGACCTCGAACTCCACCGCCGTGACCCGCGCATGCACATCAACAACCTCGAACTCGCCTTCTACGACAAGCACTACGCCCCGGCCGAGGAACGCGCCGAAGCTCGTGCCCGGCACCTCGCGCAGTGGCCCGACGCCGTCGACATGGCGCTCGCCTCGCTCGATCGCGTACCCGCGCCCGTCGCCGACGCGCTGCTCCCCGCCGCCCGCGGCCACGCCGCCGCGGTCCGGCCCGAGGACGGCGAGAACGGCACGCGCGGACTCGCCGCGCTGGCCAGGCTCGTCGCGCATCTGGAGGCAGCCGCCCGCGACGGCGACCCCGA
This sequence comes from Yinghuangia sp. YIM S10712, assembly GCF_051388935.1. Taxonomy (NCBI): domain Bacteria; kingdom Bacillati; phylum Actinomycetota; class Actinomycetes; order Kitasatosporales; family Streptomycetaceae; genus Yinghuangia; species Yinghuangia sp. YIM S10712. The sequence continues at coordinate 200,445 of NZ_JBPKBI010000005.1, forward strand.
CCCTGCTCTCGGCGGTCCCGCGCTGACGCGCCTGATGGGGTCGAGCGAGGCGACGGCCGTCGACCTGGGCACGCTCGCCGAGCGAGCGGACGCGGAACGCAACCGGCTGCGCGAGATGCTGGCCGACGCGTGCGAGGCGTATGACGCGAGCCGCGGCGTGGCGGAGATCGTCCCGGAACTGCTGGCCGACCACCCTGGCCCCGAGGGCATCGTGGCCGAGGCGCAGGCGCTGACCGCCGAGGTGATCGCGTTCAGCCGGGAGAAGCGGCTGGCGCCGTACCTCGACGGGGTGTGCGAGGTCGGCCCGGCCCCGGAGTCGATGCGCTGGTCCGTGGCGATGATGTCGTGGAACGCGCCGGGCGAGGCCGAGGCGCCGTCGTGGTACTTCGTGACGCCGCCCGAGCCGGACTGGCCGGCCGACGAGGCCGAGGAATGGCTCACACTCTTCAGCCGTACGACGCTTCCGGCCATCACGGCGCACGAGGTGGCGCCCGGCCACTTCGCACACGGGCGCGCGCTCCGGCGCGCATCGTCGGACGTGCGCCGGGTGCTGCACTCGTCGACGTTCTGCGAGGGCTGGGCGCACTACACCGAGGAACTCCTCGTCGAGGAGGGCTTCCGCGCCGACGATCCGAGGTACGCGATCGGCGTGTGCCTGGAGGCGCTCGTACGCGTGACCCGGCTCGCGTCCGCGATCGGCCTGCACACCGGCACGATGGACGTCGCCGAGTCGACGCGCCGCTTCATGGCCGACGCCCACCTCGCCCGTGCGGGCGCGGCCGGCGAGGCCCGGCGGGGCACCTTCGACCCAAACTACGGCTGCTACACGTGGGGCAAGCTCGCGCTCCTCGACCTGCGCGACGTGGCCAGGAAGGAATGGGGTGACGGCTTCACCCCGGAACGCTTCCACACCGCCCTGCTCGACCTCGGCAGCCCGCCGCTCGGCCTGATCGGCACGGCGATCGAGCGGGGTTGAGGTGTCGCCGCACGGCCGTCGGCTACGGACCGGGGGGACCGTACGGCGGCTGCCCCGCCTGCGGCCCCGCCGGTGGCCGGAACTCACAAAAACGAACGGGTGTTCTCCCGCATCCACTTGGCGATCGGGTTGTACTGGTCGTCCAAGGTGATCGACGACATGGTGATGCCCCGCAGCATCCCGGCCGCCCGCGACATCGCGAACGTCATGCGGTCGACCGTCGCCGGGTCGTTGTCGACCAGCCGCGTCCCGATCACGAGGCGGGGAGCACCGATAGCGGGCTCGACGTACGCGCGGTGCGCCGCGCGCACCACCCCCGACGCCGCGAGCTCGGAACTCAGCGTCGACCAGAACGCCGAGTCGTCCACGAGCGGTTCACCGACGCGCAGCGGGCCGGGCGGCAGTCTGTCGAGGCCACCGACGATGCGCCACAGATCAAGCCACGGAACACCGACACCGCCGCCCTGCCGGTGCGGGTTGAGCCAGATGCCCCAGTGGTCCGGATACAGCGTCCCGGCGATCTCGACGACCGCGTGGACCTCCCAGCCCCGGTCCCAGCGGCTCTCGCGCAACTGCTCCTCGGAGGTGAACGCCGGGGCGTAGCGGGCTCCGTGGACCTCCATGTTGCCGTACTGCGCGTCCGGACTGCCGGGTTCGCCCTGCCACAGGAGCATCCACACGTGGCCTCGGGCGAGAGCCTCCAGCAACCGCTCGTACGCCTCGTAGCCCTGCGGCGCGACCTGCCGCACGGCATGCTCCACCTCATTGGCGGGAAACGCCACAGTCCCCTCCGTCTGCGCTGCGTGACGACGAGCTCATCGTAGAGCCGCGGCGGGGCCGCGGCCGGGGGACTAGAAAGCCCGCTCGTAGAAGGGGCGTACGGCGTCGAGCATCCAGTCGCCGATCGGGTCCTGGGCGAGGTCGATCAGCACCAGGTTGACCGGCCACGGCGATCCCGCCCGGCCGACCGCGCGCTCCAGTGCGGCGATCGTCTCGCGGCGGTCCTGCTCCTGCCAGCGGTCGAGTTCGACACCGATGAACAGGCAGGGCGCGTCGGTTTCGACGACGCCGAGGGCGCGCCGGGCGGTCAGGACCACGGCGGTGGCGGCGAACTCCTCGGCGGCGGCGGCGAGAAGGACGTACGGCTCTTCGTTCGGGGCCGGTTCGGCCAGCGTGACGCGCGCCCCCGCGGAACCCGCGCCCGGAACGCGCGCGAGCTCCAGCACGCCCTGCGGCGGAATCGGAAAGCCCACCTCGCCACCGGGGTTCACGGCCATGCCGATGTACGGCGGCAGCCCGCGCGCGAATTCGCGGACCGGGGCCACGGTGAAGGCCATCGGGCCGGCAATGCGCCGGAACTGCTCCTCGGAGCTGAAGACCGGCACGTAGTGCCCGCCGGCTATCTCCGTCGTGGGCAAGGTGAGTTCGGTGTCCTGCGGGCCTCCCCCGGCCGGCAGCGGCACCCACACCTCGCCCTCCGCGAGCGCGTCGAACAGCTCGGCGGTGCGCGACGTGTCGTGCAGCGCGGCGACGAGGCAGCGCTCAACGTGGTTCGCCGGGAAGGCCACGGCCACCTCCTGATTCGCCGTTGACGCGGGGCGCACCAGCCTAGTGCGGTGCCGGAAGCGGCGGGGACCCGTCTCGGATCCCCGCCGCATCGTGAACGAACTCCCCCTGCTACGAAAGCAGTTCGGCCTCCAGCGTGATCGGCGCGCCGGCCAGCGCCTTGCTCACCGGGCAGTTCGCCTTCGCGTTCTCCGCGGCGACCTGGAAGTCCTCGGCGGAGAGGCCCGGAACACGCGCCCGCACCGACAGGGCGATGCCGGTGATGCCCTCGCCGGGCTGGAAGGTGACGTTCGCCTTCGTCTCGACGGACTCCGGAGGCGTGCCGGCGCCCGCGAGCGCGTGCGAGAGCGCCATCGAGTAGCACGACGAGTGCGCGGCGGCGATCAGCTCCTCGGGGCTGGTCTTGCCGTTCGCGGCTTCGGCCCGCGACGGCCAGGAGACGTCGTACGTCCCCACCCCGGACGAGTCGAGCGACACGGTCCCGGAGCCGCCCATCAGCGGGCCCTTCCAGTTGGTGGTGGCGGTGCGCGTGGTCGCCATGAGTGGGACTCCTTGTTCGCTGGGTGTCTTGTCGCGGCCCACGCTAATCCGGTGCCCGGAGCCGGTGCACGTCGTGGGCGACCGATAGCATGCGCGCACAACTTCACACCGGCTCTCGACCCCACGCGGGAGAGTCCTCGGCAGCGGCGCGCGTGCGTCTGCGGCCGGGGCGCCGAAGGAGCAATTCCTCCCCGGAAACTCTCAGGCCCATGTACCGCGCGGGTGAGGCGACTCTGGAAAGCAGTCCCGTGCCGTTTTGGCGGGGCTCACCCATGGTGCAAGCCGCCGTCGGCGCCCGATCCCCGGGCGGCGATCGCGCGTGAAGCTCTCAGGTCCACGACAGAGGGGGAGGCGACCCGCCCGTCGGCGCGTCCGGCATGCCCCGCATGCCCGCGCCCTACAAGGGAGCCCTCTGTGGACCGCCCGATCCTTTCGTTCCGTCCCGTGTCACAGCCGGTTTCCGGCATGCCCGCACCAGCCCCGAACATAGGGTGCGATCACGGACGAATCCCACCAGATGCCACCGGAATCACCACCCCGCGAGGAGCCCAGCGATGACGTCCACCGCACCGGCCGGCCCGACGCCACAGCGCCGCACCCCCCTCGACGCGGTCCACGACGCCCTCGGCGCCACGATGACCGACTTCGCGGGCTGGCGGATGCCCCTGCGTTACGGCAGCGAGAGCGCCGAACACCGCGCGGTACGCGAGGCCGCGGGGCTGTTCGACCTGACCCACATGGGCGAGATCGCCGTGCGCGGCCCCGAGGCCGCCCGCGCGCTCGACCACGCGCTGGTCGGCTTCGTCTCCAAAATCGGCGTCGGCCGCGCCCGCTACACGATGATCTGTGACGACAACGGCGGCATCCTCGACGACCTGATCGTCTACCGCCTCGCCGAGGACGATTTCCTTGTCGTCGCGAACGCCTCCAACGCGGCCGTCGTCGCCGCGGAACTCCTCGACCGTGCGGGGGACTTCGATGCGGAGGTCACCGACCTCTCGGAGGCCTACGCGCTGCTGGCCGTGCAGGGGCCGCGCGCGGTCGAGATCCTTGCGCCGCTCACCGGCCTCGACCTGGACGCCGTCAAGTACTACGCCGCCGACCGCGCCACCGTCGCGGGCGTCGACGTGCTGCTGGCCCGGACCGGCTACACCGGCGAGGACGGCTTCGAGCTCTTCTGCGCGCCCGGCGACGCCGAGCGGCTGTGGAACGCGCTCACCGAGGCCGGTGCGGGCCACGGCCTGGTCCCGGCCGGGCTGTCGTGCCGCGACACGCTGCGCCTGGAGGCGGGAATGCCGTTGTACGGGCACGAGCTGACGACCGAGGTCACGCCGTACGAGGCGAACCTGGGCCGGGTCGTGCGCCTCGACAAGCCCGAGGACTTCGTCGGGCGCGACGCCCTCGCCGCACGCGAGAAGGAGGGCCCCCGCGCGACTCTGGTCGGCCTGCGCTCGCCGGGACGACGCGTGCCGCGCGCCGGCTACGCGGTCCTCGACCCGGCGTCCGGCGACACCATCGGCACGATCACCTCGGGCGCGCCGTCGCCGACGCTCGGGGCGCCGATCGCCATGGCGTACGTCCCCTCGGGCAGCGCCGCGCCCGGCACGCGCCTCGCGGTCGACATCCGCGGCAGCGCGGAGCCGGTGGACGTCGTCGAGCTGCCGTTCTACCGGCGCGCGTGACCGGCGAACACCTGCCAACAAAAGCCCCAACACGTCACCAAGACCCCTGAGGATCAGGGACCCCGCACAACAGAGGAGAATGGACTCGTGAGCGCACCCCGGAACCTGCTCTTCAGCAAGGACCACGAGTGGCTGACGACGGACACCAGCCCGGCCGTCGTCGGCATCTCGAAGCATGCCGCCGACGCCCTGGGTGACGTGGTCTTCGTCCAGCTTCCCCAGGTCGGCGCGCGCGTCACCGCGGGCGAGCCGTGTGGCGAGCTGGAGTCGACCAAGTCGGTCAGCGACCTGTTTGCCCCCGCGAACGGCGAGGTCGTCGAGGTCAACGCCGCGGTCGTGGACGACCCGAGCCTGGTCAACTCCGACCCGTACGGCGACGGCTGGCTGATCAAGGTGCAACTCGACACCCCCGCCGCCGAGACCGGCGGCCTGATGTCCGAAGCCGAGTACAACGCCTTCACCGGCGCCTGAGCCCCCGATCGAGGAGCTGACCAACCGTGACGATCCTGGACCGTCCGCTGGCCGAGGTGGACCCTGAGGTCGCCGCCGCCGTCGCCGACGAGCTGCACCGCCAGCAGTCGACCCTGGAGATGATCGCCTCCGAGAACTTCGCGCCCGTCGCGGTTCTCGAAGCCCAGGGGTCGGTGCTGACCAACAAGTACGCCGAGGGTTACCCCGGCCGCCGCTACTACGGCGGCTGCGAGTACGTCGACGTGGTCGAGAACCTCGCCATCGAACGCCTCAAGGCCCTCTTCGGCGCGGAGGCCGCGAACGTCCAGCCGCACTCGGGCGCTCAGGCCAACGCGGCCGTGTACTTCGGGCTCCTACAGACCGGCGACACCGTGCTCGGCCTCGACCTCGCCAACGGCGGGCACCTCACCCACGGGATGAAGCTCAACTTCTCCGGCAAGCAGTACAACGTCGTCTCCTACAAGGTGGACGCCGCCGGACTGGTCGACATGACCGAGGTCGAGCGGCTGGCCAAGGAGCACCGGCCGAAGATGATCGTCGCGGGCTGGTCGGCGTACCCGCGCCAACTGGACTTCGCCGCGTTCCGGCGCATCGCCGACGAGGTCGGCGCGTACCTGTGGGTCGACATGGCCCACTTCGCCGGCCTGGTCGCGGCGGGCCTGCACCCCAACCCGGTGCCGCACGCGCACATCGTCACCACGACGACCCACAAAACCCTCGGCGGCCCGCGCGGCGGCGCGATCCTGGCCACCGAGGAACTGATCAAGAAAATCAACTCGGCGGTCTTCCCGGGCCTCCAGGGCGGTCCGCTCGAACACGTGATCGCCGCGAAGGCGGTGGCCTTCAAGGTGGCCGCCGGCGAGGAGTTCAAGGACCGCCAGAAGCGCACCCTCGCGGGCGCCAAGATCCTCGCCGAACGCCTGCTCGCCCAGGACGCGGCCGACGCGGGCATCAAGGTTCTCTCCGGCGGCACGGACGTGCACCTGGTCCTCGTCGACCTCGTCGAGAACCAGCTCAACGGCCGCGAGGCCGAGGACCGCCTCCACGAGGTCGGCATCACGGTCAACCGCAACGCGGTCCCGAACGACCCGCTGCCCCCGATGAAGACCTCCGGCCTGCGCATCGGCACCCCGGCCCTGGCCACCCGCGGCTTCACCGACGACGACTTCGCCGAGGTCGCGGACGTCATCGTGGAGGCCTTGAAGCCGGACTACGACGAGGCGAAGCGCGAGGCCCTGAGCGCGCGGACAGCGGCACTGGCGGCGAAGCACCCGCTGTACGCCAACCTGTGACGGGAACGCGCCGGTAATCGGCGAAGGGGCCCGGACCACGCGCGTGATGCGTGATCCGGGCCCCTTTCGCCAGGCGCTCGATTTCTCAGCCGACCCCGCCGACCCGTCGCAACACCTTGGCGATGTCCGAGACGTCGTCGAGCACACCGGTGGCCACGTCGGTGACCAGACGCTCGGCGTCGTCGACCGGCAGGGGCGACGGAACGGCGACGCCGTTGCACGCGAGGAAGTACCAGGCCGCGACTGTGGCAGTGCGTTTATTGCCGTCGACCAGCGCGCGGTTGCGCGCGAGCGAGTGCATGAGCGCTGCCGACTTCTGCGATAAGTCGGGGTAGGCGTCCTCCCCGAAGACCGTGGTTGACGGTCGGGCACACGCGGCCTGGACGAGTCCGTGGTCCCGAACAAGTGCCGGAGCACCGGTCACCTGTTCCGCGAGAATCAGGATCTCGTCGGCGGTGGGGTAGTAGGTCACTTCAGCCGCTCCATGAGTTCCGCGTTGTCGGCCGCGAACTGCGCGCCGAATGCACGGGCGCGTTCAGTGCGCTCGTGCCGGTCGACGTACTCCTCGACGGCACGAATCAGGAGCTGCTGCTGCGAACGCCGCTCGGCGGCAGCAAGTATGCGGACACGCTCGGCAAGCTCTGGCGAGAGGTTCAATACTGTAGCCATAGTGAAGTTATAGCAAAACGCTACAGCTTCAGGCAACCGCTTGGTCCGGCGATCAGGCTTTGCTCCGCCGTCGGCCGCAGGCTGACCGGGGCGGTCAGCGGACTGTCGGTGCGCGGTCAGCGCTCCCCGCCAACCCTCGGCGGCATGGAAGCGAATCAGATCCGGGCCGCGGCCTCGGACCGTCCGGGACGCCGCGAAACCGTTGTGACCGTCCGTACGGCGGAAACCGCGGTCGGGGGGGGGGGGGGGGGGGGGGGGGGGGGGGGGGGGGGGGGGGGGGGGGGGGGGGGGGGGGGGGGGGGGGGGGGGGGGGGGGGGGGNGCGGAAACCGCGGTCGCGGCCGGTGTTCCGTGATGCGCGTGAAGCGCCCTCGCGGAACACCGGCCGCAGGTTGGCCGAGCGGTCCGGTGCCCCACGACGGGTGTGCCTCACCGTGCCGCGACACCGGCCCGCGATGGTTCAGCGGCCGACGAACTTGGCCTTGCCCGGGCCGCTCTCCATGAAGCTCTTCATGCCGATCGTGCGGTCCTCGGTGGCGAACAGGCCGGTGAAGTGCAGGCGTTCGATCTCCAGGCCGGAGTCGAGGTCGGTCTCCAGGCCGCGGTCGATGGCCTCCTTCGCGGCACGCAGCGCGTACGCGGGTCCGTCGGCGAACTGCGCGGCCCACGCGACCGCGGTGTCGTAGACCTCGGCCTGGGGAGCGAGGCGGTCGACGAGGCCGATGGCGAGGGCTTCCTCCGCGTCGACGAAACGGCCCGAGAAGATCAGGTCCTTGGCCTTCGCCGGGCCGATGAGGCGCGGCAGGCGCTGCGAGCCGCCCGCACCCGGGATGACGCCGAGGAGGATCTCGGGCTGGCCGAGCTTGGCGTTGTCGGCGCACACGCGGAAGTCGGCGCAGAGCGCGAGTTCGCAGCCGCCGCCGAGGGCGTAGCCGGTGATCGCCGCGATGACCGGCTTGGGGATGCGCGCGATCGCGGTGAACGCGGATTGCAGGGCGACCCCGCGGTCGACCATGTCGGTGTACGACATGGCCGCCATCTCCTTGATGTCGGCGCCCGCCGCGAAGACCTTCTCGCCGCCGTAGATGACCAGCGCGCGGACATCCGGACGCTCGGTGGCCAGCGCGGCGATCGAGCGCAGCTCTTCCTGGAGTTGGATGTCGAGTGCGTTCATCGGCGGCCTGGCCAACCGGATCGTCCCGACCCCGTCGGCCACTTCAAGGTTCACGAACTCGCCCACGTATGACTCCTTCTCGTCACGGCTCGTCACGGCTCGGTGAGGATTGTCGACTGCCCGACGCCGACAATACGGCCAGGCACGGCGAAGGGGGGGGGGGGGGGGGGGGGGGGGGGGGGGGGGGGGGGGGGGGGGGGGGGGGGGGGGGGGGGG
>NZ_JBPKBI010000005.1:209096-225109 GCF_051388935.1 Yinghuangia sp. YIM S10712
CGGGCCGTACCGACGGCCCGCTCCCGCCCTTGCCGATCCCCCGACCCCACCGAACGTCACCGCGCCGGACGCGGTCCGACCGCCAGGCGGTCGCTGCTCAGTTCCGGGCGGCGCTGCCCTGGACCCACGCCTCCCAGGTCAGGTTCCACGCGCCGTAGCCGTTGTCCGGCGCGACCACCTCGTCCTTGGCGTTGACGACGTCCACGATGTCGCCCGGCATCGCCGCGTTGTCGTAGAACCACTTGGCGTTCTCGGGGGTCATGCTGACGCAGCCGTGGCTGGTGTTCTGCTTGCCGAAAACCTCGGCCGGATTCGCCCAGAAGTTGCCGTGCACGAAGGTGCCGGAGGTCGTCGTACGGACCGCCCACGGGACGTTCGGTATGTCGTACTCGCCCGCCATGCCGACCGTTTCGGAGTTCATCCGCGTGCTCTCGTACTTCTCCATCACGACCATCTTGCCGCCCCACGTCGCGTACTTCGGCAGCTCTCCGGTGGTGACGGGTATTTCCTTGACCATCACGTCGTTCTTGTAGACCTTCATGGTCTTGGTGTCGACGTCGACGACGCTGACCGTCTTGCTGTCGCTCACCTTGAACGAAAAGCTCTTGAACTGCTCGAACTTGGCACCGTTGCCGGCGTCTATGCCGCGCAGGTTGAGGTCGACCTTCACCTGCGTGTTGACCGGCCAGTACTCCTTCGGCCGGTAGTCGACGCGCTGCGAGCCGAACCAGTGCCACGAGCCCTCGACCGAGGGGCCGGCGGTGACGGTGAGTGCCTTCTCGACGGTGGCCTTGTCCGTTACCGGCGCGTTGAACTTGATCGATATCGGCTGGCCGACGCCGACCGTCATGCCGTTGTCCGGGAAGAACGACGCGGTGATCTTCTTGTCGTTGCTCACCGTGGTGAACGACGCGGTCGCGGTGGTCTTCGCACCCGCCTTGTTGACCGCGACGGCGGTCACGGTGTACTTCGAACCGAACGTGAAGGGGACGTTCGGCTTCCAGGTCTTGCCGTCCGCCTGGAGGCTGCCGTCGACGTTTTCGTCACGGGAGTTGGTCAGGGCGACGCTTTCGAGTTTGTCGCCGTCACCGACCTCCACGACGACCGGTGTGACGACGTCGACACCCACCGCCGCGTCGGACGGGCTGATGGTGACCTGCGCCGGGTTCACCGACGCGGACGGCGAAACCCCGCCGGACGAACCGGCCGTCGCGCCCGCGGACGTGCCTCCGGAGCCGGTGTTCCCGCCGGTGTCGGACTTCTTGCCGTCACCGGAGCTGCACGCTGTGACCAGGACGAGGGCGCCGAGAAGCAGCGCCACGATATGACGCCAACGTGGTCGACCTGGGCGCGGCTGCGGTGCTCGGGTCATGGAGAAGTTCCCTTCACGTGCGGTGCTTCGGGGCGGCCCGGCCCGACGAATGGGCACGGCACCGGCCATACACCCTTTAGACGTACCGAACACATCTTCGGTTGCCGGAAATCGGCGCCGTAACCGAATCGGGACGAGCGCGCCGGAACTCGGCTCAGCGCCGTGAGTCCGCCGCCAACAGCGCGCTGACCAGGGCGGGATCGGGCGTGTCCGCGAGGCCGGGCAACTCGCCGCGCACGACGACGACGTGGTACGCGCCGCTCCCCTGCGGCGGCTCGACGCCGTACGGCAGCACGGTCACGATGCGCCGAAGACCGGTGTCCTCGGCGGCTTCCAGCAGCCATTCCCACGTGTCCAGGGGGCCGCCGGTTCCGTCGGTCCCCGCATCCAAGTGCACGACGGTGTAAGCGTTTTCGAGGACAGCCCCGAGCCGCAGCGGGTCGGAGAGGTCATTCACCGCCACCCGCACCCCGGCGCCCCGCAACGGCGCGGCGGCGGCACGGTCACGCACGACGGCCCGCAGGTCCGGAACATCCCGCTCGGCCAACGCGAGCACGAGCGCACGGCCGAGCGGCAGATGCGCACCGGTGACGACGACGGGCATGTGGCCACGGTAGCGGCCTGACGGAGCGCAGGATTCTGATAAACCGTGGAAAACCTTTGCATTGAGGACTATTCGTGCGCATCGTGGTGTGCGGATACCGACCGACGGAACAGGTGGCCTTTGCCTTGCGCCCCGAAAGGGAACACCCTGCGTAGCAACAACGGCGGGAGGGCGGAGCCAATGGCGCATCAGGGGGAGTCTGTGACACGTCGGCCCGACCCGTCCCCGTCGGAGCCCGGGGCTCCCGCGAACGCCGGGGCCGCGCACACCGGATCGGCACGGTCCGAGGCCGCGCAGACCGGGACCGCACGCACCGGATCGGCACGGTCCGAGGCCGCGCGCACCGGATCGGCACGGTCCGGGGCCGCACCGACCGGATTCGCGCAGACCGGATTCGCGCCAACCGGATCCGCAATGGCCGGTTTCGCCCGGGAGGCGGGGAACAGCAGGGTGGATCGACCGTGGCCGGGCCGCCGACTGCCGCTCGGTGCGCGGTTCGAGGGCACCGGCACGAACTTCGCACTGTGGGCCGGCGGAGCGGAGGCCGTCGACCTGTGTCTGTTCGAGGAAGGCCCGGACGGACGCCTGCGCGAGACGCGTCTTCCACTCACGGATCAGACGTTCCATGTGTGGCACGGTTTCGTCCCAGGCGTGGGCCCCGGGCAGCGGTACGGCTTCCGCGTGCACGGGCCATGGGAGCCGTGGCGAGGCGCACGCTGGAATCCGGCGAAGCTGCTGCTGGATCCGTATGCGCGCGCGATCGACGGTGCATATGTGCTCAACGACGCGGTCTACGGGCACGTCCCGGGAGACGACGACACGGCCGACCCTCGGGATTCATCCCCTTTTGTCCCCAAATCGGTGGTCGTACACGAGGAGTTCGACTGGTCCGACGACCGGCGTCCGAAGATCCCCTGGGCCGAGAGCGTCATCTACGAGCTTCACGTCAAGGGATTCACCGCCCGCCACCCCGGCATCCCCGAACACCTGCGCGGCACTTACGCGGGTCTGGCCCACCCCGCTGCGATCGACCACCTCGTACGCCTCGGCGTCACCGCCGTCGAACTGCTGCCCGTGCACCACTTCGTCTCCGAGGAACACCTGCTGCGCCGCGGGTCCACCAACTACTGGGGATACAACTCGATCGGCTACTTCGCCCCACACGCCGGCTATTCGGCATCGGGCGGACGCGGCGGCCAGGTCCACGAGTTCCGGCACATGGTGCGGGCGCTGCACGATGCCGGGATCGAGGTGATCCTCGACGTCGTCTACAACCACACCGGCGAGGGCGGGCCGGGCGGGCCGACGCTGTGCTTCCGCGGCATCGACAACGCGGCCTACTACCGGCTGCGCGACGGCGGTCGGGAGTACACCGACTACACCGGGTGCGGCAACACACTCAACGTCGTGCAGCCGCACGTCCTCCAGTTGATCACCGACTCGCTGCGCTATTGGGTGACCGAGATGGGCGTGGACGGATTCCGCTTCGATCTCGCCGCAGCCCTGGCCCGATCGATGCACGATGTCGACAAGCTCTCGTCGTTTTTGACCGTCATCGGACAAGATCCCGTTCTTTCCCGCGTCAAGCTGATCGCCGAGCCGTGGGACGTCGGCGAAGGCGGCTACCAGGTCGGGGAGTTCCCGCCGCTGTGGACCGAGTGGAACGACCGGTACCGCGACACCGTTCGCGACTTCTGGCGCGGCGCCCGCACGGACGTACGAGACCTCGCCTACCGCCTGTCCGGTTCATCCGATCTGTACCAGCAGGACGCTCGGCACCCCTACGCCTCGATCAACTTCGTGACCGCGCACGACGGGTTCACACTCCGTGACCTGGTGTCGTACGACGGCAAGCACAACGAGGCCAACGGCGAGGACAACCGCGACGGAACGAACGACAACCGCTCGTGGAACTGCGGCCACGAAGGCGAGACCGCCGACCGCGAGATCAACCTGCTGCGTCGAAGGCAGTTGCGCAACATGATCACGACTCTGCTGCTGTCGACCGGCGTGCCCATGCTGGTCGCCGGCGACGAGATGGGCCGCACGCAATCCGGCAACAACAACGCCTACTGCCAGGACAACGAACTCAGTTGGCTCGACTGGTCGGCATTGAACGACCCGCAGTGGCGTCCCCTGCTCGACCTGACCTCGCGCCTGATCCGTCTGCGCCGCAATCACCCGGTCCTGTGCCGCCGCGCGTTCTTCTCCGGCCGACCCTCCTTCCCCGACGGCCTGCGGGACCTGGCGTGGTTCACCCCGACCGGACGCGAAATGACCGAGCGCGACTGGTTCTCACCGACCGCGACTCTCGGTATGTACCTGTCCGGTCTCGACATCCGCCAGCGCGGCCCACGCGGCGAACGCATCGTCGACGACAGCTTCCTGGTCATCCTGCACGCGTCGACACAACCGATCCGCTTCATGCTTCCGGACGAGCCCTGGGCCCACTCGTACGAAATCGTCCTCGACACCGCCCTGGACACGAACCCCTTCGCCCGCTTCAACGAACAGGTCACCGCCGGCACCCCCCTGACCGTCCCCGCCCGTTCGGCCCTCCTCCTCCGCGTCGAACACGCGGTGTGGGCGCCCACCTGACCCCGCGCTGCCCCAGGCTCTCCGGCTGCCGCCTTCCCGGCACGGGTGATCACCTGTTCTTGTGACTGTCCACCGTTGTATACGTGCGTGTTGGGGCCGTGGGAGAGACTCGGCCTTCGGGATGTCACCCTGGTATGACACGCGTCCCCGTACGAATGGAGTCCGACGCCGATGACTGCGCCCACGCCGATCCTGACCACCGCCCCGAACTTCCGGGACGCCGGTGGCCACGCGACCGCCGACGGGCGCAAAGTGCGTTCCGGTCTCGTATTCCGCTCGGACGGGCTTGCGGCCCTCGACCCGACGGACAGCTCCACGTTCACCGGGCTGGGCATCGGGCTGGTGTTCGACCTTCGGTCGGAGCACGAGCGCGACCGGGAGCCCGACCTGCTTCCGGCCGGGGTCGAGCTCCTGGTCGCCGACGTGATGGGGCACTCCAACAACGACCTCTTCGGCGACATCTTCGCCGACCCGAAGCGGGCCGGAGAGCTGATGGGCGGCGACGCCGGCATCGAGCTGATGCGCGAGGTCTACCGCCGGTTCGTCACCACCGATCAGGCACACGCCGCGTACCGCAAGGTGTTCACGCGTCTCGCCGAGACGGAGTTCCCGACCGTCTTCCACTGCTCCCAGGGGAAGGACCGCACCGGCTGGACCTCGGCCGTGCTGCTCACCCTGCTCGGTGTGCCGCGCGAGACCGTTCTCGAGGACTACCTCGCCAGCGCCCGACACCTGCACGCCAAGAACGAGCGCTTCCTCGAAGCCAACGCCCAGCGCGGGTTCGACCCCGAGCACCTGCGCCCGGTGTTCGCGGTGCGCCCGGAATACCTCGACACGGCGTTCACCGCGGCCGAGAAGAAGTACGGCTCGGTGGAGGCGTACGTCCGCGAAGGCGTAGGCGTCTCGCCCACCCACATCGAGGCTCTTCGCACGCGCCTGCTGGAGTCCTGACCGTCCCGTGCGGGCGCTGTCCGGGACCGCCCGGCACCCCGCACGCGCCTACCGGAGTCCCGACCATCCTCAGCGGAGGCGTCTGACCCGCACGGCACCCCGTCAGGCGGCAGGCAACACCGCCAGCCCCAAGTGCCGTCTCGGCCGGGCGCGCGCCTCGCGGATCGCCCGGCCGAGTCGGCGGACGACCTCGGGGCCCGCGTCCCTGATCTGCCGGGGCAGCACCGACACGACGGTCAGCCCCGCGGCGCGCATCGCGCGGGCGCGCTGATCGGTCCTGCACCGGTCCGCGCCGAAGCCGTGGTGGCTGACGGAGTCGACCTCCACTGCCACGGCCTCGTCCTCCCACAGGCCGTCCGGGGAGCACAGGAAGGTGCCGTCGAGGAGGTGGATCCTCGGGTTCCACAGCGGCTCGGGCAGCTCCGAGGCGCGGACCAGCAGGCGCAGATCGGCCTCCGGGACCGACCTGACGTCGGCGGACGCCTCGTCGACGAGCGCCCGCACCCGCCGCCTCATACGCCGTGGTCCGGCCTCGCACTCGGCACGCAACTCGGCGACTTCGCACAGCCGTTGCTGAACAACCGCGAGCGCGGTGGCTCTCGCCTGCCGCCGGTCGTGGGGGCGTCTGCCGGCCACCAGGCGTCGGCAGGCGTCGACAGTCGCCCGCGCGTGCGATGCCCTCGGCGGCGCCCGCAGCGGCAGGGGCTCGGGCAGTCGCGAGGTCCGCTCATGGAAAACGGCGGGCAACGGCTTCGCGGCGCAGTCGCGCGGCACCAGCACATGGATGTCGGCGCCGTGCCGGATGCCGGTGGCCTCCGCGAGTTCGAGGGCCGTCAGGCCGGTCGCCACGGCGCCCTTTCCCACGTGCAGGAGGGCCGCCACGATGGATTGGCGGCGGGTGGGCCGCGACGGTGCGAGCACGACGACGTTCGGCGCGACGCGCAGCCATGCCCCTCGGCGAACTCGCGCTCGTCGCTTCTCATCCGAGACGCCGCCCCGTCGTAATTGGCGGACTGTCGCCACGCCGCTTTGGCGACGGACGACTTCGTCGAGCCAGGCGGGTCCGCGCTCGGGAACGGGCAGTCCCAGCGGAAGGGGGTCAGGTTCAGGTCGTGGGTTTCCATGCGCTCCACGGTAGGCACGGCCACCGGGGTCCGAGCACCAAAAAGCCTGCGGCCAGGGCGAATTCGCCTGAAGGCGCGTAGACCTCGGGAGATCACACACGCGTTCGAGCCACAAGGCCGGCCCGCGTGCGCGTGCCGACGAGCGGCACCGGCTTGCTGTCGTTCGGGTCGTCCAAGAACGCGCCGAGAGCCGCGCCCAACAGAATTCGGACGTTCCGGCTCTCGTAGTACGGGCGGGTCAGCGAGCGCAAGTGGTAGGCGTCGAAATAAAGGATGCGGCGGTCCTCGCCCCACCCACAGGCGATCTCCGCCCCCAGGGAATCCTGTCGCCCCGAGGGTCGCCCTGATCGCCGGGCAACCGGGGCCGGGCCGGGGTCGGTTCCGCCCCCGCGGGCGATTCCCGGTCCGAAGCAGCGGTAAGGTCTGCGTGATCGCCCTCCCGGCGCGTTACCCGGCACCGCCGCCGCTGCCGGGAACCGTCCTGCGTCCACGGACATCCCACTCATGGGGACGTCGGCGTACGGCCGAGGGCCGGCGGCCACCTTCGCCGCCGAACGCGGGCGCGGCGCTCGCGGGTCTCGGGCGTGCAGATTGGCCCGGGGACGGCCTCGGGCCCCTGATCCGCGTCGTGTTCCTGCGGTACCGTCCGTCTTCAGGGCTGTGAGGGGGCCGACCGTGATCCAAGCGCTGCGTCCGGGCGATCCGGACGAAGTCGGCGGCTACCGGGTGATCGCCCGTCTCGGCACGGGCGGTATGGGCCAGGTGTTCCTCGGCCGCTCGGCCAGCGGACGCCTCGTCGCGATCAAGGTGGTACGCCCCGACCTGTCGGACGACCCGGATTTCCGCGCGCGCTTCCGACGCGAGGTCGACGCGTCGCGGCGCGTCAGCGCGTTCCACACCGCCGCCGTCGTCGCCGCCGACGCGCACGCCACACCCGCGTGGATGGTGACCGAGTACATCCCCGGCCCCTCCGTGGAGGAGGCGGTCCGTCACCACGGGCCCTTCCCCGTGGCCGCGTTGCGCGTTCTCGGCGCCGGTCTCGCGGAGGCGCTGGAGGCGATCCACGCCTGCGGGCTGATCCACCGCGACCTGAAGCCGTCCAACATCCTGCTGGCGGAGGACGGGCCGCGCGTCATCGACTTCGGCATCGTGCGCGTCACCGAAGGGGCCACCGTCACCGAGACCGGCTACATGGTCGGCTCGGTCGGTTTCCTGTCCCCCGAACAGCTCAATTCCGAGCGCGTCACCCCGGCCGCGGACGTCTTCGCGCTCGGCGCGGTGCTGTGCTCGGCGGCCGGGCTCGCACCGTTCGGCGGCGGCTCGGCGCAGGCCATGCTGTACCGGGTCGTGCACACGCAGCCGAACCTCCTGGGCCTGCCGGACGAGCTGCGCGACATCGTCGCCGCGTGTCTCTCGAAGCACCCGCAGGAGCGTCCGAAGCCGTCGGAGCTCGTGCACGCGCTGTCGACGCCGGGCCCGAGCATGCACTGGCTTCCGGAAGGCGTGGTGTCGTCGATCGCGGAACGCCGCGAACACGCCCACCAGGTCGCGCTGCTGGCGTTGACCGACGTGACGGCGGACGACGTGCGGCTCTCCCCGTTCGCTCCGGGTCCCGAGTCGGGGCGGTCCACGCCCGCCTCCCCCGATTCGGAGGCGTCCGAGCGCCCGGCGTGGATGGCCGGGATCACCGGCATAGCCGAGGCAACCGCGCTCACGGGCGCCACCGCAGCCCCGGAGGCGACCTCCTCGACCACCGGGGTCACAGGAGTGACAGGGGCCACAGGTATCGGTGACACCGACGCCACCGAGAACGACGCCGTCGCCGTTTCCAAGCCCGATTCGTCCCCGGGCCCGCTCGGCCGATCCGGCCACGCCGACATCCCGGTCGGGCCCCCCGCGCACAGCGGCTCCGGCCCTCCGGGCGGCTTCGCCGTGCCTCCGACCGGCCCCGGGTCCCCTTATGACAGCGGCCCGCGCCCGCCGTACCCGGGCAGCGGCCCCGGCCACGTCCCGCGTCCGGGCGGCCCTCCGGCGCCGAGCGCGTATCCGGGCCCGTACGCCTACTCCACCCCGCCGCCGGCGACACCCCCGGGCACGCCGCACGGCGCGTGGTCCCCGCCATACGGCCCCTCTCCGCTGCTGTCGCCCCAGCCGGCCACCCCTGCGCACGGCACCCGGCTCGACCGGCTGCCCGGCGGCCGACGCGTGTGGCTCTCGGCGATCATCGTCACCGTGCTCGCGGTGCTGGCCGGGATCGGCATCGCGGTTGCGCAGCTCGTCTCCGACGAGGGCCCGGCACGGCAGACGAGCGGCCCGTCGCCGACGAGTCCCGCGCCGCGCAAAGGCGGCACGCTGACGGTCTCGATCAACTCCGACTCGCAGTCGCTCGACCCGTTCTCCGCGTTCTACCCGGCCTACGGCGACGGCCAGAGAATGGCCGCGCTGTACGACCCGCTGGTCGTCTTCGTGCAGTCGACGGGCAAGGTCGAACCGCATCTGGCGAAGTCGCTCACATCGACGCCCGACGGCTACACGTGGTCGCTTGAGCTGCGTCCCGACGTGAAGTTCTCCGACGGCACGCCGTTCGACGCCGAGGCGGTCAAGTTCAACTGGCAGCGGCACGGCGACCCGTCGGTGAAGTCGGCGCACGCCAGTGCCGTACGCGGTCTGACGATGCGCGTGGTCAGCCCGACGCGCCTGGACATCACGTTGCCGTATCCGGACAAGACGTTCGACCACCTGATCGCCGACGAGCTCGCGTACATCGGCTCGCCGACGGCGATCCGCGCGAATCCGCAGGGCTTCGCCAAACAGCCGGTCGGTGCCGGGCCGTTCACCCTACAGAGCTGGACGCAGGGCGAAAAGCAGGTGTTCGTCCGCAATCCCAACTACTGGCAGGGCCCGGACCGCCCGTTGCTGGACTCACTGGTGTTCGAGGTGGAGACGCAGCAGCCGGTCGCGCCGGTCATCGACGGCAGCGCCGACATGAACTTCCAGAGCGCCCTGCCCGATCTCCAGCAGGCACGTTCCGCCGGTCTCGAACTGACGCCGACCGTCAACACGGGCGCGCTGCTGCTGGGCTTCAACTCCGACAAGTCGCCGTTCGACGACCCTCGGGCGCGCAAGGCGGTCGCGCTCGCGCTGGACCCCGAGGAACTGGCCGAGGACGCCGGGGCGACCGTCACCACCACCCGGACCGTCGTCCCCGCGACGTCGCCGCTGCGCGCGGGAGGGCCGCCACAGCAGCCTGCCCCGGACGCCGCGGAGGCGCAGAAGCTGTTCGACGAGCTGGCCGCCGAAGGGAACCGGTTGTCGTTCACGGTGTCGGCCCTCGAAAGCGAGCAGCGCGCCATGGAGGGCATCAAGGCGCAGTTGTCCGAGTTCCGGAACGTGACCATGGACTACCGGACGCTCACCTCCGAGCAGTTCGGCGAGCGGTTCGCCAAACGCAACTTCGAGGCCGTGTGGGGGTACGAGGTCGGCGCGGACCTCGACACCTGGCTGTTCGCCATCACCCGCAGCGGCTTCGACGCGAACTACCTGGGGTACCGCAATTCCACCCTCGACCGGGCCTGGGACGACGTGCGCTCCGCGTCGTCGGCGCAGGAGAAGACGGCCGCGTACCACAAGATCCTCCAGGCCCTCGCGGACGATCCGCCGTGGTGGCTCTACGCCGAGATCTCGGTGTTCGCCGTGCATCGCAAGGGCGCGGTGTCGGGCCTTGACGGAGCGTACGCCGACGGCATACTGCGCTGGGACCGGGTCGGGAAGAACTGACGCCACGTCACGCCGCCGCCGGGCGGAGAGGCGCCGGCGAACCGGTGACCCGGGCGCGGTGCCCGGCGCCCCGCGCCGGGCGATTCGAACAGCACCGCCCGGACACACGTACGTTCCGGCCTCCGGCTGGCTAGACTCGCGGTTCATTGCGCGATGGGGAGGGGTCACGCGGGTGGGGAAGCCTCGGGCCGAGAAGGACGACGACTGGGACAACTGGCGTCTGCGGCTGGCCGACTATGGCATCGGCATCCTGATCGCGCTGGTCCTGACGCCGGCCCTGGTTTTCGGTTTGCTGCTGGCCATCTCGGAGACCTTCCGCGACTACGTGCTCCCCTGACGCCCGCGCGACGCCCGCGACCGGAAGCGGACGTTCCCCGCAACCCCCCTGTCACCTGGGGCGATACGTCAGTAAAGTGACCGCCGGTATCGCTGCTGACGACATGAGTCGGGGGACTCGTCATGTCTGATCAACCACCGCCGGCACCGACGCCGACCCCGGCGCCCGGGCCGACCGGGGTCGCGCCGAGCGGCATAGCGCCGGGATCGGTGCCCGTGCCGGGGGCGACGCCCTCTCCCGCGCCGGGTGTGAACCCGTACCCGGTGTTGCCCGGCTTTTTGCCCGGGATCGACCCGGCTCGCGCGGGCGGGTACACCGTGAACTCCCATCTGCTGTTGCCCGCCGCGTCACGGGCGGACGCGAACGCCGACGCGCTGCTCGGACTCGGCACCGGCCTGGCGCTCGGGGCGCCCGCCGGGCTGCCGGGGTTCCAGACGGGTTGGCAGGCCGGGGCCTTGGCGGACGCGTGGTCCCACGAGCTCGGTGCGCTGTCCTCGGCGGTCCGCACGTGCGCGACCAAGATCCGGGAGACGACGCGGGCGTATTTGGAGGCCGAGGCCCGCAACGCGGCCGATCTGCGCTGATGGTGACGTTCGAGGAGCTGAAGGACGCCCGATTCGAGTCGCTTCGTTCGCACGCTGACGCGTGGTCCCGCGCGATGCGCCAACTCGACGACATCGCGAGGGACTTCGAGCTCGGTGTATGCGGCGCGACGGAGACCGCGGGCTGGCGCGGCGACGCGGCCGGGCTCGCCAACCCCGAGCTTGAGGCCGCCCTGCGCCGGATCCGCATCGCCGCGGTGGAAGTGCGCGGCATCGCCGCCGAACTCGACTTCGCCGCAGAGGCGTTGAGCGGCGCCCAGACACGGCTGTTCGGCGAACTGCACCACGCCTCGACGGAGGGCGTGAGCGTCCTCGGGGAAGGCGCGCTGTTCCGGGTCGCCGAGGCCCTGCCGCCCACGGCACCGCGGGAGGAGCACGAACTCACCGCCGTACGGGCCAAACTCGACGGCTACGCCCAGCGCCTCCAGGCCATACTCAACGACGCGACCGCCGCCGACAGCCGGCACGCGGCAGCACTCGCCGGGCTGTCGACCGGCGAGGTCGCCCGAGGAGACGACGCGGCGCTCAAGCACGCGCGGGAGGACCTGCGGCGTACGTTCACGACGATGACCCCGGCCCGGACCGCCCAGTGGTGGGCGGGGCTGACGGAGGCTCAGCGGCAGGCGTACCTCAACGACTACCCGCACGAGGTGGGGTCGATGGACGGCCTGCCCGCGAGCGTGCGGCACCAGGCCAACCAGATGGCGCTCAGCTCGCGTCTCGCGGAGCTCGCTCCCCTCGTCGACGGCGGAACGGCGACGACGGCCGAGCAACACGAGTGGGACAACCTCCGGCGCATCGGCCAGGTGATGGCCACGAACCTGGAGCGCCTTCCCGAGGAGCAGCTCATGCTGCTGGGGTTCGGTGCCCGGAACCGCGACGGCGAGGTGGTCGTGGCGGTCGGCAACCCGGACACCGCGACGAACACCGTCGTCATGGTCCCGGGCGCGAACACCACCGTGTCCGGCAAGTTGGGCGAACAAGTGGACCGGGCCACGCTGCTCCAACGCGCGGCGAACAACGTCACTCGCGGGGTTCCGGGGGACGCCGCCGCGGTCGTCTGGCTCGACTACGACGCGCCGGAGGTGTCCCCGACGGCGTTCGGCAGCGCCGTCGGGACCGAGCGCGCACAGGAAGGCGCCGGGCGACTCGGGCGATTCATCGAAGGAGCACGCGCGTCCGGTCCCGCCAACCAGCATCTGACCGTGAGCGCACACAGCTACGGCACGTCGGTCGTCGCCTACGCGGCCCGTGACAAGGACGGCCTGCCCGCCGACGAGGTGGTCTTCCTCGGCAGCCCAGGCGTTCAGGTGGACGACGCGCACGATTTGAAGGTCGACACCGGGCACGTCTGGGTGGGCTTGGCCGAGGACGACCTGGTCGCCCCGGCCGGCAGCTTCGTCCACGGCCCGCTGCCGAGCGAATCCTCTTTCGGCGCCCAGGTGTTCCCCACCAACGACGGCGGGCACTTCAGCTATTGGGACATGACATGGGTGAACGGCGAATGGGTTCCGGACACCAGCCTCGGGAACCAGGCGGACATCGTGATGGGCCAGGACCCATAGCGCGATCCGGTCGGCCAAGGCGCATCCTCGTCGCGGCGGTCTCGGCGGCGGCCCTGTTGTTCGGCTACGTGTTGGTGGTGACGACGTTGTTCCCGGCGGACACGCCCGTGGTGACGGGCGCGCAAACGCGTGAGGACGCCTACCAGGTCATGCGGCGGTTCCTTCTCGCATCCGGGGCGACCGAGCCGGACGACCACATCTCGATCCACCGCCTTCCGTGCGACGGCCCCTCCGGTCCACGCCAATACTCCGACGGCTACTACTACACCGTGGTTCTGGGCGGCTTCCGGGTCGTCGGCGACGACCAGCACGAGGCCTTTCGACGCATGCACGACCACGCGCGGGCCGAGGGCTTCAGGATCGGCACGTACACGAACCCCACGCCGGCGCCCCCGGGAGAGACGGCGAGAAGTTGGAAGATGACCGGCGGCGTCGAGGACAACCACGGGTTCGGCTTCTCGATCTTCACGGTGAGCCCGCCGACCCACGTCGCCATATGGGTCACCAGCACCTGCCGGGTCACCCCCGACCGCGACGACCGCGACAGCCTTTTCAATCTGAAGGGGCTCCCTCTCCACGTGCCGGCGAAACCTCCCCTGTGGGGGCCCGAACCGGCGACGCCGTCGGCCCCCGCGTCGCCGGCACCGACAAGGTCACCCTCGGCGCTTCCGGACTCCGTCGCATCGAGCACCGCGGGGTCCCCGACCCTCACGCGCATCCGCGACATCCTCGGCTGACACGACGCGCGCACCCCCGCTCTCGCGGCGCGCCGCGGAACTCCGCGCCGCGCACGGCGTGCGAAGAAAAACCACCGCGCGCCTCGGCCGGTACACGTCCTCACCGTCGTCGCCGCCGACCGCAACGCCGCCGGGATACGAGGGATTTGCGAGGGTCCCTCCCCGACCGCAAACAGCCCGGTGATCTCTACGATCGTGCTTCGCAAGCAGTCAGCGGCCGGCCCACCGGATCAACCGGACGTCCCGGACAAAGGAACGGACTCATGCCCCTCCGATCACGTCGCCTGCGCGCCGCGGTCCTCGCGACGCCGCTGGTTCTGCTCGGCGGCCTGCTGCCGGGCGCGCCGACGGCCGGCGCGGCTCCCTCGGCGCCCGTCGAGACCGGGCCTCCGCCGAAGATGGAGCTGGTGCTGGACCTTTCCGGGTCGATGAAGGCCGACGACGCCGGCGGCCAGACGCGCCTGGCCGCCGCGAAGCAGGCCGTGAACCGCATCATCGACACCGCTCCGGAGGAAGCCCAGCTCGGACTGCGCGTCTACGGCGCGCAGTACCCGGGCGAAGACCGCGCGCAAGGCTGCGCCGATACGCAACTCCTCGCCCCCGTCGGGCCCATGAACGCCGCGGCACGCGCGAACGCCAAGCAGCAGGTCGCCGGCATGCAGGCGGTGGGCTTCACCCCGATCGGCGTCGCGCTGCGGGCCGCCGCGCAGGACCTCGGCACGCAGGGCAAGCGCCGCATCGTTCTGGTCTCCGACGGAGAGGACACCTGCGCGCCGCCGCTGCCCTGCGATGTCGCCCGCGAGCTCAAGGCGGCCGGCATCGACCTGGCCATCGACGCGGTCGGCTTCAAGACCACCGGCGCCGCACGCGACCAGCTCAAGTGCATCGCCGACGTGACGGACGGGTCGTACGCCGACGCCGACACCGCGGAAACGCTCACCACCAACCTCGGCACGCTGTTCCGCAAGGCGTGGACGACCTACCAGGCCACCGGAACTCCGGTCAAGGGCTCGATCAACGGGTGTTCGGACGCCCCGCTCGTCACCCCCGGGCAGTACATCGACAGCTTCACCGGCGGACGCGACCTCTACTACAAGGTCAAGAAGCGCCCCGACCAGCAGTTGCAGGTCAGCGCGACGGCGATCCTCGAAGAGAACTACGTCCGAGACGCCAGCATCACCGTGATGGCCGGCACGATCGGCGACGGGGACCCGGATGACTGGCTGCGCCAGTTCGAGGCGTCCGGCGGCTGGCGGAACATCGTCAGCGCCGGAGCGCGCAGCAAGCCCGGCGAGGAGGGCAAGGCACCGGCCGCGGACGACATCGGCTGCATCATGGTCGAGAACAGGGTCAGCGACGCGGGTGACCTGCCCCTTCCCATCGAACTGCTGGTCGGTATAGCGGATAGCTCGACCGCGCGCGCGGGAGAAAAGCTGCCGCAGCCGCGCACCGGGCCGGACGCCGTCGGCGGGTTCTCCTTCAACAGCGCGACACCGATCGGCCCCGGCAACTACCGGCAGTCGATCGCCGTGGGCGAAGCGCCTTTCTGGCGAATCGATCTGAAAGCGGGTCAGCAGCTGACGGTCAAGGCCGGCGTGGAGATTCCGTTGGACTTCCCGTACGAGCAAACCGCCGGTTGGACCGTGCAGGTCTACAACGCGACCCGGAACCCGACCACGTGCAGCGAGGACGATTACCGGAACACCAAGCTGTTCTCGAAGCAGACCGGGCGCTTCGAGACGGTTTGCGGGCCGTGGCAGATCGCCAAACCCGAGGACGCCGACGGCTTCGACCTGCACGGGTACGCGGTGCCGGGC
Organism: Yinghuangia sp. YIM S10712; assembly: GCF_051388935.1. Taxonomy (NCBI): domain Bacteria; kingdom Bacillati; phylum Actinomycetota; class Actinomycetes; order Kitasatosporales; family Streptomycetaceae; genus Yinghuangia; species Yinghuangia sp. YIM S10712. Next base: position 224,581 of record NZ_JBPKBI010000005.1, read on the forward strand.
ACGTACTACATCCAGGTCCAGGTCGCCGAACCGGCGGAGGAGGCGCTCGGCGTCGTCGTGCCGATCGACCTGTCGGTCGAGGTCGCCGGCGAGCCGCGCCCGGGCGCCGACCCGGTGTTCGTGTTCGGTGACAGTGCGGGCGGCGGCACCGTCTCCGGGAGCGGCGGCACCGGCGCGGCGTCCGGCGGCCAGGCGTCCGGCGGCACGGGCGGCTCCGGCGGGACGGGCAAGGGCGAGAACGGCGGCGCGAACGGCGTCGACCTGTCCGGCCAGACGGCCTCGAAGGAGAGCGGCGAGTCGACGGTGAGCGAACTCGCGCTGCCGGTCGGCATCGTCGTCGCGGTCGCGCTGCTCGCCGGCGTCGGCTACTACGGCCTGCGCCGCGACTGAACCGCCGCAACCGGCTTGCGCGGCAAGCGAACCGCGCCCAACTCGCGCGTGCAGCTGCTGTTGAGCCGCACGGTCCGCATCCGGGTGGCGCAAGCGCTTCGGCGCGGCCGTCACAACGAGGAGGGGGGGGGGGGCCGGA
>NZ_JBPKBI010000005.1:225251-233988 GCF_051388935.1 Yinghuangia sp. YIM S10712
CCGCAACCTCCCGCGCACGCGGTTCAGCGCAGGGGCAGCCCGTCGGCCACGCCCTCGCCCTGCTCCGGGACCGCGATGAGGCCCAGCTCCGCCGGGGTCGCCAGCAGCGCATGCGCGGGCATCACCCGGACGGTGTAGCCGAAGGGACCCGTTCGGTCGAGTGCGAGAGAGCCCTCGTAGAACCACCGGCCGTGTTCGTCGCGCCGGACCGGCTTGAGCGGGGCGACCGATCCGTCGACGATCGCGTCCGTGCCGTCGACGCGGCCGTGGACTACCTGGACCTCGACGTCGGACGGCCGCAGCTCGCCCAGGCTGACGAAAACCCGCAGGTCGAGCGTGTTGCCGACCTCGGGGGCGTCTCCTATCCCACCCGACTCGACGTGGTCGACGCGCACCTGCGGCCACGCCGCGCGGACCTCGTGCTTCCACGCGGCAAGGCTCTTGGCACCGGCCAGGTCGTCGGCCGCCATCGAGCGGGCGGCGAGCGCGGCGGGCGCGTACAGGCCGTTGACGTAGTCCTTGACCATGCGGGACGCGAGCACCTTCGGTCCCAGCGACACGAGGGTGTGGCGGACCATTTCCAGCCACCGGCTGGGCAGTTGGTCGGCGCCGCGGTCGTAGAAGCGGGCCGCGACGTTGTGCTCGATCAGCTCGTAGAGCGCGTTGGCCTCGATGTCGTCACGCCGGTCGGGGTCCTCGACGCCGTCGGCGGTGGGGATGGCCCAGCCGTTGGAGCCGTCGAACCACTCGTCCCACCAGCCGTCCAGGATCGACAGGTTGAGGCAGCCGTTGAGCGCGGCCTTCATGCCCGACGTGCCGCACGCCTCCAGGGGCCGCAGCGGGTTGTTGAGCCAGACGTCGCAGCCGGGGTACAAGTGCTGCGCCATCGCGATGTCGTAGTCCGGCAGGAACACGATGCGGTGCCGGACGTCTTCCTGGTCGGAGAACTTGACCAGTTCCTGGACCAGCCGCTTGCCGCCCTCGTCGGCGGGGTGCGCCTTGCCCGCGACCACGATCTGGATCGGGCGCGTGGGGTGCAGCAGCAGCCCGCGCAGGCGCTCCTTGTCGCGCAGCATGAGCGTGAGCCGCTTGTACGACGGCACTCGGCGCGCGAAACCGATCGTCAGGACGTCGGGGTCCAACGCGTGGTCGGTCCACCCGAGTTCCGCGTCTCCCGCGCCACGCTGCTTCCACGACGCCCGCAACCGGGCCCGCGCCTCGGTGACGAGCTTGGCGCGAAGTGAACGCCGCAGCTCCCACACCGCCTGTGCGGGGATCTGCTCGATCGCGGTCCAGCCGTGCGCTTCCTCGGTCAGGTCCAGGCCGGCCTCGCCCCCGGCCAGCTCCAGGACGTCGCGGTCGACCCACGTCGGCGCGTGCACGCCGTTGGTGATCGAGCCGATCGGCACCTCGGCGGGATCGAATCCCGGCCAAAGCCCGGCGAACATGCCCTGGCTGACGTGCCCGTGCAGTTCGCTGACGCCGTTGGCGCGCTGGGCCAGGCGCAGGCCCATGACCGCCATGTTGAACACACCCGGCTCGCCGCCCGGGAACGTCTCCGCGCCGAGCGCGAGCACCCGGTCGACGGGCACGCCGGGAGCCTCGTTGTCGCCGCCGAAGTGACGGGCGATCAGTTCGCGGTCGAACCGGTCGATTCCGGCCGGCACGGGGGTGTGCGTCGTGAAGACCGTTCCGGCGCGCACCGCTTCGACGGCCGCGTCGAAGTCGAGGCCGCTGCTCTCGTGGAACTCGCGGATGCGCTCGACGCCGAGGAATCCCGCATGGCCCTCGTTGGTGTGGAACACCTCCGGCTGCGGGTGGCCGGTGAGCCGGCAGAACTCGCGTACCGCACGCACCCCGCCGATGCCGAGCAGCATCTCCTGGTGCAGCCGGTGCTCGCTGGTGCCGCCGTAGAGCCGGTCGGTCACCTCGCGTTCGAACGGCTCGTTCTCCTCGATGTCGGAGTCGAGCAGCAGCAGCGGAACGCGGCCGACCTGGGCGCGCCAGATGCGGGCGTGCAGTTCGCGTCCGCCCGGGAGCCCGATGACGATCCGCGCGGCGCTGCCGTCGGGGCGCCGCAGCAGCGTCAGCGGCAGCTCGTTCGGGTCGAGCAGCGGATACCGCTCCTGCTGCCAGCCGTCGGCCGACAGCGACTGCCGGAAGTAGCCGTGCTTGTAGAGCAGGCCGACGCCGATGACCGGGACGCCCAGGTCACTGGCGGCTTTGAGATGGTCGCCGGCCAGGATGCCCAGGCCGCCGGAGTACTGCGGCAAGGCCGCGGTGATGCCGAACTCCGGCGAGAAATAGGCGATCGCGGCCGGGGCGCCGTCCGGGGCGGCGCCCGGGTCGGGCAGCGTCTGGTACCAACGGGCGCCGGTGAGGTACTCGTTGAGGTTCCCGGCGGCCACGGTGAGCCTGCCGAGAAATGCTTGGTCCTCGGCGAGCGCGGCGAGTTTCTCGGTCGGCACCGCGCCGAGGAGTCGTACGGGATCCTGGCCGACCGCGGCCCAGGTCTCCGGATCGATGGATGCGAACAGGTCTCGGGTCTCCGCGTGCCAGGACCAGCGGAGATTCATCGCGAGTTCGCCCAGGGGCTCCAGGGGAGCGGGCAGAACCGTGCGCACGGTGAATCGGCGGATTGCTCTCACAGCCACCAGACCCTAGCCGGAACCCGGCATGACTTGCGACAGTGGATGCGTGCTGTTTGCAGGGTTGGCAAGAACTTGCATTCGGGGTGCCCCGAACACGTGCCTCACGGCTCGGTGTTCGGTTTCCGTGCGGTAATTGCGCCGTTTGGACCGTGCCCCGCCTGCTGTCGTGATCGTTGGACAAACGCATCGTCACTCGCTCTTGCACTCGCGGGCGAGGACGTGTGTCGCAATCGCCGTTACCGGGCAGTCGAGCAGGAGCGTGGGCATGGGCAGTGCGGCCAGGAAGCGTCCGGGTACGTCGGTCCGGTCCCCTCGGAAGACCGCCGCCGTGCCTGACGAGTCGTCAGGCACGAACAGAGCCGGCGCTGTCACGGCCCACGCACCCGCCGTTCCCCTCGCAGCAGGACCGGAGCCGATGATCGGTCGCATTCCCATCCTCGACGTCCAGCCCCTCGTCGACTGCGGCACGCGCCCCGCGCGCTGTGTCGCGGGCGAGCCGTTCGAAGTCAGCGCGACCGTGTTCCGGGAGGGACACGACGCGTTGGGCGTGAACCTCGTGCTGCGCGATCCGCGCGGCCGGGCGCGCCCGTTTCTGCCGATGACCGAAGTCGCGCCCGGCACCGACCGATGGCGGGCGGAGGTGGCACCGCCCACCGAGGGCATGTGGTCGTACACCGTCGAGGCGTGGAGCGACCCGGTCGCGACATGGCGGCACGCGGCCGAGATCAAGATCCCTGCCGGTCAGGACGTCGAACTCATGCTGGAGGAAGGCGCGCTGGTGCTGGAGCGCGCCGCCGCGGGCGTGCCCAAGCGGGCCGGTCGGGCCTCGGTCCTCGACGCCGTCGACGCGCTGCGCGACACCTCGCGCAGTCCCGAGGAGCGCCTGGCCGCGGCGCTGGCCCCCGCGGTGACCGGCGCGCTCGCCTCCCACCCGCTGCGCGAACTGGTCACAGCCGGCCCCCGGTTGCGGCTCCAGGTCGAGCGGCAGCGCGCGTTGTTCGGCTCGTGGTACGAGTTCTTCCCGCGCTCCGAAGGCGCCGAGATCGATCCGACCGGGGTGCAGCCGCCGCGTTCGGGGACGTTCCGCACCGCGATGGAACGCCTGCCCGCGATCGCCGCGATGGGCTTCGACGTGGTGTACCTGCCGCCGATCCATCCCATCGGCCGGGCCTACCGCAAGGGCCCGAACAACTCGCTGGAGGCCGGGCCCCACGACCCCGGCTCGCCGTGGGCGATCGGCGGGCCCGAGGGCGGGCACGACGCGGTGCACCCCGACCTGGGCACCATCGAGGACTTCGACGCCTTCGTCGCGCGCGCCCGCGAACTGCGCATGGAAGTCGCCCTCGACTTCGCGCTCCAGGTGTCACCGGACCACCCATGGGTCGAGAAGCACCCGGAGTGGTTCACGAAGCGGGCGGACGGCTCGATCGCGTACGCGGAGAACCCGCCGAAGAAATACCAGGACATCTACCCGGTCAATTTCGACCAGGACTTCAAGGGCATCGTGCGCGAGACGCTGCGCGTGCTGCGTTTTTGGATGTCGCACGGCGTACGCGTGTTCCGCGTCGACAACCCGCACACCAAGCCGGTGATGTTCTGGGAGAAGGTCATCGCGGACATCAACAGCCGCGACCCCGACGTGATCTTCCTGGCCGAGGCGTTCACACGGCCCGCGATGATGCACACGCTGGCCAGGATCGGATTCCAGCAGTCCTACACGTATTTCACGTGGCGTACCGGCAAGCACGAGCTCCAGGAGTATCTGACGGAGCTTTCCGGGCCGGCCGCCGCCTACATGCGCCCCAATTTCTTCGTCAACACCCCCGACATCCTGCACGAGTCGCTGCAGTACGGCGGACCCGCGGCGTTCAAGGTCCGTGCGACGCTCGCCGCCACGCTGTCGCCGTCATGGGGGGTGTACTCCGGTTTCGAACTCTTCGAGCACATCGCGGCGGCCCCGGGCAGCGAGGAATACCTCGACTCGGAGAAGTACCAATACCGCCCCCGGGATTGGGCCGCGGCGGAGCGCGAGGGGCGGACGCTCGCTCCGTACCTCACGACTCTTAACCGGGTGCGCCGACACCATCCGTCGCTGCAACATCTGCGAAACCTGAAATTCCATCACACCGACAACGATGCGGTGATGGCCTTCTCGAAGCGGACCCGCACTGGGGACGCAGAGGATCTGGTGGTGGTCGTGGTCAACCTCGACCCGCACACGGTCCACGAGGCCACGGTGTCCTTGGACATGCCCGCGCTCGGCATGGACTGGCAGGACAGCTTCCCGGTGCACGACGAGTTCACCGGGGCGAGTTACCGCTGGGGTCAGCACAACTACGTGCGGCTGGACCCGGCACTCGAACCCGCGCATCTCTTCTCGGTCCGGAGGAACAACCCGTGATCGTCAATGAACCCATCTCCGACACTTTTGACGACACACCGCGAAGCCGGCGCGACCCGCTGTGGTTCAAGCGCGCCGTCTTCTACGAGGTCTTGGTGCGCTCGTTCCAGGACAGCAACGGCGACGGCGTCGGTGACCTGAAAGGCCTCACCGCCAAACTCGACTACCTGCAGTGGCTCGGCGTCGACTGCCTGTGGCTGCCGCCGTTCTTCGCGTCTCCGCTGCGCGACGGCGGCTACGACGTGTCCGACTACACGGCCGTCCTCCCCGAGTTCGGCGACCTCGCCGACTTCGTGGAATTCGTCGACGCGGCGCACAAACGCGGAATGCGCGTGATCATCGACTTCGTCATGAACCACACGAGCGACCAGCACATGTGGTTCCAGGAGTCCCGCAACAACCCCGACGGCCCGTACGGCGATTACTACGTGTGGGCCGACGACGACACGCAATACGGCGACGCGCGAATCATCTTCGTCGACACCGAGTCGTCGAACTGGACGTACGACCCGGTCCGCAAGCAGTACTTCTGGCACCGTTTCTTCAGCCACCAGCCGGACCTGAACTACGAGAACCCTCGCGTGCAGGAGGAAATGCTCGCGGGGCTGCGCTTCTGGCTCGACCTGGGCATCGACGGCTTCCGGCTCGACGCCGTGCCGTACCTCTTCGCCCAAGAGGGCACCAACTGCGAAAACCTCCCGGCGACACACGAATTCCTCAAACGCGTGCGCAAGGAGATCGACGACAGGTACCCCGACACGGTCCTGCTCGCCGAGGCAAACCAGTGGCCCGAGGACGTCGTCGACTACTTCGGCGACGGCGACGAATGCCACATGGCCTTCCACTTCCCCGTCATGCCGCGCATCTACATGGCGGTCCGCCGCGAGTCGCGCTACCCGGTCTCCGAGATCCTGGCCGGCACGCCGTCGATCCCGATGAACTGCCAGTGGGGCATCTTCCTGCGCAACCACGACGAGTTGACGCTGGAGATGGTCACCGACGAGGAACGCGACTACATGTACGCGGAGTACGCCAAGGACCCGCGTATGCGCGCCAACGTCGGCATCCGGCGCCGCCTCGCGCCGCTCCTCGACAACGACCGCAACCAGATCGAGCTGTTCACCGCCTTGCTGCTGTCGTTGCCGGGCTCTCCGGTGCTCTACTACGGCGACGAGATCGGCATGGGCGACAACATCTGGCTCGGCGACCGCGACAGCGTGCGGACCCCGATGCAGTGGACGCCGGACCGCAACGCCGGGTTCTCCGCGTGCGACCCGGGGCGCCTGTACCTCCCGACGATCATGGACCCGGTCTACGGCTACCAGGTCACCAACGTCGAGGCCCAGATGAGCAGCGCGTCGTCGCTGCTGCACTGGACCCGCCGCATGATCGAGGTCCGCAAGCAGAACCCCGCCTTCGGGCTCGGGGTCTACAACGAACTGTCCTCGTCCAATCCGTCGGTGCTCGCGTTCCTGCGCGAGTACGAAGACGACGTCGTGCTGTGCGTGCACAACTTCTCGCGGTTCGCCCAGCCGACCGAGCTCGACCTGCGCCAATTCGAGACGTATCAGCCCGTCGAACTGCTCGGCGGTGTCACGTTCCCCGCGATCGGCGAGCTTCCGTATCTGCTGACGCTTGCGGGGCACGGGTTCTACTGGTTCCGACTCACCCGGGGAGCGCGAACGCTGTGACCAAGTCCACCCGACCCCAGGAACTGCGCGGTATTCCGGTCGACGCCGTCTGCGGCCGGCTCCTGCCGTGGCTGCCACGGCAGAGATGGTTCGCCGGCAAGGGCCGGACCATCCGAGGGGTCGAGGTGGTGTCCGCGGTCGAGGTGGTCGCGGGTGATCCGGCGATGTTCCACCTGGTGCTCGCGGTCGAGCACCAGGCCGCCGGCGGGCACCCGGCCACCGTCGACCACTACCAACTGCTGCTCGGCATCCGGAGCCGGCGCATCGAACGCCTCGACTACGCGACCATCGGCCGGCTGCGCGGCGGTACGAGCGACGGCACGGTGCTCTACGACGCGACCCACGACAGCGAACTGACGGGTTGGCTGCTGGAACGGTTCGCCGCCGCGACCCCCGAGGCTCCCGAGGCCTCGGGACCGCTGGTGTTCCGCCGCTACGGGGAACGCGCGCCGCGCACCGGGCTCGCGGGGCTGGTGGTCGGCGCCGAGCAGTCCAACACGTCGATCGTCTTCGGCGACGACGTCATCATGAAGCTGTTCCGGCGGCTCACCCCGGGCGTCAACCCGGACCTCGAACTGTGCCTCGCGCTCGCGGACGCCGGGTCGCGCCGCATTCCACAGCCGGTCGCGTGGTTCGAAGCGGAGTTCGCGGGCGAGACGACGACTCTCGGCCTGCTCCAGGACTACCTGCGTACCGGGACCGACGGCTGGGAGCTGGCCAAGACGTCGGTTCGGGACCTGTACGCGGACCAGGACCTGCACGGCATCGGCACGGCGGACGAGCTGCGCGCGCACGAGGTCGGGGGCGACTTCGCGGGCGAGTCGTTCAGGCTCGGCGTCGCGACCGCCGAGGTGCACGCGGACCTGGCCCGCACCCTGCCCACGCAGGTCGCCGGAGAGGACGAACTCGCCGACCTCGCCGACCAGATGAGCCGGCGCCTGGACTCCGCCGCGGGAATCGTGCCGGAACTGCTGCCGTACACCGACCGGTTGCGCGACGCGTACCGCGACCTCGGCCGACTCGGCCGGGAAGGCCACCCCGTGCCGTTGCAGCGCATCCACGGCGACTTCCACCTCGGCCAGGTCATGCGGACCGCGACGCGGTGGGTGCTGATCGACTTCGAGGGCGAACCCGCCCAGCCGCTCGGCGAACGCCGCGCCGCGCACTCGCCGTTGCGCGATGTCGCCGCGATGCTCAGGTCGTTCGACTACGCCGCCCGCCACCTGCTCACCGAACGCCGGGCCGGGGGTGCGGGCGCGCCCGCCCCGCACCTGGTGCGCCGCGCCGAGGAGTGGGCGATGCGCAACCGGGACGCGTTCTGCGCCGGATACGCGAAGGCGGGCCAGGTCGATCCGCGCGCCGAGCCGGTCCTGCTGCGCGCGTTCGAAACCGACAAGGCGGTCTACGAGGTCGTCTACGAGTCCGGCAACCGCCCGTCCTGGCTGCCCGTCCCCATGTCGGCGATCCGCAGGCTCGCCGAGCGGACCCCCCAACCGCACTGAGCCCGCGGGCCCCCACACCCGCGCCGAGCCCTGGAGGTCAACAGTGACGCCCACTCACCAGGTGGACCCCGAGCGACCCGCCCCTTCCGTCAGTCCCGCCGCCGTCCCGGCCGCCCCCGCGCCGCCGGTCGATCCCGGTGACCTGCGGCGCGTGCTCGACGCCCGCCACCACGACCCGCACTCGGTCCTCGGGCCGCATCCGGGGGCCGACGGCAACGACGGGGTGGTGGTGCGCGTCCTGCGGCCGTGGGCCGAGCGGGTCGTGGTGGTGGCCGAGGGCCACCGGTACGAGCTGCCGCACGAGGCGGAAGGGCTCTTCTCCGGTGTGCTGCCGATCGAGAAGGTGCCCGACTACCGTCTGGAGGTCACCTACGAGGGCACCGTCGTGGCGTCCGACGACCCGTACCGGTTCCTGCCCACCCTCGGCGAGTTCGACCTGCACCTGATCGCCGAGGGCCGGCACGAGCAGTTGTGGACGGTCCTGGGCGCGGG
>NZ_JBPKBI010000005.1:234121-323851 GCF_051388935.1 Yinghuangia sp. YIM S10712
CACCCCCGGCGAGCCGGTCTCCGGCACGACGTTCGCGGTGTGGGCGCCGAACGCGCAGGGCGTGCGCCTCGTCGGGGACTTCAACTACTGGGACGGCACCGCCCACCCGATGCGGTCGCTCGGATCGTCGGGCGTGTGGGAGCTGTTCGTGCCCGATGTCGGCAACGGCACCAAGTACAAGTACGAGATCACCGGCCGCGACGGGCACCTGCGGCAGAAGGCCGACCCGCTGGCGTTCGCGACCGAGACACCGCCGCAGACCGCCTCGGTGGTGACCTCGTCCTGGTACACGTGGGGTGACGACGAGTGGATGGCCGCCCGGGCGCGCCGGGCCCACCACGAACTGCCCATGAGCGTCTACGAAGTGCATCTGGGCTCGTGGCGGCCGGGCCTGTCGTACCGCGAGATCGCCGAGCAACTGCCCGCCTACGTCAAGGACATGGGCTTCACGCACGTGGAGTTCCTGCCGGTCGCCGAGCATCCGTTCGGCGGTTCGTGGGGATACCAGGTGACGTCGTACTACGCGCCCACGTCGCGCTTCGGCTCACCGGACGACTTCCGGTACCTCGTCGACGCGCTGCACCGAGCCGGCATCGGCGTCATCGTCGACTGGGTGCCGGCACACTTCCCCCGCGACGACTGGGCGCTCGCCCGCTTCGACGGCACGCCACTGTACGAACACCCCGACCCGCGCCGGGGCGAACACCCCGACTGGGGAACGCTGGTCTTCGACTACGGGCGGAACGAGGTGCGCAACTTCCTCGTCGCCAACGCCGTCTTCTGGTTCGAGGAGTTCCACATCGACGGCCTGCGCGTCGACGCCGTGGCCTCGATGCTGTACCTCGACTACTCGCGCGAGGGCGGCGACTGGGCTCCGAACGCCGACGGCGGACGCGAGAACTGGGACGCGGTGCGGTTCCTCCAGGAGATGAACGCCACGGTGTACCGGCGGATGCCGGGCATCATGACGATCGCCGAGGAGTCGACCGCGTGGGACGGCGTGACACGACCGACGTCGCACGGCGGGCTCGGATTCGGGCTGAAGTGGAACATGGGCTGGATGCACGACTCTCTGGAGTACATCCAGAAGGAGCCCGTCCACCGGCAGTACCACCACAACGACATCACGTTCTCGCTGATGTACGCGTGGAGCGAGAACTACGTGCTGCCCATCAGCCACGACGAAGTCGTCCACGGCAAGCGGTCGTTGCTGCACAAGATGCCGGGCGACCGCTGGCAGCAGATGGCGAACGTCCGCGCGTACCTGGGCTTCATGTGGTCCCACCCCGGCAAGCAACTCGTCTACATGGGCACCGAGTTCGCCCAGGACGCGGAGTGGTCGGAGGCGCACGGGCTGGACTGGTGGCTGCTCGAACACGGCGAACACCAGGGCGTGCAGCGTCTGGTCCGCGACCTCAACGCGGTCTACCGCGACGCACCGGCCCTGTGGTCGCGGGACACGACCCCCGACGGCTTCACGTGGATCGACGGCGGCAACGCGGCCGACAACGTGCTGTCGTTCATCCGCCACGGATCGTCCGGCGAACTCCTCGTGGCCGTCTGCAACTTCTCCCCCGTCGTCCGCGAAGGGACCGGCCTGCGCCTGCCGTCGGCGGGCACGTGGCGGGAGGTCCTCAACACCGACGCGACCGCCTACGGCGGCAGCGGGGTCGGCAATCCGGGCGACATCCGCACGGACGCGTCCGGCCAGGCGATCGTGACGCTGCCCCCGCTGGCCACCATCTGGCTGGCGCCGACCGACGCCGGCCGGCCCGCGACCTGACGGCTGCGGCCTCCATGCGGGCCTGAGAAAGCGGCCCGAGGTACGTTCGCCCACGGGCAGCCCCGGGGCACTCCCCCGGCCCGCGGCGCACCTGCGAAAATCCCCGCCGTCCCTGGCATCACCAGGGGCGGCGGGAATCCGTCGCTTTCCCACGGGGCCGGCCGCCGGCCCGCCGACCGGCGGCGCCGCGCTCGCGGAAACCCCCGGCGGACCGCTCCCTCAGAAGAGAACGCTGGTCAGCGCCGTGCGCCCCTTCACGACGCGCGGGTCGTCCGACCCGACGACATCGAACAGGCCCAGCAGGTGCACCCGGGCCTTGTTGCGGTCGTCGCCGGTCGTCCGCCGCACGGTGTCGACCAGGCGGTCGAAGGCGTCCTCGATGTGGCCGCCCGCGACGTCGAGGTCCGCGACCAGGGTCTGCGCGTCGACGTCGGTCGGGTCGTCGGCGGCCTTGCGGCGCGCCTCGGCGGGGTCGACGTTCTGGGTCCGCAGGATCAGCTCGACCTGCGCGAGCGCCAGCTTCGCCTCGGTGTGCCCCGGGTGATCGGCAAGCACGTTGCGGTACTCCTGCGCGGCACCCGCGAAGTCGCCCGCGTCCAAAGCCGCTTCGGCCGCCGCGAGGAGCGGGTCGCCGGCCGGCTCGCCGTCGTCTTCCGCGCCACCGGCCTCGGGGGCGCCCATGCCCTTGAGCCCGAACCTCTGCTCTCCGACCATCACGAGCTGGTCGAGGATCTGGCGCAACTGCTCGGCCTGCGGCGCGGCGCGGTCGAACATCGGGGCCAACTGGCCGGCGATGACCGCCACCGCGGCCGGGAGGCCCTGGATGCCGGCCTGCATCACCAGCTCCTGCGCGAGCTGCGGGTTCGCGTCGATGTCGAGCCGGGCGAGCACGAAGCGCCCCGCGAACTCGTCGGCGAGCTGGTCGAGGAGAGCGCCGAGCTGGACGCTGTGCGGCGACCGCTGCGACGAGAACTCCAGCACCACCGGGGCCTGTTGGGACAGTGCGAGGACCGAGTCGAAGTTCGCCTCGGTCAGGTCGACGACGAAGCCGCCGGCGGGTGCACCGCCGGACGTGCCGTCCGCACCTCCCCGCGCGGCACTCGCCGCTCGCGCCGCTCGTTGCGCGGCGGCCTCGGACGCCGCTTTGACCGCGCCGAGGTCGACGACCCCGCGCATCGACATGTTTCGTGGCTGCATGTGCCTATCTTCCACCGTGCGGCGTCCCCGCGGTGCACGGGTCGCGCGCGTTCCGCCGGCTTGGTTCAGGCCGTCGCGGGCGACGGCTCGATGAAGATACGATCCTTCATCTTCGCCTCGAAGACGAAGGGCCCGAACGGCAGCACCGACGCGATGAACGCGAGCCCGGTCGTCTTGGTGTCCCACGAGAACTTCGTGCGCATGTCGAGCATCAGCAGCACGTACGCGATGAACAGCACCGCGTGGATGATGCCCAGCGGCATCACCAGGTCGATGTCCGAGACACGGCTGAGGAGCGAGCCGAGCAACAGCAGCGCCAGGAACGACGCGCCTTCGAGCCGCGAGACGAGCAGGAACCGGGATACGGGGTTGGCCAGCATGGAGGTCACTTTCCGGTACGGCGGGAACATCGGGTGGGGAACACGACGTGCGCGGCGGCAGCCGGCCGGCGGACGCCTGCGCACCAGGGGTCAGGCCTTAAGCGGGCTGCGCGATCCTTCCGCTTTCCTGGACGGCCTGCGCTATCTTCCGCTCGGCGACGAACGACGCGAACGGCACCGTTCCGGCGAGCATGATGAGCAGAATGCGCTCGATGCGCCACTTCATCTTCCAGGCCAGGTCGAACGACACGGCCAGGTAGATCATGTAGAGCACGCCGTGCACCTGGCTCACGTAGAACGTGACATCCTCGCCCGTGTCGAAGCCGTACTTGAACACCATGCACAGGCACAGCAGGAGCAGCCACACACCCGTGACGTAGGCCATCACGCGGTAGCGGGTCAGGACAGCAGGCTTCACGGCGACACACCTTCGTTCGCTTCGCCGCCGGGCGACGGCAGACGACGCTTGCTCCGGCGCCGGGCCTGTGGCCGCGGCACCGTTCACAACAGCACAAGGCAGACTACGTCGCCCACATCGCGGACTCCGAATCGCCCCCCTGTCAGTGCTCCTCGCCGGTCTCCGCGGACTCCTTGAAGTCGCCGGCGTCGACGCGCAGCGGGAGCAGGACGCGGAAGATCTCGGCGCACTGCTCGTCGTTGTAGACGCCGAGCCCGAAGTCGTGCGCCATCAGGTCGGCGGTGGCGCGTTCGACGATGGCGCGCCCTTCGTCGGTGATGGTGGCGAGGGTGCCGCGCCCGTCGCGCGGGTTGGGCCGGCGGGCGACGAGGTCGACCCTTTCGAGGCGGTCGATGGTGTTCGTCACACTTGTCGGGTGCACCATCAGGCGCTCGCCGATCTTGGACAGCGGCAGGGCCCCGTCGCGGCTGAAGGTCAGCAGGACGAGGGCTTCATAGCGCGCGAAGGTCAGGCCGTACGGCTTGAGCAGCGCGTCCACCTCGGCGAGGAGGATCTGCTGGGCGCGCATGATCGAGGTGATCGCGGCCATCGGCGGGCAGGGCCCCCAGTGCTCCTCCCAGGACTGTGCGGCGCGGGCGATGGGATCGAAGGGCAGGTTCAGCGGCTTGGGCACGGCGGCAGCGTAGTCGCGTCGCCTACCGGCAAGTATGGTCGGACCGATTTTCGTCCTCCGAACAACAGTTCAGCACCGCGCGGCGAGAGCGCCGTCTTTCTTTATTGAATGTTCAACTTCCGGTACGATGGGCGCCATGACGGAACCGGAGCCTCGCTGGCTGAGCGACGAAGAACAGCGGATGTGGCGGGCCTCCCTCGGCGTGCTCAATCTGCTCCCGCTGTTCCTTGAGCGCGACCTCCAGCAGCAGCACAACCTGTCGGTGCACGACTACGAGATCCTGGTACGCCTGTCCGAAGCCCCGGAGCGACGGATCCGGCTGACCGAGCTCGCGGGCCTGAGCCACCAGTCCAAGAGCCGCCTCAGCCACCAGATGAACCGCATGGAGAACGCCGGTCTGGTCGTCCGCGAAAGCTGCGACTCGGACCGCCGCGGCCAATGGGCGGTTCTCACCGAGGCCGGCTGGGACCGCCTGGTCAAAGCGGCCCCGGACCACGTGGAAAGCGTGCGGCGGCACTACATGGACCTCTTCACCGAGGAACAGAAGAAGGTCGTCGGCGAGGCGTTCGCCACCATCGTCGAACACCTCCGCAACGCCGACGGCGGCCAGACGTGCCCCTCCCAGGGCTGCCCGGGCGCGGAGACGAAACCGGGCCCGAAGTAGCGGCGCGGCAGCCGGGTCGGCGTGGGCCCGGCCCGCAGTCCGGCGCCGTGCGCACGCACGGGCGCGGCAGCCGGGTGGGTGTGGGGGCCGCCCGCGGTCCGGCGCCGTGGGCACGCGCGGCGCGGGCACGCGGCCGCGCGACCTCACGCCTCCACGAGCCCCGCGATCAGTTCGTCGGCCGCGGCATAGGGGTCGAGGGTCCCGGCCAGGACGCGGTCCGCGAGCGCGTCGGACGTACGGCCCGCCGCAACACCGCCCATGCGTTCGCGCAGCGCTGCCAGGGCGATGGCCTCGACCTCACCCCGCACGCGCTGCCGACGGCGCCGCTCCAGCGTCCCGTTCCCGGCCATCCAGGCCCGGTGCTTCTCCAGGGCCTCGACGACCTCGTCCAGCCCCTCACCGCGCGACGCGACGGTCTTGACGATCGGCGGACGCCATTCCTCCGGGCCGCGAGAGGGGCCGAGCGACAGCATGTGGTTGAGCTCACGGGCCGTCGTCCGGGCGCCGTCCCGGTCCGCCTTGTTGACGACGTACACGTCACCGATCTCCAGGATCCCGGCCTTCGCCGCCTGGATCCCATCGCCCATGCCGGGCGCCATCAGCACCACCGTCGTGTCCGCCGCCGACGCCACCTCGACCTCGGACTGCCCGACCCCGACCGTCTCGACCAGGATCACCTCGCACCCGGCCGCGTCGAGGACGCGCAGCGCCTGCGGCGTCGCCCACGCCAGCCCGCCGAGGTGCCCGCGCGAGGCCATCGACCGGATGAACACGTTGGGGTCGGTGGCGTGGTCCTGCATGCGGATGCGGTCGCCGAGCAGCGCCCCGCCCGAGAACGGCGACGAGGGGTCGACCGCCAGCACACCGACGCGCCTGCCGAGCTTGCGGTACGCCGAAACCAGCGCCGAGGTCGACGTCGACTTCCCGACACCCGGCGGCCCGGTCAGCCCCACGACGTACGCCCGCCCGGTATACGGAGCCAGCGCGGCCATGACCTCCCGCAACGCGGGCGAGGCGTCCTCCACCAGGGAGATCAGCCGCGCGACAGCCCGCGCCTGCCCGGCCCGCGCCTGCTCGACCAGCACCGCCACGTCGATTCGCCGCGCCACAGAACCTCCTGTTTCCGCCCCTAAACTGGGCGTCATGGATCCCCAGGAATCAACGGCATCGGACATCCCGCTGCCGGACGATGTCCACTCACCTGATTACATCGCGGCTTACTCGACCCGCATCCTCGCGCACATCGAACAGTTCCCCGAACTGACCGCTCCCGCCGAGTTCCTGACGCTGGAGGCAACGCCGCACGGCCTCTTGATGCAAGCAGCACCGGACCTCGACCACGGACGGTTGCTTCTGCGCCTGCGGCAACGACTCGAACGCGGCCTCGGTGACCGCGCGGCCGGGCTCAGCGACTCGGGATACGTCGAGGTGCTGGAAAACATCGGCCTGTCGCTTGGGGCATCTGAGCGGGTCCCGGACTTGACAGTCGTCAACTGGAACGAGCACGTCGATGTCCGCAGTGGCAAAGCCATAACAGCACAGGGCGTGTTGCTGCTCGTCGAGGTCACGTCCAGTGACCGCCGCGACGATCTGGACCAACTCGACGCCACCGCGAAGCCCCGCCAGTACGCCGCCGCCGGCGTGCCGGTGTACCTCGCTGTGGACCGCAGGAAAGGTGCCGTCCTGGTCTTCTCCGACCCCGAGTCGGGCACCTACCCGGAGCCCGCCGTCTACGAGATCGGCGAGAAGATCTGGCTGCCCAAGCCGATGAGCTTCCACTTGGAAACCGACTTCATGAAGGCGTTCCTGTAGGCCCAGGGCTCAACCGGAAGCGCAACCTCGTGCCGGTCGGCGGGTCGCGGCCATGGTCCGTCCGCGTGGCGACTCGCGGTGCACGAAGCTCACGATTCTTGAGACGGCCCTCGCGGCCCGTTCCCCAAGGTTGCCCGCGACCCGCCGTTTCTGACGATCCGGGGAAGGCGGAGCACAGGGTCGCCGCCCCGCCTTCCCCGGCCGGAGGTGCGAATGCGGGCGGACAACCGTGCAGGAGCACCGCCGCCCGCCCGCCGGGAACTCAGGCCTTGGGGACCGTCAGGATCAGGGCGTCGCCTTGGCCGCCGCCGCCGCACAGGGCCGCCGCGCCGGTGCCGCCGCCGCGGCGCTTGAGCTCCAGGGCGAGGTGGAGCACGACGCGGGCGCCGGACATGCCGATCGGGTGGCCGAGAGCGATCGCGCCGCCGTTGACGTTGACCTTTTCGGCGTCCACGCCGAGGTCGCGCATCGACTGGATGCCGACCGACGCGAAGGCCTCGTTGATCTCGATGAGGTCGAGGTCGGAGACCGTCAGGCCGGCCTTGCCCAGCGCGTTGTTGATGGCGTTGGACGGCTGCGAGTGGAGCGAGTTGTCCGGGCCCGCGACGTTGCCGTGCGCGCCGATCTCGGCGATCCACTCCAGGCCCAGTTCCTCGGCCTTGGCCTTCGACATCACCACGACCGCGCAGGCGCCGTCGGAGATTTGCGACGCGGAGCCGGCGGTGATCGTGCCGTCCTTGGTGAAGGACGGGCGGAGCTTGGCCAGCGACTCGGCGGTGGTCTCCGGGCGCACGCCCTCGTCGACCGAGAAGACGACCGGGTCGCCCTTCCGCTGCGGGACCTCGACCGGAACGATCTCCGCGTCGAAGACGCCGTTCTTCTGCGCCGCCGCCGCACGCTGGTGCGACCGGGCCGCGAACTCGTCCTGCTCCTCGCGGCCGACGCCGAACTTCGCGTTGAACCTGTCGGTCGACTCGCCCATCGGGACGTGGTCGAACACGTCGGTGAGGCCGTCGTACGCCATCGCGTCCAGGACCTCGAACGCTCCGTAGCGGAAGCCCTCACGCGACTTCGGCAGCACGTGCGGCGCGTTGGTCATGGACTCCATTCCGCCGGCCACGACGATCTCGAACTCGCCGGCGCGGATGAGCTGGTCGGCCAGCGCGATCGCGTCCAGGCCGGAGAGACAGACCTTGTTGATCAGCAGCGACGGCACGCTCATCGGAATACCGGCCTTGACCGAAGCCTGGCGGGCGGGCATCTGCCCGGCGCCGGCCTGGAGTACCTGGCCCATGATCACGTACTGCACCTGGTCGCCCGTGACCCCGGCGCGCTGCAGCGCCTCCTTGATCACGATGCCGCCCAGGTCGCTCGCGGAGAAGCCCTTGAGGGAGCCGAGCAGGCGCCCCATCGGGGTACGTGCCCCGGCGACGATGACAGAACCGGCCATGACTGCGGCCTCCAAGTCAAGGATGAGAGTTTGGGCGGAAACTTACCCGCACGTCAGTGTCGGCTTGCAGAGGGCATGCGGGGGTTGTGCTGTGACACAACCCACGCCCTGCCCCGGAAGACCTGGACGTGGTCTCGTCCATAGTGTCGCTGGACAATCAGGGTACCTACCCAGAGGTAACCCCAAAGACCCGGGAGGGCATCGTGCTCACGCGCATCGACCACATCGGCATCGCCTGCCGCAACCTCGACGAATCGGTGGAGTTCTACCGCGCCACGTACGGCTTCGAGGTCTTCCACACCGAGGTCAACGAGGAGCAGGGCGTCCGCGAGGCCATGCTCAAGATCAACGAGACGGACGACGGCGGCGCGTCGTACCTCCAGCTCCTGGAGCCGATCCGCGAGGACTCGGCGGTCGGCAAGTGGATGGAGAAGAACGGCGAAGGCGTGCACCACATCGCCTTCGGCACCGCGGACGTGGACGGTGACGCCGCCGCAATCCGCGACAAGGGGGTCCGGGTCCTGTACGACGAGCCGCGACGTGGTTCCATGGGATCGCGCATCACGTTCTTGCACCCCAAGGACTGCCACGGCGTGCTGACCGAGCTGGTCACCGCGGCCGACGCCGACGCCGGGCACTGACCGACACTGCGCCACACCCCGCCCCGCCCGCGAAACCCTCCGCGGGCCGGGGCGTACGGGAGGCCACCGCGGGGCAACTGCGGTGGGCGGACACACAACGTTTTCCTCAAGGGGCGGGTTTGCTGCGAGCCCGCCCCTTGGCACACCCCGGCGACGCCCCTACCGTTACCGGTGGGTAATTTGGCTCGCCGTCGCAGCAGACCCTCAACTCCAGACGCCGACCCTTGGAGGCCGACGATGAAGGAGATTCTCGACGCCATCCTCGCCGGGGACACCCCGCAGGAAGCGTACGAAGCCCTTCCCCTGCCCGAGTCCTACCGAGCCGTCACCATCCGCAAGGACGAGGAGACGATGTTCGACGGGCTCGACTCCCGCGACAAGGACCCGCGCTCCTCGCTGCACGTCGACGAGGTGGCCCTGCCCGAGCTCGGCCCGGGCGAGGCGCTCGTCGCGGTGATGGCCTCGGCCATCAACTACAACACCGTGTGGTCCTCGATCTTCGAGCCGGTCTCGACCTTCCGCTTCCTGGAGCGGTACGGCCGCAGCTCCCCGCTCACCAAGCGCCACGACCTGCCCTACCACGTGCTCGGCTCGGACCTGGCCGGCGTCGTGCTGCGCACCGGGCCCGGCGTGCACGCGTGGAAGGCCGGCGACGAGGTCGTCGCGCACTGCCTCTCCGTCGAACTGGAGAGCGCGGACGGCCACAACGACACCATGCTCGACCCCGAGCAGCGCATCTGGGGCTTCGAGACCAACTTCGGTGGTCTCGCCGACCTCGCGCTGGTGAAGACCAACCAGCTCATGCCCAAGCCGCGGCACCTGTCGTGGGAGGAGGCGGCGTCGCCCGGCCTGGTCAACTCGACCGCGTACCGCCAGCTCGTCTCGCGCAACGGCGCCGGCATGAAGCAGGGCGACAACGTGCTGGTCTGGGGCGCCTCCGGCGGCCTGGGCTCGTACGCGACGCAGTTCGCCCTCAACGGCGGCGCGACCCCCATCTGCGTCGTCTCGTCGCCGGACAAGGCCGAGATCTGCCGGAAC
This sequence comes from Yinghuangia sp. YIM S10712, assembly GCF_051388935.1. NCBI lineage: Bacteria > Bacillati > Actinomycetota > Actinomycetes > Kitasatosporales > Streptomycetaceae > Yinghuangia > Yinghuangia sp. YIM S10712. Next base: position 244,178 of record NZ_JBPKBI010000005.1, read on the forward strand.
ATGGGCGCCGACCTGGTCATCGACCGCAAGGCCGAGGACTTCAGGTTCTGGAAGGACGAGCGCACGCAGGACCCGAAGGAGTGGAACCGCTTCGGCAAGCTCATCCGCGAGCTGACCGGCGGCGAGGACGTCGACATTGTGTTCGAACACCCGGGCCGCGAGACCTTCGGCGCCTCGGTGTACGTCACGCGCAAGGGCGGCACGATCGTGACCTGCGCATCGACGAGCGGATTCGTTCACGAATACGACAACCGCTACCTGTGGATGAACCTCAAGCGCATCATCGGCTCCCACTTCGCGAACTACCGCGAGGCGTGGGAGGCGAACCGGCTGATCGCGAAGGGCAAGATCCACCCCACGCTGTCGCGCACGTACCCCATGGCCGAGGTCGGGCAGGCCGCGTACGACGTGCACCGCAACCTGCACCAAGGCAAGGTCGGGGTGCTGTGCCTGTCGCCCGAGGAGGGCCTGGGTGTGCGTAACCCCGAGCTGCGCGCACAGCACGTCGACGAGATCAACCGCTTCCGGAACGTGTGATCCGCCGCACCCGGTGAAAGCCTCGCTCAGCAAGACATGACGTCCGGAATGCGAGACAGGGCCCTGAGGTGACGCAGGACCGGTGCCGCGTCAGGAGATTCCTGGCCTGACGCGGCACTAAGCTTTCCCGGGATCTGACACCATTTCCCTGGTGGACACCGTGCGGGTCGCGGTGGGGCCATAAGGTGGCAGCCTGCCCCGGCTCCCGCCCGACGGACACTGGTCGGGATCTGACAAGATCTGCCGAATCTGCGTCGGGCGTGGTTCGGATACGGTAACGGCGCTGGTGAGGACGCGGCCAGGGGATGGAGTGGGACCCCACAGTGCGGGGCTACGACCGCTACGAGGTTGACGACGGCCTCGGCCAGATCGAAGCCGAGATGAAGCGGCTGCGAACTGAGCGCGAGGAGAGTGTCGCGCACGCGGAAGACCTCGCCTACCAGGTCGAGGTGCTCCGCGCGAAGCTGCACGACCTCAGACGGCAGCTCGCCACGCCGCGTTTCGACAGCATCGGCGGCCAAGCCGAGCAAATGCTGCGCAACGCCCAGCTCCAGGCCGAACAGGTTCGGGCGGACGCCGAAAGAGAACTTGCGGAATCGCGCGCCCACACGCAGCGCATGATGCAGGAGGCCCAGCAGCGCACGGCCCAGCACGAGGCCGAGTGGCAGGCCGAACTCCAGGCCCGCCGACGGCGGCTGGAGGAAGAGCTCGCGCACGCCCGCCAGGCCACCGAGGCACGGGTCGGCGAGAACGTCGCATGGGCCGAGCAGGTACGCGCGCAGGCCGATGAACGCGCCCGGCAACTCGTCGAGGCCGCCCGCATGGAGGCCGAGCGCCTGCTCGCGGACGCGAGTGCCCAGGCCAGGGCCGCCCGCGAAGGCGCGGCCGGCGCCGCGCAGACCGCACGCGCCGAAGCCGACGCCATCCTCGCCCAGGCCCGCGCCGAAGCCGAGCGCCTGCTCAGCTCCGCGCAGGAGCGCGCGGACTCCCTCGGCGAGCAGATCGAGCAGATCAAGTCCGGCCACCGCAGCGAGGCGGAGGCCCTGGTCGACCGCGCCCGCTCCGAGGCCGAGCGCATCCGCGAGGAAGCACTCGCCGAAGCGCGCCGCGTCACCGGCGAGGCGGCCGAACACGCCGAGGGCACCTCCGCGGACACCGCCAAACTGCTGCGGGAAACGCAGGCCGAGGTCGCCCGGCTGCGGGCCGAGGCCGCCGAGGAGGCCGAACGCCACCAGGCCGAGGCGGAACGCCTCAAGGCCGAGGCCGAGGCGCTGCTCGACGTCGCGGGCACGGACGCCGCCGAGCGCCTCCAGGCCGCGACGGCGAATGCCGAGGACATCCTCGAAAAGGCGCGTACGCACGCCCAGGAACACAGCGAGACGGTCCGCAAGCAGGCCACCGAACTCCTGGAGGCCGCCCGCGCCGAGGCCACCGAACTGGCCGAGCAGGCGCGTACGGAGGCAGAGCGGCTGCGGGCCGAGGCCGACGCGGAGGCCGAGCGCCTGCGCGGCGAGGCCGCCGCCGAGGCCGAACGCCTGCGCGTCGAGGCGCAGGCCGACGCCGAACGCCTGCGCACCGAGACCGTCGCCGAGGCCGAGGCGGAGCGCGACGCCGCGATCGCGGAGACCGAGGCGGCCCGCGCGAAGGCGCTCGACGTGCACGCCGAGATCATCGCGGCGATAGAGGAACAGCGCGAAGCCGCCGAGAACTTGCAGGCGGAGGCCGAGGCCCGCCTCGGTGCGGCCGAGACCGAGGCGAACGACCGCATCGCCGCCGCCGAGGAGACCGCCCGGGAGCTGGTCGCGCGGGCGACCGGCGACGCCGACGAACTCCGGGAGGACGCGGCCCGGTTGCGTGCCGAGGCCGAGACGGCCGCGGCGGAGCGCCTGAACGCCGCCACTTCGGCCGCCGAGGAAGTCCTCGCGAAGGCCAAGGACGAGGCTGCCAAGCTCCAGGCCGAAGCCGCGCGGCTGCTGGCCGAAGCTGAGACCGGCTCCACCGAACGCCTGGACGCCGCGAGCGCCGCCGCCGACGAACTCCTCGCGAAGGCCCGCGCCGCGGCCGAGCGGCTGACCGCCGAGGCCCGCACCGAGGCCGACGAACTTCGCGCGAGGGCCCAGACCGACGCCGAGGCGGCCGAGGCACGCACCCGCGAGACGAGCGAACGGCTGCTTGCCGAAGCCAAGGCGCACGCCGACGAGATAAAGGCGCGCGGCGAGGCCGAAGGCGAGGAAGTCCTCGAACGCGCCCGCGCCGAATCGGGCAAGCTGCGCGAGAAGGCCGTGGCCGACACCGCGCGGCTGCGTGATCTGACACAACGTCAGCAGGCCGAGACCGCCGAGCGGTTGGCGCAGGCCGAGCGCGAAGCCGAGCGGCTGGCGAGCGAGTCCGAGGCCGCCGCCGCCGAGACCCGCGCCCAAGCGGAGGCCGAGGCCGCCGAACTCACCGCCAAGGCACGGGCGGAGGCCGAACGCCTACGGAACCAGGCCGCCGAGACGGTCGGCCGCTCGCACGCCGAGGCGGAGGAAGTCCTCGGCAAGGCACGGGCCGAGGCGGCCAAGACCGGCGATATCGCGGTACGCGAGGCCGACGCGCTCAAGCGGGACGCGGAGAACCGGGCGGCCCGACTCGTCGCCGAGGCGGAGGAAATCCTCGCGACCGCAAGTGCGGAGGCAGCCAAGACCGGCGAGTCCGCGGCACGCGAGGCCGAGGCACTCAAACGCGACGCCGAGGCGCGAGCGGCACAACTTCAGGCCGAGGCCGAGGAATTGCTCGCCGGCGCGCGGGCCGAGGCAGCCAAGACCGGCGAGACGGCCGCGCGCGAGGCGGACGCGGTCCGGCGCGACGCCGAAGCACGAGCAACCCAACTCGTCACCGAAGCCGAGGAAATCCCCGCCACCGCACACGCCGAAGCCACCAAAACCTGCGAGACGGCCGCGCGCGAGGCGGACGCGGTCCGGCGCGACGCCGAAGCACGAGCAACCCAACTCGTCACCGAAGCCGAGGAAATCCTCGCCACCGCACACGCCGAAGCCACCAAAACCGGCGAGACCGCGGCACGTGAAGCCGAGGCGCTCAGGCGCGACGCCGAAGCGCGGGCCGCCCGGCTGCGGGCCGAGGCCGAGGCCGCCCGCAGCGAGGCCCGCGAAACGCTCGACAACGCACGCTCGCAGGCGGCCTCGCTGGTCGAGCGGGCACACGCCGACGCGGTCGCCCGTACCGAGACCGCGTCGCGCGCAGCCGAGGAACTGCTCACCAAGACGCGCACCGCGGCTGAAAAGGTCCTCGGTGACGCGCGCGGCGAGGGTGAGAACATCCGCGAGGCGGCCCGGCGCGACGCCGCCGAGCTGGAGGCCGCGACCGAGGCCGCGGCGCGCAAGGCCCGCGAGGACGCCGCCGCGGAGGCCTCCGGGACCATCGCCGAGGCCGGCCGGGCCGCCGCCGAGGTCCGCGACGCCGCCCGACAGGCGCTGGAGGAGACCCGCCGCGAGGTCGCCGAACTGCGCGACCGCGCCCAGGGCCGCGCGCGCGAACTCATCGACGCCGCCGAGGCCAAGGCCCGCGAGGTCGCCGCGAACGCACAGGCCGGACTGCGGAAGGCGGAGGACGAGGGCGCCCGGATCGTCCGCGAGGCCAACGCCGAGGCGGAGACCGTACGCGCGGCCGTCGTCGGGATAGAGGAGGCGGCGCACGAGGAAATGGCGCGCCTGCGCACCGAGGCCGAACGCGAGTTGGCCAAGTCGCGGGACGACGCACAGACCCATCTCGTACGCGCCCGCACCGAGGCCGACGCGACCGTCACCGCGGCGCGCAAGCACGCCGAGCGCCTCAAGAACGACTCCGAGCGCGAGGCCGAACGCCTGCTCACCACAAGCCGCGACGAGGCCGACGCGACGCTGAAGTCGGCCGAGGCCGACGCAACTGCCATGCGCGAGAAGGCCAAGGCGACCCTCGACAAGGCGGTCGACGAGGCCGAGCAGACTCTGGTCACCACCAAGGGCCGGGTCACCGAGCTCGTCGCGCAGGCCGAACGCAAGGCGGAGCAAAGGCTCAAGGCCGCGTCCGAAGCCGCCGCGAAGCTCATCGCCGAGGCGGAGGCCGAGGACACGCGCCTTCGCGCGGAGGCCGCATCGGCCATAGAGAAGGCCCGTGCGGACGCCGACAAGATGATCGCCGAGGCACGTCGCGACACCACCGCGACACGCGAACGGGCCGACAAGGAAGCCGAGGAGACCGTGGAGGCGGCGCGCAAGCAGGCCGCGGAAAGCCTCCAGGCCGCCGGCAAACGCGTCGACGCGCTCGTGGCCGCGGCCGAGGAACAGTGCGCAGCTTCGGTCGAAGAGGGCGAGAAGGCCAAGGCCGAAGCGATCAGGGAAGCCGACGGGATTCGCGACAAGGCAAGCTCCGAGGCCGATAGGGTACGTATCGCCGCGGTCAAGAAGGCCGAGGCGCTGCTCTCCGAGGCTGAGCAGCGGCTCGCCGACGCCCAGAAGGGTGCCGACGACCTGCGCGCCAAGGTGGCCGAACAGATCGCCGCCGCACAGCGCGAAGCCCAGGCCGTCCGCCGGAAGACCGCGGCGGACGCCGACAGGATCTTGGACGACGCGCGGAGGGAGGCGGATCGGCTGCGCAGCGAAGCCCGCCGCGATGCGGAGCGTTCACGCGCGGAAGGCCAGCGCAAGTTGGACGAACTCAACCGACGTCGCAAGGACATCGCGACCGAAATGGCCCGAGTCCAGGGCGTGTTGGATGCCCTGGCCGCCCCGGCGGGATCGTCTTCCGGCAAGGCCAACAACGCCGCTCCCCGCAGCGGCGGGTCCGGATCGACCGCCTCGAACGATTGATCTGCACCTTTGATCGGCACCTTGACAGGCACCTTGGCCGCTTCCGGGCGGCACCTTGGCCGGCAAGTGCCTTTCAACTCATCGGCATTCTCATCTCGGGATTCTCATCGTCCCAGTCGATGAGCTGTCTGATTCGTGCCAGGATTCCTACCGTCACCTCATCCACAGCACCGGTCATACGACAGGAACCCCATGAGCGACACTAACTCTCCGCACGGCTTCGATCTCGTCCGCCGAGGGTACGAGCGTTCGCAGGTCGACGATCGCATCACGAAGCTCGTCTCTGACCGGGACAGTGCCCTGGCCCGCATCTCCGCGCTGGAGAAGCGGATCGAGGAACTGCATCTCGAAAGCCAGAACGTGCAGGCCCAGCTCAACGACGCGGAACCGTCGTACGCGGGCCTCGGTGCCCGCGTCGAGAAGATCCTGCGGCTGGCCGAGGAAGAGGCCAAGGACCTGCGTGAGGAGGCCCGCCGCGCCGCCGACCAGCACCGCGAGCTCGCCGAGGCCGCCGCGCAGCAGACCCGCGCCGAGGCCGAGCAGTACGGCAAGGAGCGCAAGGCGAAGGCCGAGGACGAGGGCGCCCGCATCCTCGACAAGGCGAAGACCGAGGCCGCCGCGATGCGCGCCGAGGCGTCGAAGGACGCCGCGACCAAGCGCGAGGAAGCGGACGCCCTCTTCGAGGAGACCCGCGCGAAGGCGGCACAGGCGGCGGCGGACTTCGAGACCAACCTCGCCAAGCGCCGCGAGCAGTCCGAGCGCGACCTGGCCGCGCGGCAGGCGAAGGCCGAGAAGCGGCTGTCCGAAGTGGAGCACCGGGCCGAGCAGTTGCGCCTGGAGGCGGAGAAGCTGCGTACGGACGCCGAGCGCCGTTCGCGGCAGACGATCGAGACCGCGCAGCGCCAGGCGGACGACATCGTGGCGGACGCGCGGGCGAAGGCCGACCGCATCCGCAGCGAGTCCGAGCGCGAGCTTGCCGCGCTGACGCACCGCCGTGACAGCATCAACGCCCAGCTCACCAACGTCCGCGAGATGCTGGCGACGCTTACGGGCGCGGCGGTCGCCGCGGCCGGAGCTCCGGGCGACGAGGACGACAAGCTGAGCGTTCCGGCGCAGCAGAGCCGCTAGTTCGGTCTCCCCTGTGGCGTTACGCCCGCGCACCGTCCGGTGCGTTCCTGTACGCAACACGGCGTGCCTTGACCGGTTTTGCATGGCGCCGACCTGCGGCCGTTCCGTTTCCGCGGAACGGCCGCATCGCTTTTCCCTCTAGAGTCTGGCCGTGAACACGGATACGACGCCGTCCGCGGGGGACGACGCGGACGTTGCCGATGCGCAGGGGGGCGCGGGGCCGGACGACAAACCGGCCGTGCCCACGCCGCGTTTCGGCCACCCCGGCCGACCGCTGCGCCGGTCCTCGCCGTTCTACGTCGGCTTCATCGGCGGGCTCGGCCTCCTCACCGCGTGGTTCCTCGCCCAGGCGGTCGCCGGGATCAAGGACGTCCTGGTCCTGATCCTGGTGTCGTTCTTCCTGGCCGCGGGGCTCAATCCGTTCGTGGAGCGCCTCCAGCGCCTCGGACTCCCGCGCCGCTGGGCGGTGGCCACCGTCGCGATCAGCTTCCTGCTGGTGATCGCCGGCTTCATCACGGCCATCGCGCAGCCGCTCGCGGAGCAGACCAGCGAGTTGATCAACAGCATTCCCGACAAACTCACCGAGCTGCTGCACCACGAGCAGTTCCAGCGGTTGGACGAGAAGTACGGGATCATCGACAAGGCCAAGGAGGCGGCGGCCAGCGAGAGCACGGCGGAGAACGTCGCGGGGGGCCTGCTCGGATTCGGGAAACTGGTCCTGAACTCGGTTTTCGACACGCTCACGGTGCTGTGTCTGACCCTGTACTTCCTGGGTTCGCTGCCGAACATCAAAGAGGCGATCTACCGGCTGTTCCCGGCGTCGCGGCGGCCCCGGGTGCGTGCGCTGGGCGACGAGATCATCGGCGGCATCGGCGGATACGTGAACGGCATGCTGCTGGTCGCCACGTGTGCGGGCGTCTCGTCGCTGATCTTCCTGGCCTCACTCGGGCTCGAATTCGCGCTGCCCCTCGCGCTGGTGGTCGCGCTGACCGACCTGATACCGATGATCGGCGCGACGATCGGCGCGGTCGTCGTCTCCGCGGTGGCGTTCTTCGACTCGCCGGGCAAGGCGCTCGCGTGTGTGCTCTTTTACATCGCATACCAGCAGTTCGAGAACTATCTGATCTATCCGCGCGTCATGAAGCGTGCGGTCAATGTGCCGCCCGCGGTGACGATCATCGCGGCGCTCGTGGGCGCCGCGCTGCTCGGCGTGACCGGCGCGCTGCTGGCGATACCCATCGCCGCGGCAGGGCTGCTGATCATCCGTGAGGTGGTCACGCCCCGGCAGGACCAGGTCTGACCCGGGGACACCCCCTACGCCGCAAGGAGGAGGAACGGGTCCTCCCTCGGCCTGTGGGCGGTGGCGGATCCGCCCTTACGGCACACGACCCGGACTCGGGCGTTGCCTAGGGTGGAGGCGTCGCGGTGCGTCGCCGCCCTTGGGCGCGGCGCAGGCCGACACGCAGACCGACCCGACCGCCCCGACCGACACCCGACCGACGCAGACCGATCCAGACCGATTCAGAGGACATGATGATCGAAGCCCAGGGCTTGACGAAAAGGTACGGCAACAAGCTGGCGGTCGATCAGCTTTCGTTCCAGGTCCGCCCCGGAACGGTCACCGGCTTCCTCGGGCCCAACGGTGCCGGCAAGTCGACGACGATGCGCATGATCCTCGGCCTGGACTCCCCCACCGCCGGCCACGTGCTGGTCAACGGCCGGCCGTACCGGCAGGTCTCCGCGCCGCTGCGCGAGGTGGGCGCGCTGCTCGACGCCAAGGCGATGCACGGCGGGCGCAGCGCGTACAACCACCTGCTGTGCCTGGCCCAGAGCAACGGGCTGCCGCGTCGGCGCGTCGACGAGGTGTTGCACTTGGTCGGCATCACGGCCGTCGCCAAGAAGCGGACGCGCGGGTTCTCGCTCGGTATGGGCCAGCGCCTCGGCATCGCGTCGGCACTCCTGGGCGATCCCGGCATCCTGATGTTCGACGAGCCGGTCAACGGTCTGGACCCGGAGGGCATCCTCTGGATCCGCAACCTGATGAAGGCGCTGGCCGCCGAGGGACGCACGGTCTTCGTGTCCAGTCACCTGATGAGCGAGATGGAGGTGACCGCCGAACACCTGATCGTCATCGGCCAGGGCCGGCTCATCGCGGACACCTCGATGCGCGACTTCATCGAGCGCAACTCGCAGGCGTACACGATCGTCCGCTCGCCGCAGGCCGACAAGCTCACCAAGCTGGTGACCGCCAAGGGCGGCACGGTGACGCCGGAGGGCGACGGCGGCGCGCTGCGCGTCACCGGGCCCGAACCGGCAGCGATCGGCGACATGGCCGCCGAGCACGGGATCGCGCTGCACGAGCTGTCGCCGCGGTTCGCGTCCCTGGAAGAGGTCTACATGCGGCTGACGCAGAGCAGTGTCGAGTACCGCGCGGGGCTGCCCGGTCAACCACCGGCGGTGGGTGGGCCGCCACCGGGGTGGGGAGCACCGGCGCAGGGCTGGGGGCCTCCGCAGGGCGCGGGCGGGCCGTACGCGCCGCAGCCGGTCCCGGCGGGCCACGGACACGCGCCGCAGCACGGATACCCCCAGCAGGCACACCCCCAGCAGGCACAGCCGCAGCAGGCGCGTCCGGCGCAGGCTCCGCAGCCCGGAAGCGAGGCCTGAGCCATGAGCAACCCGACTCCGCAGCCGCAGCCGCAGCCGCAGCCGCAACACCGTCCGCAGGCCCAGGGGCAGCCGCCGGCGCAGCCGCAGTACCGGCCGGGTCCCGCGGCGGGTCCGCAGCCCGGAACGCCTGCGGGCGGGCCGGGGCAGGCACAGGAACACGCGCAGGCCCACGCCCCCGGTCCGGCGCTCGCACCGGCGTACGGCCACCCCGGTTCGCCGGGACATCCCGGTCAGCCCGCCCACCACGCACAGCCCGGTCAGCCCTACGGCGCCGGACCGGCCGCGTACGGTCCGCCCGGCAACGCGCAATACGCACCCGCCGGGCACCCGCAGGCGGCCGGGCAGTTCCAGCAACCGCCCAACGGCGGCCTCCACTTCACGCGCATGCTCCAGTCCGAGTGGACGAAGATCCGCACGGTCCGCTCGACGGCCTGGTCCCTCGTCGTCATGGTCGTGCTGATCCTGGGCATGGCCGCGCTGCTCGGCGCGACGGTCAGCGGGACCGACGACGAGCCGGACCCGAGCGTTTCGCTGTCGCTGATCGGCGTCATGATCGCGCAGATCGCGGCGGCCACGCTCGGCGTACTCACGATCTCGGCGGAGTACACCACCGGCATGATCCGGTCGACCCTCACGGCGTATCCGCGCCGGCTGACGGTGTTGGCGGCGAAGTCCGTGGTGTTCGCGGTGCTGATGTTCGTCGTCGGCCTGGTGGCGTGCTACCTCGCGTACCTCATCGGCGACGCGATGCTGACCCGCGACATGGTCGTCGACTCCGAAGGCAAGGACATCTTCAAGGGTGTCGTGGGCTGCGCGACGTACCTGTCGCTGCTCGGCCTGTTCGCGCTGGGCGTCGGGACGATTCTTCGACACTCGGCCGGGGCGATCACGACGGTGCTCGGCGTCATGCTGCTGCCGTGGATCATCGGCGCGTTCATTCCCGCCAAGGCCGGCGAGTGGATCATCGAGTTCTCGCCGATGGGGCTGCTCGCCGCCATGATCGCGCCGAGCGGTGAACTCGACAGCCCGCTCGGGCCGTGGTCCGGCATGCTCCTCATGGCCGGGTACGCCGCCGCCGCGCTCTTCGGCGGCGCGGCGCTGCTGAAGACCCGCGACGTGTGAGGCACCCCATGTGACGGCCCGCCCGTTCGCTACCGAAGCCCCGTACGGCCTTTGCCTGTACGGGGCTTCGCGTTATGTGGCAATGCGTCCTGTTGTGTATCCGCAATCTCGCCACAGGAGTTGTTCGGAAGCGGGACCAAGCGCCCCAGAGGTGTGAGGATAGGATCGGCAGCCATGTTTCGGGAGGGGACGAGGATGGCCGGGGGAAAGCGGGGCCGAAACAGCCCGGGCGCCGAGCCTGACCGGCTGTCAGCCGGCCTGCCCGACAAGCCTGTAGCGCCCGTGAGCGCGGCCGCGGTGGCGACCGCGACGGCCGCCGCCGTCCTCGGCTTGGCCGCCGCGCTCATCTCGGTCATGACGCTGATTTCGGACGACGCGAAGCTCCACGCGGCCATCGTCATCCTGCTGTTCGTACCGTCCGCCGCGATCGGCCTTGCCTCGACGTTCGTGCAACGGCGTTTCGTCGCCGAGCACATCGGCCGGCTGCATGCCGAGATCGCCCGGCGCGACGACGCGCACCGCCGCCTGGCCGAGGAAGTGGACCGGCGCGGCGGCGAGATCGCCGAACTCAACCGCAGCCGCCAGCTTCTGCTCGCCGAGGACGACCTGCTGCGCGAACGCATGCAGGAGTCCTTCGTCAACCTGTCGATGCGTACGCTCACCCTCGTCGAACGCCAACTCGACCTGATCGAGCGGCTGGAGCACACCGAGGAAGACGCGCAGCGGCTCGAAGACCTCTTTCGGCTCGACCATCTCGCAACCCGCATGCGGCGCAACAGCGAGAACGTCCTGGTGCTGGCCAACGCCGACGAACGGCACGGTCATCGGCCGCCGGGCACGCTCCTCGACGTGGTACGAGCAGCCGTCTCGGAGATCGAGTACTACGAGCGCGTCGACATCGGCCACATCCCCCGCACCGAACTCGCCGGACACACCGCCGACGACATCAGCCACCTGCTCGCCGAACTGCTGGAGAACGCCGCGGCCTACTCTCCGCCGAGCACGCGCGTCACCGTCGCCGGACGGACCCTGGAGAACCGCGGCATCCTGCTGACCGTCGAGGACGAGGGCTTCGGCGTGCCGCCCGACCGCCTGCCCGAACTCAACGCGCAGCTTCTGGGCGGCCCGGCTGCGGCCGGTGCGCCGGACCTCGCGGGCCTCGGCGTGTTCGTCGTCGGCGCGCTGGCGGCCCGGCACGGCGTGCGCGTGCAGTTGCGGCCCCGGCGGGAAGGCGGCCTCGCCGCGATCGTGATGCTCCCGGCCGCGCTGCTGCACGGGTCGGGGCCCAGTCCCGCGGACATCACACACGAACGCGAACTCGACCGCGCACAGGCGGCGGTCCGCGACACGTCGGCGACCGGGCGCCTTCCCGGCGCGACGGCCCGCACCAGCCTTCAGGCGCGGCACGAGAACGCGCCGAGCGCGACCGGGCGACACAGGTCGGTTCCGGCGGATGAGGCGCCGGCGGTGGGCGAGGTGCCGTTCGCCGGGTCCGGGCCGGGGCCGCAGGCCGACGTCGCGCCCGCCGAGCCCGCGCAAACCGGGGGCAATCACGCGGAGCGCGCGCAGGCCGGCGACTCCGTGACTTCATGGGCGAGTTCGACCGACGGCCCGGCATCGTCGCCCCCTGTGCCGCCCTCTCCTTCGACGGCACCCGGCACCGTCCCCGGCGAACCGCCGCCCCTGCCCCGGCGGTTGAGCCGCGCCAAGGGCGGCACGAGCGGTGCGGACCTCAGCGCGCATTCCGGCGCCGACTTCGGCACGGACTCCAGTGCGGGCGACGCTGCGCGCCACGCCCCGCCCGCCGCCGCCGAACCGGCGTACTCCGTCACCCCGTTCGCCCAGGACCCCGACGCGACGGCGTTGCTGCGCATCGCCGCGAGTCTGTCGTCCGACATGCCCGCCGACCCCTCCGCGGGCATCCGGGTGTCCCCCGCCGATGCCGCTCGCCCCCCGCTGCCGCGGCGCTCGCGCGGTGATTCCGCCGTCGCGGACGGCTCGCCGCCGGTATCGGACGCGGCGGCCGAGCACGCGCCCCGGCAGTCATCGGGCAACCGTGCGGTGACCGACGCGGGCCTGCCGAAACGCGTCGCGCGAGACCGTGCGGACGACGGTGGCGCGGTCTTCCCCGGCCCGTCCGCCGGGCTCCTGTCCGGCGCCGCACCGACCCCGGGCGTCCGGGACAGCGGTCCCGTCGCGGCCGAGGAACTGCGGCGCAGGCTCAGCGGTTTCCAGATGGGCTGCTCGGCGGCGCGCCAGGCGCCCATCGAGCAGGACACGCCCATGGCAGGGCTCCCGGCTCTGCCCGACTTCCCCGGCATATCCCCGGCGAGCGGGCCGGTGACCTCGCCCGACGGGACCGGAACCGGCGTACCCGAGGGCGGCTTCGCCGACGAGACCGCCGGGGCACGCGGAGGCGAAACCCTGTGAACACGACGGGCAGACCCCGGTCCCCGGCACCCTTCGCCCCCGCCGTGCCTTTCCCCATCCGATCCCATCGCAGGCCAGTCGCCGTACCGGCACCCGGAGGTGAGTACAGGTGAACGCACAGGACACCGCCGTCGTACACGTCAAGTGGCTCGTGGACGGGCTCGCCCAAGACGTGCCCGGCGTGCGCCAGGTCGTCCTCGTCTCCTCGGACGGGCTGCTGCTGGCCTCCGCCGGCGAGGGCGGAGCCGGGTCGGGCGGCGAACGCCTGGGCGCGATCGTCTCCGGGCTCGTGAGCCTCGCGCAGGGCGCGGCGCGGGTCATGGGCATGGGCGAAGTACGCCAGGAAATCATCACCATGGCGGAGGGTCACGTCGTCGCGATGTCCATCAGCGACGGTTCGTGCCTCGGTGTGCACGCTTCGGCCACCGGCGATCTGGCAGTCATCGCCTATCAGATGACAGCATTCGTCCGAAGGGCCGGGCACGTGCTCACGCCGGCCCTCCGCGCCGAGCTTCACCGCAGTCACGAGCCGGGCAACGCAGCAGGGAGGTAGTCGCGATGGCCGCTGACGACGGGGGACGGACCGGGGCCCTGGGCCGGTCCGCAAGGGTGCGGCCGTACGCGCTGACCCGCGGTCGCACGAACTACAGCCATGACCTGTACGTCGAGACCCTGGTCACCACGCTCGACTGCGAGCCGGACGACGAGTTCGTCCCCGACGACGCCACCGACGCGGATGTCGGCGCGGAGGCGGACGCGGAGGCGGACGCGGAAGCGGACGCGGAAGCGGACGCGGAAGCCGAGCCCGACCACGAGGACGGCGACGGCGACATGCCGGAGGTGCGGGAGATCATCGCCCTGTGCCGCGGCGTCCGCTCCGTCGCCGAGGTCTCCGCGTTGCTGGGCCTGCCGCTGGGCGTGGTCCGCGTCCTCATCAGCGACTTGGCGGCCCAGGGACGCATAAGCGTCTATCCGACGGCCGGCGACTCCGGCCGCCCCGACCGCGCACTGCTCGAAAGGCTGCTGGGTGGACTACGCAGGCTCTGACCCCGGACGTCCCGGTGTGCCGCGCCAAGCGGGCCGCCACGTACCGCCGTTGACCCCGCCGGCCACACCGCGCGGCGACGGGGTGCCGCCGATCACGTCGACCAAGATCGTGGTGTCCGGCGGATTCGGCGTCGGGAAGACGACGTTGGTCACCTCGGTGTCCGAAATCGAGCCGCTCACCACCGAGTCGGTGATGACGGTGGCGAGCGCGGCGACCGACCGGCTCGAAGGCCTCCCCGACAAGACGACCACGACGGTTGCCCTCGACTTCGGGCGCGTGACGCTCGATTCGGACCTGGTGCTCTACCTGTTCGGCACACCGGGCCAGGGACGTTTCCGGTTCATGTGGGACGACCTGGTACGCGGCGCCGTGGGAGCGGTCGTGCTCGTCGACACCCGCCGCGTCGAGGACTGCTTCCCGGCCGTCGACTACTTCGAGCGCAGCGGGCTGCCGTTCATCGTGGCGATCAACACGTTCGACGGGGCACCGAGGTACCCGGACAGCGAGCTGCGCGAGGCGTTGTCGCTGAGCCCGAACACCCCGCTGCTGTCCTGTGACGCCCGCGACCGCAAAAGTGCCGCGGGTGCGCTGGCGTCGCTGGTGATGCATGCGCTGCGTACGGTGACCGGTTAGCCCGTCCGGCAGGATCAGCGAAAAACGCGGTCAGCGCCCGGGGCGGCGCGACACCCGGCGGTGGCCGCGGTTGTTCCAGCACGCCCGGTGCCAGTGGCGGCGGTCGTCGACGGATCCGATGCCGTCCGCGCGCCACGCGACGATGTGCGCGACGCCGACGGGGATTTCGTGGTCGCAGCCCGGGCAGCGGTAGACCTTGCCGGCGGCGGCACCGGCGATCGGGCGCACGATCCAGTCGCCGTCCGGGCTCGACTCGCGCGATTCCAGGCTCGACCATCCCCCGCCGCCGCCCTCGGGGCCGCGGCGTTCGGAGCGGTGGGGGCGGTTTCGACGGGGCACGGAAAAAGGGTAGCGGTGCCCGGGTGCAGCCTGGTACTGGGCGGCCGGCGGACCGGTGCCGAACCGGCCCGCCCGACCGCCTGGGTCACTTCTTGGCGTAGTCGCGGAATCCGCGGCCCGTCTTGCGACCCAAGTACCCTGCGGTGACGAGGTGTTCGAGCAGTGTCGCGGGGGCCCAGCCCGGCTCGCGGAACTCGGCGAACAACACCTGCTGGATCGCCAGCGACACGTCGAGCCCGACGACGTCGAGGAGTTCGAACGGCCCCATCGGGAAACCCGCGCCCGTCTTGATCGCGGTGTCGATCTCGTCGGCCGACGCGTAGTTGGCCTGGAGCATCTTGACGGCGTCGTTGAGGTACGGGAACAGCAGTGCGTTGACGATGAACCCGGCCCGGTCGCCGCAGTCGACGGCATGCTTCTTCGTCCGGCGGCACACCTCGTGGACGGTCGCCACGACGTCGTCGGAGGTGGTGACGGTCCGCACGACCTCGACGAGCTTCATCACCGGCGCGGGGTTGAAGAAGTGCATGCCGACGACGTCCTCGGGGCGCCCGGTCGCCATCGCGCATTCGATGACGGGCAGCGACGACGTCGTGGTCGCGAGCACGGCACCCGGCTTGCAGATCTCGTCGAAGTTCTCGAACAGCGCTCGCTTGACCGACAGTTCCTCGACCACCGCCTCCACGACGAGGTCGACGGTGGCCAGGTCCTCAAGGTTCGTGGTGCCGGTGACCCGGCCGAGCGCCGCGTCGCGGTCGGCCTCGCTGAGGCGTCCGCGCTGCACCTGCCTGTCGAACGACCGGGTCAGGCCGCCGGTGACCGCGCCCACCTTGGCGTCGCTGCGCGCGACGAAGGTGACGGTGTATCCGGCCTTGGCGAAGACCTCGACGATGCCCGTGGCCATCGTCCCGGAGCCGACGACCCCGACGGTCTCCACCCTGCGTGCGGTGCCGGGCACCGGGGCGGTGACGTCGGCGTCCGGGACGACCTGCGACGACCCGGGTTCCTCGTACCGGTAGAACCCGCGCCCGCTCTTGCGTCCGAGCAGGCCGGCCGTGGCCATCTGCTTCAGGATCGGCGCGGGGGCGTGCAGCCGGTCGCGAGACTGGCGGTACATCTGCTGGAGGATGTTGTACGCCGTGTCGATGCCGACCAGGTCAAGCACCGCGAGCGGGCCCATCGGCAGCCCGCAGCCGAAGCGCATGGCCGCGTCGATGTCCCCCCGGGTGGCGTACTTCTCCTCGAACATCGCCGCGGCGTGGTTGAGGTACGCGAACAGCAGGCCGTTGGCGATGAACCCCGCCCGGTCGCCGGCGACGACGGGCTCCTTGCCGAGCTTTTCGGCGAGCGCCACGACGTCGTCGAGGACCTCGGGCTCGGTGACGACCGTGCGCACGACCTCGACGAGCGGCATGACCGGCGCCGGGTTGAAGAAGTGCAGGCCCACGACGCGCGCGGAGCGGCCGGTCGCCACCGACAGTTCGGTTACGGACAGTGACGAGGTGTTGGTGGCGAGGATCGTGTCCGGGCGGCAGACCTTGTCGAGCTGGGCGAACAGCTCCTGCTTGAGGTCGAGCTGCTCCGGAACGGCTTCGAGGACGAGGTCGGCGTCCGCCACGGCGCCCAAGTCGCTGCCGACGGAGACCCGCTCGTACAGGGCGCGCTCGTCGTCCGCGGTGAGCTTGCCGCGCTCGACGGCGCGCGCGGTGGAGTGCCGCATGCGGGCCAGTCCGCGTTCGGCCGCGGCGTCGTCGATCTCGACGCCGATCACGCGGACGCCGCCGCGGGCGAGGACCTCCGCGATTCCGGCACCCATGGTGCCGAGGCCGACCACACCGACCGTTGTGATGTCACGCGCCATCATGCGCTCCTTTAATGCCGTCTCCCGGGGCCGGGAGTACGCCTTGAGGGTTGCCTGAAGAGGGTTCCGGGTTTTCCTGCGAGCCATGCGGTGGTGGCGAAGTGCCTGCGGACGGCCTGTACGGGCTCCGCGGTCTGGTTCTCCGCAGGTGTGCGGATCGGGTCCCCCGCGCGGCTGCCGCGGTGGTTACCGCGGAGTAGTTCCGGCTTTCCGGGAGTATGACAGGCCCGGCGCAACAGTCACAGACCGGATGGGAAAAGCTGTTCGATGTCCTATGGGGATTTTTCCCACCGTGCTGCCCGAAGGCGGGCCGACCGGCATGGGGGTCTTGCTCGCGGACCGGGGTCGGCGCCTGCTTCCGCGAGGAACGCGTCGTGCGGCGCGGAATCAAGGCGGGTTCGACGAGGCGTGGGCGGAACATCGTGTCGTGCCGCCCGGGTTGTGCCCGTCGGCGGTCACGTCTCGCGGCAATGCTACTGGTGCGTACGGTTGACTGCGAGCGGTCGGAGGGAAGTGCTGCCTTCAGTGTGCCGCCGCATACACATCCGGTCGCGCCGACCGGGGCGGGTAGTCACCCGAATGCGCTCTTGACACGTGGAGACGCATCTTGCGTGCCTGTTTCCGGCACCGGACGCCCCGCCCCGGCAGGCGGTCGAATCACGCGGGTGTGTGGGCCCCCGCGCCGTCCACCGGCTCCGCACTGCCGTACGGGCGCGTCAGGATCTCCATCCCGTGCCCCGCCGGATCGAGGAAATAGAGACCGCGACCGCCGTGCTCGCGGTTGATCTCTCCCGGCCGCCGCATACGCGGATCCGCGTAGAACTCGACGCCGGCCTGCCGGATCCGCGCCAGCGCCGCGTCGAACTCGTCGTCGGAGACGAGGAACGCGTAGTGCTGCATGGTGATCGACTCCGCGGGAATGCTCGCGAAATCCAGCGTGACGCCGTTGGCGGTGGCCACCGGGAGGAACGGGCCCCATTCCGGGCCGACTTCGAGGCCGAGAATGCCCGCCAGGAATTCGGCGGACTCCCGCTTGTCGCGGGCGTGAATGATGGTGTGGTTCAACTCGACTGACATGTGCGCGAGTTCTCCGTACGGCACTTCGCGGAACCTCCATGCCTCACCCGGCCGGTGACCGACACGCGATGCCGCACGGACGACTCTATGCGGGACCGCGCCCGCCGTCGAGGCACATCGCGGCACCGCCCCGGGGCCTGCGAGCACACCGCACCGACACGCGCCGGAAGCGCACGCCGACGCGTGGTTTCCCGCGCCCCGGCATGCGCTCCCGGCATGCGTTCCCAGCGTGTGTCCCGCGCCCGGTCCCGCGGCATCGTCTTCCTCGCAACAGCGCGGATCGCAAGGCCGCGCGAAGCAGCACGCGCGGTCTCGCGCCCACCGCGTACGCCGGCTCGGCACTGCGGGCGGTGTGCCGTGTCACGCGGGTTTCAGGATGCGGCGTGTCCGACGGCTCAGCAGTCCCGCAGCAGCGGTGACTGGTTGAGGAGTTGGCCGCGTATCGAGGTGAACTTCCGGTAGCGGTCGGTCTCTTCGGCGCCGGCTGGGAAGACGCCTACCCGGTGGCAGTTCTGGAACGCCAACTTGACCCCGTGGTGCCTCTCCAACGCCCCTCGGATCGCGTCGCTGGCCAGGGCCCGCAGCAACTGCCCTCGCGTCTGCTCATCCGGCGGCGGCACCTGATTGTCGGCGAACTCGCCGCCGTCGACCTCAAGTCGGACGACCAGCTCGGCGATCAGATCCCATGCGTACGGCAGGGACGCGCGGATGCATTCGACGAATTGGGCCTCGTCGACGTCCCCGGCCTCGGCCTGCGCCAGCAACCCCGGCGGCACATCGAGCGACATGGTGTGCTCCCTCCACCAACTCACCTGCTCGGCAATTGACTTGACTCAACGTAAGTCAGCCCGCACGGGATGTACCAGTACCGAACCGGACCGATCGCCCCAGCCACTCACGGCACGACAATCACAACTTTCCGTCGCTGTCCCAACGCCTCCGCAGCGCTCGTCACCCCGGCAAAGCGCCATGCTCGCACCGAGGCGGCTGTCCGGAACCCGATCATCACCCGGGGCGATCGGGGGCGCCCGCTGCCCCTAGGCTGATCCCCATGCGTCTTGTCATCGCCCGCTGCACCGTCGACTACGCGGGGCGGCTCGCCGCCCACCTGCCCTCGGCCCTGCGGCTGATCATGGTCAAAGCCGACGGAAGCGTGTCGGTCCACGCGGACGACCGGGCGTACAAGCCGCTCAACTGGATGAGCCCGCCGTGCACTCTCAAAGAGGGCGACGGTGTCTGGACGGTCGTCAACAAGGCCGGCGAGAAGCTGATCATCACCATCGAGGAGACCCTGCACGACTCCTCCCACGAACTCGGTGTCGACCCCGGTCTGGTGAAGGACGGCGTCGAAGCCCACCTGCAGGAACTCCTCGCCGACCGCATCACCACACTCGGCGCGGGCTGGACCCTCGTCCGCCGCGAATACCCGACCGCCATCGGCCCCGTCGACATCCTGTGCAAGGACGCCGACGGCGCCACAGTCGCCGTCGAGATCAAACGCCGCGGCGAGATCGACGGCGTCGAGCAGCTGACCCGCTACCTGGAACTCCTCAACCGCGACCCGCTCCTCGCCCCGGTCAAGGGCATTTTCGCGGCCCAGGAGATCAAGCCCCAGGCGAAAGTCCTCGCCACCGACCGCGGCATCGGCTGCGTCGTCCTCGACTACGACGCCCTGCGCGGCGTCGAGGACGACAAGCTCAAACTTTTCTGACCCGCTCCACCGGCGTCCGCAATTGGCGCGTCCCTCACGGAGATTGACGACGCGGCCGAGTGCGCTCGGGTCGTACCCGGGCCGCGGGTCGGTCGGTAGCCTGGGATGCGCTCAATGTCGTGCGACCGGCTGCCGTCGACGTGCGACCGCGCTCGACCGACGGAGGACGGACCGTGGCCGACAAGCCGCCACCGCTGACGACCTGGCTCCGGGCCCAGGTGCGCCGGAAACCGGCCGGCGACGGCGACGGCACCCCCGGCAGCGGCGGCGGCCTCCGCATCTCCCGCGGCCTCATGGTCGCCATAGTGCTGGCTCTGGTCGTGGTCGTCGTCGTCCTCACCTCCGACAACGACGGAACCCCGACCACCAACGCCGCAGAATCGGCTTCGCCGAGCGCCGAGGCGTCGCCCAGCTCGTCCGCTGCGGACGGCACCCCCTCCCCGACGAGCCAACCTGCCGGCGGTCCGCCGCCGACCGCGGCCGGCGGCAACCCGGACGGCAGCAAGCCGGTGGGCACGACCGGGTACACGCGCAACAGACAATCCCTGACGGTGCTTTCCGCCCCAAGGCGCAACAGCGACGTCGTGGCGACCCTGCGCTACGACACACCGGTGACCCTCGTCTGCCACACCGAGGGCCCTGTGGTCTACGGCATGAACGGCCTGAGGTCGACGCTCTGGGACAAGATCACCATCCCCGGCGGCGACACCGGTTACGTCCCGGACTCATGGATTGCGACCGAAGCCGAAACCCCGACTCTGGTGCCTGCCTGCTGAGGGCGGCAATTCACCGGTCCCGCAGGCGGGTTCGCATACGGATACATGCCACCCGCCGGTGGCGGCCCCGGTCGATTGCGGCGCTTACACACAGGATCGCCGGTCCGGTCCAGAGCGTGGCGGGGGCGCGGACGGAGGTGAACCGGCGTACATCGGCCGGCTTGCGGGTCACCAAGGAGCCAATCGGCACCTTTCAGCGTGAAGAGAGGTATGCCACCACCGGACAAGCCATAGGGTCGAGGTGTGGACGAAGACGCCTTCGACGTCTTCTACACCGCGAGCGTCGGTCGGCTCATCGGCCAGTTGTACGCGATGACGGGCGACCTCGCCGAGGCTCAGGACGTGGTCCAGGAAGCCTTCATCCGGGCCTGGGAACACTGGGCCGAGCTGGACCTGAACGGCGCCCCCGAGGCATGGGTGCGCACGGTGGCCTGGCGGCTGGCGGTCAGCCGATGGCGGCGGATGCGTACCGCGCTTGCTTTCGTCCGGCGGCAGGGTCCGCCCGCCACGGTGCCTCCACCGGACCCGCATCATGTGCTGCTGGTTCAGGCGCTGCGGCAGATACCCGAGGCGCAGCGACGGGTCGTGGTGCTCCACCACCTGTGTGACCTGACGGTCGACGAGGTGGCTACCGAGACCGACTGCCCGGTCGGAACCGTCAAATCGCAACTGAGCCGGGGACGGGCGGCGCTGGCACGGCTGTTGGCCGATACCGAGCTGGATCCGCGGGCGACGCGGCGGTCGGAGGTGCGTCATGGCTGACGAATTGAAGGATTACCTTGCCGACCTCGCCGAGTCGGGTCGGCGGCACGCGTCGCCGCTGACCGCCGAACGGATCCGGACGCGCGGTGATCGGCGCCTGCGCCGTAAGCGGACGGCCTTGGCCTCGGGCGGCGCGCTGCTGGCGGCGGCTCTCGTTGTGGGGGGTCTGTCGCTCGCCGGCGCCGACCGGGAGTCCGAACCGGCCGCTGTCAGTCCGACGCCGACCGCTTCGATGTTCGTGCCACCAACGCCGGCTCCGGGGCAGGAGTACGGCGCGGAACTGGGGTTCGTCTACGGCGCTGTGGCGAGCGGAGACATGGTGCAGGTCACCGTCGAGCAGCTTCGTACCGAGCAGGACAAGCTCGTACCCGTCGGTGTCGTGCACACGCTGACGCTGCCCCGGAGAACTCTGGTGGAAGTACGGGAGTTGGCGGGCGGGGCCCCGGCAGATGTGGAGCTGGGCCTGCTGGTGGATCGGCTGAACGCCGAGCCGCGCCGGATGTTCGCCATCGACTACGACAGCGAGGGCCGAGTGCAGTCGCTGCGGGAGGCGTACTGGCTCGCCAAATGAGAGTGGAACCCGGACGGGTAGCAGCGCGTAGAGAGCGTGAATCCACACCACACCTGATCCCAGGAGGATCGTTGAACACGTGTGTCTCACGCCGCCGGACCGTCCTGCGCTGCCTCACCGCACTCGCCTTCGGGGCCGTGGCCCTGACCGGGTGCAGCGGCGACGGCGGGGGCGGCCAGGCGGACGCCACAGCGCAAGAAACACCGTCAACGCCTTCCGCTCCGACCGACGCGGCGAGCTCTCCTTCCGCTTCGACCAACACCACGGTCTCGCCCCCCACTTCGAGCGACGTGACAGTCTCACCTCCCATTCCCGGCACCGCCACGGTTCCGGCCGGCACGTCGGCGCCGACCAGTGCGGCCCCCTGGGCCGGGACCAAGCAGTTCGTGCAGATCGAGAAGGCCTGGGCCGCTGACGGACGGACCTACCTGTCGGTGCGGCCCGCCCGGAAGGACGCGGTCACCGAGCCGCACGAGGCGTGGGTGATCGTCCCAAGCGAAGGCCCGTACACCACCGTGTCCTTCGCCCAGGATGCCCAGGTGCTGCTGTCGTCCCCACTCGGCGACGAATCCCAGGCTGCGCCGTACTCCCAGGCCGAGTTCGTCAGTCGACTGATGTCCCACGAGCCCGCGTTCCGCGCAGGTTTCGGCTACGACCTGAGCTTCGACGGAGAGGGTCGGGTGACCAGACTGCAATCCCTGTACACGCCCTGACATCAGCCCTCGTCGAGCGTCACACCACGGCAAGCGAGTGTCCGCGACTTGCTGCCACCATCGCGCGCAGTTCGGTGATCTGCGCGGCAAATGCCTTTGCCGCAGGCCCCGTTGGTGCAGTCCGGGACACCGCGCCGGAACACGTACGGCACAGGGCGGCGCTTTGGCCGCGCGGCAGCGGATCACGGCACTCGGGGCACTCCGCGAGGGCCGGGCCTTCTGCGGCGGATTCCCGGCGTGGGGCGGGGAGTTTACGGTTGAGGCGGTCGGCGAGCAACCCGGCTGGGCTGTGGATGACTTGCGGCAGTCCCTCGGTGAGCATGGCCCTGGTCGCCGACTCGGACACCCCGGTGTCGAGCCAGAGTTCGGCGAGCCGGGCCAGCCGAAGCGTGTCGGTGGCACCGAGGGCGAGCCTCGGTTCGTACCGGCCAAGGCGGGCCAGCAGCGCGATCCCGCGCGCGGAGCTCTCGGACAGCCCGGGAAGTTCGGCGGCGTCCGGGAGCTGCGGACGGGGACGGGGTGTGCGCGCGGGCGGAGCCCCACCCACCCGCCGCTGCTTCGGCAGTACGGCCGCTGCCGTGCGCGGCGTGTTCCGGCGCGCCGGTTTCGGCGCGGGGTGGGTGGGTTCTTTTCCCCGGTTCTTTTTCCCGTAAGGGAACGCTCCCGAGGCACCCTTCGCCGGGCGGCCGGTTCCCGCAGGCACGGGAAGCGGCGACGGGCCCTCGGCCTCGTGCCGGGTGTCGCGGACAAGCGTCTCGGTACGGATGCGACCGGTCTCGGCGTCGCGGACGGTTTCGCGAACGTAGTAACCGGCTTCGACCAGTTCGTCCAGTGCGTTCGCGACTCCCTGTCGCCCCAAGCCACTTCGACGGTCGGCGAGGGTGCGTACGTCGATTCGCGCCCCGTCGGGAAGCGACAGCAGGTGGACGAGGACGCCGAGCGCGGGGTAGCTGATCCCGGAATCCTGCAGAACGTCGTTGCCGAGCACGCTGAACGCACGCGCGCGCGGGGTAAGCTGAACTCGCATGTAAGAGCTCGATTCTCTTCGTGCCATGCCCCGGGGTGCTCCAACACCGCCGGGGTCATTTATGTTGTTGACCTGACACGAAGCGTAGCCGGTCGGTCACCCTGCAACCAACCAACCGGAAAAACACCCCGGTGGCGAGACTTGGCTGCCTGGCCAACCACCGCGCAAACGAGCGTGCAGGTCACCTCACGACAACCCACCCGTGGATGCGGCATCTGACCGTTCGCCCGGAACACGCCTGCCCCAGCGCCCTTGCGCATCATCGGGCCTGGCAGCGGCCCTTGTCTTTCCCGATGTCGACGACATCGATCCGGGAGAGCACCCTCACTTCGCCTCGGGCCGCGACAAAACCGCTGGTGAGACCAGCCGGTCCCAGACAGAATTTCGCGCATGCGCTACCCGCACGAGGGAGACCCGGAGCTGCTGGATCTGGTGCGCCGCTACATCACCGTCGACCGACGGTACCGGCGACTGGGCGGCCGCCTGTTGCGGCTCGACGGGCCTGAACGCGCGCAGTTCGCCCAAGAGCTCGCCGACGCTGCCGGTGAAATCACGCCCCGTGAGCTGGGTGTCCTGCTGGAGGCGGGATGGCGGGAACGCCGAACCGCAGCCTGGCTGATCGCCGTCGCCGGCAGGACCGAGTTCCGCGACCGGCTCGGCGAGCTCCTGCTTGACAGCGAAGTCTGCTACGCGGGCCAGGGCTACTGCGTCGCGCTCGCAACCTTCGGCACCGTCGCGGACGCGGATCTGCTGTGCGCCTATCTCGACCGGTACTTGCGACGCCCTGACCTCCGCTACGACCAGGAGTTCGCCATCGGCGCGCTCCTGCACCTCGACAGCCGAAGCACCACCGATCGCGTGTCCCGCTTCGCCGGCGAAGGTGGTCTCTGGGAGCAATGGATCGGCGAGCCAACGATCGACCCGCACAGCTATGGCCGCATCGTCGGCCAGTTCTGCGCCTTCGCCTCCGAAAGCGCCGCGCGCACGAAGCAAGGTCACGCGTAGCTCGTACGCCTGTTGATCGCGCACAGCGGACCAGAGAGCGCCCGTCCGGCGCCGCATGGTCGGGACGGGCGCTCTCAGGGTTCGTCAGTGGCCTTCAACAAGCGTGAAAGCGCCGGTCGTTACCCTTCAACGCTTCAGGGCAGCGGTGAGCGTTTCCCACGCAGCGGGACGAATGGTCAGGTGGCCACGACGAACATCCTTGCTGTCACGGACACCCACACCGTCCAACGAGGCGACCTCGACACAGTTTCCGCCTTGGTTGCCGCTATAGCTCGACTTGCGCCACGTGACGTTCTGGCTCGATGCCATGCTCATGTGCTTCTCTCCAGAAGATCGCGGATGTACTCGATGGAGCGCGAGGCCGACCACGTCTCGGCACGCAGCAGATCGTATCGACGCTCGCACTGGTCCACCGCGGTCGTCCTGCGAGATCAAGTGCCCCTCGCCCATGGCTTCGATGTACGCGGCTTCGCTGCGATTGCGCATTGTCAGCAGGACGAACCCGCCGTCCATGCACGCGTGAATGCCGCAGCCGAGAGGCAGCACCTCGATCACGATGTTGGGACGTTCGGCCATCTTGAGCAGATGGGTGAGCTGAGGCCGTGCCACGCCCGGGGTTGCGGCAACCCTGAGCAGAACAGCCTCGTCCAGGATCGCCCACAGCTTCAACGGCTTGTCACCGGAGAGGACTTCCTGCCGCGCCATGCGCGCCGCGACGCGCGTTTCAAGCTCTTCGCCGTCGCGCAGTGCGGCGAACTGCGCACGGGCGTACTCCTCGCACTGCAACAGGCCAGGGATCGCTTGGGGTTCGAAAGTGCGGATGCGTGCCGCGTCACGCTCGGCTTTGGTCAGCGTCTCGAACCAACGCGGCATCCCGGCGGACAGGATCCGCGCGTGGTGGGCGAGATCGATCAGCATGCCCCCGGCGCCGAGGGCCTTGTCGATCGCGGCAGCCAAATCGGGTTTCGGTTTGCGCTCCAACGTCTCGACGGCTCCCACTGTCGAACTTGTGGAGTGCGCCTCCTCCGCGAGCTTCTCCTGCGTCCACCCCCTCTCCTTGCGGAGTCGTCGCACGTGAAAGGCGAGAAGCGCCCACAGGGAGTCAGTCGGATCGACATCCTTTTCAGCCGTCATTCGGTGCTACCCCCGAAGTTTGGAACAGGAGTTGGAAACCGTTCCCAAGGTAGCGTCCCGCCGTGTTCTCTGAGTAATCAATCGGTCACTTGGAGGCGAGAAGTGAGCAGTGAGGCACCCGAGCCGCGTCGCGCGAGCCGCATGACGGTCGCCACGTACGCGGTCGGCGAAAACGGCCGGCCCTTCCAAGGTCGCAGGGAGCGGATTCGTGTTGTTCGTTCACACGACGATCCGTTCATCAGCTCGGCTTCCTCCCTCGCCTGGCCGAACTGCGCGTGCGCACGCTGCATCAACGGAGAGAGCAAGTGACTACAAACTTCGCCGACTTGACGGCCAAACCGCTCAACCCTGACGCGCTGTCCGGTCTGCCGTACCCCGAACGGTGCGTGGAACTCCACTTCTCCCAGGCAGCGATCCATCTCCGCGATGGCGGATACCTCGTCGGCCCGCTCCACCTGCGAACATCCCCGATGGAAGCGGCCGTTCTGGCTCTCGCCATCGAACACGCGGTCGGCCCGGCGGCGATGCAGGAGGCCCGACGACTGCGCGCGCACGGACATCATGCGGCGGACACCGGGGTGATACTCCGGGTGTTGTCCGGGCTTCGCCGAGTCCCGGAGTGAACTGCGACCGTCGGGATTCACAGCAGCCGCATGTTCCGCCGGTATTCGTACATCTCGACGTCGTTTCTGGTTACCAGCCCTGCGGTCACGAACCCGGGCCACCAGGGCTTGAGTCCAGCCAACCAACGCGCCGGAGCCCTCACGTACGTCATAGACCAAATTGGCGACCACCCACGAGCGTTCGGCCTTGCTCGCGAGAAAGCCCCTGGTGGCATCCGCCGGATCGTCGGCAGGCTGCGCACATGCGTCACACCCACGGACCAGCGGATGTTGCCCGCTGTCGATTGAGCACGAGAAGGCCGCCGGGCGTCGATCTTTCGCGAACAACGACATCAAAGCGGGTCTAGGCGAGCCTTCAGCAGGCAGAACTCATTGCCCTCGGGGTCGGCCAAGACGTGCCACTGCTCTTCTCCTGTCTGACCGATGTCGGCCGGGCGCGCACCAAGCGCCAGAAGGCGTTCGAGCTCGGCGTCCTGATCGCGGTCGGTCGCATTGACGTCGATGTGCAGCCGGGACTTCCCCGGCTCCGGCTCGTCCCTTCGGCTGAGGATGATCGTCGGCTGCGGACCACCGAACCCTTCCTGCGGCCCGATCTCCACCGAGCCGTCGTCCTCACGGTCGAGCACGACGAAGTCGAGGACCTCGCACCAGAACTTCGCCAGCGCCTCAGGGTCGCGGCAACCGAGCACGAGCTCACTGATTCGACATGCCATATGCGAAACCTGCTCTCAGCCGGGAACTGCCGGGAAACCGCACGCGAACTCATGTCTCCCGGCAACGGAACCGATCCCCCAGACCGTACCAACGGGGCCGGAACGGAAAAATGATTTCCGGGCCGCCATGTCCGAGTAGCCGGTCACGCCCGTTGGCCATGCGGTCAGATGCCGACTTGAGCCACGGCTAGCGCTTGAGCGCCCGGTACCGCTTGAGCAATGCCGTGATCTTGTCCGGATCAGCCCCGGCGTTCAGCTCGGCCAGCAGGTCGTCAGGACACAACTCATAGAGATCTCCCCACCACCGTCGCCGCCGGTTGTCCCACACCCGGTAACCACCGGGCACACCCCTCGCCACGTAACGCCGCCTGCTCATCGCACCTCCCGACTCCACCCGAACATTCGCACAATCGAAGTCTTCGCAGAGGAACGGAAGTTGCTGTTCCTGTGGGCTGGGTGCGGTGGCTTGGGCGCACGGCGGCAAAACGGCGGGCCGCACGGACGGGAGTGGATTCGGTGGCCGCCATCAATACCTCAGGGGCCACTCGACACTTCAAAGCGTGAGCACTGACCGGCGGTTGCGGACGCTTAATTCTGCTGGAAGTTCGCATAAGGAGGCGGGCCGCCCGTCGGCGGTCCCGGGCGATTGGCACGCGAGCGGAAGAACAAAACAAGCCCACCGCCGAGGACCGCTACTCCGGCCACAATGATGCCGACGAGGAGCATGCCGGAATCGGATTCGCCACTGTCGTTCGGTGGTGCGGCGACAGCGCTGACGTAGGGCTGTGGGGATGGTGCGGCGGTGGCCGCCGGGGACGGTGAGGGCGACATCGTCGCGGCGGTCGAGGACGGGGACGGGGAGGGTGTGGGCATCTCGCCGCGTTTGCCGATCAGGGGGTTGACGTCGGGTGGGCCGGGGTCTCCGGTCCAGTTCAGGGCGTTGCGGGGGCTGACGTTGCCCCAGCCGAGATACTCGTTGGGGACGGGCACGTTCGGCTTGTTCGCGGAGTCGATCAGGACGCGGATGATCTGGTTCGCGGTGTAGTGCGGGTACTTGGCCCAGAGCAGGGCGGCAACGCCGGAGGTGAGGGCGGCGGCGTCGGACGTTCCCGAAGACTTGCAGTAACCGGTCGCGCCCGTGCAAGCCGAGTAAATGTCCACGCCGGGGCCGGCGAGCGAAATCCAGTGACCGGCGAGGGTCCCAGTCCAGGCGATGCCATTACGGTCGTACGCGCCAACCCCCAAAACTCCGGGAAAAGACGCCGGGTAGGGGGTCGACTGGTTGTATTCAGCCACATTCCCTCCCCCTGCAACCACCAGCTTCCCTCGGCTGAGTGCGTAGGAAACGGCCTCGTCCCGAGCAGGATTCGGGCTACCCCCGAAAGACAAGTTGATGATTTCAGCCGACGAATCGGCCGCAGCCCGAATGGCTGGCGCGACCTTGGATCCGTCCATCAGATCGCTGGCCCCAAGCCCGGCGTTGTACGAGACGATCTTCGCCTTGGGCGCGACCCCGTACGCCCCTTGGCCGCCAACACCCCGCCCACTGCCCGCGATCAGGCTCGCCAACGACGTTCCATGACCGTTTCCGAATCCGCCCCACGAGGGGGCTTCGGTCACCTGTCCGACCAGGTCCGGATGCGCGGTATCAACGCCGCTGTCGACGAGCGCGATCTCCACGCCCTCGCCCTTGGAGATCTTCCAAGCCTCCTCAATCTTCCAGGAATTCAGGTACCACTGCTCCTGCCTGATGGACTCGACAGCATGCGCCGACGGAGCACCGACGAGTGTTGCCACAACGACCACAAACCCCGCGACCGCAATGGCCACCCGCCGCGCCCACATATTCCGGATCACACGCCCGCGCCCGCTTGATCTCGACTGCTGAGACATCGTCAGCCGATCACCGGAGGCACGCCGTCATTGCGCCGACCGTTCCAGTACTCGTCGTCCTCCGTGAGGTAGTCCGCACGCTCCCGCCGACCCCGTTCCCCGGCGGGTGGTGCGGCAGCAGCGCCGCCATGCATGCCGCCTCCGGGCCGACCATGCGAAGTACCCCCAGTCGATGAGCCGGACGCACCGGCCGACGTGGTGTCACGCGACCGAAGTCCGGAGCCGCCCGTGGTGAACTCCCGGCGACTACCGGGCCTGCCACTCGCGGGGGCTCCTCCGACGACACCTCCCGGCACTCCCCCCAGCGGGCGACCGGTCACCGAACGACCCGCTGCACCCCCCGACGGAGCCGGACCTCCCACGCCACCGGTCATCGGCATGCCCGTACGCCCGCCACTGACACGCCCCTCATGAGGCTGCTGCTGCCCCGGGCGCGCGGTCCCACCCACGACCCCCTCAGACCGCCGAGGCAAAACCCCTCCCGAAGCGGAAGGAGCAGCACCCGTTGTCTTGCCACCGATGCCCGACACGCGCGCTCCCGGCTGGACTCGGCCTCCGGCACCAACAATCCCCGAACCGCCGCTGCTCCCCGTACTCCCCCCGACAAAACCTGTCGGAGCCGAAGACACAACAGAAGCAGGTACGTTGGTCGGCGTTTGCGGCGCAACCGCGAGACTCGTGTCGGGGACCACCGGCGCGGGCGCATACGAAGTCGGCGTCACCTGCGCCAAGTCGGCGGCAAGCGGCGGCGTCACCGCTGTCACACCGGACGGCACAACAGAACCAACATGCCCCCCACTCACCGTCCCCGCACCGCTGTCGGCGTATGCGGTCGGGTCGACCTGCGCCGTAGCTCCCCCCGAAACACGCCCGCCAGAACCGTATCCCTGACTCGAACCACCGGAAACCGCGGAGCTTCCAGAGCCCCCGGAACCTCCACCCACGCTGACGTCCTCACTCGCCCGGAAGAATTGGACGTCGTGGACATCGGCCGGCTTATGGAACTCCGGTCGGGGCTCAAGCTGCATCGTGTAAGCCGCGCCCTCGTAGCTCTGCGCGATGATCCGCATCTGCTCGGCGGCCCCCACCTGGGCGTCCCGGATCTCCTTGTCGCTCTGCACCATGGCCGCGGCAGCCGCCCCCGCGTCTGCGCCCGGCAACGGCACCGGATTCGCCACCATCGCCGCATGCTGGTCAAGCCGCTCCTGCGACACCTGCGGAAACCGAGCCTTCGCCTCGATGACCGTGCCCCCGACGAACTCCAGACGCGTCCCCTGGTTGTGCACGAAGTCCGCAAGCTGAAACGTCGAGTTCGTCAGACTCTGCGTCCACTTATGGAACCGGTCCCCAGCCGACCCGGTCCATACGACAGTCTCGCGCTTCAAGAACAACGCCAACGTCGCATCACGAAGCAACTGCGCAGACTCCACCAACCGCCTGCCCGCAGCAGAAATCTGCTCGCCATTCATCTGCTCCGAAAGACTCTTAAGCGACGCGTAGTCCATCCCCGAGAAATCCGTCGTCACAAGAACCACATCCCCCGATCAACCAACACGACCGACATTTACACGCCCAACAGCCGACACGGCGTCACCCACTCGCCGCGCCCGGGGACGCCGGTGCCCCAGGAATCTGCGGCGGTGCGCCGGTCTTCGACGGGTCCGCAGGCGCCGCTGTGGGCACGTTCACGTTGAACGACAGCTCCTGACCGGGCGCGCCCAGAATCAGGGTCAGCAGCTTGCGCTTGTTCTCGCCCTCGGTCACTGCCGTCGTATCCGCGGCTATGCGGATCGTCAGGGCCAACGCCTCGATTTGCTTGTGCAGCATGCGGGCGAAGCTGCGGATCTCCTCGGCCACGGCCAACGCCGTCTTGGACGCGTAATCGGCCTCGGTGAAACCCGCTCCGAAAATCGCCGGGGCCAGCTCGGCCGGGACCGCGTCAACGGTCGGCAGATGCTCGATGTTCAACCGATCGAGAATGGCGAGGACTTCGCGCTCGAAGCTCTTCAGCGATTCGAGATCCGCTGTCATCCGGGCCACGTCGCCCGGGGATGCCGCTGCATCGGGCACTGGTGTCACAGGTGCCTCCCCCCGTGGAAGCTTCCGGCACCCGCAACCCGGGCACCCGCGCCTGAGTCTAGCCAACCGCCGCGCCGGAACCATCCCGATAAGGGACGCTGCCGACGCCTATCACTGCTTCGGGGGTTCGCGTACGGGTCATACCTCCCACCGGAAAGCACCGTGCGGCGGTCGGAACCCCCTGTTTCACCGGCCGTGGCCCGCACGAACCCTTGTCCGTACGGGCCTTCTCGTCCGGCCGCAGAACCATCATGGCCGCCTCCCCCGCACCAACTCCAGCGTTGCACGAACCGGCGCCACGGCTTGTGCCAACCGTCCGTGGCGCCGGGGCGATGCGCGATATCAGCCCTCCAGGCTCGTGGTCCCGGCAGGCGCGGTCGTGGTCGGCGCGGGCGGTGCCGAGCTGGTCGTGGGTGACGACGACGCCGAAGCAGACGACGCCGGAGTGGTGCTTGAGCCACCCGGCGGCGAACTCGGCGTCGAGCCCCCCGTGTTCGGCCCCGGCGGCGTCGGCTGCGGAGCCGGCGGGAGCGGCGCTCCCCCCGGAGGGGGCGGAGGCGGCGGTGCCGGGGGCGGTGTCGTTCCCGGTGTGGTCGCGGACGCGCTCACCGTCGGGGACTTCGTCGTGGAGGGGCTCCGCGCGTCGCTCGGGGCCGGGGAGTTGCGGGTGTCCGACGGCGCGGCCTCCGAGCGGCGGTCGTCCGCGCCCGTGACCGGGGCCACGACCACCGCGGAGTTACCGCCGACAGGCACGGTACGGCTGACCGTCACGTCGTCGGTGCTCGGGCTTTCTCCTCCGTTCGAGGTGTCGCTGCTTCCCATGCCGACCACGACGCCGAGGGTCACCACGAGGAGGGCCGCGGCGCCGAGCGTCATGACACCGCGTTTGCCGGCCATCGACGCGGACATCGCGCGGCGGCGGCTGACCGCGGTGGCGTCCACCGCGATGCCTCCGCCGACCGCCCGGGGGCGTTCCCCGGCCAGGAGGAGCACCCTGCGGTCGGCGGCGAGGCCGCGCTTGTCGGCGGCGTCGCGCAGGCGTGAGGCGGCGGTCGCCTCCTCGCGGGCCTGGTCGGTGTCCCCCTCGCACAGTGCCAGTACCGCCAACTCGTGGCGGAACCAAGCTTGTTCAGCCGATGCTCCGGAGGATTCGGAGGCCGCACGGCCGAGTTCCAGGCAGTTGCGCCACGCCTCGAAGCGCAGCGCGGACGCGAACGCGGGTGCCGCGGCGCGGGCGAGGACACGTACCGAACTCGGTTTGCCGAGGCGTTCGACCTCGCGCAGGCAGGCCAGGATCACCTCGGCCTCGTCGGCGACTTGCGCGGCGCCCACGGTCGGGTGCGAGACCCACCACGTGAAGTGCTGCATCGCCGCGACGGTCCACGACGACGGGCCGCGCAACAGGCCGGCGGCTTCCTCCGCGACGCCGCCGGCTAGGCGGTATCGGCCGCCTTCGACGACGGCCAGCCCCGTCGCGACAAGTTCGCCCGCGGCGCTGTGCGCGTCGGTCGCGCCGGTGAGCGCCGGCAGGTGGTCTGGGTCGGGCAGCATGCCCTCCAACGCCGCGCCCAGACGCAGCACTTGCTGTGCCGACGACGACAACAGCGGCACCAGCCGGGGGACGAACAGCCGCGGTTCGCCCGGTGACGGCAACTCCGGTGTGGGAGACCCGAATTGCGCGGTGAAGATGTCGTACGCGGACGCCTCCTCGCCGAGGTCGCCCTTCCCGTCCGCCCCGCCCGGGCGAACTCCCGTCCCGAGACGGGCGAGCAAGGCGCCGGCCTGCACGAACCGGCCGGGGTGGCCGTCCACTTCGAACCACAGCGCGGCTGCCCACGCCAGTTCCTCGTCATCGAGCTCGCGGTCGGCGGCGCGCGCGAGGAGGGCGAACGACGCTTCCTGCGGGAGGCCGCCGAGGGTGATCTCGTGGAACGGCGAATCGGCCCGCGCGGCTGCCTCCGCAATGCCGCCGTCCGGATTGCGCGCGGATGGCCTCGCCGCGACCAGGAACACGCATTCCGGTGCCATGCGCAGGAGTTCGTCGATCTCGTCGGAGCGGATGTCGAGGTCGTCGATGACCACCAAAGCGGCGACGTCGGCGAGGAGTCCGGCCAGGGTGTCGCGGCCCGGGCGGTGCGGGTCGCCGGTGAAGCACGCGTCGTGGAACTGCTGGAGGAGGTCGTCGAGCCCGCGTCGGCTGCCGTCGAGAAACACGACACCGTCGGGGGCGCCGGCCGCGTCCTCCGACGCGAGGTACTTGAGCAGCGTGCTGCGCCCGATCCCGGCGGGCCCGTTCACGCGTACGGACGTCCCCTGGCCCAACAGACCGCGTATCGCCGCGATTTCGCCTTTGCGGCCGAGCGGCAGAGATTCCGTGGGTCGGGCGACGGCGCTGCGGCGCGCGGGAATCGGCCGCGACGCCACGGGAAGCCGTACGACTTCGCTGCCGTCCGGGGTGCCGAGAGTCAAAAGGTGCTCGCCGACGGCAAGTTGGACCAGCGCGCCGACCCCTGTCGGCCCCGCGACACCGGTGAACGCGGCTTCGCCCAGCGGCCGTTCGTCGGCCGGACCGTCGCGGCGGGGCTGCTCGTCCGGCTCATCCCAGCGCCGGAAGGGCGCCCCGGCGCCTTCGGCCCGGGTTCCGTGGGCATCCCCGCCACGGTCATGCGCGTCGTCCGCTCCGCCCGATCCCGGCCCGTCGTCCACATCGGGCAGCATCGCCAGGCGCACGCGCTCGGCGCGTCCCATACGACCGAACCGACGCTCAGGCGACGGCCCGCCGCCCGCTTCGTCCCCCTCACGCGCCCCTGTGCCGGCAGCCCCGTCCCGGCTCTGCGGGTCCTGGTGCCCGTCCCCGACGCGCCGCGGGGTTCTGTCCATGAGTCTCCTTCGTTCCCCGTACACGGACCGCCGCGGCCGGGCACCCACGCCGTCACCCCGCACGGTCAACGGATCCGCACTCTCCGGTACGGCCGAATGTGGATCATCAGTGTGCCGCCCCGCCCGTCTGCCCGCCAGCGCCCGACCGATGTTCCCCAGCGTGCCACCGGCGTCACGCTGCGGCGTCGCACACCGCGAAACCTTCGCCTACTCTCCACATCGCGGGAAAACGCGCGGCGGAAAGCCCGGGGCGCACGGTACCCGACCGTCGGCATGACGACGGTGACAAAGCAGAAGCCGGTGGCCACCCGCGCAGGGTGGCCACCGGCCGCCGGGAACGTCGGCAAGGGATCCGTCGGCGAGCGTCACCGCCGCCGCGACGGTACGGTCGACGCCGGGCCTGCCACGGCGAAGCCGAACCGGCTTACGCTTCCAGCCCGTTCGCCTTGCGGATCTCCGCCACGATCCGCTCCATGATCTCCGTGATGCCGAAGTCCTTGGGCGTGAACACCGCCGCGACGCCCTGTGCCAGCAACGCCTGTTCGTCCGCCG
The DNA here is from genome assembly GCF_051388935.1 of Yinghuangia sp. YIM S10712. Classification (NCBI taxonomy): domain Bacteria; kingdom Bacillati; phylum Actinomycetota; class Actinomycetes; order Kitasatosporales; family Streptomycetaceae; genus Yinghuangia; species Yinghuangia sp. YIM S10712. The sequence continues at coordinate 278,303 of NZ_JBPKBI010000005.1, forward strand.
ACGGGATGATCCCGCCGACGACGACCGGGACATCGTCCAGGCCGGCCGCGCGCATGCGCTCCAACACGTCGGGGATCAGCTCCAGGTGCGAGCCGGAGAGGATCGACAGCCCGATGCAGTGCACGTCCTCCTCAACTGCCGCCGCCACGATCTGCGCCGGGGTGAGGCGGATGCCCTGGTAGACGACCTCGAAGCCGACATCGCGCGCCCGCACGGCGATCTGCTCGGCGCCGTTGGAGTGCCCGTCCAGGCCCGGCTTGCCGACCAACAGCCGCAGCCGGCCGCCCAGTTCCTCGCCCGTCGCACGCACGGCCTCGCGGACCGCGGTGAGTTCGGCACCACCCTCCTGGACCCCGACGACGCCGGACACGCCCGTCGGCGCCCGGTATTCGCCGAACTCCTCGCGCAGCGCGCCCGCCCACTCGCCCGTCGTGACGCCGGCGCGCACGCACTCAAGCGTGGCGGGCATGAGGTTCACGGCGGCGTTCGTGCCCGTCGCCTTCCAGGCACGCGCGTCCACCCGCAGCCGGTCGAGTGCCGCGTCCGCGGCCGATTGGTCGCGCTGCGCACGCCACGCGCGCACCGCCTCCGCCGCGGCCGATTCGACGGCCGGGTCGACGGTCTGGATCGCCGTGTCCAGGTCCGCGGTCAGGGGGTTCGGCTCGGTCGTGTCGAACTTGTTGACGCCCACGACGATTTCGTCGCCCGCCTCGATGCGGGCCCGGCGCGCCGCGTGGGAGGCGACGAGCTGCGACTTCATGTAGCCGGACTCGATCGCCGCGACCGCGCCGCCCATCGCCTGGACGCGGTCGATCTCCTCCTTCGCGCCGACGATCAGCTCGCCGACCTTGCGCTCGACGACCTTCGAGCCGGTGAAGATGTCGTCGTACTCCAGCAGGTCCGACTCGTAGGCGAGCACCTGCTGGATGCGCAGCGACCACTGCTGGTCCCACGGCCGCGGCAGGCCGAGCGCCTCGTTCCAGGCCGGCAACTGCACCGCCCGCGCGCGGGCGTCCTTCGACAGTGTCACCGCGAGCATCTCCAGCACGATGCGCTGGACGTTGTTCTCCGGCTGCGCCTCGGTCAAACCCAGGGAGTTGACCTGCACGCCGTAGCGGAAGCGGCGGTGCTTGGGGTCCTCGACACCGTAGCGCTCGCGCGTGATCTCGTCCCAGAGCTGGACGAACGCCCGCATCTTGCACATCTCCTCGACGAACCGCACGCCGGCGTTCACGAAGAAGGAGATGCGCGCCACCACGTCGCCCATGCGCTCCTGGGGCACCTGCCCGCTGTCGCGCACGGCGTCCAGCACGGCGATCGCGGTGCACAGGGCGTACGCGATCTCCTGGACGGGCGTGGCCCCGGCCTCCTGCAGGTGGTAGCTGCAGATGTTTATCGGGTTCCACTTGGGGATGTTCGAGACGGTGTACGCGACCGTGTCGGTGATCAGCTTGAGCGACGGCCCCGGCGGAAAGACGTACGTCCCCCGCGACAGGTACTCCTTGATGATGTCGTTCTGCGTGGTGCCGGCGAGCTTCGCGATGTCCGCGCCCTGCTCCTCGGCGGCGACCTGGTAGAGCGCGAGCATCCACAGCGCGGTCGCGTTGATGGTCATCGACGTGTTCATCCCGTCGAGCGGGATGCCGTCGAACAGTTGGCGCATGTCGCCGATGTGCGAGACCGGCACGCCGACCTTCCCCACCTCGCCGCGCGCCAGCTCGTGGTCGGGGTCGTAGCCGGTCTGCGTCGGCAGGTCGAAGGCGACCGACAGACCGGTCTGGCCCTTGGCCAGGTTGCGCCGGTAGAGGGCGTTGGACTCCTTGGCCGAGGAGTGGCCGGCGTACGTGCGCATGACCCACGGGCGGTCACGCTGCGGCCGATCGGGTGAGGGCTGAGCTGAGGGCGTCTGGCTCGCCACGGGGACCTCCGGGAGGGTTCCGGGCCCGCTCGGCGGCGACGGCTGCCGGCCCTCGGTTCCTCATCGACGGGGTCCGGCGCACGCCGCACCGGCGCGGCCCTGCTTACCCCGGAGTGTACTGACGGGTAATGCGTCTTGGCAGCGCGCGTGACCGAGATCAACGGAACAAAAGGCCCGCGATCGGCCCTCGGGCCGTCCCGGCTCGCCCTATTTGTTCCGGATAGGGGGCCTCAGGCCGCGACGGCGCCCTCCAGGATGAGGATGCGGTGCAGCCGGGTGATGACGAGGACGCGGTGGACCGCCGGCGTGACGCCGCGCAGGATGAAGCGGCGCTCGCGCCGGCCGGCACGGCGGTGTATGGCGACCAGGAGGCCGAGACCGGTGGCGTCGAGGGAATCCACCCCGGAGACGTCGAGGACGAAATCGCCCTCGCCGCGGTCGATCGCCTCGTGCACACGCGACCGCACATCGGCGGCGGAGTGGACGTCGAGCGGGCCGCTCAGATGCAGCTCATCGGTGTCGCCCCAGATGTGCATGTCGCCTCCTCCGGTCGGGGAGTGTCCGGCTCTGATGCGCGGGTGCGTCTCATCAGAACACCGGAATCGGCCTTGGCTCCGATTCCTTGAGGAACTTCACCCATTCAAGCGACAAAGGCGAGCCCGGGATCATTCCCGGACCCGCCCTGACCGGCGTGTCGCGTACGTCTCATCCGTCACGCTCACCGGAGCACCGGCCGACCGCGCCCGTCCCGCACCGCCGCGCGGTCACTCGTACGAGTAGAAGCCCTTGCCGCTCTTCCGGCCCAGGTCGCCCGCGGTGACCATGCGGTCCAGCAGCTCCGGCGGGGCGAACTTCTCGTCCTTGGTCGACTCGTAGATGTTGGCCGAGGCGTTGCGCATGATGTCGACGCCGGTCAGGTCGATCGTGGCCAGCGGGCCCATCGCGTGGCTGAAGCCGAGCTTGCACGCGGTGTCGATGTCCTCGGCGGTCGCCACCCCCGACTCGTAGAGCCGGACGGCCTCGGTGGTGAGCGCGGCGATCAGGCGCGTGGTGACGAAGCCGGCGATGTCGCGGTTCACCACGATGCAGGTCTTGCCGACGCCCTCGGCGAACGCCCGCGCGACGGCCAGCGTCTCATCCGACGTCTTGTAGCCGCGCACGAGTTCGCAGAGCTGCATCAGCGGCACGGGCGAGAAGAAGTGCGTGCCGACCACGGCCTCGGGACGGCCGGTGACGGCGGCGATCTGCGTGATCGGCAGCGCCGAGGTGTTCGAGGCAAGCACCGCGCCGTCCTTGGCGATGCGGTCGAGCTCGCGGAAGACCTCCTGCTTGACCTCGATCTTCTCGAACACCGCTTCGACGAGGAGGTCCGCGTCACCGGCCGCATCCAGGTCGGTGGTGGTCGTCAGGCGCGCGAGAGCGGCCTCGGCGTCCTCGGCCGACAGCTTCCCCTTGGCGACGAACTTGTCGTACGACGCGGCGATACCGCTCCGGGCCCGGTCCAGGGCGGCCTCGGTGACGTCGCGCAGGACGACCTCGTAACCGTGCTGTGCGGAAACCTGGGCGATCCCGGCGCCCATGAGCCCGGCGCCGATAACGGCGATCTTCTTCGTCACGTCGAACCTCTCTTCGTGCATGCGATCGTGCGCACTCGCGCGGGCGATTCCTCCTCGGGGAGAGTAACGGCCACCCGATCGGCGTCCGCCGCAGGTCCCTCGCTGTCCCTCCCAGGCCCCGTGCGGCACCCTGGTAGGGGGTCCGGGAGAGAGGCGCCATGGACAGTACGTACCTGCTCACGCCGCTGATCGGTTTCGGCGTCGTCGCACTCTTGGCGCTGCTCCTGCGCTGGACCTTCAGCCGCGGCCACTCGCTCGTCACGCGCGCTCCGCGCCGGGGCACCCCCGACGACTACGGCCTGCTGGTGGTGGTCGCCGCCCCCGCCGACCCCGATCACGGCCGCCGCCTGTGCGGCGTCCTGACCGCGGACGGCATCCGCTGCACACTCGTCGAGACCACGGACGGCCCGCGCGTCATGGTGTGGCCGCCGGACGAGGAAGCCGCCCGGCTCGCCCTCGCCCGGCACTCCGACTGACCGGCCGCCCCCACCGCCGGCTCGGCTCAGAACCGCGTCTCGGGCTCCGGTTCGCGGGTGATGCCACCGCCCAGCCCGGTGAGTTGGTTGACCAGGTCGTCGTAGCCGCGGTCGATGTGGTGCACCCCGCTCACCAGCGTCTCGCCGTTCGCGACCAGGCCGGCGAGGACAAGCCCGGCCCCCGCGCGCACGTCGGTCGCGAGCACCGGGGCACCCGACAGCCGTTCGACGCCGCGCACGATCGCGTGGTGGCCGTCCGTACGGATCGACGCCCCCAGTCGCAGCAGCTCCTGAAGGAACACGAAGCGCGCCTCGAAGATGTTCTCGGTGATCATCGCGTGCCCGGTCGAGACGGCGTTGAGCACCGCGAACTGCGGCTGCATGTCGGTCGCGAACCCCGGATACGGCAGCGTCACGACGTCCACCGCACCCGGCCGGCGATCCATCACCACCCGGAACCCGTCCTCCGTCGTGGACACCGACGCCCCCGACGCGGTGAGCTTGTCGAGCGCGATCTCCAGGTGCGCGGAGTGCGCGTTGCGCACCGTCACGTCCCCCTGCGTCACCGCCGCCGCGACCGCGAACGTGCCGGCCACGATGCGGTCCGGAACGGTCCGGTGGGTCACCGGGCTCAGCCCTTCGACACCGTGGATCTCGATCGTCGACGTGCCCGCGCCGTCGATCTTGGCGCCCATCTCGCTCAACATGTCGCAGATGTCGACGATTTCCGGCTCCCGCGCCGCGTTGTCGATCACCGTCGTGCCCTTGGCGAGCACCGCCGCCATGAGGATGTTCTCCGTCGCCCCCACACTCGGGAAGTCCAGCCACACCGACGTCCCGAACAGCCCCTGCGGCGCCTTCGCGATGAGGAACCCGTGCTCGTTCTCAACCGTCGCGCCCAGCTTCACCAGCCCGTCGATGTGCATGTCGAGGCCGCGCGAACCGATGGCGTCGCCGCCGGGGAACGCGACGTGCACCTCGCCGCAGCGGGCCAGCAGCGGGCCGAGCACACAGATCGACGCACGCATGCTGCGCACCAGGTCGTAGTCGGCCTCGTGCCCGGGCGAGGCGGGGACGTCGATCGAGACGGTGCCGGTCTTCTCGCCCCCGACCACGCAGCCGAGGCGGCGCAGCAGTTCGCTCATGATCTGCACGTCGAGAATCCGGGGGACCTCCTCCAGGACCGTCACCCCCTCCGCGAGCAGCGCGGCGGCCATGAGCTTGAGGGCGCTGTTCTTCGCGCCCGTGATACGCACCTCGCCGGCGAGGCGAGCCCCACCGGTCACCCGGAACCTGTCCATCCCGGCATCGTATGGGCTCACAGCAGCACCACCGAACACGTGTCGCACCGCGGTGACACACCCGCGTAGGTTTGGAGACATGGTCAACCTGACACGCATTTACACGCGCACCGGCGACGACGGCACGACGGCGCTCGGCGACATGAGCCGCACCTCGAAGAACGACCCGCGCCTGGTCGCGTATGCGGACGTCGACGAGACGAATTCGGTCATCGGGGTGGCGCTCGCGCTCGGCGGTCTGGAAGAGGATGTCGCGGCTCTGCTGACGCGCATTCAGAACGACCTGTTCGACGTCGGCGCCGACCTGTGCACGCCGGTCGTCGCCGATCCGCAGTTCCCGCCGCTGCGCGTGGAGCAGTCGTATGTCGACGCCCTGGAGTCCGCGTGCGACACCTTCAACGAGGCGCTGCCCAAGCTGCGCAGCTTCATCCTCAACGGAGGCACGCCCGGCGCCGCGCTGCTGCACCAGGCCCGTACGGTCGCCCGCCGCGCGGAACGCAGCACGTGGGCGGCGCTGGAGGAACACGGCGACGCGATGAACCCGCTGACCGCGAAGTACCTGAACCGGCTGTCGGACCTGCTGTTCATCCTCGCCCGCCACGCCAACCGCGAGCAGGGCGACGTGCTGTGGGTCCCGGGCGCCAATCGGTAGCGGTCCGGGGAGCACGCGGAAGGGCGGCCCACGGGCCGCCCTCGGTGTATCCGGCCCGGGGATCAGGCCACGTTGACGCGCTGCCCCGGCGGGGCGGCCTCCAGCCAGGCCAGGAATCCGGTCAACGCGTCCTCACTCATGGCGAGTTCGAGCGGTTCGCCGTCGTGGCTGCACACCAGCACCACAGCGCCCGCGAGCAGCGCCAGCTCCTCGTGGCCGACCGGCAGCCGGCGCTCGACGACCACGATGTCGTGGCGGTTCAGCACGCGGCGGGGGCGGGTGGCGTACGAGAAGACGCGGAACCATTCGATGCGGTCGCCGCTGTAGCGGGCGATGCCGAAGACCCAGCCCTTGCCGTGGTCGACCGGTGTCGGGACCGGCGAGGCGGCGTTGTCGTCGGCGGGCTCGTCCCCCGGGCCCTTCGCGGCGTCGTGGGATCCGGAAGGCCGGGAATCAGACGCGGCGCCCTCCGGGACCGAACTCCCGGACGACGCCGCGGCATGCTCCGCCTCCCCTGGCGAGGAGGCGGCCGGTACATCGGGCAGCCGACGCAACGAACAGTCGAAGGTCCCGCCCGGACGTTGAATGAAACGGCGGCGGGCGGCGAACACGCCGACCAAGGCTGCGGCCAGGGCGATCACGCCCACGACCACGAGGACCACCACGAGGACCATCTCGTCCGACCTCCTCGTGTCAGTCCGCGTCCCGGCCCGACCGCCGGTCCCGGTGGATCAGCGTCAGTGTCCGACGCCGACGCCCGCCGCGCGCAGACGCGTGTCGGCGCGGCGCTCAGCGGCGACGTCCTTCTCGTGTCCGGCGCGCTCAAGCGCGCGCTGGGCACGGGCGACGTCGATCTCGTCGGCGAGTTCGACGATCTCGGCGAGCAGCGACAGCTCGTTGTTCGCAAATGAGACGAAACCGCCGTGCACGGCGGCGACTATGGTCGTGCCGTCCGCCTGACGGATCGTCACCGGGCCGGATTCGAGCACCCCGAGGACCGGGGTGTGCCCGGGCTGGATACCGGTGTCGCCGTCGGTGGTGCGCGCGACCACGATGGTGGCCTCGCCGGACCACACCTTGCGGTCGGCCGCGACCAGCTCGACGTGCAGCTCAGCCAACGTGGCTCCTCAGGTCGTACGGCGGACGCCGAGCGCCCGGCCGTGTCCCGCGGACCGGTTCTCCGGCACGGGATGCGTTCAAGAATATCGGTCCCGCGGACTCCGGTTCCAACCGGGACCACGGACCGGCGCCGAGCGGACAGCGCCGGACGTGTGCACACCGTACGTGTGTACGTGCATGCGACCGGTGCGAGGTGTGCGAGGGACGGCCCGCACCGGACCGCCCCTCGCAGTGCACGCCCCCGAACTCAGCCCTTGGCGAGCTCGGAGATCTTCTTCTCCAGGTCGTCCAGCCCGCCGAGCATGAAGAACGCCTGCTCGGGAGCATGGTCGTACTTGCCGTCGGCGATCGCGTTGAACGCCTCGATCGTCTCCGACAGCGGCACGTCCGATCCGTCGAGACCGGTGAACTGCTTGGCGACGTGGGTGTTCTGCGACAGGAACCGCTGGATGCGGCGCGCCCGCTGCACGACGAGCTTGTCCTCTTCGGACAGTTCGTCCATACCGAGGATCGCGATGATGTCCTGGAGGTCCTTGTACTTCTGCAGGATGTTCTTGACGCGCATCGCGCAGTCGTAGTGGTCCTGCGAGATGTACCGCGGGTCGAGGATGCGGGACGTCGAGTCCAGCGGGTCGACCGCGGGGTAGATGCCGAGCTCCGAGATCGGACGCGAGAGCACCGTCGTGGCGTCGAGGTGCGCGAACGTCGTCGCCGGGGCCGGGTCGGTCAGGTCGTCCGCGGGGACGTAGATCGCCTGCATCGAGGTGATCGAGTGACCGCGGGTCGAGGTGATGCGCTCCTGGAGCACACCCATCTCGTCGGCCAGCGTCGGCTGGTAGCCCACCGCGGAGGGCATGCGGCCGAGCAGCGTGGAGACCTCGGAACCGGCCTGCGTGAAGCGGAAGATGTTGTCGATGAACAGAAGCACGTCCTGCTTCTGCACGTCGCGGAAGTACTCCGCCATCGTCAGACCCGACAGGGCGACCCGCAGACGGGTGCCGGGCGGCTCGTCCATCTGGCCGAAGACCAGCGCGGTCTTGTCGAGAACGTCCGACTCGCGCATTTCGTCGATGAGGTCGTTGCCCTCACGGGTGCGCTCACCGACGCCCGCGAACACCGACACACCCTCGTGGTTGCGCGCGACACGGACGATCATCTCCTGGATGAGGACCGTCTTGCCGACGCCCGCACCACCGAAGAGGCCGATCTTGCCGCCCTTGACGTACGGGGTCAGCAGGTCGATGACCTTGATGCCCGTCTCGAACATCTCGGTCTTCGAGTCGAGCTGGTCGAACGCCGGCGCCTTGCGGTGGATCGGCCAGCGCTCGGTGACCGTGAACTCCGACTTCGGCACGTTCAGCGGCTCGCCGAGGGCGTTGAAGACCACGCCCTTGGTGCCGTCGCCGACCGGTACGGAGATGGCCGAGCCGGTGTTGGTGACCACCGAGCCGCGGACCAGGCCGTCGGTCGGCTGCATCGAGATCGCCCGCACGAGGCCGTCGGGCAGGTGCTGCGAGACCTCCAGGGTGAGGGTCTTGGCACCCTCGCCCTGCTCACCGAGGTCGACCTCGACGTGGAGCGCGTTGTACATCTCGGGCATCGCGTCGACGGGGAACTCCACGTCGACGACCGGGCCGATGACCCGGGCGACACGGCCCGTGGCCAGGGCCGTCGTTGCAGTGGCAGACATTTTCTATTCACTCCCCGCGTTCGCGTCGGCCAGGGCGTCCGCGCCGCCGACGATCTCGCTGATTTCGTTGGTGATCTCCGCCTGGCGGGCGTTGTTGGCAAGCCGCGTCAACGTGAGGATGAGCTCTTCGGCGTTCTCGGTCGCCGACTTCATCGCCTTGCGCCGGGCCGCGTGCTCGGAGGCCGCGGACTGGAGCAGGGCGTTGTAGATGCGGCTTTCGACGTACCGCGGCAGCAGCGCGTCGAGCACGCCGTCGGCCGAGGGCTCGAACTCGTAGAGCGGGAACGCGCCGCCGGCCGGCTCCTCGTACGATTCCTCGACCACCAGCGGCAGGATCCGCTTCGCGACCGAGGTCTGCGTGAGCATGGACTCGAACTCGGTGCTGACGATGTGGATCTCGTCCACACCGCCCTCCTCGGTCGGCGTGACGAACGCGTCGATCAGCGCGCCGGCCACCTTCTTCGCGTCGGAGTACTCCGGGTTGTCGGAGAACCCGCTCCACTCGCCCGCGAGGGCGCGGTTGCGGAACCGGTTGTAACCGATGCCCTTGGCACCGATGACGTACCGCTCCACGTCCTTGCCCTCACCGCGCAGCAGCTCGATGAGCTGCTCCGCGGCCTTGATGGCGCTGGAGTTGTACGCGCCCGCGAAGCCGCGGTCGCTGGTGACCAGGAGCACCGCCGCACGCGTCGCGCCCGGCTTCACCTCGGTCAGCGGGTGCTTCGCGTTGGAGAAGGTGGCGACCGCGGAGACGGCACGGGTCAGCTCGTCGGCGTACGGCTTGGCCGCCGCGACGCGCTGCTGCGCCTTGACGATCCGCGACGCCGCGATGAGCTCCTGGGCGCGCGTGATCTTCTTGGTCGCCGACACGGAACGGATCCGACGCCGGTAGACCCGAAGCTGGGCTCCCATGGGTCAGGACTCTCCGTTCTCAGTTGCCGGACTTGACGTGGCGCGTGATGGTCTCCTGGCCGACCTCGTCCTTGCTCAGCGGCTCCACCGCCTCGACCAGCGGAGCGCCGTCGAGCTTGGTGTACGTCTGCTTGAACGCGGTGAGGGCGTCGATCATCGACTCGATCGTGGAGTCCTCAAGCTTGCCGGTCTCCGCGATGGTGGTCAGGATCTCCTTGCGCGAGATGCGCAGGTTCTCCAGGAACTCACGCTCGAAGCGCCGGATCTCCTCGACCGGGACATCGTCGAGGCGGCCGGTGGTGCCGGCCCAGATGGAGACGACCTGCTCCTCCATCGGGAACGGCGTGTACTGGCCCTGCTTGAGCAGCTCGACCATGCGGGCACCGCGCTCGAGCGCGGACTTCGACGTGGCGTCCAGGTCGGAGCCGAAGGCGGCGAACGCCTCCAGCTCGCGGTACTGGGCGAGCGTCAGACGGAGCTGGCCGGAGACCGACTTCATGGCCTTGGTCTGGGCCGAGCCACCCACGCGGGAGACCGAGATACCGACGTTGACCGCCGGGCGGACACCCTGGTTGAACAGGTCCGACTCCAGGAAGCACTGGCCGTCGGTGATGGAGATGACGTTCGTCGGAATGTACGCCGAGACGTCGTTCGCCTTGGTCTCGATGATCGGCAGACCGGTCATCGAGCCCGCGCCCAGCTCGTCGGACAGCTTGGCGCAGCGCTCCAGAAGGCGGGAGTGCAGGTAGAAGACGTCACCCGGGTAGGCCTCGCGGCCCGGCGGGCGACGCAGCAGCAGGGACACGGCGCGGTACGCCTCGGCCTGCTTGGTCAGGTCGTCGAAGATGATCAGGACGTGCTTGCCGGCGTACATCCAGTGCTGGCCGATGGCCGAACCGGTGTACGGGGCAAGGTACTTGAAGCCCGCCGGGTCGGACGCCGGGGCGGCGACGATGGTGGTGTACTCCATCGCGCCGGCCTCTTCGAGCGAGCGCCGCACGCCGGCGATCGTCGAGCCCTTCTGGCCGATGGCGACGTAGATGCAGCGGACCTGCTTCTTCGGGTCGCCGGACTTCCAGTTGTCCCGCTGGTTGATGATCGTGTCGACGCAGACCGCGGTCTTGCCGGTCTGGCGGTCGCCGATGATGAGCTGGCGCTGGCCGCGGCCGATCGGGGTCATCGAGTCGATGGCCTTGATGCCGGTCTGCAGCGGCTCGTGGACCGACTTGCGCATCATGACGCCGGGGGCCTGGAGTTCGAGGGCGCGGCGGCCCTCGCTCTCGATCTCGCCCTTGCCGTCGATCGGGTTGCCGAGGGGGTCGACCACGCGGCCGAGGTAGTTGTCGCCGACCGGCACCGACAGGACCTCGCCGGTGCGGCGGACCGTCTGGCCCTCTTCGATCGCGCTGAAGTCACCGAGGATGACGACACCGATCTCGCGGACGTCGAGGTTCAGCGCGAGGCCGAGGGTGCCGTCCTCGAACTTGAGGAGTTCGTTGGCCATGACCGAGGGCAGGCCCTCGACCTTGGCGATGCCGTCCATGCACTCGCTGACCGTGCCGATTTCCTCGCGCGAGGCCGCGTCCGGCTCGTACGAGTCGACGAAGCGCTCCAGCGCGTCCCGGATCTCCTCCGGCCGGATCGTGAGCTCCGCCATCTGGTGTCCCTGCTCTCCTAGGTGGTGGGGTTACGGTCCGCCGTCGGTGACGGCGATCTCGGAACCGCGTGCTGCTGTCTTGTTCGCTGCTCGTCGACCGCAGGGGTCAACGGACCAGTCGCCGCCCGGCCTCGTCGAGGCGGGTGGCCACGGTGCCGTCGATGACGTCGTCACCGATCTGCACTCGGACGCCCCCGATCACCTGTTCGTCGATCTCGACGTTGAGGTGCACCGGCCGGCCGTAGATCCGGCCGAGGGCCGCCGCCAGACGGGTGTTCTGCTCCTCGGTGAGGGGCAGGGCCACCGTGACCAGGGCGACCACGCGGCGCCGACGCTCGGCGGCGAGCCGGGCGTACGCCTCAAGGCCCGCCTCAAGGCTACGGCTTCGCGGGTGTGCGACCAGGCGGGTCACCAGGCGCAGGGTGACCGGGCGCACCCGGCCGTCCAGCAGACCCGAGACCAGCTCGGCCTTGCGACTGTCCGGGACGGACGGGTCGGTGAGCGTGGACCGCAGCTCGCGCTGTCCGGCCACGATGCGGCCGAATCGGAACAGCTCGTCTTCGAGGTCGTCGAGGGAACCTTCGCGGTCCGCCCCGATGAGCTCTGCCTCGACCGACAGTTCGTCGATCGCGTCGACCAGGTCGCGCGGCTGCGACCAGCGCGCGCGTACCAGACCGCCGAGCAGATCGGCGGCGTCGCCGCCGATCTGGCCGCCGAGGAGCTGGGCCAGGAACGCGGCCCGCGACTCCCCGCTCCGCGCCGGGTCGGTGAAGACCCGGCGCAGCACCACCGTGCGGTCGAGCAGCAGCACGACGGCGTGCAGGTCCTCGGCGAGCGCCGGCATGTCGGCACCCGTCGACTGCGCGAGCGCGTCGAGGCGCTCGCGCGCGGCGGCCATGGACTCCCGGCTGGCGCCCTGCATCAGCGCACCTGCTCGGAGGTCTGGGCAGCGGCCTTCGCCTCGAGTTCGTCGAGGAAGCGGTCGACGACGCGGCGCTGGCGCGCCTCGTCCTCAAGCGATTCGCCGACGATCCGGCTCGCCAGCTCGGTGGCCAGCTTGCCGATGTCCTGCCGCAGCACGGTGGTGGCCTGCTTGCGGTCGGCCTCGATCTGAGCGTGGCCCGACGCGATGATCTCGTCCTTGATGCGCGCGCCTTCCGAGCGCATCTCGGCGAGCGCGGCGGCACCCTGCTCACGGGCGTCCTCGGTCAGGCGGCCGGCCTCACGACGCGCCTCGATGAGCTGGGCGCGGTACCGCTCAAGCTCGGCCTGGGCCTCGGCCTGGGCCTCCTCGGCACGCGCGAGGCCGCCCTCGATGGCGTCCGTACGGTCCGCCAGCGTCTTCTGGATCTTCGGCAGGAGGATCTTGCCGAGGAAGAAGAAGACGATGAGGAACGCCACGCCACCGATGATGATCTCGTCGAGCGGCGGGAGAAGAGGGTTCATCTCCTCTTCGCCGCTGGCGATGTAAATCACGGTGGGAACCTCCGATGGGAAGTGAGACGTCACTTACCGAAGACGAACGGCATGACGACGCCGATGAGGGCGAGCGCCTCGGCGAGCGCGAAGCCGAGCAGCATGTTCTGGCGGATGAGGCCGGTCGCCTCGGGCTGGCGGGCCATCGCCTGGACACCGTTACCGAAGATGATGCCGATGCCGACGCCGGGGCCGATCGCCGCGAGGCCGTAACCGATGGAACCGAGGCTGCCGGTAACTTCAGCGAGAAGCATTGGGGCTTTTCCTTTATTCGAGGCCGGTGGACTTTCCACCGGACGACGGTCGAGGAGGAGTTGGTCTGGTGTCTCTCAGTGCTCGGCTTCGAGCGAGCTGGAGATGTACGAGGCGGTCAGCAGCGTGATGATGTACGCCTGAAGCGCCTGGATCATCAGCTCGAAGGCCACCATGATCACGACCACGATGAACGAGGTCGCGGAGTACAGGGCCCCGATGTGGAAGCCGAGCAGGTACCAGGCCGCGACGCTGAAGGTCACGATCAGCATGTGGCCGGCGAACATGTTGGCGAAGAGTCGGACGGCCAGCGTGAACGGCCGCACGATGATGTTCGAGACGAACTCGATCGGCGCCAGGAGTACGTAGATCCACTTCGGCAGACCGGGCGGGAACATCATGTTCTTGAAGTAGCCCACCAGGCCCTGGTGCTTGATGCCCAGGTAGAGGTAGGTGAGCCAGACCATGCCGACGATCGAGGCCGGGAAGGCGATCCGCGACGTCACCGGGAACTGCGCGAACGGGATGATCGACATCACGTTCATGATCCACACGAAGAAGAAGATCGAGACCAGGAAGGGGACGAAGTGGTCGCCCTTCTTGCCGATCGTCTCGCGGGAGATCTGGTCGCGGACGAACAGGTAGCCCAGTTCGCCGACGTTCTGCACACCGCGCGGCACCAGCTTCGGGCGCGAGAACGCACTCCAGAAGAACACGATCACGATGAGCATCGAGATCAGTGCCAGCAGCATCGGCTTGGTGAAGTCGAACGCCCCGATCGAGAAGATCGGCTTGAACTCGTAGATGTTCAGCCCGGGCGAGGGGAAGCCGCAGCCAGCGTCAAACAGGTGACAGCTACTGGCGAGCTGGACGTCAGCAGCCACCATCGACTCCTTCGTCGTGAAGCATCTTTACGGCAACCTCAGTGTGTCGGCGCGGCACAGGACCGCGGAGCGGCACGCAGCAGGGCCCGGTCAGGACCTGCCGTGGCGGACATACACAAGAACCAGGGCCAGAGCGACCCCGACGATCACACCGATCGGCAGGAAGAGCGCGGAATGTCCCGTCCACCGGTCGATCAGCCAGCCCAGTCCCCCGTACACGGCCATGCCGCCGAGGATGTAGCTGATGCTCGCCCATGTGGCGTCGGCCAAATTGTTGCCCTGCGAATCCCCGTTGTGGGAACTTTCCGGGCCGCTTCGGCGTCCACTCTTGCTCATGACGCACCGGACGATAGCAGGAGCCCCGCGGAGTCAGTGCACGCGGTCCGTCGATCTTCGGGCCGTCGGCGGATGCGGGGCGCGAAAGGCGTCTCATCCGTCATCGTTTCCCGTCCGGTTCGACGTACGCGATCTTCAGCTTGCTGAACACGCGGACCTGCGCGGCGATCCAGACGAGGGTCGCGGCGAGGATGACGATGGCGAACACCTTGGTGTCGAACCAGGTGGCGTCGGCGAAGGCGAACAGCAGGATGGCCACGGCACCTACCTGGACAAGGTAGGTCAGCATGGCCATGTTCATGATCATGAACGGGTTGCCGTTGGTGATTTTGCCGATGGCGATCTGGCCCAGCGAGAAGAACGCGAGCACCACGACGGAGGCGAAAGCCGCGCCGATCAAGCCCTTGGAACCGGCGACCACCGTGCCCACGATCATCGCGACGATCGCGACGGCGGCCGTGGGAACGGCAGAGCCGCGCAGCAGCCGTGCGTCATTGGCCTGCATGTCGGTGTCTCCGGCAAGAGTCGGGGGTGCGGGGGCGGACCAGGACGGCATGCGGTCGACACTCCCGGACTCCGCGCGGACTCCGCGCTCCGGCCCCGTAACCCGTTTGGCGGATTCGCGAGGGCGCATCGGACCATTGGTCCTGGTTCGTGAACGGTATCACAAACTATTTGAGCAGAGCTTTACTCAGTTCCTGTGCTCAAGCTCACAGCCGTCCTCGGGGTCCGCGAGATCCGCTGCCGGCCACCGGCCGCGTCCCGGATTCCCGGTCGTGCCAAGGGTGTTCTACCGGATCGTGTGATTCGGGACTCGCCTCCGGATCCGATTCGGCATCCCGATTGCGGCCCCGGCCACGGTATCGGGGCGGGACGACCGCGTACAGCCAGCGCGGTGCGTTCGGCCGGAACCACGGGAGCAGCAGAACGATCAGACCGAGCGCCATGAAACCGAGGCCCGCGTACACGATCGGGCGCCGTCCCGGGGTCACCGACATCAGCACCGTGAACGAAGCGATCAGGCCCGACCAGAAGTACATGATCAGCACGGCCCGGCTGTGCGAGTGGCCGATCTCCAGCAGCCGGTGGTGCAGGTGCCCCTTGTCCGCCGCGAACGGCGACTGCCCCGCCCACCCCCGGCGGGTGACCGCCATCACCAGGTCGATGAACGGCACGATCAGCACCGCGAACGGCAGGATGAGCGGGATGTAGACGGGGACCAGCTTGTGCGTCGCGAACGTCTCCGAACCGCTCTGCGCCGAGATCACGTCGGGATCCAGACGGCCCGTCAGCGTGATCGCCGCGGCGGCGAGCATCAGGCCGATCAGCATCGACCCGGAATCGCCCATGAAGATCCGCGCGGGATGCAGATTGTGCGGAAGAAAACCGGCGCACACGCCGATGAGCAGCGCCGTGAACATCGTCGGTGCGGCGGCGCCGTCGATGCCGTACCCGAACCAGAGCCGGTAGGCGTACGCGAAGAACGCCAGGCCCGCGATGCACACCATCCCCGCCGCGAGGCCGTCGAGGCCGTCGACGAAGTTGACGGCGTTGATGGTGATGACGACGACCGCGATGGTCAGGATCGCGCCCTGCGTGGGACTGAGGCTGTACGTCCCCTGGCCGGGGATGGGCAGCCACAGGATGACGATGCCCTGCCACACCATCACCCCCGCGGCGAGGGCCTGGCCGAGCAGCTTGATGATCGCGTCGACGCCCCACTTGTCGTCGATCACCCCGAGCAGGCAGATCAGCGCGCACCCCGACAGCAGCGCCTGGACGTCCGTGGAGTCGGTGAACACCACTTCCATGCCCGGAAGATGACGGGCGATCAGGAGCCCCGCGCACAAACCGCCGAACATCGCCATGCCGCCGAGGCGCGGCGTCGGCTCCTTGTGCACGTCGCGCGCGCGGATCTCCGGCATCGCGCCCGCGGCGATCGCGAAGCGGCGGACTGCGCCGGTGAGCAGGTACGTGACGGCTGCGGAGACGAACAGCGTCAACAGGTACTCGCGCAAGACTCAGCCACCGTCCCCGGACTGTGCATATTGCCGCACCACACGCAGCACACTAGAGGTCATCGTCTTCCCGGCGGGAAACGATCGCACAGCCGGGACCCCACGAGCCACCGCAAGCACGGGTCACACCTTTTGTCCCCGCACCTGCCCCCGCGTGTGTCACACCGGTCACTTGGGCCACTGTGCGCTCTGCGTTCACGATAGAACCACCGTTCCGGCGCCCGCCCGTCAGGGGACGCCGTTGTTCTTCCACATAGACGCGGCCGGGCTCATTTCGGTGCCGCGTTGCGCGCACCGTCTTCGCGAGACCGGCACCGCTCCAGGCGCCGGGGCGCCCGGTGGGCCCGACCGCGCCCACATCCGCGTGTGTCACGCGCGCGGGTACGCCGGATGCCGCACCACCAGCTCGGTGACCACGGCCTTGATGTCCGCCGCCGCACCGCCGCCGGTGTCCCGCACCGCACGGCCGACCAGCGCCGCGATCTCCTTCATGTCGCCCTCGGTCATGCCCTGCGTGGTCACCGCGGGAGTGCCGACCCGGATGCCCGACGCGATCATCGGCTTGACCGGGTCGAACGGGATGGCGTTCTTGTTGAGCGTGATCCCGGCGCGCTCGCAGCGCATCTCGGCGTCGCGCCCGCTCACCCCGATGCCGCGCAGGTCCAGCAGCGCGAGATGGGTGTCGGTGCCGCCCGAGACCGCGCGCATGCCCTCGGCCTCAAGGCCGCCGACGAGCGCCTGGGCGTTGGCGACCACCTGGCGGGCGTACGCGGCGAACGACGGCTGCGCCGCCTCCCGCAGGGCGACCGCTTTCGCGGCGACCACGTGCATCAGCGGGCCGCCTTGGCAGAACGGGAATACCGCTTTGTCGATGCGCTCGGCCAGTTCCTCGCGGCACAGGATCATGCCGCCTCGGGGACCGCGCAGGACCTTGTGGGTGGTCGCGGTGACGATGTCGGCGTACGGCACCGGCGACGGCACAACTCCGCCGGCCACCAGGCCGATGAAGTGCGCGGCGTCGACGACCAGGTAGGCGTCGACCTCGTCGGCGATCTCCCGGAAGGCCGCGAAGTCGACGAGTCGCGAATAGGCGGTCGCCCCGCAGATGATCATCTTCGGCCGGTGCCGCCGCGCGAGGTCGCGGACCTGGTCGTAGTCGATCGTCTCGTCCTTCTCGCGCACGCCGTACGCGACCGTGCTGAACCACCGGCCGGAGAAGTTCACCCGCGAGCCGTGGGTGAGGTGGCCGCCGTGCGGGAGGGACATCGCCAGGACGGTGTCGCCCGGCACGAGCACGGCCGCGTACGCCGCGAGGTTGGCGGACGCGCCGGAGTGCGGCTGGAGGTTCGCGTGGGCCGCGCCGAACAACTCGCACGCACGCCTGACGCCAATCTCCTCCGCGCGGTCGACCTGCGTGCAGCCGCCGTAGTAACGCCGCCCCGGGTAGCCCTCGGCGTACTTGTTGGACAACGTGCTGCCGAGGACCGCGAGGACCGCGGGCGACGTGAAGTTCTCGCTGGCGATCAGTTGGAGACCGCCACGCTGCCGGGACAGTTCGCCGAGCACCACGTCGGCGATGTCGGGATCGGTCTGCTGGAGTAGGGAGAAGTCCGGGCCCCAGAACGGGACATCGGTCGTGCCCATGGCACAACTCCTAACCGGGCCGGCCTGTCGAGACGCCCTCCCTGGCCATGGCCGCGCGACAGGGGAATCGATCGGGGAACGTGGAGAAAAGGCACCCTCCACTGTAGGTCGGAGAGACCTGCATCACATCCCTGTCCGCGCAGTCAGAGCAGTCAGCATCGGGTCGATCGCGGTGTTGATCTCGGAGGCGCAGGCGCGGAAGACGGTGAGCGGTGATCCGTACGGGTCGGCCACCTCGTCCCACTCCGGGCCGGGGGCCGCCATGCGCCCGCGCAGGGCGGCGGCCGCGCGCACCAGGAACCGGCCGCGTTCGACCAGGTCGCCCTCGGGCACCGCGGACCGCTCCAGGGAGCCGACCAGACGGGTGAACTCCTTGAGGGTGAAGGTGCGCAGGCCGGACGCGTGGCCCATCGAGACCACGTGCGCGCGGTGGTCGAGTGTCGCGGTCAGCACGAGGTCCGCCTCGGCGACGTGCTCGTCCTGGAGCTCGCGGCCGAGGAAGTCCCCCGGGTCGCCGCCGAATTCGCGGACCACCTCGGCGGCGAACGGCTCCATGGCCGCGCCCTCGTGGCCCCACGTGCCGGCGCTGGTCACCTCGATGCGGTCGGCCTCGTACGACGCCAGGCGCCGCGACAGGCCCAGACGGGCGAGGCGCTCCGCGATCGGCGACCGGCAGATGCTGCCGGTGCACACGAAGAGGATGCGGAAGGGCCCCGCGCCCGCCGCCGTCCCGGCCCCGGCTGGGGTCGGGTTCAACTCACGCCTTCCAGGTCGGGCACGACCTCGCGCAGCTCGGCGAGCGAGAGAGCGCCCTCGCGCAGCAGGCGCGGGCGGCCCGCGGTCAGGTCGACGATCGAGGACGGCACCGCGGCGGGGATGGTGCCGCCGTCCAGGTAGACCGACACGGATTCGCCGAGCTGGTCCACGGCGTCCTCGACGGTCGCCGCCGGCGGGTTGCCCGAGCGGTTCGCGCTGCTGACCGCCATCGGGCCGGTCTCGCGCAAAAGTTCGATCGCGACCGGGTGCAGCGGCATGCGTACGGCGACCGTGCCGCGCGTCTCGCCCAGGTCCCACTGCAACGACGGCTGGTGGAACGCCACGAGGGTCAGCGCGCCCGGCCAGAACGCGTCGACGAGCTCCCAGCCGGTCTCGGGGAAGCCGGTGACCAGCCCGTGCAGCGTGGTCGGCGAGCCCACCAGGACCGGCGACGGCATGTTGCGCCCCCGGCCCTTGGCGTCCAGCAGCGACCGGACCGCGTGCGGCGAGAACGCGTCGCAGCCGATCCCGTACAGCGTGTCGGTGGGCAGGACGACGAGCTCACCCCGTTTCACCGCGCTGGCGGCCTCGCGCAGCCCCAGGCTGCGATCCAGGGTGTCGGAGCAGTCGTAGCGTCGGCTCATCGGAAAAGTCCTTCCAAACTGTGCCTGCTCCGGGGAATCCCCCGGCTCCCCGACCTGCCGAGGCCGGGCTCTTCGCTCTCTCGACGTGGCATCGGCCGCGCGGCGGGAGCCACGGCTCGGCGAAGCGGTCCTCCGGCAGCCCTCACGCCTCCCCCTCGCTCGCCGTCGTCCCGCACACGCCCGCGGACAACCCCCGGGCCCCCGGCAGCCCTCACGCCCCCTCCTTGCGCGCCGTCGTGAACCGCGGCCTGTTGTTCAGATCCCGGTGGTCGGCGGCGTCGACCCAGCCCGATTCCTCGTTGAAGATCCACGGCACCGTCCCGCCCTGGGTGTCCGCGTGCTCGACGACCACGAGGCCGCCGGGCCGCAGGAGCCGGTAGGCGGTGCGCGACAGGCCTCGGATCACGTCGAGGCCGTCCGGTCCGGAGAACAGCGCCATCTCCGGGTCGTGGTCGCGCGCCTCGGGTGCGACGTTCTCCCACTCCTCAAGCGGGATGTACGGCGGGTTGCTGATCACCAGGTCGACCGTGCCGTTGAGGTGCGGCAGGGCGGCCAGCGCGTCGCCGTGGTGGAGGTTGACGCGCGATCCGGCGGCGTTGCGGCGCGCGTAGCCGAACGCGCGTTCGTCCAGCTCGACGGCGTGGACGACCGACCGCGGCACCTCCTGGGCGACCGCCAGCGCGATCGCGCCCGACCCCGTGCAGAGGTCGACCACCAGCGGCTCGGCGACGTCCATCGCGCGCAGTGCCTCTATCGCCCAGCCGACCACCACCTCGGTCTCCGGCCGAGGCACGAACACCCCTGGCCCAACCTGGAGTTCGAGGTAGCGGAAGAACGCCCGGCCGGTGATGTGCTGGAGCGGCTCGCGCGCTTCGCGGCGGGCCACCGCGGCCCAGAACCGCGCGTCGAAGTCACCGTCGGCGACGGTATGCAACTCGCCCCGCTTGACCCCGTGCACGTACGCGGCCAGCTCCTCGGCGTCGAAGCGCGGCGAGGGCACGCCCGCATCGGCCAGTCGCAGGGTGGCCTGGGCCACCTCGGCGAGCAGCAGGTTCATCTTTCTCCGTCCGCAGTCTCGGGCCGCGAGGCCCGGAGATGCCGTGTGGGCGTGGGGGCCGGTCTCCCGGGGGTCGCCCGGCGGCCCCTGCCGGCGGCTCAGCCGCTGAGGGCCAGTCTGGCTTCCGTGTCGGCGTCGACGCATGCCTGGACCACCGCGTCCAGGTCGCCGTCGAGCACCTGGTCGAGGTTGTACGCCTTGTAACCCACCCGGTGATCGGAGATCCGGTTCTCCGGGAAGTTGTAGGTGCGGATGCGCTCCGACCGGTCCACGGTGCGGACCTGGCTGCGGCGGGCGTCGGCGGCTTCCTTGTCGGCTTCCTCGCGGGCCGCGGCGAGCAGTCGGGCCCGCAGGATGCGCATCGCCTGCTCCTTGTTCTGGAGCTGGCTCTTCTCGTTCTGGCACGAGGCGACGACGCCGGTCGGCAGGTGGGTGATGCGCACGGCGGAGTCGGTGGTGTTGACCGACTGGCCGCCGGGGCCCGACGAGCGGTAGACGTCGATGCGCAGGTCGTTCGGGTTGATCTCGACGTCGATGTCCTCGGCCTCGGGCAGCACCAGAACGCCGGCCGCGGAGGTGTGGATGCGGCCCTGCGACTCGGTGGCCGGGACGCGCTGCACGCGGTGGACGCCGCCCTCGAACTTGAGGCGGGCGAACACGCCTTCGCCGGGTGCGGGGGTGCCCTTGGCCTTGATCGCGACCGAGACGTCCTTGTAGCCGCCGAGGTCGGACTCGTTGGCGTCGATGATCTCGGCCTTCCACCCGGCGCGTTCCGCGTAGCGCAGATACATGCGCAGCAGGTCGCCGGCGAACAGCGCGGACTCGTCGCCGCCCTCGCCCGCCTTGACTTCGAGGATGACGTCCTTGTCGTCGGCGGGGTCGCGCGGTACGAGCAGGTGGCGCAGTTTGTCGGCCAGCTCGTCGCGGCGGTGCTCCTGCTCGTCGGCTTCGGCGGCGAAGTCCGGGTCCTCGAAGGCGAGTTCGCGCGCGGTCGCGATGTCGTCGCCGGTCTGGAGCCAGGAGCGGTACGTGTCGACGATGGGGCTCAGCTCGGCGTACCGGCGGCCGAGCGTACGGGCGCGCGCCTGGTCGGCGTGGACCTGGGGATCGGCGAGTCGCCGTTCGAGGTCGGCGTGCTCGGCGAGAAGGTCGTCCATCGCCTCGAACACGGGGCTTGCTCCTGTCAGTGGACCGCTGTCAAGGGCCGCTCGGGCCGACAGGGTGCGGGCGGGGGCGGAAGGCGGAGGGGGACAAACGAACGACGCCGGAGGGGCGGGACGGGCCTGGCCCGGCCTCGCGTACCCCTCCGGCGTCGAAAGTCGCTACTTGCTGCCCGCGCCGGGGCCCTTGCCGAAGCGCTTCTCGAAGCGGGCGACGCGACCGCCGGTGTCGAGGATCTTCTGCTTGCCCGTGTAGAACGGGTGGCACTGCGAGCACACGTCGGCGCTGATCTTGCCGCTCGTGGCTGTGCTGCGCGTGGTGAACGTGGCACCGCAGGTGCAGGTGACGACGGTCTCCACGTATTCCGGGTGGATGTCGGACTTCACAGGGGTCTCCTTGACGGTTCGAGGGGCACCGGGTCGTCACCGCGAGGCAGAAGGCGGACGTGAACCGGGGCCGACATACCAGTCTGCCAGGCACCTTGGGCCGCACCAAAATCGGGTCCCCGCAAGGGGGATGAGCGGCCTGTGGGAGACGCACCGGACCCCGACGGCCCGCGTGTGTGCGCGGTCCGTCAGGGTCCGGTCGTGCCGCCCGTCAGTCGGTGCCTCAGTCGTTCGGCATCGGGGTGGTCTTCTGGATCTGCATGAGGAACTCGGCGTTGCTCTTGGTCTTCTTCATCTTGTCCTGAAGGAGCTCGATCGCCTGCTGCTGCTCCAGCGCGTGCAGCACCCGGCGCAGCTTCCACACGATCGCCAGCTCGTCCGGCGCCATGAGGATCTCCTCCTTGCGGGTGCTGGACGCGTCGACGTCCACCGCCGGGAAGATGCGCTTGTCGGCGAGCTTGCGGTCGAGCTTGAGCTCCATGTTGCCGGTGCCCTTGAACTCCTCGAAGATCACCTCGTCCATGCGCGAGCCGGTCTCGACCAGCGCGGTGGCGAGGATCGTCAGCGAGCCGCCGTTCTCGATGTTGCGCGCGGCGCCGAAGAAGCGCTTCGGCGGGTAGAGCGCGGTCGAGTCGACACCGCCGGACAGGATGCGGCCCGACGCGGGCGCGGCCAGGTTGTACGCGCGGCCCAGGCGGGTGATCGAGTCGAGCAGCACGACGACGTCGTGGCCGAGTTCGACAAGCCGCTTGGCGCGCTCGATCGCCAGCTCGGCGACGATCGTGTGGTCCTCGGCCGGCCGGTCGAAGGTCGAGGAGATGACCTCGCCCTTGACCGAGCGCTGCATGTCGGTGACCTCTTCGGGCCGTTCGTCGACGAGGACGACCATGAGGTGGCACTCGGGGTTGTTGTGCGTGACCGCGTTGGCGATCGCCTGCATGACCATCGTCTTGCCGGCCTTCGGCGGCGAGACGATCAGACCGCGCTGGCCCTTGCCGATCGGCGCGACCAGATCGATGATCCGGGTCGTCAGGACGTTCGGCTCGGTCTCCAGGCGCAGGCGCTCCTGCGGGTACAGCGGCGTCAGCTTCGTGAAGTCCGGGCGCTGGCGGGCGTGCTCGGGCTCGGAGCCGTTGACGGTGTCGAGCCGGACCAGCGCGTTGAACTTCTCGCGGCGCTCGCCCTCGCGCGGCTGGCGCACCGCGCCGACGATCGCGTCGCCCTTGCGCAGCCCGTTCTTGCGGACCTGGGCGAGGGAGACGTACACGTCGTTCGGGCCCGGCAGGTAGCCGGAGGTCCGCACGAACGCGTAGTTCTCCAGGATGTCGAGGATGCCCGCGACCGGGATCAGGACGTCGTCCTCGGCCACCACGGGCTCGTTCGCCTCGAAGCCGTCGCGGCCGCGGCGCCGGTTGCGGTCGCGGTAGCGGCCCCGGCGACGCCGGCCGCCGCCCTCGAAGTCGTCCTCGTCCTGCCCGCCGGCGTGGTCGCCGCGATCGGCGCGCTCGCCGCCCGATGCGGCGCGTTCGCCGCCGGTACGGTCACCGCGGTCACCGCGGCTGCGCCCGGCGCGGTCGCCGCGGTCACGCTGACCGTCGCCTTCGCCGCGCTCCCGACGCCCCTGGCCGCGCTCGCGGCGCTCGCGGCGGCTTTCGCGCTCGCCGCCTTCGCCGCCGCGGCCGTCTTGGCGGCCGTCCTGCTGCGGGGCCTCCTCGACCGTTGTGGTGGTCTCGGCGGTGGCTTCCCGCTCGGTCTTCTCGGCACGCTCGGCCTGCTTGTCGGCGGCGGCCCGGCGCCCCCGGCTCGGCTGCTCGGCCTCGGCGGCCTCGGCACCTTCGCGGCGGGTGCGCGCGGGGGCGCCCTCGTTCGCGGCCTGCCCCGGAATGTCGATCGACTGCTGCGACGCGACGTCGGTCACACCGCGGCGCGCGAGGCGGCGCGTACGCGTGGGCGCTTCGCTCGCCGGGGCGGCGGCGGGCGCGGCGGGCTCGGTCGCGGCCGACTCGGCAGGCGCCTCCTGCACGGGGGCCTCGGCAGCCCGCGCGGGGGCCCCGGCGGCGGCCTTGGCGGCGCGGGTGGTCCGCGGCGCCGCGGGTGCGGACTCGGCGGCCGGAGACGGCTGCTCGCCGCCGCCCTGCTTGGCCTGGATGGCCTCGATGAGCTGGCTCTTGCGCATGCGTCCGGTCCCGCTGATCCCGAGACCGGCGGCAATTTGCTGCAACTCAGCCAGCACCATGCCATTCAGGCCGCCGCCGGCGGCACGACGGCGCCGCGGGGCGGCGGCGGGTGCGTCATTGGCGGCGGACGCGGCCTGGTCGGCGGCCTGGTCCATGAGATCGGTGGTGTCGCTCACGAAGGGTCCTTCCCTGGAGCGGGCGTCGGCCTGGATACGGCTCGGCGACCGGTTGTGCTGTCCGGCCCGTGCCCCGGGCCCTGGTGGCCCGGATGCGGGTCCGGTGCGGTGGTCCGCCTGACGGCGGGAATCGTCGAATCTGCGTTCGGCGCGGTTGGGATCGGGCTCACGATCATCTGCGGGAGGTTCGTCCTCTTCGGGCCCCGGGATTTCTCGCTGGAATCCGCGTGATACGACGCCGCAAGGGCGTCGGACGGCTTCGGGGAACCACGTTTGTGTCACGAGGGACAGGCAGGAGGGGGAGCTCCCGTATGACCGTGGCCACGGAAAACGAAACCGGGCACCGAACTGGCCCCGCCTGGTAAGGGCTGGACTCCTGGTGCGGTGACATTAACACTACCGGACCCACGCGACATTCCCCCACCCCGTGACGCCCCCGAGTGGCGGCGCCGGTCATTGCCCTGGTCATTGCGACGGCCGTGACGGCCGCTGTGTCGGTGTGTCGGTGTGTCGGCTGCCGTGTCGGCCGGTGCGCGGTCGGGTCCGCGGCCGACCGATGCGTGCACGCCCGGCTGTTGCGGCCCGGGAGCACTTCCGCCGCGCGCCGGCGGCAACCTTGCCAACGAGCAACCATGTCGTGGGTTACCCCAGGGGAAGGACACCGGCGCCGTTGGCGTCGACGTCCAGCCGTGACGCCACCCATTCCGGGCCCGCGGCCCCGATGACGTCGTCGACGCGCTCGGCGGTCACCAGCGCGAGAACCGTCGGACCGGCCCCCGAGATGACCGCCGCATGCCCCTGACCACGCAGTTTCGCAACCAGCGAGGTGCTGGCCGGCATCGCCGGGGCACGGTAGTCCTGGTGCAGCCGGTCCTCCGTCGCGGGCAACAGGAGGTCCGGGCGCGCCGTCAACGCGGTGACCAGAAGCGCGGCCCGGCCGGCATTGATGGCGGCCTCGGTGTGCGGGACCTGCGCGGGCAGGAGGCCGCGGGCGACCTCGGTGGACAGCGGCGTCGACGGTACGAAGACCACCGGCGCGATGTCCGGGTGCGGTTGCGTGCGGACCGCGTGCGGGCCGTCCTCGTCGGTCCACGCGGTGGTGAACCCGCCGTACAGGCACGCCGCGACGTTGTCCGGGTGGCCTTCGAGCGCCGTCGCCACGCCGAGTGCCGCGGCGTCGTCGAGGCGGTCGGTGCCGCCGATCGTCAGCGCGCGGGCGGCGATGACTCCGGCGCAGATGGCCGCGGCGGACGAGCCCAGGCCGCGTCCGTGCGGGATGCGGTTCGCGCACACGACCTCCAGGCCCGCCGGACGCCCGCCGAGCACTTCGAAGGTTGCGTTGAGGGCGCGTACGACAAGGTGGTTCTCGTCGCGGAGGAGGCTGTCGGCGCCCTCGCCCGCGATGTCTATCGAAAGGCCGCGGTCGGCGACGCGTACGACGATGTCGTCGTAGAGGCCCAGCGCGAGCCCGAACGCGTCGAAGCCGGGACCGAGGTTGGCACTTGTCGCGGGCACGCGCACCCGGACCGGGGCGGCGCGGAAAGCTGGACCGGCCATCTGTTGTGGACACTCCTCCTCGTGGAGTCCCGGCAGACGCCTGCGACGGCGCGATGTCACCTTGCGGTACGCCTTCGAGGCCTGTCCGCCTGCGCAGACATGGTGAACGGCGACCATGTCGGACCGTGGGGAACGGCGGATACGACGGGCGCGGACCTTGAGCCAAGGTCGCTGTGGCCGCGTCAGGGACTCAGCGTAGCGAAAGGACCTTGGCGAGCGGCACGCCGCGCCCGGGGTAATTTCTCGATTTCCCGCCGTGTGGCTGTATCGACTCGGCTCGATTCCGACGAATCGGTTCGTCGCCTTCGCCGCAGTCGGTGGCGGGGCCGAGGCCCGGGCGTTTGTCCGTCGCGGGTATGCGGTGCGGGTTCTACGAAAGAGTCGTGCCCGTGGTTCCCTCGCGATATGCGCGCGATGTCGTCTGCGCGCGGACGATATTTCCATTCCGGCTTTGTGGATCGGCACGCGCGGGGTCGGTCGACGATCGGCGCCGCGGGAGAAGATGAAATCCCGTTCATTGCAAGGGAGTTGCGGCCCAGCGCACAGGCCCGCGTGCGGCACTGCGCTTGCCGCCGGGTGCGAATACGCGGCCGCCCGGGCGGAACTGCGGCCGTGGCGGTGCGGGCGCCGACGAACATCCGTTGTCCGCGGCCCGCTTCGCGTCGTCGCGGACCTGCTGTCGTCTGTCGCGAACCCGGCGTCCGGGCGGATTCTCGGCCGGAGTGCGCGACGAGGGGCACGCGGCGGCCGCGTGCCCCTCGTACGGGATTGTTTCCGGTCTTTCTGGTTCTGTCGGCTGTTTCCGGCTTCGGTCAGGCGTCGAGGCCGAGTTGGCCGGCCGCGGCGACCGCGTCCACCGGGACGACGACGGGCTTCGGCGCGCCGGCGACCGCCCAGTCCGGGTCCTTGAGGCCGTTGCCGGTGACCGTGCACACGATGCGCTGGCCGGGGTCGACCAGCCCGAGCTCGGCGGCCTTGAGCAGACCCGCCACGCTCGCCGCCGAGGACGGCTCCACGAACACGCCCTCCTGCGACGCCAACAGCCGGTAGGCGGAGAGGATCTGACGGTCTGTCACGGAATCGATGTGACCGCCCGACTCGTCGCGGGCGGCGAGCGCGAAGTCCCACGACGCGGGGTTGCCGATGCGGATCGCGGTGGCGATGGTCTGCGGGGAGGTGACCGGCGCGCCGTTCACGATCGGCGCCGAACCCGCCGCCTGGTAGCCCCACATGCGGGGCCGGCGCGCGGCGAGGCCGTCGTTCGCGTACTCCTGGTAGCCCTTCCAGTACGCGGTGATGTTGCCCGCGTTGCCGACCGGGAGGACGTGGATGTCCGGGGCGTCGCCGAGCATGTCGACGATCTCGAACGCCGCGGTCTTCTGCCCCTCGATACGCACCGGGTTGACCGAATTGACCAGCGCCACCGGGTACTTCTCGGCCAGGTCGCGGGCCAGCGTCAGGCAGTCGTCGAAGTTGCCGTCCACCTGGAGGATGCGCGAGCCGTGCACGAGCGCCTGGCCCATCTTGCCCAGCGCGATCTTGCCCGACGGCACGAGGACGGCGCACACCATGCCGGCGCGGACCGCGTACGCCGCCGCCGACGCGCTCGTGTTGCCGGTCGACGCGCAGATGACCGCCTGCGCGCCCTCCTCCTTGGCCTTCGAGATCGCCATCGTCATCCCGCGGTCCTTGAAGGACCCGGTCGGGTTCGCGCCCTCGACCTTGAGATGAACCTCACAGCCGGTGCGCTGGGAAAGCACCTGTGCGGGCACCAGCGGCGTACCGCCCTCGCGCAGGGTGACGACCGGCGTCGACTCGGACACCGGGAGGCGGTCCCGGTACTCCTCGATGACCCCGCGCCACTGATGCGTCCGACCCTGCGAGGGCCGAGCGGTCCGGTCGCCGCCTGCGGTTTCGTTCACCGCGCTGCTCAAAGCGCTGTTGGCCGCGCTCACGATGGTCATTCCCCTTCCACCCGCATGATGCCGGCGATGTCACGGACGATGTCGAGTCCGCGGAGTTCGTCCACGGTCGCCGAGAGAGCGGCGTCGGTGGCGCTGTGCGTGACGATGACGAGTGTCGCATCACCGTCGCGGCCCTGTTGGCGCACAGTGTCGATCGACACATCGTGCTGGGCGAAGACCGTCGCCACCTGGGCCAGCACGCCCGGCTTGTCCGCCACGTCGAGGCTGAGGTGGTAGCGCGTGACGGCCTGGCCGACCGGGCGCACGTCGAGGTTCGCGTACGCCGACTCCCCCGGGCCGGTGGTCTGCGACAGCTTGTTGCGGCACACCGCGACCAGGTCGCCGAGCACGGCGCTCGCCGTCGGCGCGCCGCCCGCGCCCGGGCCGTAGAACATCAGGCTGCCGGCCGCCTCGGACTCGACGAAGACCGCGTTGTAGGCCTCGCGTACGGAGGCGAGCGGGTGCGTCCTCGGGATCATCGCGGGGTGCACGCGCGCGCTGACCGACGCGCCGTCCTCGCCGCGCTCGCAGATCGCGAGCAGCTTCACGACGCAGTCCATCGTCTTGGCGCCGGCGACGTCGGCCGCGGTGACCTCGGTGATGCCCTCGCGGTAGACGTCGGCGGCGGTCACCCTCGTGTGGAACGCGAGGCCGGCCAGGATCGCGGCTTTCGCGGCGGCGTCGAAGCCCTCGATGTCGGCGCTCGGGTCCGCTTCCGCGTAGCCGAGGCGGGTGGCCTCGTCGAGCGCGTCGGCGAAGCCGGCGCCGGTGGAGTCCATGCGGTCGAGGATGAAGTTGGTCGTCCCGTTGACGATACCGAGAACCCGGTTGACCTTGTCGCCGGCCAGGCTCTCGCGCAGCGGGCGGAGCAGCGGGATCGCGCCCGCGACGGACGCCTCGTAGTACAGGTCGACGCCGAACTTCGCGGCGGCGGCGTGCAGCGTGGCGCCGTCCTCGGCGAGCAGCGCCTTGTTGGCGGACACGACGGAGGCGCCGTGCTCCATCGCGGCGAGGATGAGCGTACGGGCGGGCTCGATGCCGCCGATGACCTCGACCACGACGTCGACGTCGTCGCGTTCGACCAGCTCTTCGGCGTCGGTCGTGAGCAGCGCGGGGTCGATGCCGGGGCGCTCACGGCCGGCCCGGCGCACCGCGACGCCGGCAAGCTCGACGGGGGCGCCGATGCGGGCGGCGAGGTCGGTGGCGTGCGTCGTCATGATGCGGGCCACTTCGGAACCCACCACACCACAACCGAGCAGCGCCACTTTGAGCGGCTGCGTACGCATCATCCGACCTCGCTTCGTCAACGACTGTTCTGCCTTTGCTGCCGGGCACTTCGCGTTGCTTTCGTGATTGCTTCGTCACCGCTTCGTGTTGCCCGGTGACCGCTTGGTGCCCGGTGGTGCTGTTGTGCCTTGCTGTCTCCGGCTTCTCCGCTCTCCGGTGTCTGCGATGTCCGCGGCGGTGCCCGGATGGGACCGAAAAAAGACACCGGGCCAGTTTCGCCTTTAGTCACGTGGTGATCCCACGTCCGTCCAGGATCCGAGACGGAAAATCACCTGGCCCGGCAGGAATTCTTCCGTGTTTCGCCGGGGGCCAACGAAATATTCTCCTGCCGGTCGCTCTGGTTGCGGGTGCGCACGGTTCGGCGCGGAGCGGGACCGCGGGCACCAGGACGCTCCGTCGCTGCTTCCATGATCCCGGGTTCGCCCGGTTCGGGGCGGCCGACCCCCGACTTGCCGGTCGCGGGCCGGCGCTTTCGGGTTCGCCGGCTCGGGTTCACTTCCTTGGGTTCGCCGACTCGGGTTCACTGCCTCGGGTTCACGCCGCCCCATGCTCGCCCGCGTCAGCCGACGTCGAGCCTGAGCAGGTCTTCTTCCGTCTCGCGGCGGACCACGACCCGGGCCTGGCCGTTCCTGACCGCGATGACCGGGGGCCTGGTGACGTGGTTGTAGTTGCTCGCCATCGAACGGCAGTAGGCGCCGGTGGCGGGCACCGCGAGAAGGTCTCCGGGGGCGAGGTCGGCGGGCAGGTAGGCGTCACGTACGACGATGTCGCCCGACTCGCAGTGCTTGCCGACGACGCGCGACAGCATCGGCTCGGCGTCGCTGCGGCGGGAGACGAGCGCGATG
This sequence comes from Yinghuangia sp. YIM S10712, assembly GCF_051388935.1. Lineage (NCBI taxonomy): Bacteria > Bacillati > Actinomycetota > Actinomycetes > Kitasatosporales > Streptomycetaceae > Yinghuangia > Yinghuangia sp. YIM S10712. Next base: position 308,264 of record NZ_JBPKBI010000005.1, read on the forward strand.
TCGTACTCGGCGTCGTAGAGCGCGGTGCGGATGTTGTCGGACATGCCGCCGTCGACACTGACGTACGTGCGCAGACCTTCCAGCGGCTTGACCGTGCCGACCTCGTAGAGGGTGAAGGTCGACGGCCCCGCGATGGCCCGGCCCGGCTCCACCGACAGGCGCGGCACGCGGAGGTTCGCGACCTCGCACTCGCGGCGCACGATCTCCGTCAACTCCTTGGCGATGTCGGCGGGTTGCTTCGGGTCGTCGTGCGAGGTGTACGCGATGCCAAGCCCGCCGCCGAGGTCGATCTCCGGCAGCTCCACGCCGTGTTCGTCGCGAATCGCGGCCAGCAGCGCGACAACCCGCCGTGCGGACACCTCGAAGCCCGCCGTGTCGAAGATCTGCGAGCCGATGTGCGAGTGCAGACCCAGGAGTTCGAGCGAAGCGTGCTTGAGGATGCGGCGTACCGCCTCGGCCGCCTTGCCGTCGGCCACCGACAACCCGAACTTCTGGTCCTCGTGTGCGGTGGCGATGAACTCGTGTGTGTGCGCCTCGACTCCGACCGTGACGCGGACCAACACCCCTTGTGTGACACCGCGTTGCTCCGCGGCGAACGCGACGCGGGCGATCTCCTCGTACGAGTCGACGATGATGCGTCCGACACCCGCCTCGATCGCGCGCTCGATCTCCGGGACGGACTTGTTGTTGCCGTGGAAGGCGATGCGCGCCGGATCCATGCCGGCACTCAGCGCGAGCGCGAGCTCACCGCCGGAGCAGACGTCGAGGTTGAGGCCTTCCTCCGCGATCCACTTCACCAGCGCGCGGCACAGGAACGCCTTGCCCGCGTAGAACACGTCGGCGCCCTCGAACGCCTCACGCCACGCGCGACAGCGGGCCCGCAGGTCGTCCTCGTCGAGGATGTACGCGGGTGTCCCGAACTCGGCGGCGAGGTCGCGTACGTCCAGCCCCCCGACCGACACCGCACCGGCCGTGCCGCGCTCGGTCGTCGCCGACCAGACTTTGGCGTCCAGCCGGTTCAGGTCCTCCGGGGCGGGGAACGCGTGCCCTTCGGGGAGGACGTCGGCGTGCCGGGGTCCGGCGGGGTGTGCTGACCTGCTCATGGTGCGGAGGCTCCCCTGTGTGCTGCTCGGGTTCGGTTGCGGTGTGGCTTGGATGGGCGGCGGGATGCCGTGTGGCTTTGTCGGGTCACGCCTTCCGGGACTGTCGGTTGGCGGTGACTCGGCGACCGGGGCTCCGGACGGGTCCGGCGCTGTTCGGTGGCTTTTCGGTGGCTGTTCGGTGCGGAGCGCCGGTCGGATGCCGCGTTGCGTCTCGTCTCTGCCGAGACCCCGCTTCCTCCGGGCCGGGAACGAAACACGCCACCGCGTGGCCCTGCCCGTCTCCGGGTCCCTCTCCGGATGCGTCGCGGCACCGTCCCACCCGTCCCGGAGACGCGGCACCCGCGGCGAACGAGATCGTCCTCGCCCGCATCGGATGCCGCCCGCTCCTCCCACGGTACCCGTCCGAAAAACGACTGCGGCGGTCCGTGATGGTCCGCCGCAGTCAGTCGTCCGTTCCGTCCGTCACATCCGCTCGGGCGCCGACACGCCGAGGAGGCCGAGCCCGTTCGCGACCACGATGCGGGCGGCGTCGGCGAGCCACATCCGGGCGTACGTGAGGTCGGTCGCCGGCTCGTCGCCCAGGGGCATGATGCGGCAGTTGTCGTAGAACCGGTGGTACACCCCGGCGAGCTCTTCGAGATACCGGGCGACGTGGTGCGGCTCGCGCAGCTCAGCCGCCTTCGCGACGATGCGGGGGAACTCGCCGAGCATGCCCAGCAGGTTCGACTCCCACTCGGTGGCCAGCAGCTCGGGCTTGAACTCGCCGCGCTCGATGCCGAGTTCCTTGGCCTTGCGCTCGACGCCGCACATGCGGGTGTGGGCGTACTGCACGTAGTAGACCGGGTTCTCGTTGGTGGCGCTCGTCAGGACGTCGATGTCGAGCGTGATCGTCGAATCCGTCGACGACCGGGCGAGCGAATACCGCGCGGCGTCGACGCCGATCCACTCCACGACGTCGTCGATGGTGATGATGTTGCCGGCCCGCTTGCTCATGCGGACCTCCTGCCCCTCCCGCACCATCTTCACGAACTGCCCGATCAGCACCTCGATGTTGTGCTCCGGGTCGTCGCCGGCACAGGCTGCGATGGCCTTGAGGCGCCCGACGTACCCGTGGTGGTCGGCGCCGAGCATGTAGACACAGACCTCGTTGCCGCGGTCGCGCTTGTTGAGGTAGTAGGCGGCGTCGGACGCGAAGTACGTCGTCTCCCCGTCGCCCTTGATCAGGACGCGGTCCTTGTCGTCACCGAAGTCGGTCGTACGCAGCCAGATCGCGCCGCCGTCGGTGTAGACGTGGTTCTGCCCGCGCAGCCGCTCGATCGCCTCGTCCACCGCACCCGAGTCGTGCAGGCTCTTCTCGGAGAACCACACGTCGAAGTGCGTGCCGAACTCCTCCATCGACCGCTGGATCTCCGCCACCATCAGCCGCAGGCCGGTCGAGGTGAAGACCTTCTTCTGCTCCTCGTCGGGCAGTTCGAGCAACCCGGCGTACTGCGCGACGATCTCGCGGGCGATGTCGTTGATGTACTCGCCGACATAGCCGTCCTCCGGAATCGGCCGGCCGTTCGCCGCGGCCATCAGGGAGCCGCCGAATTTGTCGATCTGCACGCCGGCGTCGTTGATGTAGTACTCCGTACTGACATCAGCGCCGGCGGCCTTGAGGATGCGCGCGAGCGAGTCGCCGACCGCGGCCCACCGCACGCCGCCGATGTGGATGGGACCGGTCGGATTCGCCGACACGAACTCCAGGTTGATCTTCAGCTTGGCAAGGCTCTCACCGCGGCCGTACGCCTCACCCGCCTCGACGATGCTGCGCGCCAACTCGCCGGCGGACGCGGTGTCCACCGTGATGTTCAGGAACCCGGGACCGGCGATGTCGACGGACGCGATCCCGCCCACCTGCGCGAGCCGGCCCGCGATGATCTGCGCGACCTCGCGCGGCGGCTTCTTCGCCGCCTTCGCCAACTGCAGCGCGGCGTTGGTCGCGTAATCCCCGTGCTCGCGGTTCTTCGGTCGCTCGATCGTGACGCGCTCGGGCACGCCGACGCTCAACTCGCCCGCCTCGACAGACGCACGAACCGCGGACAAAACAGCCTGGGAAAGTTCTTCGGGGGTCACGGCAGACAAGCCTAGGCGACCACGTCGCCGGGCTGCCTCCCAGTATCCACAGGCCTCCCCCGATCGGGGCCAGGGCCGAGGGACTCACCGCGGGCCCCAGGGGCGGCTTCTTGAGCAGCGCTCCGGCGTACTCAGTGCGGAACGATCGCGAGCCCGCGTACCACCGCCGTCAACTGATCAGGATCGAACGGCTTCGTCAGATACGCATCCACCCCGGCCTCGCGCGCCCGCGCCACGTCCGAACTCTGCGCGCACGCACTGATCATCACGATCTTCAACCCGGCCGTACGCGGATCCGCCCGCAAGCGCGCCGCCGTCCGAATCCCGTCCAGCCGCGGCATCACCACATCCAGTGTCACCAGGTCGGGCCGTACCTCATGCACCATCCCCAGCGCATCCTCGCCATCCACAGCCGTGGTGACCTCGAACCCCTCCAGCCGCAGATTCACCGCGATCAACCGCCGGATCACCTCGTCGTCGTCAACGACAAGCACCCGCCCGGCCTTGACCCCCGTCCACCCACTCACCCGTCGAGCGTAGGCGCCAACCCCACCCCACCGCGCCCAAACCCGACTTCCCACCCCACCATTCACCCCCACCAAAACCCCGGCGCGAGCACCGCCCCCAGACTGGTAATGTTTCGCATGCCCCGAGCCCCCGTAGCTCAGGGGATAGAGCAACGGCCTCCGGAGCCGTGTGCGCAGGTTCGAATCCTGCCGGGGGCACTCTCAGTGAACAGCCGCCAGCAGCCGAAACGCCGGTTGAGCTGGCGGTTTCTTGTTTCTCGGGCCATGGTGGTCGGCCCCTCATGTGTCACTCTGTGTCATCGCGTGCAGGGGCAGGACAGTGATCGCGATATATACGCGCAATGATCTTGAAGGCGTTTCCGCAGGTCACGCAGCGTTTTCGCGAAACAGGCGCGAAACGGCGGGAGCAGCACGAAGGGCCCCGGAGAAGTCCAGGGCCCTTGTGTGGTGCGGTTCTTGATCACTCGGAGTCCTTCGACTCCCCGACGTCGCCGGCATCTGCGCCAAGCGCTTCCGCGATGCGCTTGTTCACCGTCTCGCGCTGCCCGTCGATGCACTTCGCGTAGATCTTCAGCAGCACATCAACCGAGTGCCCCAGGCGTTCCGCGACTTCCGGAGCCGGTACGCCGGAGTTCAGCCACAGGGACGCGCACGCGTGCCGCAGGTCGTACGGGCGGGCAGCCAGCGGGGAAGCGACCTGTTCCGGCGTGAGCGCCAGCGCACGCGCGGCTTGCCAGATCCGGTAGTACGACGACGAGGCCAGGACCCCGCCCCGCTCGCTCGGGAACAGTCGCCCGTCTTTGTGTGTCCCAAAGGTGTCGATGTGGTCCTGAAGGATCCGCACCAAGACCGGAGGGATGGGCACCGGGCGCGTTTCCCTCTCGCTCCGTTGCTTCAAGCCGCGGTCGTCGTGACTCGTTCCCGTGTCCGTCCACAGCTTGCCAACGGTCGGGCGCGTTCGGTGCAGCGTGATCATGCCCCAACCGTTCTCGGGCAGTTCGCAGTCCTGACGCCGCAGGCCGACCGCTTCAGCGGGACGGGTGCCCGCGTAGTACATGACCGCGAAGAACGCCACCAGCTTGCGACCGCTGGCCCGCTTGTAGCCGCCGACGTACGACACCGCGGTCAGCAGTTCGCGAGCCTGCTTCGGATTGGCCACCGCGCGACGGTCGACAACCTCGGAGACTTTGATGCGCTTGCGCTTCACCTTGTCGATGGGATTCGTGGCGAGGTGTTCGAGCTCTACGGCGTAGTCAAGAACGTTGTAGAGCACCGACCGCTTGCGCCTGGTCGTCTCGGCCCCCGCCGCAGTGCCGTCCAGCTTCCGGCCGAGCGCGTCCAAGACGTCGTGGATGTGCTTGGCTTCTTTCAGGTCGGCGACCGGCATGGACGCCTTTTCCAGCCAGGCAATCGCCTTGGCCACGTCCGCGGGGCGGTCCGCGCCACGGCGCGGCGGGGGCAGCAGGTAGCGCCGCAGGGCACTCCGCAGAAGCACCGTGTCCGGTTGCCCGCCGACGTCCCGGACGAACGCGGGAAGAGCCGTCATCAGCGTCTCCGTCATACTCGCCCGCGATTTCGCCGCCGCGTGCGGCCATTTCATGTCCATGTAGGCGAGGGCGAACGACAGGAACGAGTCGGCCGCCTTGGCCTCAGCCATCGAGTCAGGCAGACCGGTCATCAGATCGAACGGTTCGCCGTCTTCCGTCGCCCGCATCAGCCGGCCCCGAAAACGATCAGCCAGACCCTTGGTCGTGAAGGTCAGCGAGAACGGCTTTCCGTCGACCTTCCAACGCAGTTGGTACGTCGGCTTCTTGGCCGTCTTGTTCTGCACCACCGCCCAGATGCGGACCCGGTACGACTTGCCGCCGCTCATGCCGCGTCCTCCATCCGGTCATCAAGCCAGGCCATGAAGTCGTCGCGACGAACGCGGAGTTCGCCGTTCGGGAGCTTGAGGCACTGCGGGGCGAGGCCCAGTTCCCGCCACCGGTAGAAGGTCCGCCTGGAGATGTCGCCCAGCTCCGCCAGGACTTCCGGAACCGTCATCAGCTCGACGCGTGCCGCCGTCTTACGAGCGCTCATGCCGCCCTCCCCCGAGTTGCCGAATTTTCGAGCTGTCCGTCTGCCGCCGCTCTCGCCGCATCGAGTGCCGCCCGCCAGCGCACGCGCTCCGAGACCGCTCTTAAGAGGCGGTGCGAGATGGAGGGGACGTCCGGGTCGCCGGGTGCCGCGTGCTCCCAGACGTAGCGGTTGGGGTCGTCGCCCTGGTCGGCCATCTCACCGAGGAGTTCGAGGACCCACGCGCGTCGTTCGTGCTTGTGGTCAGCCAGCGACTTGCCCGACCACTTGCGGGAGACCAGGACGCGACGGCCGCCGTAGCCCAGGTGCGTGCGGCGGTGTGCCTTGGCCTTGCAGTCGCCCGGCCGCATGCCGTCCCGGGCGTTCTTCGGCTGTACGCCGTAGCGGAGCCAGTTCGCGCAGCTCGGCGAGCAGGGCTCGTACCGCAGTTCGTCCATGAGCCGGTCCACGTGCGCGCGTTCGGCATCGCTCGCCGGCTCATGGCATTCGTGGGCGGACTTGTTCAGGTACTTGGCCAGGTAGCCGATGCAGCGCCGCGCGTCCGCCGAGCCGACGAGGACGCCTTTCGCGTCGACCTGAACCCCGAACCGCGCGACGTGCACCGGTTCCGCGTCGTCGTCCGCGTCCAGGTCGTCAAGCGCGTCGTCCCAGGTGGGCAGCGGAACGCCGTCCGCATCAACGTACGCCTGTTGGTCGTCGTCCCAGGCCGGAGCCGCGTCGTCGCCGTAGACCGGTTCGTCGCAATTGGGCCACCACACTTGGTGGTACGTCGCCGCCGCGACTTGCCGCAGCTCCGCGCGCGACACGGTCCCGCGAATCGCGAGGTGGATGTGCGGCGCCAACCGCCGTTGGGGTTCGACGGCCGCGAAGTACTGGACATCGAAGCCGACGAACCGCCGCAGGTTCTGAACGAACCGGTCCACCAGCTTAGAGAAGTGCAGCGCGTCACGCGCCGCCCGCCGGTAGTCGTACTTGCTCGGATCAACCGGTGTCCCGTCCGAGCGCACCCGCCCGTACGAGGGCAGGGTGAGTGTGACGAACAGCGACGGCCGGAACGTCTTCCCGTCCGGTGTCGTATACGCCTTCCCGACCGTCCGCGCGTCGACGGGACGCCGAGGAAGGTCAACCACGTCTTGCCGCCGCCGAGTCGACCGCACTCGACGAGACGCCTTGTCCGGGTCGATGTTGCCCCGGACGCCCGTACCGGCGAGTTCTTCGTCCAGCGCCGCCAGATCGTCACCGAGCTGTTCGCGTTCCTCCCCGCCGGCCGCGTCGTGTGCCGCCGTCAGATCCGCGCGGACCTCGGCCAACCAGCGTTGGTAGGATGTCGCTTCGTCCGCCGTCAGGTCCGGCTCTTCGGTGAGGTGCCATCCCTCGCGGCACTGGGCCATGCGGAGCTGACGCTTGCGTTCCGCGCACGAGGGGCACGCGCTCGCGAGCGTCGCCCCGCACGGGACGTCGATGATCTGCACGGCCCCGGTCGTGATGTCGGTGCGCCGCAGCGCGACCGGCCGGATACATACTCCGTGTTCGAGGGCAGCGGCCCGCACGACCTCTTTCGCAAAGGGCATGCGGGCCCGCTCCACCCGCGTCATCCGGGCGGTCATCCGTTGCCCCGCCGCTCCGCGGCCCAGACGGACACCAGGTGCCCGTGCACGGTCCCGGTCACCTCGTGGTGCATGTGCGGGCCCAGGTACGCGCTCTCGTGTTCCTCGGACATGACCACCGCATCGTCCAGCGCGATGCCCCACCGCTCGACCTCGGCTACCGCCGAACCCGACACCAGTTGGACCTGAACCTCCCAACAGCGGTCGGTGTGCGACCAGGTCACCCGCACCGACACCAGCGCTGGAAGCCCCGGGCGGGAGGCGACGAAGTCCGCGAAGCACCGCATCACGTTCAGCCCACCCGCCACGTCGACGGGCAGCAGTTCCTCGCTCATGCCGCACCACCGCCCGCCGGGAAGTCACGTACCAGGGCGTCAATGTCCGAGTCGGACACGTACGCCGCCCGCACCCGGACCGGTTCGGGCTGGGTCTCTCGCTTGACGAAGCCGACACCCGCACCGAGTTCGGGAACCGGGGAGATCAGGTCAGCCGTCGCGCCCCGGTCCCGAGCGCCGTTGCCCAAGACCATGTCGACCTGATTGGGCTCATCGAGTCGCAGGGCGATGCGGTCGGGGAAAAGGTTCCGGATGTTCATAACTTCCTTGCGCGGGTCCTGAAGCGCGCCCAGGACACAGAACCCGACCGAGCGGCCCTGACTCGTCAGCGTCGCCAAGGCGGCATCTGCCCGGACCCGAAGCTTCTTGTCCGGCTGATACGCCGTCAGGAACGCCAGCTCATCAACCATCACGACGATGAACGGGCAGTCCGGGGTCGGTTCGTGCTTTCGGACCTTCCCCGCGAACCGGTCCGCCCGCGCCGACATCTCGGCCACGGCGTCTTCCAGCATCTCGACCATTTCGGCCGGGTCGCTGGAGTACCGCTGGAACAGCGCACGCCCGTACGAGAGTTCCATCCGCTTCGGGTCGCACGCCCACAGCTCCACCAGCCCAGCGCGAGCAGCCGGCAGGAGTCCGCGGGTGACGCCCCACAGGATCGACCCCTTGCCGGCCCCGGTGACGCCCGCCACCAGGACGTGAGTGCCATGGAGCCGCAGCACCCACGGCGACCCGTCGTCACAGCGCCCGAGTTCCACGGAGTCGTACGTCGGTGCCCACGGGTCAGGCACCGGCGCGGCCAGGGCCGTATCGACGTCCCGCAGGCCCGGCATCGCGAGCGCGGTCGGACCGAACGGCTTATCGAGTGGGTCAGCGACCCACGCCCGCAGCTCGACAACACCGCGCGTGGACGAGGACGCGTCGACGCGGAAGACACGCCATGCGTGCGCGATCCCCTCGACGTGGTCCCCGACGTCGCTCGGGGTCTGACCGGGCAGCAGTTTCACGCGGACCGTGAAGCCACCGGGAACGCGCTTGACCCGCGTGATGCTCGGCCACGCGTACGAGAACTCTTCGTTGATCCGCTTGATCGGGTCCTGTTGCCACAGCCCGATCCCTTTGGCGAGCAGCGGCCAGCCGCGCCGCACGTGGCCCGCGAACGAGAAGAACCACCACCACACGAGCGCGACCACGCCGACGATGGCACCGGCCGCGACCAGGAAGGAACCCGCCGGGCCGAACCGCAGTTCGGCCACGGTGTAGAGCAAGACCAGCGCGCCCGCGATGTACGCGAGCCTGTGCCAGTCCAAGCCCCGAGAGGTTGACATGATGAACAACGCCCCTTCAGAGGATCGTCAGGTCTGAGATCGGGAGCGGACTCCGGTGCCAGGAACCGCCAAGTCACTGGGCACCGGGGTCCGCGCTGAGAAGTGCGGGAACTCAGCCCGCTTTGGCCGCCGCCTTGCCGGCCACCGCCGACGGGGCACGCAGGCCCGTCGCCTTGAACGAGTACGCGAGACGCCCCGAGCCGTTGACGTACGGGGTCACCGTCAGGCCCTCGAACTCCACCGGCCGGAACGGCAGTCCGGGCAGCTCGTCGGGCAAGGTCGGCTCGACCGACGCCGGGATCTTGACCTTGGCCGAGGTGTCGCGCGCGTCCGGGTCCGGGTCGGTCACGGAGATCGCCCACATCGGAAGGCCCGTCGCCTTGTCCCGCGCCTGAACCCGCGAACCGCCCTTCGACGCATCGAAGTCCGCGACCATCTCGACCTTCGTCGCGAACGCACCCGCCGGGAACACGTCCCCGAACGCCACCGGAATCGCACCCTTGATCGCCATCTGACTGGTCTCCGTCCAGTTCACCAAGGCATCGAGCGCTTGCTAGATGCCCACCTGTAGTACAGGTGCAATTCAGGATGAAGCCTGTAGTACAGGTTGTCAACCTGTTTGGCGTGCGAGATGCTTTGCAGCGTTGGAGACGCGCGATGAGACCGAGGAGACCGTCATGGCGGACGCGGCCAAGAAGCCCAAATACCGCGTGATCGCCGAGTTCCTGCGCGAACGGATCTTGGACGGCACCTATGTGGCCGGCCAGGCCTTGCCCGGTGAGGAAGTCTTGGCGAAGGAGTTCGGCGTAACGCGCCCGACCGTCCGCCAAGGCATCAGCGAGCTACGCGCCGCCGGACTTGTCGAGGCATCGATGGGACGCGGCACCTTCGTCCGCTCCCCGCACGCCCGACCCAACATCACGCGCCCCCGCGGACTCCGACGCGAGCAGGACGGCCGCTACGTCGAGGCGGACGCGATCCGCTGGACATCCCACGGCGAGCCCACCGCGACACGCACGGATGCGCCCATGGCGTTGGCCGACATGTTGCGCATCCCACCGGGCGAGCCGATGTTCACGTACGACGAGGTCCACACGGCCGAGCACGGCCGCCTACGGCAGACGCACCGCACCTACATCCCGTTCTCGGTGCTGGTCGGCACCCGGTACGAGGAGACCGCGCCGCCGCCGGCGCCCGCGTTGTTCACCGCGTTGGAAGCGGCAGGACATGAGCTGCATTGGGTGGAGCACGTACGAACCCGAATGCCGATGCCGGACGAGGCAACGACGCTTCGACTCGCCGAGGGCGTGCCGCTATTCCAGCTTTTCCGAGTCACCTACAACCAGCGCGAACGCCCCTTGGTGCTAGAGGAGTTCAAGCTTCCGGGCGACGATCTGGAGATGACCTTTCTCTACGCGTGACACGCCAAATGACGGACCCCCTCCATATGGCGGTATGGAGGGGGTCCGCTTTTTCCGGCTCAGCCAGGCACGATCGGGGGAACGCGTGACGAACCGGAGTCTGTGCGCCTACGCCGCGTTCCGCGCCATCTCGACACAGAGGCCACGCGTGAGGAGCACCGCCAGGCGCTCGATCACCTCAGCCGGTACGGCACCGAGGTTCACCAGTCCGTCGCCATGGATGTTGACGTCCGCTTTCAGCGCGCCGAAGCCGAACGCGAGCCCAGCCGCCTGGAGTACGTCCGCAAGTTCGCGTGTGGCGGTGGCCGCGTCGTTCCATCCGCGCACGTACGGGATGCCGTCCTGGAGCAGTTCCGCCCGTGGCGCGCAGGTGCGTTCGTTGTCGGCAGCGGTGCGCATGAACTCAGCCTTCCTTCAGCTCTGTTCGCGGTCGGTCATCGGCGATGCGTTGCTGTCCGCGAGCGCCAGGGCGAGCAAGGTGGCGATCCGCCTTGCCGCCGCCGGAGTCGTGCGCCCGAGTTCGACGAAGCCGTGTCCGAACGCGTTGACGTCCGCCCTCAGGTACGGCAGATGCTCGGCCAGGTCGGCCGCCACCAGGACGTCACGCAGCAACGCCGTTGCGTCGCGCGCTTCGTACCAGGCCCCGGTATCGATCGGCGACCACGACGCCGCATCCGGCATGCTCTCGTCACCGGTCACAGTCGACCACCCCCTGAATCTCCGTCGCCGTCTTGGCCGCCCGACGTGCCGACGCCACGAGGTTGCCGGCCAGCATCACGACCGCTCCCGCGCTCAAGTCAGGTCCCGGACGCGGCGGGCAAAGCCACTGGTGAGGCGCGCCGACCTCGGCCAACGGGCCGGGAACGAGCAGGTAGTCACCGAGCGAGAGATACCGGTACGAGACCTCCCCGTGCAGGGCCGCGACCGTCGACGCGAAGAACTCCCGGCCACACGACGCGATCAGGAACGCGACCTTGCGCGACCGGTGATCGATCACCGCGGGCAGGGCCGGAGCCGCGATCCGGTGATACGCCTCAAGCGTCCGGACGCCCAGTTCATCGGTGACCACCACCGCATCGAACGTCCTCCCCGTCGCGAGGAGTTGCGGCGCGGCCGGCTCGGCGAGCCAGAGTGTGCGGTACTCCGCCGGGTCGTCGGCCGCCTTGGCGAGCCACCGCGGCGCCCCCTGTATGGCCTGTGCCAGCCTTGCCGTCTGACGCTGCGTCATCTCATGTCTCCCGAGCAAGCGCCCGGCGGTCGGTCCGTCCGGGCACTTCCACGATCTGCGCCCGAGCACCGGTCACCACAGATGGCAAGGGGTGACAGGGGATGACACGCCCGTGTCACCCCCCAACCCCTTTGACTGGTTTGCGTGCGCACAGCGAAGATGTCCGCAGGCCCGTGGCCGAAATCCACACAGGCCGCTTCGGGGGAGGCGATCAACGGTGTCCAACACACCGACGTACCGGCCGGAACTCCTGCGCGCAGAACGCGAGCGCCGCGAATGGTCGAAAACGCGGCTCATCTACGCGATGCGCCAGGCCGCCGCCGAGGAGCATCGAACCCTTCCGTCGGATGCGACGCTCAAGCGGTCCATCGCGCGTTGGGAAAACGGCCACGCTTACCCGACCGAGTACGTGCCGTATCTGGTCAAGGCGTACGACATGCCCGCCCACGCGCTCGGCCTTGCAGACGAACCGCCCGAGCAAGCAGCCCCGTCCGTCGACTACCCCACGTCCTCAGACGAGAGCCTTCAAGCAGTCACCGCGTTGTGGCGCGCCGATCTCACCGACGCAGACGGGCTGTTGACGTCGTCACCCGACCTCGGCGCGTGGCACTCCGCCCCGCTCGCGTGGCTTGTCGCTGCGGACGGAACGCCGCTCCCCAAACCCCGCGACCGGGCGGAAGTCGGCATGGCGGACGTCGAGACCGTACGCGCCACCGTCGATATGTTCGTGGACCTGGACAACCGCTTTGGCGGAGGCCACGGACGCCGCGCGCTCATCCAGTACCTGGACTCCGACGTCAGCACCCTGTTGCAGGCCCGCGCAACAGAGCAGGTCGGACGAGCGTTGTTCTCGACCGTTGCCGAAGGCACGTTGCTGGCCGCGTGGATGAGCTACGACTCAGGCCACCACGGTTTGGCACAGCGCTACTTCGTGCAGGCTTTACGTCTCGCACAGACCGCCGATGACCGGCGGTTGGCCGGGAGCGTCCTTTCCGCGATGAGCCACCAGGCCACATACCTCGGCCGCTACGTCGAGGCCGCCAACCTCGCCCGCGCGGCAATCCTCGGCACTCAGCGCCACGGCACGCCGACCATGACGGCCCAGTTCCACGCGATGGAGGCCCGCGCACTCGCCCGACTCGGCGACGAGGCCGGCTGTTCCGCCGCACTCGCGCAGGCAACGTCCATCTTCGAACGGCAGAACCCAGGCGAGGACCCGGAGTTCATCAGCTACTTCGATGAAGCCGAGCTGTCCGCCGAGTTCGGCCACTGTTTCCGCGACCTGAAACAGTCCGGCCAGGCGACGACGTACGCGGAACAGTGTCTCGGCGGCACCGACGGGAAATACGTCCGCTCCGACTTCTTCGTCACCATGGTGCTCGCCGACTCACTCTTGGGCCGCGGTGAACCCGAACAGGCTTGCCGAGCCGCCTTGCAGGCCCTCGACCTCGGCCGACAGCTCAAGTCCGCCCGATCCGTCGCCTACCTCAGCGAGTTCCGCACCCGACTCAACCCGTACGCCGACACCCCCAGCGTTGCCGAATTTCTGGCGCAGGCCCGTACGCACCGACTATGGCAAATGACTACTTAACCGGAACTACGGTCCTGGTTGCTGTTGGACTACGGCCGCCGCCATCATTGCTACGAGATTGTCTGTCCAGCAATCGGCCTCTTTGGTCGCGATCTCAGCACCACACCCTGAGCACACGAGGTTTGGGCCATGCTGGCCGTGCGGTCCACAGCATCCGTTCATGCGCCGGCTGTCAGGGTGTGAGGCTGTCCCGGGGACATCATCCGGATGCAGGATCAGCAACGCGCCATCGACGCTGAACTTGTACGTTCCCTGCGCCATCCGCGGCAAGGCGACGTCACGACCGTCCGGGCGTTCAGGCCCACGCAGCGGCTCGCCTTCGCTCAGGTTGCCGGTAATTGGATGTCCGCATTTCTTGCAGAGCAAGATCACCATGCGATTTTCCCGTGAACCAAGTCGGATTGCTAGAAGGGTTGCCACCCGTTGCGGTCCCCGCCCGTCCGCAAGTCCGACACCCGACGCCGTACCTCGGCCGCCACGCGCTCATCATGGCTCGCGTTCTGTGCGAGCCACACGACCATGGACAGTTCGCGAATGTCCGCGAGGGTCGGGTACCCGTACCAGTTCATCACGTCGAAGCCGTAGGCCCGGACGAACGCCTCATACTCCGTGCGCGTGTGCCACCCGAACCGTTCGAAGTACATAGCGGTCAGGGTCAAGTCCCACTCACGCGGGCCCAAGGCGAACCCGTCCAGATCAATCAGCATTGCGCGGCCCGCCGCGTCGAGGAGGGCGTTCCCGACGTTCGCATCCCCGTGGATCATCCCGAACGGCAACACGAACTCAAGTGCGTCATACCGCTTGATCAACAACTCGGCGCGTTGCCGCAGGAAGTCCCGGTCATCGTCCGCTAGGTGGGCCAGCTCCCCGAGGCGACGCATGGTCGGCCCCAGCGGATCCACGTACGGCAGCCCCAGCGACGCCGGCTCTTCAAGCCAGTGCAACCGCCGCATCAACTCCGCGAACTGCACGACGTCCGCGTACCGTTCATCCTCGGCCACCAGCCGCCAGAACGTCACCACCCGCCCGTCAATCACCGCCGGTTGCCGAACACCGGGCACCAACCGCACCGCGGGATACTCGACCTCGGCCAGCCACCGAGCCACGGCGACCGTGCGCGCATGCTCGTCAAGCCGTTCCGCGGACCGACCGATCCGCACCACGACCGGATCCGCGAGCCGAAAGACCGCGTTCTCCCCGAGTCGCAGCAACGACGCCCCGGACGCGCTTAACCCCACATCCGCACACGCAGCCGCCAACACGTCGCCCGCATGCTCGGCCGTGAACGCCGCCGACTCCCCGCTCAGTGCCATGCCCGCGACGTTACCGGGCCCCGCAGCACTCACACAGTCCCAAGGACGCCGAGCACGAACTACCGCCCGGCCTATGTCCCCGGACTCAGCCCACGGCTGCCGCCGCCGACCGCCCGCTCTGCGAGTACCTGGAGCACACCGACCAGCGTCCCGGAGTTCCAGATAAGCCCCTTGGCAATCAACCCCGGAACGTCCACGAGCGGCACCCACTCCATACGAGCCATCTCGGTGACCTCGGTCGGCTCCGCGAGCTTCTCGGCTCCCTCACCCACGAACACGTCATGCCACGAGTCGACCATCCCGACCATGGGCTGAAACCGCGTCACATGCCGGAAGGTCCGAGGACGGTAGCCCGTCTCTTCGAGGAGTTCGCGAAGCGCCGTCTCCTCCGGATCTTCTCCTTCGTCGACCAGGCCGCCGGGAAGCTCCCAACCCCACCGATCCGACACGAACCGGTGCCGCCACAGCATCAACACCCGATCCTGATCATCGATCAGAACCGTCATGGCCGCCGCCCGCAGCTTGATCACATGATGTTCGAAGCGGTCCCCATCCGGGAGTTCGACATCCGCCAAGAGGACCCGCAGCCACTCGCTCTCATAGATGGTCCGCTCGCCATGAACAACCCAGGCCGAGGAGACATCGCGATCTTCGGCTTCCATAGCGCCCACGGTAAGCGCCCGTTGCGGTCCCGTGTCCGCGTACCGCGCCGATCGGCCTGCCGGCCGATCCGGGGGAAGTTCCGTCCTTCCCCCGATCCCCCTACGCGGTTCGTGACGGCGTGTGCCCGCTCGCCTTACCTTCCGGACTTGGGTGCCACCGGTCCCGGCCTGGTTCCCACTTGCCCGCGTGTGGTGACGTCACGAGCACATCAGTTGCCGAATTAATCTCTTGTAGATCAAGGGCGCGCCGCAAGCGGCGCGCCACCGCCCGGCCGGCCGGGG
>NZ_JBPKBI010000005.1:323960-329072 GCF_051388935.1 Yinghuangia sp. YIM S10712
GGCCCCGCCGCGCGTGCGGCGTGGCCGCCGGTCACGGCGGGGCCCCACCGACCAGGCGGCCAAGCTAGCAATCATGGATCAGTCAAAAACGCACTCTCCGACGAGGCCAAGCGGGATACTGGCTTACCCGAGACGAACGAATCGACTGCCCGCCGCAGCGATTGACCCTCATCCGGAGTCGCAGATGACCGAAACTGTTCCATCAATCAACCAAATGCGAGAATCACTCATTGCAGGAATAAATCTGCTCTTTCCCGATATCAAGGAATCCGCCGATGGATTTGTGGCCCAGCCAAGAAGGACATCGGATCCAGTTTTGACGATCAGCTCGGAACAGATCGATGAAACACTTGCGAAACTGAGCGCAGCAAAATCGAAATCCCTTACCGAGATCACGTGGGATGACCGGGCGGAATTCTCGATTCTATCCCTGAATTACAGCGCACTATTTGAGAGAGTCTATGACGACAAGGGGATTTCTACTCACGGAGAGAACGCCGTCACCTATCACGTTGGGTCAACCTCAAGGGAATACACAGCCCATCTCCTCTGCCATCTTGCGGAGAATCCAGACGTAGTCAGAACCCCGCGCTGGGCTAATACCCGGAATCGTATGATCACCTACAGGCCAGGAAATCGAAGGAACGAGACCCTCAAGCCGCTTGAGCCAATTTGTCTGTTGGATGCAGTTGCAGAGGAATGGCGCGCCACAACGCTACGCATGACTTGTCAGAGGCCCGGAACAGACTTCACCGTACTCGCCAACTCATTCCTTTTTCATGTTGCATACAATACTGATGAGGCTGCGCGACTGGGGATACACCCGATGTTTCTAACTCGCGGCATTCAAAGAATTCGCCGAACAAAATCCAATGCGATTGACGCCCCTCGCCAAACCTACGACCACGACCTAATCCACCACTACCTCATGGGAGTGGCAGCAGAAATTCCACTACTCGAATATCTGGCGTACTACCACATCGCCGAGCATTTCTTTGAGAAGATATTCAATGATGATTTGGTGGAGCAAGTCAGAAAAGGAATCACGGATCCATCCTTCTCGGTCCGACGCGCGCGCGACATCCAGTCATTGATCAAGATTGTCACTAAGGCACAGCGTCAAGTGCGAGAGGAGGGCGGCGTGAATGAGCTACGTGCCCTGGAATTAGTTCTCGCAAAGTTCGTAGACTTCGGGCGCCTATGCGCCGATCTCGACGCCTGGGATCTAAACCTGGTCAAACACTATCGCGATTCCGGCGTCTCCTTCGCCGATGCAAATAGGGTTGATCTGCGAAACCCAGATAAGTCAGATCTAGCAAAAAGTCTTGCACAGCGAATCTATCGAGTGCGAAATTCACTTGTACATGCTAAAGAGGGGCAACTTCCAAAGTATGCTCCCTTTGCTCATGATGATGACCTTGCTGTTGAAATACCTCTGATGCGATTCACCGCAGAGCAAATCGTGGTGGCGCACGGGAAAGTCATCTAGATCATTCCACTTTACACTGATCTTGTACCGGACCGTGGGCACTGCCTGGGAACAAAAGCCAACATCGCTGAGTTCAACGGGTCGTTCGACGTTCAGTAATCACTGTCGGTGTCGCGTAAGCCGCACCGAACCAACGCCGCTACCAAAGGTTCTGACCATCGAGTTCATCGACGGGCCAGACGAGTCAGCCCGCGCGGTATAGGCGCGGTATGACCATGTATATGCAAGCGTCGATCATGCCTCTGACCTGCTGAGACGCCCGCACACCATCCACACTCCGGAGCCGTCGCTGTAGCGGACAGACTCAGCTCGCACTCGCAAGGTCACAATGCGGTCGGTGACGCCAAGCCCTTAATCAGCCCCGCGAAACAGACAGAAAACACCTGCTTGCAGTGGATGATATGAAACCTGCCCGCCAAAATTTCCCGGAACCGGAAAAGTGAACGAAACCCCAGCATAACCGTAAGATTTACCGGAAGATCGCGGCGTCAAATACGAATCAATGCCTTAATCATCGGCGGAGGAAATTCCCACCAGCGTGTAGCTGTGGTGCTCACGACCCAGCGGAGATCGCGCCGTCAGCACATGCACTTCAGCTTCAACGCCCCGTTCCGCATGAGCGCCAAGCAAGGCCGTAACTTCCTGCTTCGAAGTCCTTACGACAATTACATCTCCACGTTCAAGTTCAATCTCAATCACACCGCGGATTTTGCTACCACCGACAACAATCCCTCTGAATCGTTCGGTTCGATCTTCGAGGTCGTCGGCACGCAAAGCCCTACGGCAGCGATCAGCATTATCAGAACTCAAGCGAGATGTTCGGCTCACTGTGGATTGTGAATGCCAGGTGAGCGTAACGTCCGCTTCGGCTTGTGCTAGAACGTTGGAAAGTTCTGCGAGGTGCCTAATAGCCCTTCGGCCAAGGGGAATCGCCACATCAAGCACCGCATCTTCGGCCGCAGGGCCGGACCCAGCACTATCTGTGAGATCAAGAATCCTATTTATAGTGCGGTCGAGAAGGCCCTCGTTGTTGCCGACACCCGGAATCTCTTCCTGTCCGATTCCAGCACGTCCTTCAAGAACCATTCCATATGAAGATGCAAAAACTGGACCGGAATAAAGCTTTGTCAACTTCTGGATTTCTTTAGGAACAGGTCCGGAATCATGCGTTGGACGAAGCTCATCTAGTGCGTACGCGACAGACTGTACGGCGGCCTGAAAGTATTTCAGCCAATCGCCTAGCAGCCCTGATTCAATCCGGTGATCTTGCACAGCTGGGCCATCAAGGGAGAATCGAAGAACCGGATTATCGATTGATACTTCGCGATCTGCGCCAGCGCCTTCGTCAATAGCACGCAGGAGGCGCTTGTTTTGAGCAGATTCGAATTCCGAGAGCGTTCGCACTGGGCTAGCTCCGGGAAGCTTCTCTCTGCGCGCGGCAAGCCAACGACGTACTGCTTCCGGGTCGGACCTGTCAGGCAGATTACGTGCAGTGTTCAAAGCGACACCTCCACGTAGCCACGGCGGGCTTCGGTCCCATCAACCGTGCACCTCTGCCAGATCTCGTCGTACAGGCCCAGCTTCCGAAAGACCTCGTCATCCCCTGACGCCATGGCTCCTCGTACCCCGAGAGCTTTGAAGTCAGACGTCGCCGGCAGCCGCAGTATGTAGGCATCGACACGCATACCTTGCTTCACACACCACTCCCGTGTGCCAAGGTTGTCCAGGTCATCGATGCTGTCGGGGTCCGCAGCTATCGCGTCGTATGCCTGCGGGTTGATCAGATACGCAAGGTCAACATCGCTAGGGTCAAGTTTGGCACTGACGAAGCTGCCAGCCAACCAAATGCGATCAACGCCACCAAAGAGACAGCCCACTATCTCGCGGTGCGCTCCGAGCTCTTCCCAGAGGGCCGAGCGGGTGCGGGAAGAAGCAAACGCCGCGCCCCAGACAAGCTCTGCCTCTACTTCCTGCCAGGTCATGGCGTACCTGCCGGGCGGCGGGCACAACGTGACCGGCGAGAACGCAGGCAACAGGGGCATGCGGCTCCAAGTAGACCAACGCTGACCGTACGCGGACAGCAGCATTGTGTCAGATGCCACGAGGCTGTTCGGACTGAATCCCTGCACCCGAGCGCCCCCACGGGATAGACGTACCGGAATGTTGGATTGTCATTTGATCGCGGCGAGTCGCCGTTTAGTCGAACGCCGCCCCGTCGTCCTTGAATGGATCAACCCAAACAAGAAAAATTATCTCGTAACAGCATTTTCGCGGCATGCAACCCACGGAAACCATTGGTAAGGCAAGCTACTGCTTCGCGCTGACAGTGCACCCCGCCGACCCAACTTCTAGGTTGTGCAGCATTCATGCAATGATCTTGCGCTCTCGCAGGCTCTCAGCGTGCAATCACCCAGGTCAGAGGCACCATGACGACGTGCCAGGCGATCCGCTCCGGAGCCGTGTGCGCAGGTTCGAATCCTGCCGGGGGCACCCAGTTTGATCAGGCAAAACGGCCGCTGACCAGCGGCCATTACTTTTTGTGACGATCTTCCTTGTGCAGCCGTGTGCCGCTGTGAGCGGCTGCTGAGCAGGGTTCACGGTATATACACGGTATGATCTTGGTCGGTGTTTCCGCAGGTCAGACCCCGTTTTCCGGCACCTCGAACGCCAAGAACGCCAACGAGCCCCCAGCGTAGCCGTGAGGCTTGCCGGAGGCTCGTTGCCCGCGT
This sequence comes from Yinghuangia sp. YIM S10712, assembly GCF_051388935.1. Taxonomy (NCBI): domain Bacteria; kingdom Bacillati; phylum Actinomycetota; class Actinomycetes; order Kitasatosporales; family Streptomycetaceae; genus Yinghuangia; species Yinghuangia sp. YIM S10712. The sequence continues at coordinate 328,179 of NZ_JBPKBI010000005.1, forward strand.
CGCGCGGGTCCGTCATCCCTTGCCGTCGGCTTGGTCGGGGTCCGTGCTGTAGGCCCGGAACGCGGCCTCCATGACCTTGTTCGCGCTCTCGTCCTGGTCGTCGAGGACCCACGAGTACCGCGTCATCAGCACTTCGACGCTGTGGCCGGCTCTTTCCGCGATGAGCGCCGGATCACGGGTCGCCCGCAGGCCGAACGAGATGCCCGCGTGCCGCAGGTCGTACGGACGTTGCGCCAACAGCGACGCCTGTTGCGTCTCGGTCAGTGCGTACGTCCGAGCTTCGTGCCAGACGCGGTCGTACGTGGAGGAGCCAACGAGGCCGCCCCGCTCGTTGCCGAATACCCGGCCGTCTTTCGCCGTGCCGAACGTGTCGAGATGGGCCCGCAAGTACGCGACGAGGGAAGGCGGGATCGGGATGACGCGCGTCTCGCCCTCGGCCCGTTGCTTCAGTCCGCGGTTGTCGTGGCTCTCGCCGGAGTCGGTCCACCGCTTGCCCGCGAGCGGACGCGTCTTCTCGATCGTGAGCGAACCCCAGCCCGTCTCCGGAAGGTTGCAGCCGTCCGCTTTGAGGTTCACCGCTTCCGCGGGCCGCATCGTCGCGTAGTAGAGGCATGCGAAGAACGCGACGAGGCGACGCCCGCGGGCCCGCTTGTAGCCGCCGACGTACGAAACCGCCGTCAGCAGCTCTTCGACCTGACGAGGGTTCGCCACCCGCCGTCGGTCGAGCCGCTGCACCGTCTTGGGCATCTTCCAACCGATCTTGCCCAACGGGTTCTCAGCCAGTTCGCGGCACTCGATCGCATACCCGATGACGTTCGCCAGGACTGCGCGCTTGCGCCGGATCACCTCGGTTCCGGCCCGGGTGCCGTCAAGGGCGCGCCCTGCGGGCGCGCC
>NZ_JBPKBI010000005.1:329195-337413 GCF_051388935.1 Yinghuangia sp. YIM S10712
CCCCCCCCCCCCCCCCCCCCCGCCGCCGCTCCGGCGCGGTCCGCACCGGGCGTGCGGCGCGGACGCCGGTCCCGCCGCGGCCCGCCCTCCACGGCGGCTCTGTCCAACGGGGCCGATCCTGAACTTCGTCTTGTCGCAGGGCTTTTAAGGTCGCTGCTTCGCAGCGAGGCGCCTGGGGGCGCCGCGCGACCTTCGGCCGCGGCCGGGGGCGCGCTCGTTCCAGCGTGGTGGCGTAGGCGCGCACCCGGAACGGTTAGCGTACGTCGTGAACGCCCCGCCTTGCCAATGACGTTGCGCTGCCCTGCGCGCGAACCCACGGCATGCCACCCCGGTCCCCGGCATGCCGTGGACCGGGGTTCGTGGTGCAGTTCCGCCGGCTGCTGACGTCGAGCGGTGCAACTACCTGACGCGTCAGTTCCACGGTTCCTGGTCGGGGTCCTCGCCCAGCATCTTCGCCGCAGCCGAGCAGAGCTCTGCGCCGTATATCTGGTTGCTGCCCCAGTGGGAGCCCCATAGGTCGGTCGCGGCTTGAGCCACGGCGCGCCAGGTGTACTCCTCATCAACTCGCCACGCGCGGATCTGAGCAGCCATCTCCGGCGTGATCGACGCCGGATTCACAGTGTTGTACGTCATTCCGCCGACGCTACGGGCGCTGCGGAGAAGACAGCCACCGGATTACGCCTGGACGACTGCCCACGGCGCATTCTGTGATCGCGAAACAGGTGCGAAACGCCACCCGTCAATGTGATCCCGCATCCGGTTCCGCCGCAGGTCAGAGGCCGGACCGAGCTCCGGCAGCTATGTCCCTCCGGAGCCGAGTGCGGCCATCCAACCGCTCTGCGACGCGTGGTACTTGATGTACGACGCCAGGCGCCGAAGACAACCGCCAACGGGCTGGGGGGAGCCTGCCTGTCCCCCAGGTGAGCAGGACACTGCTCGGATGCCCGGAATCCTGTTGCCGCATGCATGCCCCGTCGGAGACGGTGTGGCCATGCCCCCGCGGACCAGCAAGTACACCAAGGCCGAGACAGCCGCCGAGTTCGTCGAGTTCCTCCGTGGCCTCAGCGAGGATGCCGAGTACTACGCCAAGGAGCATGGCCGCGATCAGGTGAACATGAGCACCCCAGCGTTCCTCCGGGCCGCCGCCGAGTACATCGAAACCGTGGACCAGCTTGGTGGTTCGGGTGAGTGGCCGCGGGATCCGTGGCAAAACATGGTCGGCATCCTTAGCATCGCGCTCATATTTCCGCCGGGGGACACCGACCGTGCTGAGTGCTGAATGGCGCCCTCGGTATGGGCGCGGTATGGCCTTGCCCATCCAGATGGTGATCATGGGGTTGACCTGCGGACACGTGGCTACGCGCATCCGCGCTCCGGAGCCGTGTGCGCAGGTTCGAATCCTGCCGGGGGCACAGAGAGTCACCAACCGCCAGCAGCCGAAACGCCGGTTGAGCTGGCGGTTTCTTCTTTTCGGCCTGTGGTGGCCACACCCTCGTATGTCACCGTGCGTCGTCGCGTGCAGGCGGGTGACGGCCGCTGTGCAATATGCATGCAATGATCTTGGACGTGTTTCCGCAGGTCACACTGAGTTCCCGGCGTATACCCGGCATGAGACCGGACAACGACAAGGGCCCCGGAGATCATCCAGGGCCCTGACGTGGTTCGGAAGTTGATCACGTGGCGTCTTCCGCGTCGTCCTCGTCGCGGTCTCCCCCAAGTGCTCCCGCGATCCGGTTGTTGATCGAGTCGCGTTGGCCGTCGATGCATTTGGCGTGGTAGCGCGTTCCCGTCCGTGTCGACGTACGCCTGTTGGTCATCATCCCAGGCCGGGGCCGCGTCGCGACCGGACGCCGAGCGCGCGTGCGGCCCGGCCGCCGGTCACGGCGGTCCCCGCCGGCCGGGCTCCACTTGTTCAACCGAACTGGCCCTTCAGCGCTCCATGTTCCTGGCCCACCACCCATCCAAGAGCGGATCCGTGGAAGATCGCTCGTCAGGCACCGTGCGCCGCTCGAACTCGGCATCAAGTCGCGCAACGACCCGCCCCAGGTCTGCACGGGCACCGGCCGGCAAGCGGATCAGGGCCTCATCGAGGCGGTCCCTCGCGTCGAAAACCCCGTTGTAGTAATCGCGTTCAGAGAAGCGCAGCCAACGTCCCGGTTCTGCAAGCTTGCGCCTGATCGACTCTAAGGCGCCGGCCACAGCGTTCAGGTGCAGATGTTCCTGTTCCACCCTTCGCGCGGCCGCTCGCGTCCGAGCCGAGACGCCGCGGAGGCGGGACACAGGCTGGTGGGGACGAGGTCTCCATTGCGCCGCACGTACGGCGCCGGGTCGCCTACGCGGCATGACCCTTTCTGATCGTTGACATGCCGCGATCTTCTCAGGTCGCAGCTCCGCTGTGAGGCGTCTGGGGGCGTCGCGCGATCCATGGCCGCGGCCGGGGCGCGCTCGTTCCAGCGTGGTGGCATAGCCACTCAGCGAAAGTCGTCAGCTCACAGTCCCGCTCAACTTGGTCACGTGGTGACGTTGCGCGGCCCTGCGTGGGAGACCCACCGCATGCCACCCGGTCCACGGCATGCCTGGCCTTGAGAAACTCCTCCTGGGGCAGTCATCAGGAACCAACGACAGCCTCGGCCTGGGATTGTCCTGGCTCTCGCCCAGTCAGTCCGCCGCCTGCCCCGAGCCCGGGTGGCTTCACGAGCGAACCACAGCCTGCGGCCGGGAGGTTGCAGGCGTTCGCTCAGGTTCACTGCTTCCGCCGGGTCACGGACGTTGACCCGGCGCGGATATCATGCAGGCCCCAAAGATGAAGCCGGCGGCCTCGCGGGCTCCCCGGTTTCGCCTTCGTCGGGTGCTTACACCGCTGCTGCGGAGGGTGGAGAGCGGGTCCTCCTGGATCGCCACGCCGGGGGACCGTCGGCTGGGCATGCGCACCACCGCTTCGTTCCCGCGGTCAGTGCACAACTTGGCCTCGATACGGTCCAGGCGGCCGTCCGAGCTGATCGCCCGGCGTCGGGGCGGGCGGGACGTCCGTGCGGCGGCGGCGCCCCGTTCGGCTCAGACCGACGGGCATGCGGCCGACGGCGGTGATCGACTTGGCTTGGCCCCGTATCGAAGCCGAGGGAGTTCGTGATGGCAGTCGCTGTTGTCCTCAACATGCCGGGCATGACGCAGGCCCAGTACGAGCAGAGCGCCGACAAGGTGACCGGTGGGCGCGGCCCTGTCAGGGCCCCGTCTGACTGGCCTGTGCCCGGGCTCATCTCGCACACGTCCGCGCCCAGTCCTGACGGCTGGTTCGTTGTCGACGTCTGGGAGTCCGAGGAGGCGTCCCGGCGGTTCGCGGAGATCATCATTCCGATCCTGCACGAACTCGGTGTCGAGGATGTGCAGACGCAGGTCTATCCGGTGTTCAACGTCGTCACCGGTTAGAGCCGGGCACGCGCCACACGGCGTTGTCGCGGGTCGGCTCTTCACAGGCGCAGGCCGTCGAGCTTGTCGGGGTTGACCTGTAGGCGCAGGTTTTGGATGCGGTCGGCGGTCAGGTCGAAGGTCAGGGCGCCGACGGGGTATTCGTCGATGGTGAACAGCACGCCCAATTCGCCGTTGACCCGGGCGGGTTGAAGGGTGACGCCGGCCGTCTGTGGTTTGGCCAGGACGCCGAGCATCCAGCGGGCGACGTGGTCCGGGCCGTGGAGGGGGCGGAGGGCGGCGGTGACCTTGCCTCCGCCGTCCGACCAGGCGGTGACGTTCGGGGCGAGCAGTTCCATGACCGCGTTCAGGTCGCCGCCGGAGCAGGCGGCGATGAATCGCGAGGTGACCTCCTGGCGCCGGCTGGGGTCGCTGTCGAAGCGGGGGCGTCGGGCCTGGACGTGTTCGCGGGCGCGGTGGGCGATCTGGCGTACGGACGGCTCGGTGCGGTCAAGGGTGCGGGCGATCTCCGCGTGGGAGTAGCCGAAGACCTCGCGGAGCACGAACACCGCGCGCTCGATGGGCGTGAGGGTTTCCAGGACGACCATCATCGCGGTGGAGACGCTGTCGGCCATTTCGGTCTCCGTCGCGGCGTCGGGCGCGGTGAGCAGCGGTTCGGGGAGCCAGGGGCCGACGTACGTCTCGCGGGTGGCTCGGGCGGAGGTGAGTCGGTTGAGCGACAGATTGGTGACCGTACGCACCAGGTAGGCCTTCGGATGCCGGACCGCGTCCCGGTCCGCGGAGTTCCAGGCCAGCCAGGCGTCCTGGAGGACGTCCTCCGCGTCGGCGACGCTGCCCAGCATCCGGTAGGCCGTGGCGAAGAGCAGGCGCCGGTGTTCGGTGTACGGGTCTGTTTCGCCTGTGTCGGTCATCGCGTTCATGTCGTCGGCGCGCACCTCAGGCGGCGGGCCTGCGGGTGGCGCGGCCTCCCTTCGAGAGCGTGGCGCTGACGTTCATCCGCTTGCTCAGCCGGTACATCGTGACGGGGCTGCCGCTGACGGTTTCCTTGTACAGGACGGCGGCGCGGCCGGTGAGGCAGGCACGGCGCGGGGTGTCGTCGGCTTGCGTGAACTGGATGACGGCGTCGCGGCGGCCGAGGCTGACGGGCTGGTGGAAGTAGCCGAACCGGAACGGCTTGGCCGGCTTGCCGCGCAGCAGTCGCGCGATGGTGTCGGCGGTGTACTGGGCACTGGGCATCCCGCTTTGGCACGTGCCGTGGATCTCGCCCCAGGCCATCCGGATCGCGGCGGCGTCGCCGATGGCGTGGATGTCGGGGTGGGAGACGGATCGGAGGGTGGAGTCGACGGCGATCAGGCCGCGGTCGTCGACGGCGATTCCGGAGTCACGGGCGAGCGGCGAGACTTTCACCCCTGCCGTCCACAGGCACAGGTCCGAGGCGACGAGCGCGCCTGTGTCCAATTCGACGGCGTCGGGCAGCACCTTGGTGACCCGGGCGCCGGACCGCACCGTGACACCCAGGCGGTCCAGCGCGCGGTGCAGGTACGCGCGCGCTTTCGGGCCCATCATCGCGCCGGGTTCTTCGCGGCTGATGAGCGTGACGTTCGCGGTGGGGTGGGCTTCGGCGATCTCGGACGCCGCTTCGATGCCGGTCAGGCCGCCCCCGCAGACTGTGACGCTGCCGCCGGCCGCTGCGACGTCCCTCAGGCGGGCGGCGAAGTCGGTTGCGGCCTGCGGGCTGTTGAGTGTGTGGGCGTGCACGTCGGCACCGGGTGTCCGGGTGGTGTCGGTAGCACTGCCGAGGGCGTACACCAACGTGTCGTAGTCGAGTGTCGCCGTGCCGTGGTCGATGTCGACCGTACGGGCGCCGGGGTCGATCGCGGTGGCCTTGCCCTGTACGAAGTCGATGCCGGTTCCGGTGAGCAGGGCGGGGATGCTGCGGTCGACGAGGGTGTGGCCGGCGGCGAGCTGGTGCATGCGCAGCCGCTCGGTGAACCGGTCCGAGGGGTTGACCAGCGTGATGCGTACGCCGGCGCGCCGGGTGCGGTGGGCCAGCCGGATCGCGGCGAGCATGCCGGTGTAGCCGGCGCCGAGGACGACGATGCGGTGTTCGTTGTTCGACACTTCTCACTCCCCTGGTCGGGCACCGGGCCGGGAATCGGTGCCGGTGAACGCCCATGGGACAAGGGGCAGCGCCTGGACGTGACAACCGGATTTGTGATCTGGGCCACACCTTGTCGCGCGGCGTTCAGCGCAGGACGAGGGTTCCGTCGGGAGCTGCGGTGATGCGGGTGCCGAAGGAGTCGCTGACGCGGTCGAGGGTCGTGCGGAGCCACTCGGTGTCCCGGGACGAGGCCGGTCGCAGGCGCATCCGCCGGGCCTGGAGGGGGATCATGCGCGCCTCCAGCAGCAGGCCGTTCTCCGGGTCGACCGATACGAGGTGGAGCAGCCGCAGGTCGTCGCGGTATTGCTCGTAGCCGGTAATGCCCTCGTAGTCGTCGATGAAGTCGCCGCAGCCGTAGAGGACGAGCTTTCCCCGGTACACCTCGGCCGGGCGCGGGTGGTGTGAGGAATGTCCGTGCACGATGTCGGCCCCCGCGTCGATGAGGACATGGGCGAAGCGGATGTCGGCGGTGGGGACGTCGTAGCCCCAGTTGGATCCCCAGTGGATCGAGGCGACGGCGAGGTCGCCGGGGCGTTTTGCCTGGTGGAGTCGGTCGGCCGCCGCTGTCTGGGACCGCTGGGTGACGAAATCGACGCCGGGGAGTTCGTCGGTGGCGGCCCAGTCGTAGGGGATTCCGCTGGTGGGCATGCCGAAGGAGAAGACGAGGACGCGGCCTCCGCCGGGCAGGGGGACGATCGCCGGCTGCCGCGCCGCGACCGCGTTGTGTCCGGCGCCCGCGGTTCTGAGTCCTGCGTCCGCGAGGGTGGTGAGGGTCTCGCCGAGGCCGCGGCGTCCGAAGTCGAGCACGTGGTTGTTGGCGAGGACGCAGACGTCCGGACGGGCGGCGGTCAGGCAGGGAAGATTCGCCGGGTTCATTCGGTAGTGGACTTCTTTGTCCGGCGCGAATTCATCGGCCCGGGTGATGCTGGTCTCCAGGTTGAGGACGCGTACGTCGGGGGCGGCGGCGTCCAGGAGCTCCAGCGCGTCGCCCCACGGCCAGGAGAAATCGACCGGCTGAGGGATGGGGCCGTGGGCGGTCTCGGCGAGGTCGACGTACGCGCGGGCGTCGCGGATCCAGCGCTCTTGCAGGGCCGGGTCACCGGGGTACGGCAGGATCTGGTCCACGCCCCGGCCGAGCATGACGTCACCGCAGAGGAAGAGGGTGACGGGCCCTCCGCGCATCCTTCCAGGCTAGGAGGGGTGCGCCGGTGATGCGTTCCGCTGCGGGGGTTTCCTGTCCGGTGGCGGCACAGCGCCGGACGCGGCGGCGCGGACGAGGCTGCGGAAGGTCGTGCATTCGGCGTGCCGGGGCGCCGGGCAGGCGGCGGCGTGGCGGAGAGAGTCGCGCAGGGCGGCGAGGCGGTGGATGGTGGCGTCGAGTTCGTCCGCTTTCGCGGTGAGCATCTCGCGGTCGATCTCGGGCCGCCCGTCCGGGGCGAACATGCCTCTGATCTCGTCGAGGGAGAATCCGGCGGCACGGCCGAGGGCGATGAGTCCGAGCTGCTCCACGACGCCGGGGGCGAACTGACGGCGGAGGCCGTGTCGGCCCGTCGACGCGATCAGGCCCTTCTCCTCGTAGAAGCGCAGCGTGGAGACGGGCACGCCGGTGCGTCGCGCGACGTCGGCGATGTCCAGATGCGTCATTGGCTTGACCCTTGGCTTGACCTCAAGTCGACTTGAGGTAACACAGTGGCACCTCGACCGTGTCACGGCAAGGAGCAGGAGACGATCATGGACGCCGCGCGCAACACCGCCGATGAGCAGGCGGCACGCTGGAACGGTCCTGCCGGGAGCGCTTGGGTCGACAAGCAGGCGGTGATGGAGGAGTTGCTCCGGCCGATCGAGGACCTGCTTCTCGATGGGCTCGACGTGGGGCCCGGAGCACGGGTGCTCGACGTCGGCTGCGGAACAGGCAGTACGACGCTGGCAGTTGCCCGGCGCTTGGGTGCACGCGCCGTCGGCATCGACGTCTCGGAGCCGATGATCGCCGCGGCACGGGAACGCGTCGAGCGGGATGGCAGCGAACTTGCAGAAGCCGCAGTGTCGTTCGTCCGCGGCGATGCGGCGGACCACGTCTTCACCGAGGCGGCGTTCGACGCGGTCGTCTCGCGCTTCGGCGTGATGTTCTTCACCGACCCGGTCGCGGCCTTCGCGAACCTGCGGCACGCGGCAACACCCCAGGGGCGACTGAGGTTTGTCGCCTGGCGCGGCGTTGCGGAAAACCCGTTCACGACGACCGCGGAGCGGGCGGCGGCACCGCTGCTGCCCGGCATTCCTGCCCGAGAGCCGGACGCCCCGGGGCAGTTCGCCTTCGCGGACGCCGACAGGGTGCACCGGATTCTGGACGCGAGCGGCTGGACCGGGATCGACATCCGCCCGGTCGATGTCCCCTGCACGCTGCCGACGACCGAACTCGTCGGCTATTTCACGCGGTTCGGGCCGCTCGGCATGGTCCTGCCCCAAGCGGACGAGCGGACGCGCGCTCGGGTCGTCGACACGGTACGCGCGGCGTTCGAGCCTTACGTGCACGGCCCGGAGGTCCGCTTCACCGCGGCGTGTTGGATGGTTGGCGCCGCAGCGTCTTGAGGAGGCCCGGGACGCGTGTTGCCCCCGGCCCTGAGACCGGGGGCA
>NZ_JBPKBI010000005.1:337536-340963 GCF_051388935.1 Yinghuangia sp. YIM S10712
AGACCGGGGGCAACACGCTTGGCTTTCCGCTGACTTCGGGACGTCGTCAGGCGGGCGTGGCACCGCTCCTGCGGCGCTTCATCACCACGAGCAGACCCGCGCCGCCGACGAGGGCGACGCCGCCGACGATCGCGTAGGTCACCGCCGACGAGTCGCTGCCGCCGGTCTCGGCGAGGTTCTGGGAGGGCTTGGGCTTGGCCGGGAGCTTCACCGGGGGAACGGGGCGTACATCGGGGTTGGCCGGGCCCTTGGTGCCGGGGGCGACCAGGTTGAGGACGTAGAAGTCGCTGGCCGAGAAGTAGTCGGGGCTCTCCTGGTTGCTGGAGCCGACGCCGGCGAGGAACGCGATTGTCTCACCGAGGGGCGCGTTGGCGGTGAAGGCCAGCCGCACCGGGATCTGAAGGCCCTCGTCCTTCTCCAGCACGAGGGGGATAATGGCCTCGGGGTCCTCGGGGTCCTGAGCCGCGAGCCAGCCGATCGCCGCGGTCGCGCCGGCCTCGTCCGCCTCAGTGTCGATCATCTCCACCTTGGTCCACGCGTCGGAACCGGGGAGCTTGGCTTCGAGCACGATGTGCGACGCGCGGAGCGGGGTGTCGGTCGCGACGTTGCCGAGCGACACGAACGGGATGAATTCGAGCTTCTTGCCTGTGGTGTTCTTGACGTTCACCGTGATCTCGACGGCCTTGCCGCCGACGACGACGTCGCCGGGCAGGCCGGTGAACGACACGGCCGGGCCGTTGCCCTTGTCCGGGTTCGGGATCTGCTCCGCCGCCCCCGGGTTGGTCGGCTGTGCGGCGGTTGTCACTCCCGGCTGGGCCGCCGCAGTCGTGGGCGTACCGGTCACCGCGGCCGTTTCCGCCTTCTTGTCCGCCGTCGCCGACGCCGAGGTCGAGACGGAGGCGGACGCCGACGCAGAGGGCGACGCGGAAACCGAGGCGGATGCCGACGGCGACGCGGATGCGGTCGGGGTCTCCGCGGCGAAGGCGACCGGGGCGGCGAAGAGGGCCGCGGATGAGGTGAGGGCCGTGACGGCAGTCACGGCGAGGCTGCGACGCAGCGTCATCTGTGGATTTCCTCGATGATTTCGGGGACGTCTGACAAAGTCGCAAAGTCGATAAAGCTCCGGGACTTTGCATTACCGGTAATTCGGCGCGCGAGTACAGGCCGACGTAACGGGTGGCATGAAGTTCGCAATGCCGGACAAAGAAAGCGCGCGAGGGCACATACGACGAGCCCGCTTCGCGCCCGTATTACTGGAGTTCGGCCGCGGTCGACTGCCGGATCAGGCCGGGTCGACCTCGGATCAACCTCGGATCACCGAAACAGCGAAGTCCTGAGACGGCATGACGGGACGACGAAGCTGGTCGTGGGCATGTCTGAGATCCCCCGCACGAAAAGAAGGGCCCTACCCCCCGGTATTGAAGTGGGCCGGGTCGAGTTTATCGAATTCCCGGCACAAGGCAATACGGAGGCGTAGGTTCCGCGATTTGTTCGCTTTCGGACCGCCCGAGATCCATTCCGTGAGGAAACGGTTACCAAATGCAGTCCGGCTGCACGCGGCGTTGATGCGTGCCAGGCTGGTCGGGTATGCGCCGTGATTCCGCATACGAGACCGGGGCTGTCGGCATTGGTTCGTGATCACGCGTGGCCGCCGGCAACCGATCGTCACCGATTCGAAGGCGGGGCGACACCATGAGCGTCAAGCCCATTCCCGAGGACTACCCGCGCGTCACTCCGTACCTCTGCTGCGACGGCGCCGCCGCGGCGATCGACTTCTACACGGACGTCCTGGGCGCGACGGAACGCATGCGCATGCCGGCGCCCGGCGACAAGATCGGGCACGCCGAGCTCGCGTTCGGCAACTCCGTGGTCATGCTCGCGGACGAGTTCCCCGACATGGGGTTCCGCAGCCCGAAGTCCGTCGGCGGCACCCCGATGACGCTGCACGTCTACGTCGAGGACGTCGACGCCGTCTTCGCCAAGGCACTCCAGAAAGGCGCCACCGAACTCGACGCGGTCAAGGACCAGTTCTACGGCGACCGCACCGGCCAGTTCGAAGACCCCTTCGGCCACCGCTGGAACGTCGCATCGCACGTCGAGGACGTCCCGGAGGAGGAGATGGCGAAGCGGGCCAAGGAGGCCATGCAGGGCGGTGAGTGAGGCCACCCAGAGCAGAACGCGCCGGTCGCCGGGAGTGAACCGGCGGCTCGCAGTGGTTCGACCCTCGTCTCCTGGTGACGGCAACCCGACCCTGAGCCGCCGGTGCGGCAGCGAACCGAATGTCCGCTTAGCCCCATAAAAAGGTGATTCGACGGACGATGCGGCTCCCACCGAAGTCGCGAATTCCTCCCACCGTGTGGCCGGCCGGCCACCTACCGTTTTCGGCGAACACCACTCCGACGGGTTGGCTGTGGCGCAGAATGGTTGCGGCCTGTGGAGCGACGACGCCTCCTTGACTCGGCGTGCGCGGCCCGGAGGCCGGCNCCGTTTTCGGCGAACACCACTCCGACGGGTTGGCTGTGGCGCAGAATGGTTGCGGCCTGTGGAGCGACGACGCCTCCTTGACTCGGCGTGCGCGGCCCGGAGGCCGGCTGGTGGGGACCAGCCCGGGAGGTCGAGGCCGGAAAACGTCGGCATCCCGGCAGGTGACGGACGCGTGTGATCACGCATATGTGGGGGCCTGTGCATGAGCGAAGCGGCTTCGTCCGGCGTCGACGGGGTGTGGCGACCGTACGACGAAGAACCGCTGATCACCGGGGAGATGCTGGCAGGCCTCAAGGACTGCGGTGACAGGGTCCGCGGACGTCTCCTGACCTACCTCGACGCGGTGGCCGCGCACCGGGCTCCACCGGTCCACACGTCTGTCGCCTTCAACGCCGTGTACTTCGGCTACGACGTCCATGTCGGCGGATATGTCGGAGGCCCCTTTGATCTCGGCGACTTCGAGTCCGTCGCGCTCGGCGACCGCAGTGAAGCGCTCCCGGTCGGCGCGATGGTCAACATCCGTACGGGAGGCGACCTGCTGCCCGCGGAGGTCGTCTACAAGGAGGGCTGTCACCCGCTCATCGGCGAGTTCGGCGAGACCCCCGCCTGGTTGTCCGGGGCACCGGCGGGAGTTCGAAACCCGGGGTGCCTGCTCCCGGATCCCCTTCCCGTACTTCGCGAACGCTTGGTCCTCGACCCGTCCGCGTTCGGGCGAGGTGTTGCGCCGAGCTCTGCTCGTCTCCAACGGCTTCGGCGGCTCAAACGGATCGACGACTTCGGCCATCTCGTCGTCGAGTCCGTATACGCGTCCGAAGACGCGGACCTGAGCGACGCCGACTACTACGCACGCTACTTGGTGACCCGAGCTCGGGCTCGACTGACTGTGAGGATGTGGATGGCGCCGCTCGGGGGTCTGACTCTCCGACTGACTGACGCTTCGGCT
>NZ_JBPKBI010000006.1:0-38803 GCF_051388935.1 Yinghuangia sp. YIM S10712
GCCTCGAAGTCGGCGTCTACAAACGCACGTTCGGCCAGGGATCGCGCGAGACCGGCACCCACTGGAGCACCGAGACCCGCCTGGACAAGGTCGCGGAGGGCTTCGGCTGTTACGGCGAGTACGTCGAGCGCGAGGAGGACATCGCGCCCGCGATCAAGCGCGCGTACGCCAGCGGCAAGCCGGGCGTCATCCACGTCGCGGTCGACCCCAAGGCCAACTCCGAGGAAATGCCGAGCTATCACGAGTACTCGACATGGCACTCGGAAGGAATGTGACCGGGCGGCGGCCCGCCGGAAGAAGTTCCACCGCTCGTACCGCTGAAGAGAAAGGAGGGACGAAGAATGGCCGCGATCAGTACGAGGAAACTGAGTGAATTCGTCGGAGCGGAGATTCTGGACGTCGATGTCGACCGTCTGCTGAACGACGACGATCTGCCGTCGGCGTGCCTGGAGGCGCTGGAGGAGTACGGCGTACTGCTGTTCCGTGAGCTGCACATCGACGACCACGCCCAGGTGGCCTTCTGCCGCAAGATGGGCGAGCTCGTCAGGTCGCCGAACTTCGCGATCCCCGAGGTCATCGAGATCAGCTTCGACCCGGCCAACCCGAACGCGAAGTACTACTCCAGCAACGACCATTGGCATTTCGACGGTGCCATGGACGAAATCCCGGCGAAGGCAGCGGCGTTGACCGCCCGCGTGGTCGCGGACAAGGGCGGCGAGACGGAGTTCGCCAGCACCTACGCGGCGTACGACGCCCTTTCCGACGAGGAGAAAGAGCGCTTCGCCGACCTGCGCGTCGTGCACACCTTCGAGACGATCCAGCGCAGGAGCCACCCGGAACCCACAGCGGAGCAGTTGGCCGACTGGGAATCGTGGCCGGTACGCGAGCACCCGCTGGTGTGGGAGCACCGCTCGGGCCGGCGCTCGCTGGTATTCGGTTCGGCGGCATCCCACATCGTCGGGATGGACAAGGAAGAAGGCCGGGAGCTGCTGGCCGACCTCGAACGCCGCGCGACCGCGCCGGACCGCGTGCTGCGGCACTCGTGGTCGGTGGGCGACACGGTGATGTGGGACAACTTGGGCCTGCTCCACCGCGCGGCCCCGTTCGACCGCACCAAGCCGCGCAGGATGCACCGCACGACTCTGGTAGGGGACGAGGCGATCAAGTGACAGAGCGTACAGCGGTTGTGACCGGTGGTGCCTCCGGTATCGGCCTGGCCATCGCGCGCCGTCTGGCGTCCGACGGTGCCCGGGTGGCGATCTTCGACCTCAACGGTGCGGCCGCACAGTCCGCGGCCGCGTCGATCGAGGAGGCCGGCGGCAAGGCCATCGGCCTGTCCGTCGACGTGACCGACCGCCCGGGTATCGAGGCCGGGCTCGACGAGGTGCGGTCGCGGCTCGGCCCGACGACGATCCTGGTCAACAGTGCCGGGATCACCCTCGACGGCCCGTTCCTGGAGATGACCCAGGAGACCTGGGACCGTCTGCTGGCCATCAACCTCACCGGCACGTTCGACTGTTGCCAGGCCGCGTTGCCCGGCATGGTCGAGGAGGGCTGGGGCCGCATCGTCAACATCTCCTCGTCGAGTGTCCACAGCGGCGTGGCCCGGATGGTCGGCTACGTGGCGGCCAAGTCGGGCGTCGTCGGCCTCACCAAGGCGCTCGCACTTGAGTTCGCCCGGTACGGCATCACGGTCAACACGATCCCGCCCGGCTTCATCGACACGCCCATGCTTCAGGAAGCCCGCGAGCGCGGCCTGATGAGCGTCGAGCAGCAGACGGAGAGGACTCCGGTCGGCCGGATCGGCCGCCCCGAGGACATCGCCGGCGCCTGCGCGTACCTGGTGAGCGAGGACGCGAGCTACGTCACCGGCCAGGTCATCGGCGTCAACGGCGGACGCAACACCTGAGACGCCCGACCGGGATCTTCGCAGCGGTCTCCGCTGCGGCTCGTCGGCGAGTCACGGTACGTCGAACCGCCTGACCGGTTCGGCGGAATCGGACGGATGCCGACACGCGGATTCGGTCTGCCCCGCCGCCCGGCGCACGCGGCCGGGGCACACCGGACCGACAACGCGCCACCGACAACCGGCGTCGTGGTCCTCGCGCTTCGCCGACGGAAAAGGGAGACGACTGCAATGGCTCGGATATCACCACTGCCCCGCGCGGAATGGTCTGCGGAGATGACGGATTTCATCTCCGGATTTCGAAAGTCCGCTCTCGGCGACAAACCCGCCGAGGGGCGCCAGTCTGGGGCGAACCTGTTGGGCACGCTGGCACGTTATCCGGCACTGACCAAAAGCTTCCTCGCCTTCAACGGTCACATTTTGTACGGCACGTCACTTTCCGTCCGGCAGCGGGAGATTCTCGTACTCCGGGTGGCCGTCCTTCGGCACTGCGGCTACGAATGGGCGCAGCACGTGATCCTCGGCCGGGAGGCGGGCCTGGGTGACGCGGAGGTCGCCGGCATCATCGACGGCCCCGACGCGCCGGTCTGGTCGCCGGCCGACCGCGCCCTGGTGTGTGCGGTGGACGACCTGCTCACCGACGGCAAGGTGGGCGACGACACGTGGGAAGTCCTCGCGGAGGATCTCGACGAGCAGCAGCTCATGGACGTGGTCTTCACGGTGGGCACGTATGAAATGGTGGCTTTCGTCCTGCGCTCGTTCGGCGTCGAACTGGAACCCGATCTTGCTCCCCATATTCAGGACCGCGGTAAAGCCGACACCGCCGGTCGGTGAAGGGATACACCGGATTGCCGGGCGTTGCGGACGCTTTGCGCCCGCCTTGTCCCTGCGCCTAGAATGCGCGCATTCTCCGACGAATGGTGGTGACTCGATGGCCCGCGCGGTGACATCGGCCGGGCGGGTGGTCGAGATCCTCCGTGAGCTTATTCTCGACAATACCTTTCCGCCCGGCGCCCGCCTTGCCGAAACGGAACTGGCCGAACAACTCGGGGTCAGCCGGACCCCGGTGCGCGAGGCCCTACGGCAACTGGCAGCCGAGGCACTGGTGGAGCTTCCGCCCAACCGCGGTGCGCGCGTAGCGAGTTGGTCCCTGGACGAGCTCGAAAGCGTATTTGAATTGCGGGCGACACTTGAGCCGCGGTTGACCGGGATGGCCGCTGCCCGGGCCGGTGAGGCGGACATCGCCGAGCTGGACGAATTGGCCACACGCATGCTGGCAGTCGGCTCACCCGGACCGGACCAGGACCGGGACGCCCTCGTGCCGCTGAATACCGCGTTCCACGGGAAATTGGTGCGGCTGGCCGACGCGCCCGCTTTCGCGGCGGCTTTGGCCGGCGCGGTGCGCACACCGCTGATCATGCGGAATTTCCACGCCTACGACGATGCGTCGATGCGCCGCAGCCTGGCACACCACATTGAAATCGTTGCGGCCTTCCGCGCCGGCGACCCCCAGTGGGCCACCGCGGTGATGACCGCGCATCTTCGCAACGCCCGCGCGGTGATGCTCCGGACCGTCGCCCCCCACTCGGTCCAACGCGACGAACAAACGCACTGAACCCGCACGGCACCCGCACTGCACCCGCACTGCACCCGTGCTGAACCCGTACTGAACCCGTACTGGACAGCGCGCCGAACACCGGGATGCCCGCCGAGACGCGTGCGCTCCCCGGTGAAACGCGCGATGCAATCCGGCCCAAGGGCAAAAGCGGGCACCCCGACTCATCCCGCCTGAAAGGCGGGCACGACGGAACCAAGGAGGGCGTCGATGCGCCTGAAGGACAAGGTCGCGGTCATCACGGGCGCGGGCTCGGGGATCGGCAAGGCGATGGCTCACCGGTTCGCCGACGAAGGCGCGCGTGTCTTCTGTGCCAGCGTGAGCGGCCGGGCGATCGAGGTCGCCGCGGAGATCGGCGACAAGGCGGTCGGCGTCAAGGCGGACGTCAGCGACGAGGCGGACGTCCAGCGCATGATCGCAACCGCCGAGGAGGCGTTCGGCCGGGTCGACATCCTCGTCAACAACGCCGGATTCGGCGGCAAGCTGATGCCGCTCCACGAGCAGACCACGGAGAGCTGGGACCGCGTCCACGGGGTGAACCTGCGCGGGGTCTTCTTCTGCATGAAGTACGGCATCATCGCGATGCGCAAGACCGGCGGAGGTTCGATCGTCAACATCTCCTCGGCGACGGCGCTCGTCGGCTTCAAGCACCACGGGCTTTACGGCGCGGCCAAGGCAGGCGTCAACCAGATGACGAAGGCCGCCGCCCTCGACTACGCCGACGACAACATTCGGGTCAACGCCGTATGCCCGGGCACGATCTGGACCGGCCTCGTCCCGGCCTCCCAGGAGTCCCCGCAGCCGCCGCCGGGTGTCCGTCGCCTCCCCGGCATACCGATGGACCGTCGCCTCGGCCGCGTTGTTCCTGGCCAGTGACGAATCCTCGTATGTCACCGGATTCCTCCGTGGATGCCCCGGCCTTCAGGCCGGGGAGGAAACAGACCACTGCGGAGCAGGGCAGGGAAACCGAATCGCCGTCAGGGCGATTCGGTGTCGCGTGGGGCCGAGGCGGTGGCGGCCTCAAGCAGGTGGATGATCTCGGAGTTGAGGGACCGCCGATCGCGCCGGGCTTGTTCGACAAGGCGTTTGTGCAGGTCAGCGGGTAGGCGGAGAGAAATACGCTTGTCAGCGTCCATACTAGGATGATGCCATGGCGGCACCGAAACGGCAGGCGGGGGACGCCGGGCGTGCCCGGTACACCTACCGGCTCCGCGTGTCGTCGACCGCCCGTGCGGCGCTCCTTGCGGAATGGGGCCGCTGCCGCTGGGTCTGGAACGAATGCGTCGCCAAATCCCGGCAGACCCACGACCGCAACCGCACCCACCCCGACGACAAGCGCACATGCGGCCCGGCGCAGCTCGACAAGATGCTCACCGACGCCCGCGCGATGACCCCGTGGCTCCGCGATGGTGCGAGCGTCCCCCAGCAGCAGACCATCCGCGACTTCGCGAAATCCCGCGCCAAGGCCCTCAAGGACATCGCCGCCCGGCTGCCGGTGAAGCAGCGCGCCGGGATGCCCCGCGTGAAGAAGAAACGCGAAGCACTGCCGACGCTGAACTACACCGTCCGGGGCTTCCGCCTCCACGACGGACGGCTGCACCTCGCGGGCGGCATCACCATGACCGTGGTGTGGTCCCGCGAACTCCCGTCGGTGCCGTCGTCGGTGCGCATCTACCGGGACTCCCTCGGGCACTGGTACGCGTCGTTCGTCGTCGCCACCGAAACGCAGCCCCTCCGCAAGACCGGCGCTGTGATCGGCGTCGACTGGGGCGTCAAGGAAACCGCGACCACGACATCCGACGCGCACGACCTTCCGCACCCCGAGCACGGCAAGCGGGCGGCGCAGAGCCTCGC
Organism: Yinghuangia sp. YIM S10712; assembly: GCF_051388935.1. Classification (NCBI taxonomy): domain Bacteria; kingdom Bacillati; phylum Actinomycetota; class Actinomycetes; order Kitasatosporales; family Streptomycetaceae; genus Yinghuangia; species Yinghuangia sp. YIM S10712. The sequence goes on from NZ_JBPKBI010000006.1 coordinate 5,376, forward strand.
CCGGTACCAGCGGATGATGTCCCGCCGGAAACCAACGAGGGGCCAGGCCGCGTCGAAGCGGTACCGGGCGGCGCAGCGCCAGGCCGCGAAGATCCACAAGAAGGTCGTGCGGCAGCGCCAGGACACCGCCCGGAAGTGGGCGAAACGCGTCGTGACCGACCACGACGCCGTCGCGGTGGAGGACTTCCGGCCGAAGTTCCTCGCGAAGTCGACGATGGCCCGGAAGGCCGCCGACGCGGCGATCGCCGCGACGAAGGCGGCGCTGGTCGAGATGGGCCGCAAGCACGGGCGGGACATCCGCCTCGTCAACCCCGCGCACACCACGATGGACTGTGCGCAGTGCGGAGCGAGAACCAAGCACGCACTTCCTCTTTCCGAACGTACCTACTCCTGCACCGCCTGCGGAGCCATGTCCCCGAGGGACAAGAACTCCGCGCGCGTGATGCTGGTCCGGGCAGGTCTCAACCCGGCTGGTGCCGAGGGCGTAAGACCTCGGGGAGCGCCGCTCCCCGAGGCAGCCTGAGCCAGGAATCCCCTCCCTTCAGGGAGGGGAGGATGTCAACGGAATCCTCATGCCGGTGGACGGGCGGCTACTCCGTCGGCTTCTCCGGGATGGGCGCCGAGAAGACCGGCAAGGCCACCGCCTGAACGGGTTTGCCGGGCGCCGGAGTGCGTAGCTTCGACATGCCGTGCGGAACGGCGGACCCGCGGGCCACAGGGCTCCGATCCGGGGCGGGTGGGGCGTAGAGTAGAGTTCTCTCGACGTCAAGATAAACGTAGGGCCCCGCCGTCGGGCCGTTACGGCGCCCGGCGATGGAACCGAGATGGGAGCAGTCGTGTCCGCGAACAGCTTCGACGCCCGCACCACGCTGAACGTGGGTGACGAGTCGTACGAGATCTTCAAGCTGGACAAGGTGGAAGGCAGCGCCCGCCTGCCCTACAGCCTGAAGATCCTGCTGGAGAACCTGCTCCGCACCGAGGACGGCGCCAACATCACCGCCGACCACATCCGGGCGCTCGGCGGCTGGGACCCGAACGCGGAGCCGAGCGAGGAGATCCAGTTCACCCCGGCCCGCGTGATCATGCAGGACTTCACCGGTGTGCCGTGTGTGGTCGACCTCGCCACGATGCGCGAGGCGGTCAAGGAACTGGGCGGCGACCCGGCGAAGATCAACCCGCTCGCGCCCGCCGAGATGGTCATCGACCACTCCGTCATCGCCGACGTCTTCGGCCGCCAGGACGCGTTCGAGATCAACACCGACATCGAGTACGGCCGCAACAAGGAGCGCTACCAGTTCCTGCGCTGGGGCCAGACCGCGTTCAACGAGTTCGCCGTCGTGCCGCCCGGCACCGGCATCGTGCACCAGGTCAACATCGAGCGCCTCGCGCGCACGATTATGGTCCGGGGTGGCCAGGCGTACCCCGACACGTGCGTCGGCACCGACTCGCACACCACGATGGTCAACGGCCTCGGCGTGCTCGGCTGGGGCGTCGGCGGCATCGAGGCCGAGGCGGCCATGCTCGGCCAGCCCGTCTCGATGCTCATCCCGCGCGTCGTCGGCTTCAAGCTGACCGGCAAGCTCCAGGCCGGCGTCACCGCGACCGACCTCGTCCTCACGATCACCGACATGCTGCGCAAGCACGGCGTCGTCGGCAAGTTCGTCGAGTTCTACGGCGAGGGCGTCGGCGCGGTCCCGCTCGCCAACCGCGCCACCCTCGGCAACATGTCGCCGGAGTTCGGCTCGACCTGCGCGATCTTCCCGATCGACGGCGAGACCATCAACTACCTGCGTCTGACCGGCCGTTCCGCGCAGCAGCTCGCGCTCGTCGAGGCGTACGCCAAGGAGCAGGGCCTGTGGCACGACCCGGCCCGCGAGCCGGAGTACTCCGAGTACATCGAGCTCGACGTGTCGACCGTCGTCCCGTCGATCTCCGGCCCCAAGCGCCCGCAGGACCGCGTCGTGCTGTCCGAGGCCAAGGCCAAGTTCCGTGCCGCGCTGCCGGATTACGTCGCCGAGGAGGACGAGGCCGGCAAGGAGTCCTTCCCGGCCTCCGACGCCCCCGCCAACGGCGTCCGCCCGACGAAGCCGACGGCGGTCACCGCGCCCGACGGCACGACGTACGAGATCGACCACGGCGCCGTCGTGATCGCCTCGATCACCTCGTGCACCAACACCTCGAACCCGTCGGTCATGCTGGGCGCCGCCCTGCTGGCCAAGAAGGCCGTCGAGCGCGGCCTGAGCGTCAAGCCGTGGGTCAAGACCACGCTGGCGCCGGGCTCCAAGGTCGTCATGGACTACTACGAGAAGGCCGGTCTGCTCCCCTACATGGAGAAGCTGGGCTTCAACCTGGTCGGCTACGGCTGCGTGACCTGCATCGGCAACTCGGGCCCGCTGCCCGAGGAGGTATCGGCCGCGATCAACGCGCACGACCTCGCCGCGGTCTCGGTGCTGTCGGGCAACCGCAACTTCGAGGGCCGGATCAACCCCGACGTCAAGATGAACTACCTGGCGTCGCCGCCGCTGGTCGTCGCCTACGCGATCGCGGGCTCCATGGACCTCGACATCACCACCGAGCCGCTGGGCCTGGACGCCGAAGGCAACGCGGTGTACCTCAAGGACATCTGGCCCTCCGACCAGGAGGTCGCGGACGTCGTGGCGTCCTCGATCGACCAGGACATGTTCACCGCCTCCTACGCCGACGTGTTCGCGGGCGACCACCGCTGGCAGGCGCTGGACGTGCCGACGGGCGACACCTTCGAGTGGGACCCGGAGTCGACGTACGTGCGCAAGCCCACGTACTTCGAGGGCATGACCATGCAGCCGGCCCCCGTCACCGACATCTCCGGCGCACGGGTGCTCGCCAAGCTCGGCGACTCGGTCACCACCGACCACATCTCCCCGGCCGGCAACATCAAGGCCGACAGCCCGGCGGGCAAGTACCTCGCGGAGCACGGCGTCGACCGCAAGGACTTCAACTCGTACGGCTCCCGTCGTGGCAACCACGAGGTGATGATCCGCGGCACCTTCGCCAACATCCGCCTGCGCAACCAGATCGCGCCGGGCACCGAGGGCGGCTTCACGAAGGACTTCACGCAGTCCTCCCAGGCCGGGGATGCCCCGGTGACGACGATCTACGACGCGTCGGTCAACTACCAGGCCGCCGGCATCCCGCTGGTCGTCCTGGCCGGCAAGGAGTACGGCTCCGGCTCGTCGCGCGACTGGGCCGCGAAGGGCACCTCGCTGCTCGGCGTCAAGGCCGTCATCGCCGAATCGTACGAGCGCATCCACCGCTCGAACCTCATCGGCATGGGCGTCATCCCCCTCCAGTTCCCGGCCGGCCACAGCGCCGACACCATGGGGCTGACCGGTTCGGAGACGTTCTCCATCGCCGGCATCACCGAACTCAACGAGGGCCGCACGCCCAAGACGGTCAAGGTCACCACCGACACCGGCGTGGAGTTCGACGCGGTCGTCCGCATCGACACCCCGGGCGAGGCCGACTACTACCGCAACGGCGGCATCATGCAGTACGTCCTGCGCTCCCTCGTCGCCAAGTGACGCGAGCGCGCTGAGACTTCACCGCGAACGGGCCGGTCCTCCCACGGAGGACCGGCCCGTTCCGTCTCCGGGACGCCCGCCCCAGGGCGGGAGTCACGCCGATCGCGGATGCCGCTGTCCGCTCGGCGCTCCGCTCCGGTCCCGCGCGTGGACACGGGTCGCGCTGCGCCCCGACTCGCGATGACATGGATCGTGTCCCCTCGCGGTGCATTTTCGGTCAGAGACGAGTCATAATCGAACGTATGTACGGAGCGAATGGGCGGGATGCGACCGGGAGGCCGGGGGAGCGGCCTGCGTGGGAGCGGCCCGGGCGCTTCGAGCGGGCGTCGGGCGGACAGGACGGGGTCGTGCCCCCCGGATGGCCGCGAGGGGTGCGCCCGCCGGGGGTCGAGGGCTGGCAGGAGAGCGCGGTCGCGTGGTTGTACGACCTCGTCCCGCCCGGGTATCGGCGCCACGAGGTGCTGAAACGCCATCCGGCCCTGCTGGCCCGCCTGGCCCGCCAGCACGTCGAGGCCGCCCTCCAGGCCGCCCGGCACGGCTACGGCACCGCGCGTGTCGACCTGCGGGACCGCGTCGACGCCCACGTGATCGACGCGGTCATGCGGGTGTATGAGTACGAGGGCTCGCGCACCGCCGCACTGGAACGCGAAGTCGGCCTCGTCGAGCAGGCTTTGGCCGGAAAGCGATGGACCCCGAGGCTCTGACCCGCGTGCGGGGTGACGGGCGGCCGGGTCGAGCGCGTCATCCCAAAAGGTGTCTTTTTCTCTTTTTCTTACTTTTCCTGTCATAAGCGGGCAACGGCTCCTCCGAACTCCCTCGTCCCCAGGAGGCCCGGTGAAAACGCTGCCCCGACATGCGGCGGCCCTGGGCCTCGCGGCCGTCCTGGTCCTCGGTGCGGGGGCGTGCAGCGACACCAGGCACGCCGAGCCGGCCGACGGGGCCAAGCGCCCGGAACGGGCCGAGCAGGCCGACAACGCAGTGACCGGCGGAGACCGCACGCCTGGCGCGCAGGGCTTCCGCATCGGCCTGCTGCTGCCGGACAACACCGCGGTGCGCTACGAGCGCTTCGACAAGCCGTTCTTCGAGGCCGCGGTCGCGAAACTGTGCCCCGCCTGCGAGGTTCGGTACGCCAACGCCCGGCGGCAGGCCGCCACCCAGCGCCAGCAAGCCGAGGCGATGTTCGCCGGCGGCGTCGACGTCCTGGTCCTGGACGCCGTCGACACCCGGGCCGCCGCCTCGATCGTCGAATCGGCGAAGGCCAAGGACATCCCGGTCATCGCCTACGACCGGTTCGCCGAAGGTCCGATCAGCGGCTACGTGTCGTTCGACGACGAGACCGTCGGCCGCATCCAGGGCACCGCGCTCCTGGAGGCGATCAGACGCGGCGGCGACGCCAAACGCGCGCCGGTCATCATGGTCAACGGCTCGCCGACCGACCCCGAGGCCGCCGCGACCAAGCGCGGCGCCCACGGCGTGCTGGACGGCCACGTGATCATCGGCCGTGAGTACGACACACCCGAGCGGTCAGGTTCCTCCGACTCGTCCGAGGACATCGCCCGGGAGGAGACCAGACAGGCCATCAACGCTCTCGGCGGCCCCGGCAAGGTCGCCGGTGTCCACGCCGCCGACGACCGCACGGCCGGCGGCGTGATCGCGGCACTCAAGGCGGCCGGCTTCCACCCCCTGCCGCCGGTCACCGGCCAGGACGCCGAACTCGCGGCCCTCCGCCGCATCGTCGCGGGCGACCAGTACATGACGGTGTTCAAGCCCTACCTGCCCGAGGCCCAGACCGCCGCCGCCATGGCGATCGCCGCGGCGACCGGCGTGCCGTACGCGAAAGCGAACCAGCGCAGGAGCAACGGCACCGTCGAGGTCGCCGCGGCCATCCTCGAACCGGTCCCCGTGACCCGCGCCGACCTTGAGGACACCGTCATCCGCGAGCCGTACTACAGCGTCGCCGATATCTGCACACCCCAGTACGCGGACGCGTGCCGCGCGGCGGGTCTCCGCTGAATCACGACCGGGGTTTGATCGGCTCGAATTCACCGGGCGGGGCCGGAAGCCCAACGATCCGTCGGCGTGTCCGCGGTCCCGGGCGTGTGTATCACGCCACTTCGCGCACGCCGAAGCCGCCGTCCCGGTCGCACCGAATTCCGGAGGCGAACCAGCGGCGGCGCTTCCCGCGTCTAGACTCGGTAGGTGCGTTTCCCGCCCGGGGGACGGGCGAGTTCCGCGATCGACCGATTGAGGAGGTACGGGTGGGCCTGCTGGAGAGCATTCGAGGACCCCGTGATCTCAAGGCGCTCTCTCCGGAGCAGCTCACCGATCTCGCCGACGAGATCCGCGACTTCCTGGTGGACTCCGTGTCCAGGACGGGCGGGCACCTCGGCCCCAACCTCGGCGTGGTGGAGCTCACGCTGGCTCTGCACCGCGTTTTCGACTCACCGCGCGACAAGATCCTGTGGGACACCGGCCACCAGAGCTACGTGCACAAGATCGTGACCGGCCGGCACGACTTCTCCGCGCTGCGCAAGGAGGGCGGCCTCTCCGGCTACCCGAGCCAGGCCGAGTCCGAGCACGACGTCATCGAGAACTCCCACGCATCGACGGTGCTGTCGTACGCCGACGGCTTCGCCAAGGCGTACCAGGTGCGCGGGCTCGACGACCGGCACGTGGTCGCGGTCATCGGCGACGGAGCGCTGACCGGCGGCATGGCGTGGGAGGCGCTCAACAACATCGCCGCGGCCAAGGACCGCCCGGTGATCATCGTCGTCAACGACAACGAGCGTTCGTACGCCCCGACCACCGGCGGCATGGCGAACCACCTCGCGACGCTGCGCACGACGCGCGGCTACGAGCGGTTCCTCGGCTGGGGCAAGGACGTGCTCGGCCGCACCCCCGTCGTCGGTGGCCCGGTGTACGACTTCCTGCACGGCGCCAAGAAGGGTTTGAAGGACTTCGTCGCCCCGCAGGGCCTGTTCGAAGACCTCGGCCTGAAGTACATCGGCCCGGTCGACGGCCACGACACCGACCAGGTGGAGCAGGCGCTACAGCGCGCGAAGGGCTTCGGCGGCCCGGTCATCGTGCACGCCATCACGCAGAAGGGCCGAGGCTACGACCCGGCCCGCAACGACGAGGCGGACCAGTTCCACGCGGTCGGCGTCATCAACCCCGAGACCGGTCTGCCGATCGCCAAGGCGTCGGGCCAGTCGTGGACCTCGGTGTTCGCCGACGAAATGGTCAAGGTAGGCGGCGAACGCGACGACGTCGTGGGCATCACCGCCGCGATGCTCATCCCCGTGGGCCTGCACAAGTTCGCCGCGAAGTACCCCGACCGCACGTTCGACGTCGGGATCGCCGAGCAGCACGCGGTCACCTCCGCCGCGGGTCTCGCGCTCGGCGGCCTGCACCCGGTGGTCGCGGTCTACGCGACGTTCCTCAACCGCGCGTTCGACCAGGTGCTCATGGACTGCGCGCTGCACAAGTGCGGTGTGACGTTCGTGCTGGACCGGGCCGGGGTGACCGGTTTCGACGGGGCGAGCCACAACGGCATGTGGGACATGTCGATCCTCCAGGTCGTGCCGGGCCTGCGGCTCGCCGCACCGCGCGACGCGGCGCAGGTGCGCGCACAGTTGCGCGAGGCGCTGGACGTCGACGACGCGCCGACCGTCGTGCGTTTCGCGAAGGGCACGGTCGGGCCGGACATCGACGCGGTCGGCCGGATCGGCGGCATGGACGTGCTGCGGCGGACCGGGCCGGAGCGCAACGGCGAGGGCGAAGGCGGCGACGTCCTGATCGTCACCGTCGGCACGATGGCCGAGTGCGGCGTGGAGATCGCGGACCGGCTGGCCGACCAGGGCATCGTCTCGACGGTCGTGGACCCGCGCTGGGTCAAGCCGGTCGACCCCGCGCTTCCGGGTCTCGCGGCGCGGCACCGGCTCGTCGTGACGCTTGAGGACAACGGGCGCGCCGGGGGAGTGGGCACGATGATCGCGCAGGCCATGCGCGACGCGGGTGTCGACGTCCCACTGCGCGACTTCGGCCTGCCGAACGAGTTCCTGGACCACGCGGCGCCGAAGGCGATCTTCGAGCGCGTGGGCCTGAACGCCCAGGACATCTCACGGCAGTTGGTCGAGGAGGTCGCACGGCTTGCCGTGAGCCCGGCCGACCCGCAGGACGAGGCGGCGCCGCAGGCATCGTGACGGCAGGGAAGTCGAAAGCCGTCTGAACCACTGGCAGTGGGGGGCCACTTCGCGGCGCGGAGTGGCCCCGCGGGTTTTGCGCGAGTGCGGCGGTGTTTTCTGCTGTCCGAACTTGCGGCCTCGTGCGGCTGTTTGCGCGACTGGGTGACCCGTAGGCTTCCTGGTGACGCGGCTGAGGAAGCTTCAGTCCCAACTCCCCGCTCCACACGCCTTCTTCGCGCCGCCCGTGACGGTCGCGCGGCTCCGCGCCGCCCGCCTCGGCCTGCGCCTGGTGCCCGCGCGTTCAAACCCGCCCCCGGCCATCCGCGTGACGATTCACCCGTACGCGCCGACCGCGACAGGCGAATCCCTTGGGCCTGGTCGACTATCCATGACCTGACACCGAGCGAAGCGGGGATCAGGCCATGGGTGCCTCAAGTCCTTCCGGGACAAAACCGTCCAGGAGCAAGTCCGCGTTCCGGACCAAGTCCGTCGAGCAGTCGATCCGGGACACGGACGATCCGGAGCACGGCCTCAAGCGCGCGTTGTCCGCGCTCGATCTGACGGTGTTCGGTGTCGGCGTCATCATCGGAACCGGCATCTTCGTGCTCACCGGCACGGTCGCGCGGGACACGGCGGGGCCCGCGGTCGCGCTGTCCTTCATCGCCAGCGGCGTGGTGTGCGCGCTCGCGGCCCTGTGCTACGCGGAGTTCTCGTCGACGGTCCCGGTGGCCGGTTCGGCGTACACATTCGCGTACACCTCGATCGGCGAGCTGCCGGCGTGGATCATCGGGTGGGACCTGATCCTCGAACTCGCCTTGGGGGCCGCGGTCGTCGCGGTCGGCTGGTCCGGGTACGTGCAGTCCCTGCTGGCGTCCGCCGATGTGACGCTGCCCAGCGCGCTCAACGGCGGCACGGAGGACGACTGGGGCTTCAACCTCCCCGCGACGCTGCTGGTGCTCGCGCTGACCGCGATCCTGGTGTACGGCGTGAAGCTGTCCTCGCGCTTCACCGCGATCATCGTCGCCATCAAGGTCACCGCCGTGCTGCTGGTGATCTTCGCGGGGATGTTCTTCATCAAGGCGGACAACTACTCGCCGTTCATCCCCGACAAGCAGCCGCCCGAGGACGCCAACGGCGGTCTCAAGCAGCCGTTGATCGAATGGATCAGCGGGTTCGAGGCGTCGACGTTCGGTGTCATGGGGATCTTCTTCGGCGCGGCGACCGTCTTCTTCGCGTACATCGGCTTCGACATCGTCGCGAGCGCCGCCGAGGAGACCAAGAGGCCGCAACGCGACCTGCCGATCGGCATTTTGGGTTCGCTGGCGATCTGCACGGTGTTGTACGTCGCGGTTTCACTCGTCGTCACCGGCATGCAGCACTATTCCGAACTGTCCACGGACGCACCGCTGTCCGACGCCTTCAAGGCGACCGGGCACGGGAACTGGGCATGGGTGATCAACACGGGCGCGGTGGCCGGTCTGACATCGGTGACGATGATCATGCTGCTGGGGCAGAGCCGGGTGTTCTTCGCGATGAGCCGCGACGGACTGCTGCCGAAGTTCTTCGGCGAGACACACCCGGTCTACCGCACGCCCTATCGCTCGACCATCGCGCTCGGGACGGTCGTTGCGGTGGTCGCGGGCCTGATCCCGCTCAAGCAGCTCGCCGAGCTCGTCAACATCGGCACGCTGTTCGCGTTCGTCGTGGTATCGATCGGGGTCATCATCCTGCGACGCACGCGCCCGGACCTGCCGCGCTCGTTCCGTACCCCGTGGGTGCCGTATCTGCCGATCGCGTCGGTTCTCGCGTGCCTGTGGCTGATGGTCAACCTGCCGGTCGAGACGTGGTGGCGGTTCCTGGTGTGGATGGCCGCCGGATTCGTCATCTACTTCGCGTACAGCCGCAAGCACAGCCGCATGGGCCGCCCCCCGGCCGGGAGTCCGCCGCGGCCGGACGGCGCGGCCGAGCAGAGAAACACCCCCGAACTGCTGTGACCGCGTTCACCACAGCTGGTCGGTGTACGTGTCGCGCCCGGGGACGGTGGGGATCCACGGCGCGGCGAATGTCACCGTGCCGATGCCGGATGTGTTGATTCGGTCGGCCCACGAGCGGAAGGCATCCCAGTTCTCGCGCGGGTCTTCGACGAGGAAGTAGAGCTGGAGACTGCGCGTGGCGGCGTTCGGGTCGCGCGGGACGAAGGCCGGGGCGTCGTCGGCGAGCGGCACCGCGGTCCAGGCGGCGACCGACTCGATGGGCGAACCGGCAAGGAACTCAGGCAGGTTCGTATCGAACCAGGTCTCCAGCTCGGTCTGCGAGACCCCGTCGGCGCGCTGCACCGCGAGTGAGACGAGGCCCTGGTATCCGTGGTCGAGTGCGAGTTCGAGCGGCACCGGGTCGTCGTCGCGGTACCAGCGCCGGTCGTGGAGGTACATGCCGGTGTGCGCGTGCACGCGGTTCGGGAAGCCGCGGTCGTGTGAGTAGAGCCAGTTGACCTGCTCGACGGCCCATGTGTTCCACTCGTCCCACTGGCCCTCGTTGACCCAGTAGACGGCGAGAAACGAACCCGCGTCCACGGCCGGCACGAAATCCGACTCGGCCGGGAAGCGCAGCTCCTTCAACTCCCGGGTGGCCACCCACCGTTTGCCCGCGAGCATGCCGGGGCCGATCATGCAGCCGGCGTAGAAGTGGTCGCGCTCGTACCAGCGGTGGTACTCGACTTCGTGGCCGCGCTCGGGGTCGACCGCGGTGAACAGCATCCCGGTCGCCCGGATCGGGTACTCCTTGAAGCCCATGCTCATCCCTCCACGACGGCTAGCTGACACTACGTCAGATCTGATGCAATGTCAGTACGCCTGCGTCTCTCCACCTCATGGAACATCGAACGCTCCGAACTCCGCATACGAGGCCGTCAGAAACGTCCGGACGGCATCTTCTTCCCGCACATCGACCGTCGCCGCGTACACGCGCCGCCCGGCCTCTTCGACGGCCTTCACCGTCGCGCCCATGTCCTCCCGGTCGCACACCGCGACATCCGCCCCGAACCGCGCGAGCGCGGCAGCTGTGGCCGCGCCGATACCCCGCGCCGCGCCGGTCACGACAGCCGTGCGCCCCTGAAGCAGCACTGTCGAAGGGTCCAGAACCACCGCAGCCTCCGAGGTCGCCGACAGTGATGCCCGCACACGATGCCATCTGACGCTGCGTCAGGGAAGACCCTGCGCCGTGCGCCAACTGTCGTCGACGGCAGCCGGACCGGCAAACCCAATTCCTCCCCATCGCCGCCTCTGGCACCAGCACGTCGGCCGTCGTACCGTGACCCGGACCGCGCCCCCGCTCGCTCAGCGCCTCTTGACGGTCCATCAGCTCTTCGCACCGCCGAACGCACCTCTCCCACGCGCGCGTTTCACCGGAAGGAACGTTCCCATGGGCAAACTCGACGGCCGCGTCATCCTCATCACCGGCGCCGCGCGGGGCCAAGGCGAAGCCGAGGCCCGCCTGTTCGTCGCCGAAGGCGCCCGCGTCGTGCTCGGCGACGCCGCCCGCTACACCCACCTCGATGTCGCCTCCGAAGCCGACTGGACCACCGCCGTCGCCGATGCCGTCTCCGCCTTCGGCAAACTCGACGGCCTGATCAACAACGCCGGAATCCTGCGCTTCGGCGCCATCGTCGACACGTCCCTCGACGAGTACATGCACATCGTGAACGTCAACCAGGTCGGCGTCTTCCTCGGCATGAAGGCCGTCATCCCCGCTCTGACCGCAGCCGGCGGCGGCACCATCGTCAACACCTCGTCCAGCAGCGGCCTCCAAGGCCTCGCCGGAATGGTCGGCTACACCGCGACCAAATTCGCGGTACGAGGCATGACCAAGGCCGCCGCCCTCGAACTCGGCCGCGTCGGCATCCGCGTCAACTCCATCCATCCCGGCGGAATCGACACCCCGATGACCCGCCCCGAAAGCGTCGACGGCCTCGTCAGAGACGACACCTCCCTCGGCAACATCTACGGCAACCTCCCGATCCCCCGCGTCGGCCAACCCGAGGAAGTAGCCAAACTCGCCCTCTTCCTCACCTCCGACGACTCCTCCTACTCCACCGGCTCCGAGTTCGTCATCGACGGCGGCCTCACCGCAGGCCCGCCCTGGGGCTGAGCCCCATCGGTGGATTGGGCGATCACCCCGGCGGCCCGGACGCGGGGACGGTACCCGAGGGAGGTCGTCGGACCTTCGTCGGCCGAAATCGTAGGGGCCGACGGGCGCCGGACTCGCTCAGCGGTTCGGGTGGGGCCCGCAATACCAGGCGGAACGCGATGTGGCCATGCACCCGCGACCCCCTCGGCGGATCCTTGAGCGGCGATAAAGGCGTATGCGGAGGGGCGGATCGGGTGCGAGTGGTTGCCCGACTCGTCGGCGAGAAGGTCGGAGACATGGAAGCGCGGCCGGCAGAGGCCGGTGTGGCGCCGCCCCCGCAACCAGTACGCCGCGATGCTGTGGACGACTTGCTCGTACGCGCGCGGGCCGAGGAGTGAACGCGTGCGAGACAAGGACCGCAGCCGCGCGTGATCCGTTCGTCCAATCGCGGGGTCAGACTCGGGGTTGCAAACGAAGCATTCGAATATCCGGGCGCACCTTGGCGACCGCGGCGAAGTCGTCGTCGACGTGGAGCAGCGTCAGCCGGTGGTGCTCGGCTGTGAGCGCGATCAGGATGTCTATGGGCGACGGGCCCCGATGGTGGCCGATGCGCGCCAAATCGCGCTGCACCCCGATGATTCGCGGCCAAGGGTCCTCGATCGTTGGAACCCAGGCGAAGGTTTGGCCAAGCATGCTGAAGAAAGGCTCGTAGTCGCGGTCGGTACGCAGGCCGGGCATCAGCTTGGCCTCCACCGGCGCGCAGATGGCGACAAGGCCGCGAGCCACGTTCTCCGTCTACGGAGAGCCGAGTTGTTTGCGCAGGACGCGCCACACCGCGGAGGTGTCGGCGAGGTATGTCACAGTCCGGATCGCTCGCGTTCTTCCAGTACGTCGAAATCCAGGAACGCTTCGGCGTTCTCCTGCAACCACCGCAAGGCGCGCGCACGGTCGTCGGCGCTGATCGCTGCCGCTATGGCCAGCGCGCGGTTGATGGTGTCTCGTTTTGTGGTGGTTCCCAGCCGGTGTTGAGTAAAGGCCAGCATGTCGTTGTCGACGTCGACCAGGGTTTTGGACATACGGGAACCCCCTCACATTGCGGCGAGGGCCACAGCGCGCTGGGATCTCACCATCGCTCGCAGTTGGGTAACGCGTGCGGCAAATGCTTCCGTCTCCGGCCGTGGTGGTGGTGGTGCGGGGGTGGCCGCGCCGGAGCATGGGCCGCACACGGCGGTGCTGTGGCCGCGTGGCAGAGGATCGCGGCAGGCACGGCACTCGGCGAGCGCGGGTGTGCGTGTGGCCGATTCCCGGCGCGGGTTGGGCAGTTTGCGGGTGAGGCGGTCGGCGAGCAACGCGCGGGGGTTGCGGATGACTTGAGGGAGTCCTTCGGTGAGGAGGGCTCGGCTGTCCGGTTCGGAGACGCCGGTGGAGAGCCAGTTTTCGGCGAGGTGCGCCAGGCTTTTTTACCTGGGGTCTTTTTCCCGTCAGGGAACGTTCCCGGTGCACCCTTCGCCGGGCGGCCGGTTCCCGTCGGTGCGGGAAGCGGCGGCTTGGTGGACCCGGTGTCGTGCCGGGTGTCACGGATCAGTGTCTCGGTGCGGATGCGGCCGGTTTCGGAGTCCCGGACGGTACGCCGCACGTAGTAATCGGCCTTCACCAGTTCGTCGAGCGCGTTCGCCACGCCCTGCCGCCCCAGGCCGGCGCGACGGTCGGCGAGGACGCGTACGTCGATGCGCGCGCCGTCGGGAAGGGACAGCAAGTGGACGAGGACGCCGAGGGCGGGGTAACTGATCCCGGGATCCTGGAGGACGTCGTTGCCGAGCACGCTGAACGCGCGCGTACGCCGGGTAAGCTGAACTCGCATTGAAGAGCTGCTTTCTTCGTGCCATGCCCCGGGGTGCGCCAACACCGCCGGGGTCATTTGTGTTGTTGATCCACCACGAAGCGTAGCCGCTCGCAAGCGCGCCAACCAACGAACCGGACGAAGACCCCACTCGTTGTCGTCACGCGTCCGCCACACCGAGGGCCCGACCTACAGCAACCGCATTGCCCAACGCGGCACTTCCCGATCACCGCGGCAGGGGCGGCGAGCGTTGAGATGTACAAATCCCGTGTCCCTGCGCGGGATTCGTGCGTCTCAACGCGCGGAGCCGGGCGTTCAGCGGCCGGCGAGCCGCCGGGTGAAGCCGACCCAGTGTGGGGTGGGGAAGGCGAGTTGGGGGTGGCGGTGATCCTTGGAGTCGCGGACGAGGATGGCGGGGTGGTTGGGGGCCACCTCGACGCAGTCCCCGCCGGTTGCGGAGTATGAAGACTTGACGAACTTCGCGCGGGGCTCTCCGGGTGGTGCAGCGGCTACCTCAACGCAGTTGGCGTAACTGTCAGAATAGGTGGACTTGATCCAACTGATCCGGTTGTTACTTGCGCTCATCGTTACCCGTCTCGATCTGGATCGGCAAGCAAGTCGCGTAGGAAGCGGGAGGTGTCCGTGGTGCTGAGGGCCGCAGAGCGCAGGGAGTCGAAGACCAGCGTGTAGCCGGAGACCTCTGCGGTGCTGTCCAAATAGTGGCTGCTCGTGGCGTTTTCCAGGAAAACTGTGCTTCCGATGGTGTCACTTCCGAACGAGAAGATGACGAATGGTGCTGACATACAAGCGTATTCCGACGGGCTGAGTGGAAGAACCTGCAGTTGAACGTGCGGCAGCTCGACTGCTTCCAACAGCGCTTCGATCTGCGGCCGCCAAACGGATGCGCCACCGAGTCTGCCCGTCAGCGCGGGCTCCCAGATGATCGCGTGGAACCGTGAGGTCGCATTGGTCAGCAGGTGTCGGCGGCGCTCTTGTCGGATGTCGACGAGCTGGTCGGCCTTGTCGCGGGAGATGAGCGCCGGGTTCGACTGAAGCAGCGCGCGTGTGTAGCCCTCGGTTTGGAGTAGCCCCGGCACGTTGGTCACCTGCCATGTCCGGATGTAGCTCGCGTCGGTCTCAAGTCCGATGAACTCCGCGTAGTGCGGGGGAATCGTGTCCCCGTAGGACTCCCACCAACCCTCCTTGTTGCTGTTCCGTGCCAGGTGTTCGAGGTACCGGCGCTGATGCTCGTCGCTCACGGCGTAGGTATCGAGCATCAAGAGGAGTTCACCGACACGCGTGGTCACGATGCCGTTCTCCATCCGGCTGATCTTGGCCTCGCTACATCCCAGCACTTGCGAGACTTGCAGCATCGTCAGGTCATGGCTTTCGCGAAGCCGACGCAGTTCGGCGCCCAGACGTCGTGAGCGAACAGTCGGCTTTCCGCCAGCAGGCATGGTGGCTCCCCTGGGTGAACGGGACACGGATAGCTCGATCGAGTGACTTGATGTCAGCAAGACTTGCAGTCAATTCCATCTGACACGCATGGTAGCCGAATCACATCAGAGCGTGTCCGTTGAGACTTGAGTCATTTCAGAGGTGCGCCATGCCGTCTGTGCTCCCCGAACCCCGCCAATGGTGGGTCCCCGCCGAGCCCGCCTTCGTCCCCCTGATGCGGCGTCAAGTCCTCGCCGCCGTCCGCGAATGGAAGGTGTGCGACGACGCTGACGCCTTCGACGACATCGCCGTCTGCGCTTCCGAACTCGTCACCAACGGCGTCGACCACGCCTGGACATCCACGATCGGGGTCAGCGTTGCCTGGACCGGAACCGCCGTCCGCATCGAGGTGATCGACAAGGATCCGCTGATCCCCTCGCGTGGTGACGCGGACCTCAGCGACGTCCATGGCCGAGGCCTGGCGCTGCTCGAAGCGCTCGGCACGTGGGGCTCGGAGCGCAGGTCGTGCGGCAAGGTCGTGTGGGCGGAGATCCCCGTCCCCGTTGCCTCGGCGGCGAGCGTACCCCCAGCCCGGAGCAAGACGGGAACTAACTGAGCCAGGGCGGCTCTGGCGAGTAACCACCCGGCCGGGGATGCGTACTGCGCCGGTCCAGGTGTTCGTTCAGGTGCACGTCGTTGAGCATGTGCGGAAGATCTTCCGCCTTGATCCGGGGCAGCGTTTCGCGGGATGGTCCCCAGACCCAAAGTGATGACGCTGCAAGGGCGGTGAGCACAGCGTCTTGGTCAGGCGTGAGTTCGTGTTCGTGCTCCGGGACGCCCTCTGGAACGAGCGACAGCAGTCGGGACGCACCGCCGACGCCGTAGTCGCCGAAGGAAACCTGGCCTTGCAGATGGGGTAGAACTGCCACTGCGGCAGGCAGCAACTCGTCGATGGAGGCTGTGCGTTCGACAGCGGCCTCGAACAGAGTGCCTGCGACATACCGATGCCGAATTTTCGGTAGCGGTCGGACGAACCAGCCGTCGGCGGCAACTGGGTTGGCGAGGGCGGCGAGCAGGACCCGGGTGGCGTCCGGATTCTCCGCGCATGCCGGGGCGAGCGCGGCAAGGGCGCGGATCGCCGGGTCGGAGTCCTTCAGACAGGCACTGGTGTCCTGGCGCCACGCGACGCCGATGGTCAGGACCGCGGTCGCACGCTCGTGCCGGTCGGTCGCGTCGGCGAGCACGCCGCGCAACTCCACAGTGGCGGCGTTGCGTTCGTCAGCCAGCGTGGGAGTCTCCAGCAACGGCACACGCGCGGCGCGGGCGGCATCGCGTGTCTCGGCGTCAGGATCGTCCAGGTAGCGGGCGACCGCCGCGTACAACTCGGGCCGGATCACGCGGAAGGCTTCCAGTTCCGGATAGCTGTACCCAGGGGAGTCGTGTTCGCCCCACGCGGCGTCCTCCGCGAAGTCACGGAGACAGTGGATGATTTTGACGCGGAGACTGGGCTGGGCGCCGTCGCTTTCCCCGGAACGCGGATCGTCGAGGATCGCGGCCAAGTACCGGCCCACGACCGCCGAGACACCGTAGAAGCTGCTCTGGTGGAATGCGAGCGCGCAGACATGGCCCAAGGTGTCGGCCCTGACGGCCGGATCCGACGCCGACAACTGCCGCAGGAGGTCGGGCAAGTCGGGTATCGGGTCCTCGCTGGAATAGGGCGGTAGCGGGTAGCCGACCGCCGGCCCATACGCATGGTCGAGCACGCTCCAGTCCGTCTCATCGAGCAACACGGCAGCGGCTGGGGGAAGCAAAAACGTCACGACACGAGCGGCGTTTTCGGCCATGATTCCGGTTCGAAAAACGAAAGACGTATTCCGGTTTCGCTGATTCTCGCCGCGGTCGGTGCCTTCAGATGATCAAATTTCCTTGGCATACTGCACACGGGTAGCGGTGCAGCCGGGGGGTGCGATGGGGGATTGGCAGGCGCGCGCACTGCGGATCGCAACTCCGCTTTTATCTGCCGTGCTTGTGGGTAGAGTTGCCGGTCGGCCGCAGCAGCCTGTACGACCCGGAAATCACCCGCATCATCGAGCCCACACAGCGCTGGGTCCTGGCCAGCCCGGTGCTGCGGCTAAATATCGAGACCAACAGGCACGACGCCGAGCGCCTGCCGCACGGTGTGATTGTCTTCTAGGGCACGGACCTGCCGAACCCCGCGCCCGATCCAGGCCGCGTCAATACCCCGTTGCGGGATTCACAGATTTTCGCCGAGCACATGTCGCATGTGCTGAACATGCTGGAGTTGAGTTCACCGAGTGAGGCAGTCGATGGATATCCGCAGCACGGAGTTCCCTAAGTCCATATGTGTACGGCTCACCCGCCGTTGCAACGCCGCGTGTGCCTTCTGCCAGGCGCCGGATACGAGCCGCGCAGAGCTGTCGGAGGAGCAGCTCCGAGCGGTTTCCAAGGGCTTGGCGTCGCGTGGCGTGCGCTCGCTGAAGTTCTCCGGCGGGGAGCCCACCGTGCGGCGGGACCTTCCGCGCATCGTGAGCGGAGCGGCGGCGGCCGGATTGAAGCCGGTGGTCATCACCAACGGCCTGCTCGTACGCCCCGAGCTGATCGAGACGTGTGCGCGGGTGGGCGGCGAATTGAAATTCAGCGTGCACCGCCCGGACTCCGGCAACGATGAAGTGCTGCGCGTACGGTCGTTCGACCGGGTCGTCGCGAACATGTCCCGGGCCATCGACGCCGGAGTGCGTGTATCGGTCAACACTGTCGTTACCCGGCAACAATCGGCGGAACTACGCGCCATGGTGGATTTCGCACGCCGCGTCGGGGCGTGGAAAGTGAGTTTTATTCCCGTGGTGCCGCGAGGCCGGGCTGCCGAGCAGCAAGAGTTCGTGTTGAGTGAAGCCGAAGTGGGCCGCGTGCGAAGTGAAGTCGATGCGCTGGCGCAAGAGTTTCACGGCTTAGTGACCGTCCGATGTATCGATATAAGGAAAAATGACTACTGGATCATAGAAAACGATGGTGATCTGTGGGTGGAGAGGGCATCCGAAGCCACGGATGTCCGTATCTGTGATATCCATGAAATCGTTTCCCTGGCAGCCGTCTGATTTGCAACTCCTGGCGGGGTCCCATGGTCTTTCGGCAACGATCATCTATGACAAAAACCGCGCACATGGCCGACGTGCTCGTGGAAAATGATGCAGCGGTGCCTCGACCTGGCACATGAGGCTGCCTCGGTGGGCAACTACGCCCTCGGTGTTTTGGTGTTCCGGAACGATGAGGTGCTCGCGGAGTCGGGCAGCCGACGGTATCGGCGATGACAACGCCCCACCGCACATCCCCCTCCGCCGCTCGGTTGCAGGTCCGGCGGGCGGCTTGGCCCCGCACCCTGGAAGTTTCGAACTCGTGGGGGAAGGGCTTCGTTCGGGGCCAGGGCCGAGGAGGAGACGTAGCCGGACACGCTGGTATGCGAGCCGGCGGCCGACGTGCCCCGGTTGTTGTTGGAGTGTTCTTGGGGCGTCTGGGATTATGTCGCGTCCGAAGCAGGCGGCCGGGGGGAGCATGATGCTGATTCGTCGTGGAATGACGGGTGTTGCGGGGGTGTTGTTCGTCGTCGGGGGGCTGGGGGCGTGCAGCGACGGTGCCAAGGAGGTGGTGGACTCCGCGGCCAGGACGACCGACGCGGCGGCGATGGACTGCGACGATCCGAAGATTCCGGTGGGGGAGTGGAAGAAACGGTGTGCGTCACAGTCGCCGTCCAAGGATTCGGCGAAGGAGACCGCGAAGGAGACCGCCGAGGCTTCGGAGTCGCCGTCGTCTCGGGCGACCGCCTCGCAGGAAGAGGCCGCGTCTGATTCGCCTACGGCGCGTACGCCGGGCGCGTCAGCGAACGTCGGCGACAAGATCGCGCTGACGGGCAGGGACGGCCAGAAGTTCGATGTGACGCTGGTTCTGGTGGTCGACCCGGCGCAGCCCAGGGACACGTACTCCACACCCGACCCCGGCAACCGCCTGGTCGCACTGCAATGGCGGGTCACCAACACCGGGACGGTCATCGTCGACGCGGTGCCGGCGTTCTCCACAAAGCTGATCGACGAGCAGGGCCAGGTCTTCGAACTCTCCTTCGGCGCACGTGCCGTGGGCGTCGAGTTCCCGACATCGGTGCAGATTCCGCCCGGTGACTCCCGCCTGGGCTTCGTGACCTACGAGATCCCCACTAGCGCAAAGGTCGTCAAGGCCGAGTTCGAAGGCGGCTACAACGAGCCGTCCGGGCAGTGGCGGGTGGCGTGACCCGACGGCTCAGCGCCTCGGCGGCGGCCAGGGCCGTTCCCGCGGCGGCCGACGCGCCCGCCAGGGTGGCGATCACGACGCGCGTGCGCGGGAGTTCGGGCCAGTGGTGGCGGGTGACGAGGGTGTCGCCGACGTCGGCGGCGGCCGAGGCGAGGGCCCAACCGGTGAAGCCGCGGCCGGTGAGGGCGCTCGCGGCGGTGCCCGCGCCCAGGGCGATGTCGCGTACGCCCAGTGCCCGTGCGAAGACGGTGGCCCCGGCCGTGTCGGAGTCGCGGCCGATCCAGGGGCGCGATACCAGCGGGGGCGCGGTGATCGCCACGACGCCCAGTGCGACCCGGGCGGCACCCCACCCCGCGCCCGCCCAGCGCACCTTCTTGCTCGGATCAAGGGCCATCGCGACCTCCTTCGGGGAACCTCAGGCGACCGTACCGCCTGGTCCGTGCGATTCCGCCGCAAGACTTCCGCGCGGGCGGCGACCGGATCGGCTCGGGAGTGTCTCGATGCCCGCCCCTTCCGGCAATTCGCGAACCGCGCGGTGCCTTCGGCGTCGGGTGTCCCGCGCGGAACTCGCCTCAGCCGGATGACGGTGAGCAGACGGCCGGTGGCGCTTTCATCGGCGAACGCGCACAGACAGCACCGCACACACCAGCAACATCAGCAGCCCCCAGAGAACGTACGCATTGGCGAGCAACAGGTCGGGAAACGCGAGGTGGAGTTCTCGGCCGGCCCGGTAGGGCACGCGCCAGATGATCCCGGTGGGGACGGCTTTCGGCAGTTCGACGCGGTGTGCCGGAGGCGCCAGCATGACGGCGGGCAGTACGCACGCCCCCGCGAGCAGCGCGGGACGCCGCCACCAGGGTGAGCGCACGTTGCGGCCGGCGCTCACCAGTAGCACCGTGCCCGGCACGATCCACACCCAGTGGTGCGACCACGTTATCGGCGCAATCAGCAGACCGGTCAGCGCAGTCGTGCACAGCCCGGCCAACTCGCCTTGGCTGCGGGAGCGTTCGTCAAGCCCGGAGGCGGCGCGGCGCTGGAGCACGGCCGCTGACGCGATGCCGACGAGAGCGACGGCCGCGGTGAGCGGCAGCCAGACGGCCACCGAGGGTTCGGGGTCGCTCAGCACGCGAGCGAGGGCGCCGCGCAGCGACTGGTTGCCGGGCCACTCGAACGGCCCGACACGCGATGTGTCGAGGAAAAGCAGGTCTCCCCAGTAGCGCATGGACGCCTCGGGCAGCAGCGCCAGGCCGATCGCGACCGTGGCTGTGAACGTGCCCAGGGCGGTGAGCGTTTCGCGGATGCGGCCGGTCGCGAGCAGGTAGAGGACGAAGCAGGCGGGGGTGAGCTTGATGCCGGCGGCGATGCCGATGCCCACGCCCACACGACGGTCGCCCGGCGGCCGGGAGAAGTCGTACAGGACCAGGCACATGATGAGCAGGTTGATCTGGCCGAACCGCAAGGTCTCCTGGACCGGTTCGGTCCACAGCAGGACGCCGGCGGTCACCGCCGAGGCCGGGTGCCGGGTCCGCGGCGACGCGACGCCGGCCAGGCCCCAGGCGAGGTACGCGGCGAAGTACAGGAGCAGGAGGTTCGCGACGACACCGAGTGGCTTGGCCAGCCCGAGCGGCAGCAGCGAGAACGGGCCGAAACCCAGTGCGGCCCAAGGCGTGTACGTGAACGGCAGGCGCGCCGCGCCGACGGTTTGCTCGTAGAGGTCCTGCCCACCGTCCAGGGCGGCGGTGCCTCCGGCGTGGTAGACGCGCAGGTCGCCGAGCCACCACATCTGGGCGGGACGGGTCATCGCCAAGGCGAGGTAGGCGAGCAGGGAGACGGCCGCGATCACCGCCCACACGTGCGGGGGCAGGCGTGGGGCGGCGAACCGAAGGGGGGTGCCGGGCCGGTTGCGGGGTCGGCGTCCGGCGAGGAAACGTGGCCGGCCGGAGCCGGTCCGATCAGGGGACGGCTCGGACATGCGCTGAGCGTGTCAACGCCCGTTTGACCATGTCAAATGGCAGGTGACGGCCTGT
Organism: Yinghuangia sp. YIM S10712; assembly: GCF_051388935.1. Lineage (NCBI taxonomy): Bacteria > Bacillati > Actinomycetota > Actinomycetes > Kitasatosporales > Streptomycetaceae > Yinghuangia > Yinghuangia sp. YIM S10712. The sequence continues at coordinate 26,848 of NZ_JBPKBI010000006.1, forward strand.
CAGGTGACAGCGCCCGCGCCCGCATCGGTTCAGGCCCAAAGGAGGAGTTCGCCGCGCACACGGTCTTCGGGCCGGTGGTCCGCAGGCTGAGCCTCACCGGCACCGCGGTGGGGGCTGTTCGCGCGGCACGGTCGACGCCACCTGCGGTCTCCCGCTCGCCGGCGCGCCGGGTGAGGGAGGTGCATGACGGCGATGACGCCGAGGGCCCGGAGCCGACGGCTCCCGCCCCGCAAAGAGGCCGCCGTTCGCGGGGAGGGGGCGGCCCGCGAACGGCGGCTCGGGGAGCGTGCGGCCCGCGTTTCGAGGGGGACGGGCCGCACGCGGGCTTCAGCGCGGCACCGACGCCACACCCGGGTCGAGGAACCGCTTGCCGGTCACCTTCTCCGACACCCCCGCCCGGTCGAGGTACGGCGTGATCCCGCCCAGGTGGAACGGCCACGCCGCACCGGTGATCATGCACAGGTCGATGTCCTGCGCCGCCTGCACCACACCCTCGTCGAGCATGAGCCGGATCTCCTGCGCGAGTGCCGCGAGCGCCCGCTCGCGGACCTGCTCGGAGGTGAGCGGCGACGAGCCGACCTCCAGCAGCGCGGCCACCTCGGGATCGACCTCAGGGGCACCCGACTCCCAGGTCAGGAACGACCGCTTGCCGGCGCTGACCACGCGCTCCAGGTTCGCCGAGACGCCGAACCGGTCGGGGAACGCGGTGTGCAGGGTCTCGGACACGTGCGCCGCGATGGCCGGGCCGACCAGTTCGAGCAGCACCATCGGCGACATCGGCAGGCCGAGCGGTTCGAGCGCCTTGTCGGCGACGTCGATCGGCGTGCCCTCGTCGACCGCCGCGAGCACCTCGCCCAGGAACCGGGTCAGGATCCGGTTGACCACGAACGCCGGGGCGTCCTGGGCCAGCACCGCCGTCTTCCGCAACTGCTTGGCGACGCCGAACGCCGTTGCCAGCGAAGCGTCGTCGGTCTGCTCGGCACGCACCACCTCCAACAGCGGCAGCACCGCGACCGGGTTGAAGAAGTGGAAGCCGACGACGCGTTCGGGGTGCGCGAGCTTCGACGCCATCTCGGTGACCGACAGCGAGGACGTGTTGGTCGCCAGCACGCATTCTGCCGAGACGACGGCCTCGACCTCGGCGAACACCTGCTGCTTGACCGACATCTCCTCGAAGACGGCCTCGATGACGAAGTCCGCGTCCGCGAACGCCTCTTTGGACAGCGAGCCGGAGACCAGCGCCTTGTAGCGGTTCGCCGCATCCGGGCTGAGACGCTTCCTGGCGAGCAGCTTGTCGATCTCGTCGCGGACGTAACCCACGCCCTTGTCGACGCGCTCCTGGTCGATGTCGGTGAGAACGACCGGGACTTCGAGGCGCCGCGCGAACAACAGCGCGAGCTGGGAGGCCATCAGGCCCGCGCCGACGACGCCGACCTTGGTGACGGGCCGCGCCAGCGACCGGTCCGGCGCACCCGCCGGACGCTTGGCCCGCTTCTGCACCAGGTCGAACGCGTAGAGCCCCGAACGCAGTTCGTCGCCCATGATGAGGTCGGCGAGCGCTTCGTCCTCCAGTGCGAACCCGGCCTCGACGTCGCCGCTGCGGGCCGCGTCGATGATGTCGAGCGCCCGGTACGGCGCCGGGGATGCGCCGTGCACCTTCGCGTCGGCGATCGCCCGGCCCTGCGCGACGGCCTTGTCCCAGCCCTCGCCGCGGTCGAAGTCGGTGCGCTCGACAGTGACTTCGCCCGTCACCACGCGCGCGGCCCAGCGCAGCGACTCGGCGAGGAAGTCCGCCGGGTCCAACAGCACGTCGGCGATGCCGAGTTCGTACGCCTTGACGCCGTTCAGCTGTTTGTTCTGGTCGAGTGCGTTCCCGATGACCACCGAGACCGCCTTCTCCGGCCCGATCAGGTTCGGCAGCAACGTGCAGCCGCCCCAACCCGGAACCAGCCCGAGGAAGCACTCCGGCAGCGAGAACGCGGGCACCGCCGACGAGATCGTGCGGTAGGTGCACGCGAGGCCGATCTCGACGCCACCGCCCATCGCGGCGCCGTTGTAGAACCCGAACGTCGGCACCGGCAGCGACCGCAGCCGCCCGAACGCCGCGTGCCCGGCCTGCCCGATCGCGAGGGCCTGCTCGCGGTTCCGGATGACGCCGACGCCCTTCAGGTCCGCGCCGACCGCGAAGATGAACGGCTTGCCCGTCACACCCGCGGCGACGATCGCGCCGGACGCGGCAAGCTGCTCCACCTGGTCGAGTGCCGCGCCGAGTTCGGCGAGCCCGGCGGGCCCGAATGTCGTGGGCTTGGTGTGGTCCTGCCCGTTGTCCATGGTGATCAGCGCGAACTTGCCTGCCCCGTAAGGCAGGTCGACAAGCCGCACCGGGAATCGGGTGACAAGTTCGTCCGGGAACACGTCCCGGGCGAGCTGCTTGAGGTCCGTCACTTCTCGCCCTCCCAGTGGGGGTTCTCCCAGATGACCGTTCCGCCCATGCCCAGGCCGATGCACATCGACGTCAGGCCGTAGCGGACCTCGGGGTGGTCCTCGAACTGCCGGGCGAGCTGCGTCATCAGCCGCACGCCCGACGACGCGAGCGGGTGGCCGTACGCGATCGCGCCGCCGTACTTGTTGACGCGCGGATCGTCGTCGGCGATGCCGTAGTGGTCCAGGAACGACAGCACCTGGACGGCGAACGCCTCGTTCAGCTCGAAAAGCCCGATGTCGTCGATCGTCAGGCCCGCGCGCTCCAGCGCCTTCTCGGTCGCCGGCACCGGCCCGATGCCCATGACCTCCGGCTCGACTCCGGCGAACGCGTACTGCACGAGGCGCATCTTGACCGGCAGCCCGAGCTCGCGCGCGGTCTCCTCGGACGCGATGATCGCCGCAGTGGCGCCGTCGTTGAGGCCCGCCGAATTGCCGGCGGTGACGCGGCCCCGCACCCGGAACGGTGTCTTGAGTCCCGCAAGGCCCTCCAACGTCGTTCCCGGGCGCGGCTGTTCGTCATCCGTGGCGAGACCGAAGCCCTGCTCCTGCGAGCGGACCGCGACGGGCACGAGGTCCTGCTGGATCACCCCGTCCGCGTACGCCTTGGCGGCCTTCTCCTGGCTGCCGACCGCATACGCGTCGGCGCGCTCCTTGGTGAGCTGCGGGAACCGGTCGTGGATGTTCTCCGCCGTCGAGCCCATGATGAGCGCGGACGGGTCGACCAGCTTCTCGGCGACGATGCGCGGGTTCGGATCGGCCTGCTCGCCCATCGGGTGGCGGCCCATGTGTTCGACGCCGCCCGCGATGGCGATGTCGAGCGCGCCCAGTGCGATGCCGCCCGCGACATTGGTCACCGCGGTCATCGCGCCGGCGCACATACGGTCGACCGCGTAGCCGGGCACCGACTTCGGCAGCCCGGACAGCAGCGCCGCCGTACGGCCGATCGTCAGGCCCTGGTCGCCGATCTGCGTGGTGGCCGCGATCGCGACCTCGTCGACCTTGTCCCCGGGCAGTTGTGGATTGCGGCGCAGCAGCTCCCGGATACAGGCGATGACCAGGTCGTCGGCGCGGGTCTCGTGGTACATGCCCTTGGGGCCGGCCTTGCCGAAGGGGGTTCGGACACCGTCGACGAAGACGACGTCCCTGGGGTGGCGAGACACAGTGGCAGCACTCCTCGTGGAAGGGTTACGCACCCATGCTACTCATGAGTAATAAGTACGCCTAGGGGGTGTTACCGACGGTACGCCGCGGTGCGCCCGTGGGCCTCCAGGCACGCGGCGGTGTCCCCGGGGTGCCTCTGGATTGCGTTGAGTAAGTGTTTGGGTGCGTATTGGCGATGTTGCCCGATCTTTGCGACATCCTGACCGGCTTTTTGCGGATGAATGCCAAAATCAGCGAAGCCTTCGCTCACTTAGCCTCCCCTTACTTCCCCTCTTCCTTCGCAAATAACGTCCCGTTCCAAGCCACGCTGGAGTCCCCATGCCTGCCGCCCGCCGTACGCTCGCCGCCATAGTCGGGACCGCTGTACTGGGCGTTCCCGCCCTGGTCGCGTGCAGCAGCGACGCCGGCGGCGACGCCGTCAAGGTCACCGCGACGGACAAGAAGTGCGAGGTCGCCAAGACCGACTGGAGCGAGGGCAAGAACACCCTGAAGATCACGAACAAGGGCAGCCAGGTCACCGAGGTCTACGTCTACGCCCAAGGCGACCGCATCATCACCGAGCGGGAGAACATCGGTCCGGGCCTCTCCGTGGAGATCACCTTCGAGATCAAGCCCGGGCAGTACGAAGTGGCGTGCAAGCCCGGAATGAAGGGCGACGGCATCCGCCAGGCGGTCACGGTCGCGGGCAAGGCCGAGGAGAAGCCGCTCGATCCGCGCCTGGCCAAGGCCGTCGCGGACTACCGCGCGTTCGTCCAGGAACGAGTCGACTCGTCACTGCCGGTGCTGGAGCAGTTCGTCGCCGCGGTCAAGGCCGGCGACACCGCCAAGGCCAAGGAGCTCTACGCCAAATCCCGCCACGGCTGGGAGAGCATCGAGCCGGTCGCCGAGAGCTTCGGCGACCTCGACCCGAAGATGGACGCCCGAGAGGCCGATCTTGAGCCGGGCCAGGAGTTCACCGGCTGGCACCGCCTGGAGAAGACCCTGTGGACGACCGGGCAGATCACCCCGGACGACCACACGTACGCCGACCGGCTCCTCGTCGACTACAAGGACCTCCAGGCCAAGGTCGGCACCGCCGAGATCACCCCCACCTCGATCGCCAACGGCGCGAAGGAACTGCTCGACGAGGTCGCGACGGGCAAGGTCACCGGCGAGGAGGAGGCGTTCAGCCACACCGACCTCGTCGACTTCGACGGCAACGTCGCCGGCGCGAAGAAGGCGTTCGAGCTGCTGAGGCCCGTCGTGGCGGAGAAGGACCCGGCCCTGGACGGGACCCTGACGGCGGAGTTCGCCGCGATCGACGCGCTGCTCGCGAAGTACCGGCAGGGCGACGGCTACGTCTCGTACGACACGGTCGGCGACCAGCAGCGCAAGGAACTGTCCGACGCCGTCAACGCGCTCGCCGAGCCGTTGTCCAAGCTGGCCGCCGTCGTCGCGTGACGGCCTGCGCACCACTGCACCGGCGAAGGAGATCGCGATGACCGAAAACAAGCCCGGCCGCGCGGAAGAGGCACAGGAAGAGGCACCCGAAGCCGAGGCGGCGGTGGGATGCACCGACGCCACACCGCCGCCCGCGTCCGCCGAGCGCTCCGGGGTGAGCCGCCGCGCGCTGATCGGCTGGACCGGCGGCGCGCTGGCCGTCGGCGCGGGCGCCGCGGGCGGAGTCGCCGCCGCGGTCACCACGTCCGAAAAGGACACCGGTACGCGCGTCACCACCCACGCGGTTCCGTTCGAGGGCGCGCACCAGGCCGGCATCGCGACACCCGTCCAGGACCGCCTGCACTTCGTCGCCTTCGACGTCACCACGGACGATCGCGCCAAGCTCGTCAGGCTCCTACAGCAATGGACCGCCGCCGCACGGGCCATGACGCAGGGTCAGCCCGTGGGACTGGGCGCCGTCGGCGGCATCGCCGAGGCGCCGCCGGACGACACCGGCGAGGCACTCGGCCTGCCGGCGGCGAACCTGACACTCACCATCGGGTTCGGGCCGACCTTGTTCGTCAAGGACAACAAGGACCGCTTCGGTATCGCGGCCAGACGTCCCGTCGCGCTGGCCGACCTGCCGCCCTTTCCGGCGGACAACCTCGACCCCGCGCGCTCGGGCGGCGACATCTGCGTCCAGGCGTGCGCGGACGACCCGCAGGTCGCGGTGCACGCGATACGCAACCTCGCGCGCATCGGGTTCGGCACGGTCGCGGTGCGCTGGTCCCAGCTCGGGTTCGGGAAGACCTCGTCGACGACGCCGGACGCGCAGACTCCGCGCAACCTCTTCGGCTTCAAGGACGGGACGCGCAACATCGCGGGCACCGAGACCGAGCGGCTGGACCGGCATGTGTGGGCGCGTGCCGAAGACGGCTCGGACTGGATGGACGGCGGCTCGTACCTCGTCGCCCGGCGCATCCGCATGCACATCGAGACGTGGGACCGCACCCCGCTCGGTGAGCAGGAGGACATCATCGGCCGGGACAAGAACGAAGGCGCGCCGATCGGGGCGAGCGGCGAGCACGACGACGTGCCGCTGAAGGCGCTCAAGGACAACGCGCACGTGCGGCTGTCGCACCCCGACAGCAACGACGGAGTGACGATCCTGCGCCGCGGCTACTCGTTCGTCGACGGCTCCGACGGCCTCGGCCGCCTCGACGCGGGCCTGTTCTTCATCGCCTACCAGCGCGACCCGAGGCACGGTTTCATCCCGTTGCAGCAGAAACTGGCATCGCAGGACTCGCTCAACGAGTACATCCAGCACGTCGGTTCGGCGCTCTTCGCCTGTCCGCCGGGCGTGCGCGGTCCGGACGACTACTGGGGCCGGACACTCTTCGGCTGAATTCCGCGGACCAAGAACCACAACCATCGGGCGGGCCGTTCCTCACGGAAGGGCCCGCCCGATCCCACGTCGTCCGCCGCCCGCTCGGCGGTCCTACGCCTGCACGGCGTCCTGCTGCCCGGCAACCGTCGGCGCGGACTTGGGCTTCGGCCGATGGAACAGGAAGACCGCCATCACCGGCACGAGGTACGCCGCCCACACCACGCACTGCGCGACCGTCGGGTTCGGCTGGAAGTTGAAAATGCCCTTGAGCAGCGTGCCGTACCAACTGCCCGGCTCGATGGTCTCGGAGACGTCGAACGCACGGTTGTTCAGACCCGGCACGAAGTCGGCCTCCTGAAGGTCGTGGACACCGTACGCGAGCACACCTGCGGCGACCACGATCAGCGCACCGCCGGTCCACGTGAAGAACTTGGCGAGGTTGATGCGCACCGCGCCCCTGTAGAAGAAGTACGCCAGGATGACCGCCGACACGATCCCCAGGGCGACGCCGATCAGCGGGTCGCTCCCGTCGTCGGTCGCGCGCACCGCCGTCCAGACGAACAGGGCCGTCTCCAGGCCCTCGCGGCCCACCGACAGGAACGCGGTCAGCACCAGCGCGCCCGTGCCCATCGCGATCGCGGCGTCCAGCTTGCCGTGCAACTCGGCCTTCAGGTGCCGCGCCGTGCGACGCATCCAGAAGACCATCCAGGTCACCAGGGCCACGGCGAGGATCGACAGCGAACCCCCGAAAAGCTCCTGCTGCTCGAACGTCATCTCCGCCGATGTGAACTCCAACAGCGCCCCGAACCCGAGGCTGAGCACCACCGCCACGGCCACCCCGCCCCACACGGGCGCCAGCTTGTCCGTGCGGCCGGTCTTGACCAGGTAGGCCACGAGAATGCTGACGACCAGAGCAGCCTCAAGGCCCTCACGCAGGCCTATCAGGTAGTTGGCGAACACGGGCAGATCTCCTAAGGCATGCGAACAGCGCCGCGCGGTTGCACGGAAAACAATCAGGAGGAAAGTAGGCAAGGCTCACCAAAGCACTTGGCCTGCGACAGCGTCAATGCGCGAAGTGGTGCTGTGGCACACAGATGGCGTCAAATGTTTGGAAAGCCGCCCGCGGAACGCCGGAGAGTAGGCGAAATATCGCGCTGCGGCGTCACCGGCCGTCCGGGCAAGCCGCGTTATCGCACTTTGCGGCCGCCGTAATGTTGCGCGTTAAAGCGATAAAGAAACCTCCCCAAACGCGTTATCGCGCGGGTGGCGTGCCGTTTCGAGTGGAGTGGGCGGCGATGCGGAGGAAGGCGCCCGAGAGGGCGGGCGCGGTGAGCCGGATCTGCCATTCGCGTGCGCCCTGGGCCCGCAGCACGTCGGCCACCGCATCGGCGGAGGGCACCGACGGGGGTGCCCAGGCGAGACGCCGCACGGTGTCCGGGGCCAGCAGGTTCTCGGTCGGCAGACCGTGCTCGTCGGCGATTGCGGCGACCGCAGTCTTCGCGGCCGTCAGGCGCTCCGCGGCCGCCGGATCCTTGTCGCCCCAGGCACGGGCGGGCGGCGGACCTTCCTGAACGAGAGTCGCCGGCGGCAACTGGTCCTCCGGAACCGCGCGTCCGGCCGTGATCGCAGCCAGCCACGCGCTCGCCTGGCGGCGGCTGTCCCGGCCGGTGAAGCCCGGCAGCGCCATCAACGCGGACACCGATCCGGGGCCGGCCAGCGCGGCCTCGATGATCGCCGCGTCCGGGATCACCCGACCGGGTGACACGTCCTTGGTCCGGGCGATCTTGTCGCGGGTCTCCCACAGCGCGCGCACGATCGCAAGCTGGCGGCGCCGGCGCACCCGGTGCAGGCCGGACGTACGCCGCCACGGGTCGACCCGCGGCGGCGTCGGCGGGGCCGCGACGATCGCGGCGAACTCCTCCAGGGCCCACGCGAGCTTGTCCTGCTCGGTCAGCACCTCTTCGAGACGGTCGCGAAGCTCGACCAACACCTCCACGTCGAGCGCCGCGTAGCGCAGCCACGGCTCGGGGAGCGGGCGGGTCGACCAGTCGACCGCCGAATGGCCCTTCTCCAGCGAGTATCCGAGCACGGTCTCGACCATGGCGCCCAGGCCCACGCGCGGGTACGCCGCGAGCCGCGCGGCAAGCTCGGTGTCGAAGATCCGGCGCGGCACCATGCCCACTTCGGCGAGGCACGGCAGATCTTGCGACGCCGCGTGCAGAACCCATTCGGCGTCGGCGAGTGCGTCCCCCAGCCCGGACAGGTCCGGACAGGCGATCGGGTCGATCAGGGCTGTGCCGGCCCCCGCGCGGCGCAACTGGATCAGGTAGGCCCGCTGCCCGTACCGGTAACCCGACGCCCGTTCGGCGTCCACGGCCACGGGACCGTCGCCCGAGGCGAAGGCCGCAACCGTCTCGGCGAGGGAGTCGGCATCCGCCACCACCGGCGGGACGCCCTCGCGAGGTGCCAGCAAAGGGACCGGCGCCGACTGTTCGGAAACGGTTTGTTCGAAAGCGTCGGTCACCTCTACAAAATACGCCGAGTCCCCGGCAGGCGATGACGCCGCCTGCCGGGGACTCGGCACGTGTGTCCGATTTGATGGCCTACGGGGGTGTCTGTCGAGCGGTAGAACCGGGCCGCCCGGTCATCAGTTGATGATTCCCGCGCGCAGGGCGAGCGCCACCATGCCGGCCCGGTCGCCCGTGCCCATCTTGCGGGCAATGCGGGCCAGGTGGCTCTTCACCGTCAGCGCGGACAGCCCCATCGCCTGCCCGATCGCCTTGTTGGAACGGCCTTCGGCAACCAGCCGCAGCACCTCGATCTCGCGGGCGGAGAGCTCGCGGCAGCCCGACGTGGGATCGGTCCCGTGGTGGTCGGGGCGGATTCGTGGGGCTGACGACATACCCGCCATACCCGCCATACCCGTCATGCTCGCCTGCCGCGCGTGTCCCGGAGTCAATCCCGCCCGCGCGCCCGTCACGACATAGCCCCGTACGCCCGCGGCAAGCGCGGAGCGTACGGCACCGATGTCGTCGGCGGCGGAAAGCGCCAGACCGTTCGGCCAGCCACAGGCCCGCATCTCAGTGAGCAGGGCCAGGCCGGAACCGTCGGGCAAGTGCACGTCCGCGATGCAAAGGTCACGCGGCGTGCCGGCACGGGATCGAGCCTCGGCGATGGTCGACGTCCCGACGACGTCGCGCACCCCGAGAGCCCACAGATGGCGGATGACCGCGTCACGGACCCGAGGGTCCCCGACGACGACCATTGCCGTGGGCTTGGACGAACGGTAGGCGAGCAGGTTTGCGGGGTGATCGAGAAGTACCGACACCGGGCCTCCTGCGCAGTGATCGTGATTCCCGTAAAGAAGCAACTTCTTACGCTTGCTCCATCGGGGTGGTCACTGTGTCCTTCGGCAGATCCGCGCCCGGCCTTTAGAAGAAGATCCAAATCCGTTTAGGGCAATTTGTGCGGGCCTGCTCGGCAACGCAGGAATTCACCGCCCCGGCGGGTCCGCAACAGCGCGCCGTCGTTCTCAGCGGTCGCGCGGCGCCGAGCGGGACGGCATCGGAACCACCCCGCCCTCCCCGCCGCGGCGGCCGGTGGGCGGCAGCGGTGGCAGGCCCGAGCACGTGCACAACAGATCGAGCCACGCCTGCATATGGGGGGCCAGGTCGCCGCCGACCGGCGTCCACGACGCGCGGATCTCGATCTCGGTCCGCGCGATCTGCCCTTGCAGACCGCCGAAGCCCTGCGACGTCGCGCGCGTGACCGTGCCGCTGGGCGCGGTGTACGCCGCGCCGTGCGTGTGCAGGGCCTCGGTCAGCCACGTCCACCCGACCTCGGGCAGCAGCGGGTCGGTGGCCATCTCCGGCTCCAACTCCGCGCGCGACATGGTGACGAGCCGGAACACGCCCTCCCATGCCTCATGGCCGTCGGGATCGTGCAGCAACACGATCCGCCCGCCGCCCAACTCCTCGTCCTCGACCACCACTTCGGCCGAGAACGCGGCCGAGAATGGGGCCAGGTTGCGTGGGCGCGGCATGTCCGTGAGCTCGATCTCGGGGCGCAGCGCCGCGGCCCGCATTTGCTCCACCGCGCGGCGGAACTCCGCGGGCTCCTCCGTTTCGCCGACTGCTGACATGCCCGGCAGCGTATGTGCGGGGCCGCGGTCGGCCGAGGAGGCGCGCGGGCCCGACCGCCGGGAGGCGCAGGATGCATTCGGAGGTCTGCGAGGATGGGCCATGTGACTGACACGCCTACCACGGCCCCCAGCTCCTCCGCCGACGTCCGCGACTCGGCGTTCCTGCGGGCCTGCCGCCGCGAGACGGTGCCGCACACCCCGGTGTGGTTCATGCGCCAGGCCGGCCGCTCGCTGCCCGAGTACCGCAAGGTGCGCGAGGGCGTCGCCATGCTCGATTCGTGCATGATGCCGGACCTGATCACCGAGATCACGCTGCAGCCGGTCCGCCGCCACAAGGTCGACGCGGCCATCTTCTTCAGCGACATCGTCGTGCCGCTCAAGGCCATCGGCGTCGACCTCGACATCAAGCCGGGGGTCGGCCCGGTCGTCGCGCACCCGATCCGCAGCGCGGCCGACCTGGCGCAACTGCGCGACCTCACGCCGGACGACGTGCCGTACGTCGCCGAGGCGGTACGGCAGTTGACCGGCGAACTGGGTGGAACGCCGCTCATCGGTTTCGCGGGAGCGCCGTTCACCCTGGCCAGCTACCTCGTGGAGGGCGGGCCGTCGAAGAACCACGAGTTCACGAAGGCGATGATGTACGGCGAGCCCGAGCTGTGGGCGGCTCTGCTCGACCGGCTCGCGGACATCACGTCGCAGTTCCTCGCGGTGCAGATCGAGGCGGGCGCGTCGGCGGTCCAGTTGTTCGACTCCTGGGCGGGCGCCCTGTCGGCGGCCGACTACCGGACGTCGGTGATGCCGGCCAGTGCGAAGGTGCTCGCGTCGGTCGCCGGCTACGGGATCCCGCGCATCCACTTCGGGGTCGGCACCGGCGAACTCCTCGGCCTCATGGGCGAGGCGGGCGCGGATGTGGTCGGCGTCGACTGGCGCGTCCCGCTGGACGAGGCCGCGCGGCGCGTGGGGCCGGGCAAGGCGGTGCAGGGCAACCTCGACCCGGCCGTGTTGTTCGCGCCGCACGAGACCATGTGCGCCAAGGCCGGTCAGGTGCTGGCCGAGGGGCGGGCCGCCGAGGGGCACATCTTCAACCTGGGGCACGGGGTGCTGCCGAACACCGATCCGGGGACGCTCACCGCGCTTGTGGAGTACGTGCACGAGAACTCGGTGCGCGACTGATCCCGCGTCGGGACCGGTTTCGCGTGGGTGGGCTCTTCCGGAGCGGGGTGGGTGGCCATGCGGGTGTAGCGGGCCCGTGGTCGCGCTTGCCCGCGCTCGGCTGCGGGGCGCCGGACCATCTGGGCTGAACCGAAGCGGTCCGTTGTACGCGCCATCGGCGAAGCGCTGCTCGGGGGCGGGGGGGGGGGAGG
>NZ_JBPKBI010000006.1:38943-46393 GCF_051388935.1 Yinghuangia sp. YIM S10712
CCGTCGCGCGTCAGACGGGCGGGGCCGGGGGAAGCGGCGGGTCGGCGGACTCGCGCGGCGCTTGGACCGGGGCGTCCGGTCCTCCGGGTCCTCCGTCGCCGGCCCGGGTTGCGCGGCGGCGGGCCGACGTCCGGCTCAGAGGGTTGTCGAACCGGCGCAGGACCAGCCACAGCACGACCGCCACGACGGCGAACGGCAGCACCGCCGCGGTGACCGCAAGCAGGAAGCGGAGGGTGGCCACGAACGCGTCCCAGCCGCCCTTCAGGGCGTCGACGATCGGGCCGCCGAAGCTGTCGTCCTTGTCCTCGTCCTTCTTATCGGCCGTGTCGCCCTTGTCGGTGGCGCCGGGCGCCGGGGAGGTCACCGTGAGGGCGATCGTCGCCAGGTCCACTTGGCCGGTGAGAGCCTGCTGTCGACCCAGCAGCGAGTCGAGTTCCGCCTCACGCTCCGTCAATTCCGCTTCCAGGCTGATGATTTCCTGGATCGAGGCGGCCTCGGCGAGCAACTGCCGCACGCGGTCGACACTTCGGCGCTGCGTCTCCACGCGGCTCGCGACGTCCACGACCTGCTCGGTGACATCGGTCGCGGTCCGGTTGCGTGCCACGACCGTGCCCAGGGCGCTGAGTTCGTCGATCGCGCGGTCGAACTGCGCGGGCGGGATCTTGAGGGTCAGCGTCGAGGTGACCGAATAGCGCGTCGGGGCGGCCGGGTCCGCAGTCGTGGGGTACGGCGGCACCGGCACCCGCCGGGTCTCCTCACCGGCGACCATGCCGCCCATGCCGATGGCCAGGGACCGCGCGCCCGCGGCTGCGGCGTCGGGGTTGTCGGCTTCGAGGCGCACCTCGGCGGTCAGGACGAGCTTGCGGTCGCCGACTGCCGGTGCCTGGGCGCCCGGGGCCGCGGTGCCGCCGGGCGAGGGCGCGGACGCGGCGGGACCGGCCGCACTCGGGGCGGCGGTCGGGGCGGACAGTTTCGGCGCGGCTGCGGCGTTCTCGCCGCTGTCGGACGCCCGGTTGCCGCTGCCCCCGCCCGAGCACGCGCCGAGCAGCAGGGCGACGCCCAGCGCTGCTCCTGCCATGGCTGTTCTTCGTGGCAACATGCTTTCCCCCCAAGAGATTTGACGACTCACGGCGGTACGCCCCGGACACGTGGGCGGCGTGGTGTTGCTGTGTGACGCTGTCGGTGGGGAGCGGGTTCCATGGCGGCGGAGATGGTGCTGTGGGACGACGAAGAACGCACGTCTCTTGGGTCAGCCCGTAACGCCGCGGTGTGCCGTTGTGGGTGGCGTGTGGCTGCCTCCGGCGCGTGGGGGCGCGGGCGGTCGGCGGGAACGTCCGAGCGGGGCGTGGCCTGCGGGCGTGGGTGACGTGGCGAGGGGAGGCGTGCGGTCGGGGACGGTGGCGCCCCGCACACGCTGCCGCGAAGGCGTCGGCGGGACGCCTTCCCGGTCACCGCACCGAAATCGGGCGTGAGAGGGTTGACCCATGAGTTCGACGACCGGCGAACCCGCCGGCCCGCACGTTGTCGTCGTCGGAGGGGGCATCGCCGGGCTGGCTGCCGCGTACACGCTGTGCCGTGACGCGCCGCCCGGAGTACGGGTCACCGTGCTGGAGGGCTCGCCGCGGGTCGGCGGCAAGCTGTCGGCGGTCGAGATTGCCGGGGTGCCGGTCGACGAGGGCGCCGAGTCGATGCTCGCCCGCCGCCCCGAAGGGACCGCGCTCGCCCGCGAAGTCGGCCTCGGCGACGACCTCCAGCCGCCCGCGACCGCCACCGCGACGCTGTGGACGCGCGGCGCGCTGCGGCCCATGCCGCGCGGGCACATCATGGGCGTCCCCGGCGACCTCGCCTCGCTCGCGGCCTCCGGAGTGCTGTCGCCCGCCGGGCTCGCGCGTGTGCCGCTCGACCACGCGCTGCCCCGGCACCCATACGAAGACGACGTCACCGTGGGCAAGTTCGTCGCCGCGCGGCTCGGCCACGAGGTTGTCGACCGGCTCGTGGAACCGCTGCTCGGCGGTGTGTACGCGGGAGACCCGTACGCCATCTCACTGGCCGCCGCCGTGCCGCAACTGCTGCCCTTCGCCCGCTCGGGAGGCTCGCTGCTGAACGGCGTGCGCGGGCTCCTCGACCGCGCCCCCGACCCCGCCGCCGCGGGGCCGGTGTTCGCCGGGATCCGCGGCGGGATCGGCCGACTGCCGGTCGCGGTCGCCGCGGCGATCGGCGCGAGCGGGCGCGGAGCCGTGCGCACCGGGGCGACCGTGCGCGAGCTCCGGCGTACCACGACCGGCTGGCGGCTGGTCGTGGGTGAAGCGCGCGCTCCCGAGGCGGTCGACGCGGACGCCGTCGTCGTGGCGGTGCCCGCCGCGCCCGCCGCACGCATGCTCGCCCCGCACGCGCCCGTCGCGGCGGCCGAACTCGGTTCGGTCGAATACGCCGGAATGGCGATCGTGACCATGGCGTTCCGCCGCGCGGATCTCGGCGCGGAGCTGCCCGGCAGCGGGTTCCTCGTGCCTCCGGTGGACGGCCGCCGCATCAAGGCGAGCACGTTCGCGAGCAACAAATGGGGCTGGATCGCCGATGCCGACCCGGACACGTTCGTGCTGCGCACGTCGCTCGGCCGCGCAGGGGACGTCGCGCCGCTGCAACGCGACGACGCCGACCTCGTCGCCGACTCGCTCGCCGACCTGCGCGAGGCGGTCGGCATCGACGCGGTGCCGGTCGAGACGCGCGTGACCCGCTGGGGCGGCGGCCTGCCGCAGTATGCGATCGGCCACCTCGGGCGCGTGGCGTGCGTCGAGGACGCCGTCCGGCAGTTGCCAAGCCTCGCGGTATGCGGCGCGGCCTACCGCGGCGTCGGCATCCCGGCGTGCATCGCGAGCGGCGAATCCGCCGCCGCGGCCGTGCTGGCGTCGCTCGAAGGCGGCGGGTGGCGGACCGGGTGGCAGGGGGCCGCTCGGGGACAGGGAGAATCGAGAGTATGACTGACGCGACCACGCAGGACCCGGACGTTCCCCAGACGGCCGTCGGCGAGACACCGCCGCGCCGCAAGGCCCGCGACCTCAACCAGGTCATCCGCTACACCATGTGGTCGGTCTTCCGACTGCGCGGGCCCCTGCCCGACGACCGCGCGCCTCTCGCCGTCGAGATCGAGTCGCTGTTCGAGCAACTGCTCGACAAGGACGTCGTGGTACGCGGCACCTACGACGTGTCGGGGCTGCGCGCCGACGCGGACCTGATGATCTGGTGGCACGCGGAGTCCTCGGACGAGCTGCAGGAGGCGTACAACCGCTTCCGCCGCACCGAGCTGGGGCGCCTCGTCGAGCCGGTCTGGTCGAACATGGCCCTGCACCGGCCCGCGGAGTTCAACAAGAGCCACATTCCGGCGTTCCTCGCCGACGAGACGCCGCGCTCGTACGTCGCGGTGTACCCGTTCGTGCGCTCGTACGAGTGGTACCTGCTGGAGGACGCCGAGCGCCGCCGTCTGCTCGCCGAGCACGGGCAGATGGCCCGCGACTACCCCGACGTGCGCGCGAACACCGTGCCGTCGTTCGCACTCGGTGACTACGAGTGGATCCTGGCGTTCGAGGCGGACGAACTGCACCGCATCGTCGACCTCATGCGGCACCTGCGCGGCTCCGAGACGCGGCGGCATGTGCGCGAGGAGGTGCCGTTCTACACCGGGCGGCGTCGGCCGGTCACCGAACTGCTCGCGGGCCTGGTCTGACGCGCGTCTCGTGCACGGGCCGTCCCAGGTGCGGGGGCGGCCCACCGCCATGTCCGAAAACCGCCGGTCTCCGGTCGGCGCGAAGGGCAACATGGTCGATGTGGACACGACAACGCGAAGCACCGGAAGGGCCGTGGGCATGAGCACGGAGGTCCAGGACGCACTGCCGCTCGTCGCGCACGCCGAGCCCGGGTTCCCCCCGGCCGAGCTGCGGGCGCCGCTCGACGGGCCGCCGCGCTACACGGTCGTCGGATCGCCCGTCGGCGAACTGCTGCTCATCGGCGACGGCGAGACGCTGTCCGGGTTGTTCATGCTCCCCGACGCCAAGTACGTCCCCGAGGTCGGTGCCGACTGGATCCGCGACGACGGCGCGTTCGACGCCGTGCGCGGGCAACTGGACGAGTACTTCGCCGGCGAGCGGCGCTCGTTCGACGTGCCGTTGGCCCCGCGCGGCACACCGTTCCAGCGGTCGGTGTGGCGCGAACTGACGACGATCCCATACGGGCGGACCATGTCGTACGGGGCGATGGCCGCCGCGCTCGGCACCCCGACCGCGTCCCGCGCGGTGGGCGCCGCCAACGGACGCAACCCGATCTCGATCATCGTGCCGTGCCACCGCGTCATCGCGTCGAACGGCGCGTTGACCGGCTACGCGGGCGGGCTCGACAAGAAGCAGCGGCTCCTCGCACTGGAGCGGCGGGCGGCCGGCTGAACCGCGGCCCTTCGGGGCCACACGCGGAAAACCGGTGGCCCGGAAGCCGGTCGGGTCGGCATCGTGCCGGGCATGTCCGCTGCCGGAATGCGCGAGATCCGCGCCGACTTCGACGCCGATTCGATCGTGGTGTACCAGGCATACCCCACGCGCATCGCGGATGCGGCGCTGCGTGCGGGCCGGTTCGTGGAACCGTTCTCGTTCGGTCGCATGACCTGGATCAAGCCGTCGTACCTGTGGCTCATGCACCGCAGCAACTGGGCGCGAAAGTCCGGGCAGGAGCGGATCCTCGCGGTGCGCGTCACCCGCGCGGGATGGGAACACGCCCTGGCACGCGGGGTGTTGACGTCGGCTGCGCCGGACGCGGTGGCCGGTGTGCAGGTGCACGTCCAGTGGGACCCGGAGCGGTCGCTGCGCGGTGCCGCGCTCAACCACTACAGCATCCAGGTCGGTGTCGGACGCGCGCTGATCCGGGAGTTCGCGGAGGAATGGACCGTGGGGATCACCGATCTGACCGCCCGGACGCGGCGCATCGCCGAACTCGTGCGCGGCGGACGCATCGACCGGGCCCGGGCGCTGCTGCCGCCGGAGAAGGTGTACCCGATGACGGGAGACACCGCGCGGCGGCTGGGCATCGGCGGCTGACCGGGGGCCGGGTCTCGCGTCGGCTGATGGGAGACACCGCGCGGCGTGCATCGGCGGCTGCCGGATGTCGGCCCGCGTCGGCCAAGGCCGTCGCAAGGCCCTGCAAAGGCCTTTCCGGCATCGATCCCCGCGCGGTCTTCGTCAGTCCGGTTGTCGGTCGGGCCAGTAGGCCGCGTCGGCTGAGGCACGGGCGCGGCGGGAGCGCCACCACGAACGCAGCTTGTGTACGCCGCCTCGTCGTGTCCGCGACGTGCGCGCCTCCACCAACGGCTCGGGCAACTCCCCCCGCATACGCAGGTATTCGGCAAAGGCGTGACCGTCGGCGCGGCTGCCGCCGACAGCGGGCTTGGGGTGTGTACGGGCCCAATCCATGAAGGCGCCCGGCCATCTCTCGCCGAGGGCGGCGGCCAGGTGGGGGAGGGCTCGCTCGACGCCGCTGCGGCGTTTGGCGGCCAGCGCCGTGGTCTGGACGCGGATGCGTTCGGTGTCGAAGCCCTCGGGTATGGGGCCGCCGGCAACGAGTGCGGTCAGCAACTCCGTCTGACGGCGGGTGAGTTCGTCCCGGTCGGAGTCGGTGGTGGAGCCGGGGGTGGTCATCGGGCCCCGCGCGTCGGTGCGGGGTCATCCGCCAACACGCCCTGGATGTCGACGAGTTCCCGGGCCAGCTCGTCGGCCGGGGGATAGGCGGCGTCGCGTTCGAGCAGCACGCCGGGAGGCCGCGTGCGTTCGCACAGCATCCCCAGGACCTCCAGGACTTCGGGGCTCACCGGGTGCGCGTGCGTGTCGTGCCAGAGACCGTCGCGCAGGACGCCGCCCGCGATGTGTGCGTACGCGACCGCCTCAAGCGGCAGCGCGTCCAGGGCCGCCTCGACGTCCAGGCCGTGGTTGACGCGTTCGGTGTGCAGGTTCGCGACATCGATCAGCAAGGTGATCCCGGTCAGCTCGACGAGCTCCGCGAGGAACTGAGCCTCCGTCAGCTCGTTGTCCGGCCACCGGAACAGCGTGGCGGGGTTCTCCAGCGCGAGCGGAACCGGCAGCGAGTCCTGCGCGATGCGGACGTTCTCCGCGATCACCCGCAGCGACGCGCGCGTGCGCGGCACCGGCAGCAGGTGCCCGGCTTCCATGCCGCCCGCGCGCACGAACGCCAGGTGCTCGCTCACCAAAGGGGCTTCGAGAACTTCGGCGACCCGGCCCAGCCGGGACAGCCGTGCCGAGTCAGGGCGTTCCGCGCCGCCCAGCCCCAAGGACACGCCGTGTGGGACGACCGAGGTGCCGCGTGCCCGCAACACCCGCAGCGATTCGGGCACATGGTCCGCGTGCTCGATGCACACGTTCTCCGCGATCACCTCCACGAAGTCGACTCCGTCGAGGCGTTCGACGGTCAGATCGATCTCCGGCCGCCAGCCGATTCCGACCGCCGTGCGGCCACCGGGCATCCCGATCACGATCCCCCGCCCCCTCCACATGACGACCCGGACGAACAACTCGACGACGAACAGCTCGACGACGAGGAAGCGGCGCACGACCACGCCGAGGACGAGCAGTTCGGGCCCGAGCACGAACTGCCCCGGAAGCCGTTGTCCGCGCACGACGTTGACCCGAACCACGACGGGCTGTCGGAATCAGCCGAGCCGGTGCCCCCGCATCCCGCGTCGGCGCCACTGGCATGCTGCGTGACCCGTTCGCGTCGGAAGACGTCCAGGAGTTCGAGGTCGGTGAGCCGGTCCAGCCCCATCACCGCGATGACGCCGAGCCCCGCGCCGCCGGCGGCCGTACGGTCGAGGTTCTCCCGGAGCCGCGGGGTGCGGCGCAGGCGGAGCACGTACGCCATGCCCGCCCGCGCGTGCTCGGTGCGCCCCATCGCGAGGACTTGCAAAAGCGCCAACGACGCCGTGAAGCCGATGGCGTGGACCGCGACGGCGACGGCGAAGCCGTCGTCGCCCACGGACGGGGCGATGCCCGGGACCACCGCGGTCACAGCGCTGACGACCGCCGAGACGATCAGGATCACGCGTGCCTGCCGGCGTTTTCGTGCACCGCCGGGCCGGCGTATGAGCCCCTGTGCGAGGAACCGGTCGCCGATCGCCTGGACTTCGCGGCTGCGCGCGCCCCGGAAGCGCACGGTCGACAGCGCCGCGCTGCCGTCGGCCTCGGCGACCGCGCGCAGCACCCCGGCCGCGACCGGGTCGGCCGGGCCCCGAGCGGTCGCGGTGACGGTGCCGTCGCGGCCGATGTGCACCACTCCCGCGGCACGCATCGCGAGGAGCGCCACATCGGCCACCCGCGCCGGGCCGCCGGCCAGGAACGCGGCCTGGTACAGGTCGAGGTCTTCGACCGGCGGTGGCGGGGGGGGGGGGGGGGGGGGAGGGTGT
>NZ_JBPKBI010000006.1:46513-62331 GCF_051388935.1 Yinghuangia sp. YIM S10712
CCGCGACGGCGAACGCGACAGCGAACGCCATCCACAAGGCGTACGCGACCAGTACCGCATTCGGGTTCATACGCCGTGTGTACCGGAAACGGACACCTTGCCGTCAGGCGGGGTCGCAAATCACCGGGATTCGATGGGAATCCCTCGCAGCCGGTCGCTCGCGGGTCACGATTCTTCGGCGGGCTCCAGCGTCAGGCTGATCGAGTTGATGCAGTAGCGCTGGTTGCGGGGCGTGTAGCCCTCGCCCTCGAAGAGGTGTCCCAGGTGGGAGCCGCAGTTGCGGCACAGGACCTCCGTGCGGACCATCCCGTACGACCGGTCCTCGCGCAGCTCGACCCGCTCCTCGTCGACGTGGTCGAAGGACGGCCAGCCGCAGTGCGACTCGAACTTGTCCTGGGAGCGGAACAACTCCGCCTGGCACGCGCGGCAGCGGTAGACGCCGACCGTCTTGGTGTCGGTGTACTCGCCGGTGAACGCGCGTTCGGTACCGGCCTCGCGCAGGACGTGGAACTCCGCCGGGGACAGGATCACGCGCCACTCGTCGGCGGACTTGACGACGTTGTACTTCTCGGTGTCAGCCATGACACCATCCAACACGCCCGGCCCCGGGGACGTTCCCGGGGCCGGGCGGGCCGTCAGGCGGTGTTCGGGCTGCTTCGTGCGGCGGGTCAGCGCCGGTTGATCGCGTCCAGGATCTCGGGTCCGAGCAGCGTCACGTCACCCGCGCCCATCGTCAGCACCAGGTCCAGCGGCCGGGCCAGCGCGGCGACGACGTCCGGCACCTCGGACCAACTGTGCGCCATGCGCACGAGGCCGCCGTTGTCGAGCGCGCTGTGGGCGATGATGTGGCTCGTGACGCCGGGCTGCGGGTCCTCGCGTGCCGCGTAGATGTCCATCACCACCGCGATGTCGGCGGCGGCGAGCGCGCGTCCCATCTCGGTGCCGAGCTGCTGCGTGCGGCTGAACAGGTGCGGCTGGAACACCGCGATGACGCGGCCCTGGCCCACGGCGCCGCGCGCGGTCTCCAGGTCGGCGGCGATCTCGGTCGGGTGGTGCGCGTACGAGTCGATGACGCGCACACCCCCCGCCTCCCCCTTGAGCTGGAAGCGCCGGCGTACGCCCTGGTACTTGCCGAGTGCGGCACCCATCTCGGCAGGGTCGATGCCGAGGGCGAGGCCGACCGCGAGGGCCATGACGGCGTTGGAGGCGTTGACGCGGCCGGGCACCGCGACGGAGAACACGTGTTCGGCGCCGCCCTTGCCGCGTACCGTCACCGTGCTGCCGAGGCCCTGCTGCTCGACCTTGGCGATCTGCAGGTCGGCGCTGTCGCTCTCGCCGACCGTCACGACGGACAGATCGGGTGCCGACTCGGTGAGCCGGTCGCGCAGTGCGCCCGCACCCGCGTCGTCGGCCGACAGGACAAGGGTGCCGCCGGGCACGATGCGCTGCGCGAACGCCTCGAAGGCGTCCAGGACGTCGTCGAGGGACCCGTAGTTGGCGTGGTGGTCCAGCTCCACGTTGAGCACGACCGCGACCTCGGGCGCGTACTTGAGGAAGCTGCGGTCGCTCTCGTCGGCCTCCGCCACGAAGATGTCGCCGTCACCGTGGTGGGCGTTGCTGCCCGCCTCGTTGAGGTCGGCGCCGATCGCGAACGACGGGTCGAGCCCCAGCGACATCAGGCTCACCGCGAGCATGCTCGTCGTGGTCGTCTTGCCGTGCGTGCCGGCCACCGCGACGGCGCGGCGGTCGTCCATCAGCCGGGCCAGCGCGTCGGCGCGGTGCACCACCGGGATGCCGCGCTCCCGGGCCGCGACCAGCTCCGGGTTGTCCGGGCGGATGGCGCTGGAGACGACGACGCACGACGCGTCGCCGACGTTCTCCGCGGCGTGTCCGGCGTGCACCCGGCAGCCGAGCTGCCGCAGCGCGAGCAGCGCCGTCGAGTCCTTCGCGTCGCTGCCGGCCACCTTGGCACCGCGGATCGCGAGGATCTTCGCGAGCCCCGACATGCCGGCGCCGCCGATCCCGATGAAGTGCGGACTGCCGAGGTCGATCGCCGGCGGGTCCGCGGGCGAGGCGGAGGCGGGCATGCGGGCTCCTAACACGTTGCGCGGGGTGGGGTGCGGATTGCGGTGCTTGGTGACGCCCTGTGTGCCGGCGACCGCGCACCGGCGGTTCCGCACCGATGATTCTGCACCACGAAGGGGCCTTGCCGCGGTTACGGGACGTTGTGTGCGAACAGCTTCAGCACCGGCACACCCACCTTGTGCCGGGCGCGCGAAGCCCAGTCGCGGTGGAAGAACTCCTCGATCAGGTGCGGGGCGGTCAGCACGATGACCTCGTCGGCCGCGTGCCGCTCGACGATGTCCTTGAGGATCTGCAACGGGTCCTCACCGGGCGCGGTCTCGCCGACCGCCTGGACGCCCACCGCGCGCAGATTGGCGACGCTGACGTCCAAGGTGCGCTGTGTCGCGTCCGCGGTCTCGTCCCCGGAGCGGTGTTCGACGTCCTCAGCAGCCTCCTCCAGGTGCCCGAGTGCGACGTCGTCGAGGGCGCGGACCAGACGGTGGTGGTCGGCCTTGCCCGGCAGCACGACGACGAAGGACGTCTCGACTCCCTCGTGCAGGCTCGTCACCAGGCCGACGTCCTCCGCGTCCATGACCTTTTCGATGAGAAGGACGATCGTGTACACGCTTTTCTCCCTTGTGCCCGGCTCGGCCGGCTTGTTCCCGGCGTGACGCTGTCCTGCAATCACCATGCCACCCGAGCGCCCGACAAGAACCGATAACGGCTCAACCGGCCGCGGGGCCGGCGAGGCTGCGGACATACCGGGCGAACAGGAAGCCGTCCTCCTCCAGGAGCGTGTGCAGGTTCATCGACTGCGGAACCTCCGGCGCCCCACCGTTCGTGATCCGCGTCGCCGCACCGCCGAGCAGGAGCGGCCCGATGGTCAGGCACAACTCGTCGAGCCGTCCCTCGGCGACGAGTTGGCCCAGGAGGTACGGGCCGCCCTCGGTCAGGATCCGGGTCCACCCCCGCGCCGCGAGCGCGTCGAGGGCCGCTCCCGGGTCGGCGCCCTGCGTACCCGGCTCGCCCGCCACGACCACGTCCGCGACCTTCCGCGCCCGCGCGAGGCGATCCGGATCCGCGTCGGGGCCGGTGAGCACGACCGTCGGCACGACGGCCTCGGTGAACAGGGGAGCCGAGAAGTCGAGCTCCAGGCTGCGGCTCACGATCGCGATCACCGGCACCGGAGGGCGCCCGGCCGCCTCGCGCGCCGGAGCGTACGCCGGATTGGGGCGCGGCGGGCGATAGCCCTCGTTGCGGACCGTCGACGCACCGACCAGCACCACGTCGGCAAGGGCGCGCAGCACGCCGAAGATGCGCTTGTCTCCGGGGGAGGAGAGGCCCGCCGAGAGGCCGTCGCCGGCCTGTGCGGCACCGTCCAGGCTGGCGACCATGTTGGCGCGGACCCAGGCGCGCCCGGCGTCGACCACCTCGGTCGGATAGGCGTACGCCGCGTCGAGGTCGACATCGGGGCCGGTGGGGCTCGCGGGGGTCTCCGGGGCGGGAAGCAGACGTCGCATGCGGTCGAGTTTCGCACGCACCGTACGCTTGATGACTGTGTCCAACATGTCGCAGGCAAGCCCGGACGCTCCGCCGGTCGCCCTCACGTCGCGCCACCCGGTCGTCCCCGCCGACCGCATGGTGGCCGAAATGGTTCCCCCGCCGAGGTTCGACGGTGTCCGTTTCAGCACCTACATACCGGATCCCGCACAGCCCAGCCAGGCCGAAGCTGTGCGGCGCCTCGAACACTTCGCGGCCATGCTGAACACCGTCGGCGGCGGAAACGAGACCAAGCGCAGGTGGTTCCGGCGCGACAAGGCCGCCGCCCCCGGGCACAGCGGCATATACCTCGACGGCGGCTACGGCGTCGGCAAGACCCACCTGCTGGCCTCGCTCTGGCACGCCGCGCCCGCCCCCAAGTCGCTGTGCACCTTCGTCGAGCTCACCAACCTGGTCGGCGCCCTCGGCTTCCAGCAGACCGTGCAGGCACTTTCCGGCCACCGCCTGCTGTGCATAGACGAATTCGAACTGGACGACCCGGGCGACACCGTCCTCGTCTCCACCCTCCTCGGCAAACTCGTCGACGCCGGAGTCAAGCTCGCCGCGACCTCCAACACCCTCCCCGACAAGCTCGGCGAGGGACGCTTCGCCGCCGTCGATTTCATGCGCGAGATCCAGGGCCTCTCGGCACACTTCGCATCCCTGCGCATCGACGGCGACGACTACCGCCACCGCGGCCTGCCCGAGGCGCCCGCCCCCGCCGCCGACGACGACGTGGTCACCAAGACCGCCCACGCACCCGGCGTGCACAGCGCCTCCCTCGACGACTTCCCCGCCCTGCTCGACCACCTCGCGACCGTCCACCCGAGCCGCTACGGCGCACTCCTGGAAGGCGTACGCGCGGTCTTCTGGCGTGGCGTTGTGCCCGTCCACGACCAGTCGACCGCGCTGCGCCTCGTCGTGCTGGCCGACCGCATGTACGACCGGGAGATACCGGTCGTCGCCTCGGGCGTCCCGTTCGACGCGATCTTCTCCGACGAGATGCTCGGCGGCGGCTACAAGAAGAAATATTTGCGTGCGATATCCCGCCTGGTCGCCATGGCCCGCGACGGCGCCGAGCGGATTCCGGAGCCGGGCCGACAGGGTTGACACCGGCCCGGAGCGCCGCGCCTGATCGCCGCGATCGCCGCATTCGAATGGCCGCGATTGCCGCGTCGAACTGCGAGCAGCCGCGTTGTCGGGGAGGATCGCCCCAGGATCGCGCACCCGAACGAGTGACGGAGGGCTGACGCGTGGCCAAGAAGACGGGTAGGAAGGCGAACCGGGATTCGACGGACTCGGGGTCCGCGAAACCGGCGTCGAAGGGCAGGCGGCTGCGGGCGGTGGCCGGGGTGAAGGCCGTCGAGACGTCCAAGGCGGATGTGCCCAGCATGAGCAAGCCTGAGCGGCCTGAGCTGCGGAGCAAACCCGTCAAACCAGGCAAGTCGGGTAAGTCCGGTGGAGTGGCCAAGGGCGGCCGGGGCGGCGACCGCCCGGAAACCGGGCCCAAAGGCGCCAAGAAGGCCGAAAAGAAGCAGGGGCGCCTCCGCCTCGCGGGCGGCGGCCCCGCTCGGTCCGAGGAAGCCACCTTCGAGGACGCCCGCCTGAAGGGCGCCTGGCCACCGGACCCCCGGCTCGTGCCGCAGGAACCCGCCTCCCCGCTGCTGAGCGCCGTCCCCGTGGAAGTGCCGCCCTCGCCGGCCGAGGTGCCGTCCGTACGCGACGCCCTGCGGCTGCACGGCGGCGCTGTGGACCTCGCCGGGGCCGACACCCGCGCGACACCGCACTGGTTCGGCGGGAAACAGGAGGCACTCGCCGACATCGCCGCGATGGAACCCAGGCTCGCCGAGCTTCAGGAACGCCTCTACGCCCAGGCGGCCGGCGGTGGATCACGCAAGCGGCTGCTGCTGGTGTTGCAGGGCATGGACACTTCCGGCAAAGGCGGGGTGGTCAAGCACGTCATCGGACAGTTCAACCCGTCCGGCTGCCACATCCACGCCTTCAAGGCACCGACGCGCGAGGAACTCGCCCACCCGTTCCTGTGGCGGGTGCGCCGCGCCGTTCCGGAACCCGGAATCATCGGTATCTTCGACCGCTCGCATTACGAGGACGTCCTGATCGCGCGCGTGCGCGGCATCGTCCCCCGCACCGTGTGGGCACGCCGCTACGCGACCATCAACCGGTTCGAACAGAGCCTGCACGACGACGGTGTGACGATCGTCAAGGTGTTCCTGCACATCTCCTACGCCGAACAGCGCGCCCGCCTCCTTGAGCGCCTCGAAAACCCTGACAAACACTGGAAATTCGGGCCAGGCGACATCGACGAGCGCGCCTTGTGGCCGGACTACGAGGAGGCGTACGAGGCGGTCCTCCAGAAGTGCACCACCGACGCGGCCCCTTGGTACGTCGTCCCCGCCGACCGCAAGTGGTACCGCAACTGGGCCATCAGCCGCCTGCTCCTCGAACACCTGGAAGAACTCGACCCGCGGTATCCGCCGGCTCACTTCGACGTCGAGACGGAGCGGAAGCGGCTGCTGGAGACGTAGGCACGGGTTGCCGCGCCGACGCTGGTGTCGGCCGGTGCGGTCAACTACCGTTTCCCGCAACCGTGTTGCGGACGCCGTGCGTTCGTGTCCCATACGCCGCACAGTCGTTCGTACCGGGGCGTCACGGGGCGTCACGGGGCGCACGCGATGAGCGTGCGGATGTCGCCGCGCTCACCGGAGCCGGCAACGGGGAGGCAGGCATGGGGAAGCTGTTGCCGACACGGACGTTCGAGGTCACGCGCGACCGCGGGGGCACCGGCGGCGCCCGGCCGGCGGACAGGAGTCCGAAGCGCCTGCCGCCGGGCCGCACTCCGGCCTCGCCGACACCGGACATCGCCGCCGACTCCGGTTGCCGCACTTGATGCCGATCGCACGGTCGACGTGCCGGGCGCGTTCCGGGGGCGCCGCGAGCACGGCCGTGCCCGTGCCAGGCAGGACCGGATCGGACCCGATACCGGTCTCCGACGCCGTCGCCTGTCCGTCACCGCCCCGGACCACCGGAGATCAGGCATGACGCGGCGAAGCACCCCCGCCGTCGACATCGGCGCCCTGGTGCTCGGCCGCGAACTCGGCCGAGACGGGCACGGCACCTTCCACGAGGTGACCAACAAGGCCATCAGAACCTCCGACGGCCACGACTGGGACGTGGTCTACAAGCAGTACGGCGCCGCCGTACTGCCCAGGCTCGACACCGCCGCGCTGGCAGCCATGCCCGACCTGCTGGAGACGCTGAGCCCGGAAGACGCCCAGTGGTTGTGCGAGAAGACCGCATGGCCCGGCGCTGTCGTCGAACGCGGGGGCAGCCCCTGCGGATTCGTCATGCGCGCCGTACCCGACCGCTTCCGCTTCGCCTTCCGGAGCTCTGCGCGAACGCGGTCCGGAACACCGCGACTTGCCCGGCTGGAGCATCTGCTCGGCGACGACGCCCACATCGCCCGCATCGGCTCGGCCGTCAGCGACCGGGACCGGCTCCTGCTGCTCGCCGACGTCGCCAAGACACTGGCCCGCCTCCACCGCTTCGACATCGCCGTCGGCGCCCTCGCACCGAAGAACCTGCTCTTCGCCACCACCCCGCAGCCCGAGTGCTTCCTCATCGACTGCGACGCCGCACAACTGCGCGGAGGCACTGCCCTGCCCGAGGCGGCAGCCCCCGACTGGCAGCATCCCGACGGCGAACACGGAACCCGAGCCGGCGACATCCGCAAGTTCGGGCTGCTCGCGATCCGCTTGTTCGCCCGCGACCACACCGCCACGAACCCCGCACGTTTGGCGGCGATCAGCCCGACACTCGCCGATCTTGCCCGCGCGAGCCTCGACCCCGCCCCGATCCGGCGCCCCGCACTCGCCGAGTGGGCGGAACAGCTCACCGCGGCCGCGGCGCACGCGTCCACCACACCCGGCTCGACGCCGCCCAGGCGCCGCAGAACCCTGTCGGCACCGCCCGAGCCGGGGCCGGGCGCGGCGCGGTCGAGGCGGCCCGCAACGCTCAGTCTCCCGGCCACCGGCCCGTCCGGTGGCCGGCACCGCACACCAATCGGCGTCGGCGCCGCCGTGCTCGTCACGATCCTGGCCATCGCGGCGATCATCGTGGGCACCCGCAGCGGATCCGACAGCCGCTCGACCGCGGACACATCGGACGACAAGTACGACTACAGCGTGACGACACCCGCGACGTCGACGACCACCGCGACGTCGCGCCCGTCCACCTCGACGCCCTCGGAGCCCCCGGACGTCGGGCCCTACTCGGCGCCGACCCCCACCCGCCCCGCGGCCGATGCCCCGACGTACGCGGCCCCCACCTACCAGGCGCCGGCCTACACACCACCGGACCCGATCGAGGACGCCCGCGCCGGGTCGTGCTTCAACGACTACGGGACGGGCGGTCAATCGGACCTGCGCCCGACCGCCTGCGAGGTCGGGGCGTTCAAGGTCCTGAGGATTTTCACAGGCACCACCGACCTGAACAGCTGCGACAACGTCCCGGACTACGACCAGAGTGTCTCGTCGTCTCGTCACCGGCTGGTGCTCTGCCTCACCTACCTGCACAGCTCGGGCGCCTACCACGCCGAGCAAGGCGACTGCGTCTATGGAACCCCCGGCAACGACATCTGGGCGACCCAGACGTGCGTGACCGGCAATTTCAAAGTCCGAGCGGTCTACCGAGGCGTGCCCGACAAGTCCAAATGCGACACCCACTACTGGCTGACGATGCCGGTCACCGCCCACCCCGGCCTGGGCGTCCTGT
Organism: Yinghuangia sp. YIM S10712; assembly: GCF_051388935.1. Taxonomy (NCBI): domain Bacteria; kingdom Bacillati; phylum Actinomycetota; class Actinomycetes; order Kitasatosporales; family Streptomycetaceae; genus Yinghuangia; species Yinghuangia sp. YIM S10712. The sequence continues at coordinate 54,908 of NZ_JBPKBI010000006.1, forward strand.
TGTGCCTGACGTTCAACTACCCCGACGACGCCGCGTACGCCGAAACCAACAACTGCCTTCTCAGGTCCGGCAGCGGCTCCGGCACCACCTTCACGAACACCGGTTCCTGCGCGTCCTCGAACGTCGTCGTGGTCGGCCGAACCAACCGCTACGACCCCGGCTTCTGCGGCAGGTACGGCTGGACCGCGTACCAGAGCCGCGACTACCCGCAGTTCGCCTACACCGTGTGCTGGCGTACGAAATGAACCGTTCCCCGCAGGCGACGGGGCCGGTCACGCGGACAGACGGACGACGGCGGCCGAGTGGGGCGCGAGCGTGAGGGTTGTGCCGGCCAGACCGCGTTCCGCCTCGGCGGGTGTCCAGGACGCGAGCACTTCGGCTTCGCCGATGCCCACCGGGAGCGTCGCGGGCTCTTCGGCGAGGTTGACGGCGGTGCGGAACGGGCCGCGGTGCAGCATCAGCCAGCCGGCGGGCTCGTCGTAGGTCAGTTGGACCGAGGGCAGGTGCGGGTCGGACAACTCCGGGTGCTCGCGGCGGAGCCGAATGAGGGTGCGGTACCAGGCCAGGAGCGCCGCGTGGGGCTCGCGGTCCGGTTCGGACCAGTCGAGGCGCGAGGCGCGTACGGTGTCCGGCGACTGGGGGTCGGGGACCTGGGCGGCATCCCAGCCGTGCGCGGCGAACTCGGCGCGGCGGCCTTGGCGTACGGCCTCGGCCAGGGCCGGATCGGGGTGGTCGGTGAAGTACTGCCACGGGGTCGAGGCACCCCACTCCTCACCCATGAAGAGCATCGGGGTGAAGGGCGACGTGAGGACGAGAGCGGCCGCGGCCGCTGTGAGACCGGGGGTGAGCAACGCGGAAATGCGGTCGCCGACCGCCCTGTTGCCGACCTGGTCATGGTCTTGCAGGTAGCCGAGGAAGCGGTGGCCCGGCATACGGGAGGGGTCGAGCGGGCGCCCGTGGTGGCGGCCCCGGAACGTCGACCAGCCGCCGTCGTGGACCCAGACCGACCCGAGAGTCTTCGCGAGCGCGCTCATCGTGCCGAAATCGGTGTAATAGCCCTGGCGTTCGCCGGTCAGCAATGCGTGGAGAGCGTGGTGGAAATCGTCGCTCCACTGGGCGTGGATGCCCAGGCCGCCGCTTTCGCGCGGGGTGACGACTCTCGGATCGTTGAGATCGGACTCGGCGATCAGGAACAGCGGTTTGCCGATCGCCGCGCCCAAGCGGTCGACGGCGTCGGACAGTTCCTCCAGGAACGGGACCGCGCGGCGGTCGGCGAGCTCGTGGACGGCGTCGAGGCGCAGGCCGTCGAGGTGGAAGTCCCGCAGCCAGGCGAGTGCGCTGCCCAGCAGAAACGCGCGTACCTCGTCGGAACCGGGGCCGTCCAGATTGACCGCGCTGCCCCACGGGGTGTGGTAGCGGTCGGTGAAGTAGGGGCCGAAGCGCGGCAGGTAATTGCCGGACGGGCCGAGATGGTTGTGCACGACGTCGAGGATCACCGCGAGCCCGCGGGCGTGGGCGGCGTCCACGAAGCGCTTGAGGCCGTCGGGACCGCCGTACGGCTCGTGGACGGCCCACAGGCACACGCCGTCGTAGCCCCAGCCGTGGCGGCCGGGGAACGCGGCGACGGGCATCAGCTCGACATGGGTGACGCCGAGGCCGACCAGGTGGTCGAGGCGTTCGATCGCGGCGTCGAAGGTGCCCGCTTCGGTGAACGTGCCGATGTGGAGCTCGTAGACGATGCCGCCGGGCAGTGCGCGGCCCTGCCACGCGGTGTCGGTCCAGGCGAAGCGGGAGTGGTCGTAGATGCGCGACGGCTCGTCCGGGCCGCCGGGCTGCCACACCGAACGCGGGTCGGGGAGCGGTTTCTTGCCGTCGAGGGAGAAGGCGTAGTCGTCGCCGTGGGCGAGGGAGGGAACGGTGATGTGCCACCAGCCGGGGCCGTCGCCCGGGCGCATGGCACGGCGGGTGGTCGATCGGGTGACGAGCTCGACGGTGTCGGCGTGGGGGGCCCAGACGGCGAGGCGGGTCATGGGTGGGGGGTCCTCCGGTCTGTGCGGGTCAATGTGTCCCGTCCTCCAATAGCGCGACCGGCAGGCTCGAGAACACCTCGGCCAAGGGTGCGTCGCGGGCGACTCGTCGGCCGGTCAGCAGGTCCGTCCACGTACCCTTCCACAGATCGAGCCGGGTATTACCCCAGCCTCCGCGGGCGGACAACGTGACCGGGAGACGCGTCGCCAGGGCGACCACCGGCCCTCTCCGCAGCCCCACGACGTGGCCGGCCGCCTCGCCGTGGGCGTGTACCGCCGCGTACCGTCCCGCGTCCCCTGCCCCGAACGCCGCCGGGTGTCGGCGCCGGCACCGCAATACCGTCGTTGTGACGAGGGTCTTCTCCGTGTCCAGGTCGTCAGGCGTGCCTCCCTCGGCCTTCGTTGTGCGCGGAACCGCGTTCGCCAGTCGCCTTGCCGCGGCGTCGAAGTCGACCGGCGCTCGGTTGTCGGGATCCACCAAGGTCCGCAGCACCCCCTCCCCTCCCTGGTAGACGTCGGGCACACCGGGCATCGTCAGGTGCACAAGCTTGGTCCCCAGCGCGACCGTTCGCGTCGGATCGAGCAGGCGTTCGACGAACGCCTGTACGGAGGAGTGGATTTCGCGGTCGACCAGAATCGCGTCCACGAAATCGTCCGAGGCCTGCTCATAGGCGGTGTCGGGCGAAGTCCAGGAGGTCGAACGGGCCGCTTCGCGCATCGCCTTGCGGAGATAGGCCTTCATCCGATCGGGGCTGATCGGCCACGCCCCCACGAGGGTCTGCCACAGCAGACAGGTGTCGAAGCGGTCCGGTGCAGGGTCCGAGCGGTCGTCCCGGTACCGCTGCGCGGCCTTGTTCCACCCCCGCACCGCCGACGCCCACTCCGCCGGGATCTCCGCGAGTACCGCGAGCCTGGCCCGCACGTCCTCGCTGCGCTTGGTGTCGTGCGTCGACAAGGCGGTCATCGTGTCCGGCCACGTCGCGTGCAGCGAGCGCGCGTATGCGTGGAACTCCTCGACATCCCAGCCCACTTCGTCCGGCTCGCCGCCGACCTCGTTGAGCGAGCTCAGCACGTACCAGCGATAGAACGCCCGGTCCTCGACGCCCTTCGCCGCCACCGCCGCCGCGACCTGCGCGAACCGCACCGCGAATTCCGGGTCGTGGCCCAGCGCCGCATCCGCGATCCGGCGCGCGGTCGGTGCGAGCCGCCCCGGGACCTCGGTCAGCGCGGCGCCCAGCAACGTCACCGCCTCGGGAGGCGCCGGCTCGCCGGGTACGACGTACGGCCGGTACGCCGGCACCGACGCCAGCAGCGCCCGCAACGCGTCGCCGCGATCGGGCTCGTGTACCCCGGCGCGGTCCAAAACCCTTTCCAGACGCGCCACTTCAGTGGCCAGCGCGGTGGCCAGCACCTCGCGCTTCGCCGTCTGCGCCACCGTCCGGAAACCGGGCTCCGACGCCCCGGTCACCTCGTGGTGCAGCGCCCGCAGCGCGTCGGCGCCGGACGGGTCGGTGAACACGCCGTCCACCCGCCGCAGTACGTCGTACCCGGTGGTGCCCGCGCACGGCCAGTCGCCCGGCAGCGGCTCGTCGCCGGTGAGGATCTTCTCGACCACGATCCACGTCGTCTCCGGCACCGCCGCCCGCAGTCGGCGCAGATAGCCCCTCGGGTCCGCCAGGCCGTCGGGATGGTCGACGCGCAGCCCCTGGACCAGGCCCTCGCGCACCAGCCGCAGGATGACCTCGTGCGTCGCGGTGAAAACCGACTCGTCCTCCTGCCGCAGCCCTATCAGTGAGGTGATGGTGAAGAACCGCCGGTAGTTGCCGCGCAGGTCGCCCTCGCGCCAGTCGGCGAGCCGGTAGTGCTGCGCGGCCAGCGCGTCGCGCAGCGGCAGCTCGGCCGTGCCTTCGCGGAGCGGGAAGGCGTGCTCGTGATAGCGGACGGTCCCGTCCTCGACGCGTATGCGGCCGATCGCCTCGTCCAGCGGCGCTCCCAGGACCGGCAGCAGAATGCGCCCGCCGCCGTCCTCCCAGTCGATGTCGAACCAATGTGCGTACGGCGAGTCCGGCCCGTGCTCCAACACCGACCAGAACTGCCGGTTCAGCGACTCGGGAGCCGGGATCGCCATGTGGTTCGGCACGATGTCGACCACGATCCCCAGCCCGCGCGCGCCCGCCTCGGCCGCCAGCGCCCGGAAACCGGCCTCGCCGCCGAGCTCGGGGGAGACCAGGGAGTGATCGACCACGTCGTATCCGTGCCGCGAGCCGGGCGCCGCGCGCAGAATCGGCGACAGATACAGGTGGCTGACGCCCAGCGACGCCAGATACGGCACCGCCCGCGCCGCCTCGGCGAAGCCGAATTCGGGCTGGAGTTGCAGGCGGTACGTGCCGGTCGGCACAGCGGGAACCGTGGGAGGCGTCATGCACATCGACTGCCCGGTCACCCGGAGCGACACGCGCTCGTCACCCATTCGGCCCTCGACGCCCGATCACCCACATGGACGGGTGGGCGCGCGTGCGCCCTGCGGGCAGAGGGGCCGGCCGCTCTCCCCCCAGGGCACGTCCTCGAACCGGAGGCTGTCTCGGCCTGCCGGGTGACACCCGCGACGACTCACGAACGTCCAAGGGCCGCGGGCGCTTTGAGAGCGCACTTGGCCGACGCGGCGACGGCTCGGGCTCAGGGGTGGCGGGCCCGGGGCGGGAGCCGGCCGCGTGTGCGGCGGCGGGAGTCGAAAGCGGTCTCCTGGAGTGCCGGGCAGACCGGCGCGCTCACGTCTGCGGCCGGCACAGCAGGACGAGGGAGCGCGCGGTCACCGGCCATTGTTCGCCCGCGCGCGCGATCGGCCGGTCCTTCGGGTCGAGGTCGGCGCAGTCCTCGTCGGCGGTGTCGATCAGCACCGTCCACTCGGTTCCGTGGTTCAGCGGGATCACGAACGACAGGTCCTCGTGCGACGCGTTGAGCAGCAGCATGAACGAGTCGTCCGAGATCGGCTGGCCGCGCGGGTCGGGCTCGCTGATCGCCTGGCCGTTGAGGAAGACCGCCAGTGACTTCGCGGTCGCCTCGCGCCAGTCCGCGTCGGTCATTTCGTCGCCCGCCGGAGTGAACCACGCGATGTCGGACAGCTCGTCGTGTGTGCCCTGCACCGGACGGCCGTGGAAGAACCGGCGCCGCCGGAACACCGGGTGGTCGTGCCGCAGCCGGGTCAGCATGCGGGTGAACGCGTGCATGTCGCCCGGTTTCGCCTTGTCCGGCCAGCGCACCCAGGCCAGTTCGCTGTCCTGGCAGTACGCGTTGTTGTTGCCGCCCTGCGTGCGCCCGAACTCGTCGCCGTGCGCGATCATCGGAACACCCTGGGACAGCAGCAGGGTCGCCATCATGTTGCGCTGCTGCCGGGCCCGGAGCGCCAGCACCTCGGGGTCGTCCGTCTCGCCCTCGGCACCGCAGTTCCACGAGCGGTTGTAGCTCTCGCCGTCCCGGTTGTCCTCGCCGTTGGCCTCGTTGTGCTTGTCGTTGTACGAGACAAGGTCGCGCAGCGTGAAACCGTCGTGGCACGTCACGAAGTTGATCGACGCGATCGGGCGGCGGCCGTCGTCCTGGTAGAGGTCGGACGAGCCGGTCAGGCGGGAGCCGAACTCGGCCAGCGTGCGTTCCTCGCCGCGCCAGAAGTCGCGCACGGTGTCGCGGTATTTGCCGTTCCACTCGGTCCACAGGGGCGGGAAGTTGCCCACCTGGTAGCCGCCTTCGCCGAGGTCCCACGGCTCGGCGATCAGCTTCACCTGGGAGACGACCGGGTCCTGCTGCACCACGTCGAAGAACGACGACAGGCGGTCGACCTCGTGGAACTGCCGTGCCAGCGTGGCCGCGAGGTCGAAGCGGAAGCCGTCGACGTGCATGTCGGTGACCCAGTAGCGCAGCGAGTCCATGATGAGCTGGAGCACGTGCGGGCTGCGCATCAGGAGCGAGTTGCCGGTGCCGGTGGTGTCCAGGTAGTAGCGCTTGTCGTCGGCGAGCCGGTAGTACGACTGGTTGTCGAGGCCGCGGAACGACAGCGTCGGCCCGAGGTGGTTGCCCTCGGCGGTGTGGTTGTAGACGACGTCGAGGATGACCTCGATGCCGGCCGCGTGCAGCGCCTTCACCATCGACCGGAACTCCTGGACCTGCTGGCCGCGCTCGCCCGTCGAGGAATACGCGTTGTGCGGCGCGAAGAACCCGATCGTGTTGTAGCCCCAGTAGTTGCGCATGCCCAGCCGGGTGAGCCGGTGATCGTGCACAAACTGGTGCACCGGCATCAACTCGATCGCGGTGACGCCGAGATCGAGCAGGTGGTCGATGATCACCGGGTGGCCCAACGCCGCGTAGGTGCCGCGGATTTCCTCCGGAAGGCCCGGGTGTTGCTGGGTGAGCCCCTTGACGTGCGCCTCGTAGATGACCGTGTCGTGGTACTCGATGCGCGGCGGACGGTCGTTGCCCCAGTCGAAATACGGGTTCACGACCACCGAAGTCATCATGTACGGACCCGAGTCGAGCTGGTTGGGCAGGTCGGGGTGGTCGAACGAATAGCCGTAGACCGCCTCGTGCCACGTCACCTCGCCCGACATCGCCTTCGCGTACGGGTCGAGGAGGAACTTGTGCGGGTTGCAGCGGTTGCCCTCCGCGGGCGCGAACGGCCCCTGCACGCGGTAGCCGTAGCGCTGCCCGGGCTGGATCCCGGGCAGGTACGCGTGCCGCACGAAGGCGTCCGTCTCGCGCAGTTCGACCTGCGTCTCGGCGCCGTTCTCGTCGATCAGGCACAACCACACGCGCTCCGCGGCCTCCGAGAAGACCGCGAAGTTCGTGCCGGCGCCGTCGTAGGTGGCGCCCAGGGGGTAGGGGCGTCCGGGCCAGACCTGCATGGGCAACCTGTCGTCTCGGGTACGGGAGGCTCGCACGGCGTCGCCGGCCGGTGCGGCGTACGACGTCACGCGAGCGCGGGCATTCGCATCTTCCCGTACCCGGGCCGCGCGATGTGCGACATGCCGACTGCCTTCCCCCGGATGGGGGCCGAACAGTCCCGTGCCCGGCGTCCCTTGTCGGTTGCGACTGGGGTTGCCGGAATTTGACCGAATTTTACGTCGTCTTGCTGCCCGCCGGAGCCGATGGGCGGATCCAGTCGAGCAGTTCGGCCGCGAGCATCTCCTGCTGACACGGCCACACCGCGCCGCATGTGCAGGTGTCCGGGCCGCCGTCCGGATCCGGATTCGGCTTGCGGTGGTGGCAGTCGAAGATCTCGGCGACGACGTGCCGGTACCTGTCGAACTCTTCGTCGATGCCCGTCCTGTGGGCAGTGCTGCCGGGCGTGGCCATCATGGGGACCTCCAGGTGCCACGGTTCTCGCCGGTACAGACGGGCGCCGGGGCG
>NZ_JBPKBI010000006.1:62427-203806 GCF_051388935.1 Yinghuangia sp. YIM S10712
GCGGCGCCGCGGTTTCACCCGCGGCCCCGCGAGCGCGACATTGAGGGAGCCCCCTCGTCGATCCCCCGGGAGCAGGCGGACGGTTGGTAATGATTGCCGACGTGTGATGGTAAACATCGTTTTGTGATGCCGTGGCAACTCCGTTATGTAGGCGCTAAGTCCGCAGAGCGTGACGCGGACTGCCGCAACTATGCGTACCGTTGACGCGCGTAAACGGCGGGTCGCGGCACGACGCTGAAGTACGCTCGACCGGTTCGGGTGATCGCCTTACCGCGAGGAACGCGTCGGTTCGGGCGTGATGCGGCGGGGGCGCGACAGACCACGCGATTGGGGACGCTGATGACCGACCTGGGCCCGAACCCGCCTGCACCGGAACCGGACGATCGGTCCGAGTCCGGGCGGGAGGGGGCGGACGGGGCGAACGCGGCGCGGGGGCCGGCGGCGCGGGAGTCCGGAGACGACGGAGCGGAGCTTCCCGACCACCCCGAACCATCAGGTCCGGACGGTTCCTCCGCCCCCCGACGGCCGTTCGGATCCGCGGGTTCCGCAAGTTCCGCCGGCCCCGCGGGCCTTGTCGATCCGCCGGACGCGCCCGACCCCGCCGCAGAGCCGTCGGCCTCCGACGACGGCGGCGGCGACGACACCGGCCCGGGCGCCGGAACCGGGGGACAGGCGCAGCCCACCGACCCCCCTTACGGCGCCAACGGTATCGCGGGGCCCGGGCGCAGAGGCGGCCTCTTCGACTCCGCCGGCGGGACCGGGTTCTGGAGCGCGCCGGGCGCGGCGAAAGGCTCCGCCGGCGGCCGAGGCGACGAACAGCCCGGCAGCGTACCGCCCTTCGCCGATTTCGGGAGCGAGACAGGCACGCAACGTCCCGGCTACGGCAGCGGGCCCCGCGTCCCGCTCCCCGGGCCGCGCAGCGCCGCCGACGACGCCGCGCGCCTGCCGATCCTCGACGGCAGCAGCCCGCCGCCCCCCGACGGCCCGGGCCCGGTCAACCCGCACCCCGTCACACCCGGCGACCTGTCCTGGGCCGAACCCGACTGGAACGACGCCCTGTTGCGGGCCCGCCGGGCGGGACGCGCGTACGTATACCTCAACCTCGTGGAACAGCGCCTGCGTTCCGTCGTACGACAAGTGCTGCTGCCCGTCTACGGATCCACCGACCAGACCGGCCACGACGACGGTGCGTGGGTGAGCGCCGCAGCCGGGCCCACCCAGAGCGAATGGGTCGAACGCGCCGAAGCGGTACGGGAGATGAGTCGGCGCCGCGGCTACATCGTGGACCCGGCGGACGACGACCTCGTCGCGTTCTTGACGCTGCCTCAGTTGCGTGAGCTGCTGGTCCGCAACTGGTGGTGCTTCGCGCCCTACCTGGGCGACCGCCGCGCCATCGAACGCGCCCTGGAGGAAGTGGAGATCGGGCGCCACATCGTGGCACGCAACCGCGTGCTGTCACCCGACGTGCTGCGCCAGGTCGAACAAGCCTGCACCAGGGTGCTCGCGGAACTCGACGGCCGACTCGGCAGGCACGCGGGCGAACGCCTCGCCCTCGACGCGGTCGAGGAGCTTTTCGCGGGCCGCTACGGCGACTTGGTCGGTGTGTTCCCCGACCGGTCGTCCCTCCAGCGCAAGTTGCCGTTCGCCGACCTCGTCGCGGACGCCCGCACCATCGACGCGATGGGCGTCTCGCTGAACCTGCTGTGCCAGAACTACTCCGGCAGGGAACTCCACCGGCAGGCGGCTTCCGGATGCCGCATGCGCCTGCTGTTCCTCAACCCGGCGGGCGACGCGATGCGGCAGCGCGAAAAGGACGAGGGCTTCAAGCGCGGCATACTGGCCAGGCTGACGACCATGAACATCCTGCACGCCCGCAGGATCCGCGCCAAGCTCGCCGAGCCCGCGAGGATCGAGATCCGGGTGTACGAGGAGACCCCGCGGTTCAACGCGTACCTCGTCGACGGCGACGCCGCGGTGGTGCAGCCGTACCTCCGGCGTTCGCGCGGTGTCGAGTCGCCGTCGTTCGTGCTGCGCGCCGGAAGCGACGCCGCCGATCCGCGCCGCGGCCTCTTCACCGTGTTCCAGGAGGAGTTCGACCAGTTGTGGGAGTCCGGGAAGCGCACCGCGTGACATGACCGCGGCCCGGGGCGGGCGGCGCCGACGCACCGCCCGCCCGCCGGTTCCCCGTCTGGGCGGAACCCGGCGCGACCTGGGCCCGCCGCTGGGAGATCGACACTCCTGCGGATCTTCCGGCCCACGACTTGAGCAGCGAACTCTACGCTGCCGGAAGGTACTTGTAGCCGACCCGGTGCACGGTCGCCAGGCGACGCCGATGCCGGATGCCGACCTTGCGGCGCAGCCGTGCCACGTGCACGTCCACGGTCCGGCCCTCACCCGAATCGGGGTAGCCCCACACCGCCTCCATGAGCTGGCGGCGGCTGAAGACGCGACGCGGGTTGGCCAACAGGTGGGCCAGCAGGCCGAATTCGAGGAACGTGAGGCGGATCGTGCGGTCGTCGACGGTCACCGTCCGGCCGGCGAGGTCGAGGCGGAGACCGTCGTCTTCGAGGACGACGTCGACGAAGTCCACCGCGCCGAGCCCGGGGGCCGGCTGCGCGGGAAGGTGCGGGGTGCGCGACGGAAGTACCAGGACCTGGGCGGTGGTTGCCTGGTTCGGATACCGCGACGGGTGCTGTGACGGATGGTGCGCGGCGTGGTCGGCGGGATGGAGCGGTCGGGCAGGGGCGTAGGAAGCGGCGTGCGTCATGGTGGTCGAGTCCCTTCGGGCACGCGGCCCGGACCCGTCGGCCGGGCGATGCACGGCGGCGACGGGGCGTCAGGCAGCGTCAAAGACGGAAGCGCCCGCAGCCGTGGCACGGCGAAGTCGGGCGGAAGATCGGAAGGTTCGGACGACAGCTTGGAAGTGACGAGACGTCAGCAAGCCGGACACACGCAGCTGCACACGCGGCAGAAATCCACCGCGCGGCGCCGGGTCAACGTCTTCCGGGTCATGACGGCCATCGTACGCGATGCCCGCGCCCGGGCACAGGGGCATCCGAAGCGTGAGAACGGCCACGGGCCCGCGCTCCGTTCCCTGTGACTCGGTGACCGCCACGCGGCTTCACCGCGGCCCGCCCCTCGACGTACACCCCGTGTACGCCCGTATGCACCCGCCGGGCCGCATCGTTCCCGACACGCGCACCCCTGCGACCGAGACGTCGAACGACGCGTATCCCGGGCCGACTTGCGCGACCACGTCCGCGTGCCGGGCGTCACGCGCACCTTTCAGAAAGACCGCCATCGTGCCGAAGTGTCGCCGCTGCGCAGGCACTTCAGGCGGTGTTCGAACTCCTCCTCGGCGGCCGGGTTGCCGGGGACGTGCTGGGCTACCCACGCGGTCGCGGCGAGTTCGCGTACCGCGCGAAGCGTCGGGTAGCCGTCCCACTTGGTGACGTCGAAGCCGTACTTGCGGACGAACCGCTCCACCGACTCGTCCGGGAGCCCGTACCGCACGGCCGCCATCGGGGTCAGGACGAGGTCCACCTCACGCAGGTCGTCGGCGACGTTCTCAAGGTCGAGCAGCAGCGCCCGCCCGCCGTGCACGCCGACGTTCCGCAGCAGCGCGTCGCCGTGGATCACCCCCGGTTCCAGCGCGGGCACCAGAGCCTTGTACGCCTGCTCCAACTCGGCCGCCCGGCCCAACAGGAACCGCCGGTCGTCCAAGTGCACCGCGGCGTCGGCGGAATCCAGCCACGTCTCCACGAGCGCCAGCGGTTCGCGCTGCGGCAGCGCGAACGGCGGCTTGGGCAGCGCGTGCAGGCGCTTGAGCAGCTTCGCGAGATCCCGGATGTCCGGCTCGCGGTCCTGCGGCGGCAGCAACTCCCAGAACGTGACCGGCCGATCCGCCACCACGACCGGCTGCACGGACACCGACTCCGCCGGCCGCACCGTGGGGAAGTCCAGTTCCGCGAGCCACCGCGCCACCTCGACCTCGCGGCGCGCCCGTGCGGTCAGATGCGCCCCGCGGGCTATCCGCGCGACGAGCCCCACCCGAGGCAGGGCGAACACCGCGTTCTCCCCGTACGCCAGCAACTCGGCCCCGTCGGCGGCGCCCGGATCGATCCCGGCCCCCACACAGGCTCGCGCCAAGACTCCCCGCTCACCCGCACCCGTATCGATCACGCCCCAGATGCTACTGCTCCTGCCCGGCCCGCTTCCGGGGATGTACGGCTTTGTCACAGGAGCGACACGCGAGTTCACGCGACGGCGCCGCGCGGCCGTCGGGCCGCGAGGCGAACCTGCGGGCGCCGCCGACCGGATCAGCCGCCCGTGCTCATGCCGAGAGCAGGCCCCGGTCGGTCGCGGTCGCCACGTAGCGGTGCAGGGTCAGGCCGGCGAGCTCGGGGGTGTCGGCAAGCGGGGCGGTGACGAGGTCGGCGCCCGCGGCGACGGCCTGGTGGGAAATGCGGTCCGGGAGGAAGCCCGGGGCGAGGGTGTGGGTGGCGACGGCGACGCGGGAGTGGCCGGTACGGCGCAGCGCGCGGACGGCCTCGCCGACGGCGGGGCTGGCCGCGGAGGCGAAGGCGGTGACGACGGTGCCCCAGCCGGTGCGGCGCCAGGTCCGCGCCAGCGCGGTCAGGTCGGCGTTGGCCTGCCGGTCGGTGGATCCCGCGGCGGCCAGGACGATGCCGTACGACGGGTCGCCCGGGCGGACGCCGAGGGCGCGAAGGCGGCGTTCGTGGGCGTCGAGGAGCAGCGCGTGCGGGCCGAGCGCCGGTGCGGTGTGCACGATGAGCCGCAACTGGCGTCCGGTCGCCAGCAGCGCGGGCACGTCGTGCTTGGCGTGGTAGGCCTCGGACAGCAGCAGCGGCACGGCGACCGCCTCGCGGACCCCGTCGGCGGCGAGCGCGGCGAGCGCGTCCGGGACACTCGGCGCGCAGTGGTCGAGGTACGCCACCTCCACCCGCAGCGACGGCCGCGCCCGTCGCACGCGCGTCACGAGCGCGTCGACGGTCGCGGCGTGGCGCGCGTCCCGGCTGCCGTGCGCGATCGCCAGCAGCGCGGGGGCGGCGGGCGCACGGGGGCCGGTGTGGGGACGGGTGCGGGGCATGGGGACAGGAAGCCTACTTGTTGGTGACCAGCAGGCCGCGCTGGCGCAGCACCAGGCGCTCCAGCGGGCTGAAGACGAGCAGTTCGATGCCGATGCCGACGAGCAGGATCATGAACACGGCGGTCAGCATCATCGGCATCTCGCCCAGGTTGCGGCCCTGGTCGAGGAGTTGGCCGACGCCGAAGCCGTATTCGCCGACGCCGACGATGAGTTCGGCGGCCATCAGGGAGCGCCAGGTGAACGCCCAGCCCTGCTTGAGGCCGGCAAGATAGCCGGGCATCGCGGCAGGAAGCAGGACGTAGCGGATGCCCTTGACGCCGGTCGCGCCGAGGACGCGGCCGGCGCGGATGAACAGGGGCGGGACTTGGTCGACACCGGAGACGAGGCCGTTCGCGATGGACGGGATCGCGCCGAGCAGCACGACGGCGTAGATCGCGGTGTTGTTCTGGCCGAACCAGATCACGGCGAGCGGAACCCACGCCACCGAGGGCAGCGACTGGAGTCCGGTCAGGATCGGGCCGATGGCCGCGCGGATGAACTTGACGCGCGCCACGATCAGGCCGAGTGGCGTGCCGAGCGCGATGGCGAGGAGGAAGCCGAGCCCGGCGCGTTCGACGCTGACCCACAGGATGCTGTGCACGTCGCCGGCGTGCCAGCGGACCATGAACGCGTCCCAGACCTGGCCGGGGCTGGGCAGCTTGTACTCCGGGGCGACCTCGGCCCAGAAGGCGATCTGCCACACGGCCAGGACCAGCGCGATGGCGCAGAACGGCGGTACGACCTTCTCCAGGATGGTCCGCCACCACGGAGTGCGCTCGCCTTGGACGACGGTTTCCAGCGCGTCCAAACCCGCTTCGAGACCCGCGACGTCCTGGTCGTTGTTCTTGTCGAGCGACGGGGAGGAGGAGGTCACCTCAGTGCTTTCCATGGCGACGGATCTCCCCTCGGAGGTGTTCGGTGATCTCTATGGACAGCTTGGAGACGTCGGGGGCCTCGATGCGCCGCGGCTGTGGGATGTCGATGGTCCACTCGCGGGCGATGCGTCCCGGGCGGGACGACAGGAGCACGACGCGCTGCGCCAGGCGTACGGCCTCGCGCACGTTGTGCGTCACGAACAGCACCGTGCGGCCGGTGTCGCGCCAGATGCGGGTGAGCTCGTCGTGCAGCACATCGCGGGTGATGGCGTCGAGCGCGGCGAACGGCTCGTCCATCAGCAGGACTTCGCCGGACTGCGCGAGTGCGCGGGCGAGAGCCACGCGCTGCCGCATGCCGCCGGACAGTTCGTGGACGCGCTTGTCGTACGCCCCGTCCAGCCGCACGAGCTCAAGGAGCCTGCGGGCCTCGGCCTTGCGCTCGTCGCGGGCCACGCCCCGCAGCTTCAGGGCGAGTTCGATGTTCTTGCCGGCCTTGAGCCAGGGGAACAGCGCGTGGTCCTGGAACATCAGCGCGGGCCGGCCGCCGCCCACCGTGATGGTGCCGGCGGTGGGCTTGTCGAGGCCCGCGACCAGGTTGAGCAGGGTCGACTTGCCGCAGCCCGACGCGCCGAGGAGGCAGACGAACTCGCCGGGCCGCACCGAGAGGTTGATGCCGTCGAGGACGGGGGCGGTGCCTCTGCCGAAGGTCTTGGAGACGTTGTCGAAGCCCACGGCGACGGGGGCGGGGTCCGCGGCTTCCGCGGCGTGTTCCGCGCCGACCGCGGCCTTCACCGGCTGCTCGTGCACTGTCTGAGCCATCACGTCCACCCCTTCCGGTGGTCTTACTGCGGGCTGCTGCCGAAATCGGGCGTGCCGGGGCGGGCACGTGCGGTGCGGCCCCGGACGCCTGCTACTTCGTGCCGAGTCCGGCGTCGTCGTATGGGGGTTGGCCTGCGGCCTGGAGCACCTTGTTGAGAATGGTCAGGTCGTAGATGCCTTGGATGTCGGCGTCCTTGGCGACGCCGACCTTGACGCCGTCGTCCTCGACCTTCCGGAGCGAGGCAGCCAACGGGTCGTTGGTGATTTCGAGGTTCCGCCACGCACCGTCGACGACCTCGGTCGGCAGGCGTTTTTGGGTGAACGCCTCCAACTGGTCGTTGACGTCGGCCTTGGCCCGGTCGGGATTGGCGTTGATCCAGGCGGTCGTGGCGATCTGACCCCTGATCAGCGCCTCGACGGTGTCGGGGTGCTTGTCCAGGAACGCCTTGCGCACGACGAGGTTGGTGGTGACGAACCTGCTGTTCGGCCACAGGCTTCGCTCATCGACCAGGACCTTGCCGCCGGCCTCCTGAACGAGCCGGGTCGCCCACGGCTCGGGCAGCCAGGCGCCATCGATCTCGCCGGTTTTGAAGAGGTTCAGCGTCAGCGCGTTCTCGGTCGGCACGATGCTGACGTCGCCGCCGCCCTTGATGTCGGTCGTGAACCCCTGGGCGGCGAACCAGGCACGCGCCGCGACGTCCTGGGTGTTGGCAAGCTGCGGCGTCGCGACCTTCTTGCCTTTCAGGTCGGCCACGCTGCCGATGTCCGGCTTCACGACCAGCGACGCGCCGCCCGAGGTGGCGCCCGCGACGATGCGCAGCAGTTCGCCGTTCGTCGATGTGAAGCCGGAGATCGACGGGTTCGGCCCGATGTACGTCGCGTCGATCGAGCCGGCCTTGAGCGCTTCGATCGCGGACGGACCGGCGTTGTACACCGTGGTGGTGACCTTCGTCGAGCCCAGCTCCTTGGCGTAGAAGCCCTCCTTGACTCCCACCAGCGCCGTCGCGTGCGTGACGTTCGCGAAGAAGCCGAGCCGCAGCTCGGACGCCGAGGTGCTCGTCCCTTCGGCCGCCGGTCCCGCCGCCCCGGCGCCGGCCGCCGCGGATCCGCCGTCGTCCTTCGCCGAGCCGTAGCCGCACGCGGAGAGAACCGCGAGCAGCGGGAGGATCGCGAGGATCACGGTGTTTCGTACGGATCTGCGGCGTCGGTGCCGGGCAGCAGGCATGAGGGACCTTCCCTGTGGAGGCCGTGCAGGGGCACGGAAGTCGGTGCGGAGCAGGGGTGTCGCTACGGCGTGTCGGCCGGGTCCCGTGGGGGACCGGTCAGCGACATCGCTCCGTAACGGAGCCCTGCTCCCCGCCGCGCCCGTCGACGAACGCGGGGCCGGCCATGCCGGCGGTCAGCGTGGCGCCGTCCGCTTCGTCGATCAGGAGGAAGGAACCGGTGCGGCGGCCCGCCGCGTAGGGGTCGAGGGCGAGGGGCTGCGCGGTCCGCAGCACCACGTGCGCGATGTCGTTCGGGTGCAACTCGCCCGGCGAGGCCTGCTTTTCGAGGGTCTGGATGTCGACGCGGTAGGGGATCTCACGGACGATCGCCTTGACCGTGCGCGTCGTGTGCTTGAGTAGCACCCGGTCGCCGGGCCGCAGCGGCTTGTCGGCGACGTGGCACACCGTTGCCTCGACGTCCTGGGTCGCGGCCGGTGCGTCCTCGGCGGGCGCGATCAGGTCGCCGCGCGAGACGTCGACGTCGTCGGCGAGGCGCAGCGTGACCGACTCGCCGGCCTGGGCGCGGTCGACGGACGCGCCGAGGCGGTCGATGCCCGCGATGGACGAGCGCGCGCCGGACGGCAGCACCACGACCGGGTCGCCGGCGCGGAAGACGCCGGACGCGACCTGGCCCGCGTAGCCGCGGTAGTCGCGGAACTCGTCGTCGCTCTGCGGGCGCAACACGTACTGCACGGGGAACCGCGCCGGGCCGTGCTCGTCCTGGCCGCCGATCTCGACGGTCTCCAGGAACTCCAGGAGGGTCGGCCCGCCGTACCAGTCCATGTGCGCGGACGGGTCGACCACGTTGTCGCCGCGCAGCGCGGAGACCGGGATCGCGGTGATGTCGGGGACACCCAACTCCGTGGCGTACGCGGTGAATTCGTTGGCCACCGAGGCGAACTTCGCCTCGTCGTAGTCGACCAAGTCCATCTTGTTGACGGCGAGGACGACGTGCGGGACGCGCAGCAGCGCGGCGACCGCGAGGTGGCGGCGGGTCTGCTCGACGACGCCGTTGCGGGCGTCGACCAGCACGACCGCGAGTTCGGCGGTGGACGCGCCGGTGACCATGTTGCGGGTGTACTGCACGTGGCCGGGCGTGTCGGCGAGGATGAACCGGCGCCGCGCGGTCGCGAAGTAGCGGTACGCGACGTCGATCGTGATGCCCTGCTCGCGCTCGGCGCGCAGGCCGTCGGTGAGCAGCGCGAGGTCGGCCTCGTCCATGCCCCTGTCGCGGCTGACCCGCTCGACGGCTTCGAGCTGGTCGGACAGCACTGACTTCGAGTCGTGCAGGAGGCGGCCCACGAGCGTGGACTTGCCGTCGTCGACCGAGCCCGCGGTGGCCAGGCGCAGCAGGCCCACCGACGCGTCCACGGCGTCCTCCGCCGTCGGTGCGGTGTTCTGGCTGGTCATCCTAGAAATATCCTTCGCGCTTGCGGTCTTCCATCGCGGCCTCGGACATCTTGTCGTCCGCGCGCGTGGCACCCCGTTCGGTCAGTCGGCTCACCGCGATCTCGGCGATCACCTCGGCCACCGTGGCGGCCGGGGAGTCGACGGCCCCCGTACAGCTCATGTCGCCCACGGTGCGGTAGCGCACGATGCGGCGCTCGACCGTCTCGCCGTCCTTCGGGCCGCCCCACGCGCCGGGCGCGAGCCACATTCCGTTGCGCAGGAACACCTCGCGCTCGTGTGAGAAGTAGATCTCCGGGAGCGGGATCTCCTCGCGCTCGATGTACTGCCACACGTCCAGCTCGGTCCAGTTGGACAGCGGGAAGACCCGGACGTGCTCCCCGACGCGGTGCCGGCCGTTGTAGAGGTTCCACAGCTCGGGGCGCTGGCGGCGCGGGTCCCACTGTCCGAACTCGTCGCGCAGCGAGAACACGCGCTCCTTCGCGCGGGCCTTCTCCTCGTCGCGGCGTCCGCCGCCGAAGACCGCGTCGAAGCGGTTCTTCTCGATCGCGTCGAGCAGCGGCACGGTCTGGAGCGGGTTGCGGGTGCCGTCGGGGCGCTCCTGGAGCCGCCCGTTGTCGATGAACTCCTGGACGTGGCCGACGAACAGGCGCAGGTTGTGCTCCGCGACCGTGCGGTCGCGGTATTCGATGACCTCGGGGAAGTTGTGCCCGGTGTCGACGTGCAGCAGCGCGAACGGGATCTGCGCCGGCCAGAACGCCTTGCGGGCCAGGTGCAGCATGACGATCGAGTCCTTGCCGCCGGAGAAGAGGATCACCGGCCGTTCGAACTCGCCCGCGACCTCGCGGAAGATGTGGACCGCCTCGGCTTCCAGCGCGTCGAGGTGACCGAGCGCGCCGGGCGCGGAGAGTTCGACCGCGGTTGTCACTTCAGCCTCCAAGAGGTCACGTGGGTGGACGAGGGTGTGCGCGCGTGTATGCATATCGGCATGGTCAGTGGATTCCGCACTCGGTCTTGGCGCGCCCGGCCCAGCGGCCCGCGCGGGCGTCCTCGCCGGGCGCGACGCGCCGGGTGCACGGCTCGCAGCCGATCGACGCGTAGCCGTCCATCAGCAGCGGGTTGGTCAGGACGCCGTGCTCCAGGATGTACGCGTCGACCTGGTCCTGGTCCCACCGCGCGATCGGGGAGATCTTGATCTTGCGCTTCTTGGCGTCCCAGCCGACGACCGGAGTGTCCGCGCGTTCGGGGGAGTCGTCGCGGCGCAGCCCGGTGGCCCACGCGTCGTAGCCTTCGAGGCTGGTCGCCAGTGGCGCGACCTTGCGCAGCGCGCAGCACAGGTCGGGGTCGCGGTCGTGGAGCCGGGGGCCGTACTCGGCGTCCTGCTCCGCCACGGTCTGACGCGGCGTCAGGGTGATGACGTTGACGGGGTAGACGGCGGCGACCGCGTCGCGGGTGCCGATGGTCTCCGCGAAGTGGTAGCCGGTGTCGAGGAACACCACGTCGATTCCTGGTTGCACGCGGGACGCCAGGTGCGCCACGACGGCGTCCTCCATCGACGAGGTCACGCACCAGCGCGCGCCGAAGGTCTCGGACGCCCAGGTGAGTATCTCCTCGGCGGTGGCGTGCTCCAGCTCGCGCCCGGCGGTCAGGGCGAGTTGCTCCATCGCCTCTGCTTTGTCCCTGGTCGTGGTCACGTCGCCTCCTTTCCGGCAGTCGTTGCGGCGGTCGAATTCGGGGTCTGGGTGCGGGCGTCGGTCTGCTCCTGTGCCGAACCCGCCGACGTGGTCGGGGCGTTCTCGGAGAAGACCAGCCCTTGGAATCTGAGCGTGAACGCGCGGCGGCACGCCCCGCACAGCCACGAGCCGTGGCCGTCCTCGCGGGGCCGCAGGTCTTCGTCGCCGCAGTAGGGGCAGTAGAACGGTGCCGCGCGCTCGCTCACGACAGATCCGCCTCCGTGGCCCGCCCGACCCATTGCGCGAACCGCTCGTTCTCGGTGCGCTGTTCGGTGAACCTGCGGACGACGCGCTCGACGTAGTCGGGGAGTCCGGCGGAGGTGACCTTCAGGCCGCGGACCTTGCGTCCGAAGCCGGCGTCGAAGCCGAGGCCGCCGCCGAGGTGGACCTGGTAGCCCTCGACCTGGTTGCCGTCGTCGTCCAGCACCAACTGGCCCTTGAGGCCGATGTCGGCGGTCTGGATGCGCGCGCAGGCGTTGGGGCAGCCGTTGATGTTGATGGTGAGCGGCTGGTCGAACTCGGGCAGGCGCTGCTCCATCTCCTCGATGAGCGCCTGGGCGCGGCCCTTGGTCTCGACGATGGCGAGTTTGCAGAACTCGATCCCGGTGCACGCCATGGTGCCGCGGCGGAACGGGCTCGGCTTGACGCGCAGGCCGAGGGCTTCGAGGCCGTCGACGAGCGAGGAGACCTTGTCCTCGGCGACGTCGAGGATCAGCATCTTCTGCTCGACGGTGGTCCGGACGCGGTCCGAGCCGTGCGCCTCGGCGAGGTCGGCGATCTTGCCGAGCGTGGCGCCGTCGACGCGTCCGACGCGGGGGGCGAAGCCGACGTAGAAGCGGCCGTCCTTCTGCGGGTGGACGCCGACGTGGTCGCGCCAGACGCCGCTGGGTTCGGCGGGGGCCGGGCCGTCGGCGAGCTTGCGCTTCAGGTACTCGTCCTCCAGCACCTGCCGGAACTTCTCGGCTCCCCAGTCGGCGACCAGGAACTTCAGGCGCGCGCGGTTGCGCAGCCGGCGGTAGCCGTAGTCGCGGAAGATGCCGACGACGCCCGCCCAGACGTCCGGCACGTCCTCCAGCGGCACCCACGTGCCGAGCCGTACGGCGAGCTTCGGGTTGGTGGACAGGCCGCCGCCGACCCACACGTCGAAACCGGGGCCCAGGTCGGGGTGTTCGACGCCGACGAACGAGACGTCGTTGATCTCGTGGGCCACGTCGAGCAGCGGAGACCCGGAGATCGCCGTCTTGAACTTGCGCGGCAGGTTGGAGAATTCGGGGCTGCCGATGTAGCGGCGGTTGATCTCGTCGACCGCCCAGGTGCCGTCGACGATCTCCTCGGCGGAGACGCCGGCGACCGGCGAGCCGAGCACGACGCGCGGGGTGTCGCCGCACGCCTCGGTCGTCGACAGGCCGACGCCTTCGAGGATGTTCCAGATCGCCGGGACGTCCTCGATGCGGATCCAGTGGTACTGGACGTTCTGCCGGTCGGTGATGTCCGCGGTGCCGCGTGCGTACCGCTCCGAGACCTCGGCGACCGCGCGGAGCTGGGCCAGGTTGAGTCGGCCGCCGTCGATGCGCACGCGCAGCATGAAGTACTCGTCGTCGAGCTCGTGCGGCTCCAGGACGCCGGTCTTGCCGCCGTCGATCCCGGGCTTGCGCTGCGTGTACAGGCCCCACCAGCGCATGCGGCCGCGCAGGTCGTTGCTGTCGATCGAGTCGAAGCCGCGGTGGGCGTAGACGTTCTCGATGCGGGCGCGTACGTTCAGGCCGTCGTCGTCCTTTTTGAACTGCTCGTTGGCGTTGAGCGGTTCGCGGTGACCGAGCGCCCACTGGCCTTCGCCGCGGTGGCGGGCGGTCTTTCGCGGGCCGGCGGCTGGGGAAGGGGTGGCCATGAAGCGTCCTTTGACGTGGTGTCAGGGGGACGCGCGCCGCACGCGGCGGTCCCGCTCCGCACCGTCACGGCGCTGGACGCAGGCTGCCGGCACGACCCGCGCCCGAGCAGCGGAGAGTGGAGCGGGCGGTGGTCGTCAGAGCGGCATACAGCAGGCGCTGGACATGCGTCCTAGGTCGACGTGACGTCGACCGACGAGGGCGATTCCGGCGCGAGACATGCCAAGAGGTTGGCATGGAGTCGGTATGTCGTCCATCTTCGTCCGCGATGTGAACGCTGATCTCGCTATTTGGACAGTCAATCTCATCAAATGGGACAATAGGCTGGTAAGGGCACCCGGAGTTGCCTCTCCGAAGCGTTTGGTTACGGTACTGGGGCCTTAAGGAGCTGATTGACATGTCCGGAGATCTTCTCGACCGGCCTGACTGCCTGGGCGGCTGCGGGGGCCGGAACGAGGGCCGAGACGAGGGCCGGGACATGGACAGAAGCGACCGCAGCGACCGGATCGACCGAAAAGAACAGAGCGACCGCAGCAACCGGGACGACGACCGCGAGGCGTCCGTCGAGACCCTGCGCTACGCCCTGAACGGCTTCCTGTCCGCCGTACGAGCCGACCGTCTCGCGCGCGGCTCCGGCTCCGATTCCCCCCAGGTGCAACGCCACCGCGTCCTGGTCACCCTCGCCGACGAGCTCGACCTCGACTCCGCGGGACTCGCCGACGTCCTCGGCATGCGGCCCGCGCACGTGACCGGCCTGCTGGACACGCTCGGCCGCGAAGGCCTGGTCGAAGGCGTGCGCGCGGGGCGCGGCCGGGGCGGCCCGGTCGCCCGGCTCACCCCCGCCGGACTGCGCGCGCTCGACGAACTCGACACCGTTTTCCGCAGGCACTGGGAATCCGCCGTCGCCGACCTCCCGGCCGGGGACCTGCGCACCGCGGCACGCGTGATCAGCCGCCTGACCGGCGTCATCGTCCCGATGCGCTGAGGCCGCGCGGGCGGGCGGGCCGCCGCCGAGATCCGCACACGCCCGCGGAACGGGCCCGGGGCCGCACACCGCGACGCCGGAGCCCGGACGTGTCACGGCATGTCACGGCACAACCGGCCGGGCGCGGTCGACGACGGCCCGTGCCGCCACGCCGCGCGGCAGCGTCCCGAACGCGAGTCCCCCGTCGCCGCCGAGCCGCCCGGCGCAGAACGCGTCCGCGACCTCCGGCGGCGACCAGCGCAGCACGGCCGCGCCCGACAGCAGCAGCGCCATCCGCTCGGTCAGCCGGCGCGCTCGCGCCTCGACGCCCTCAAGGTCCGACAGGTCGACCAGGAAGTCCTTGACCGCAGTGTCGAAGCGGTGGTCCTCGCCGCGAACCGCGCCGATCTCCCCGAGGAACGCGTCCAGACACTCCGGCTCGCGGCGCAGCGCACGCAGCACGTCCAGGGCCTGCACATTGCCCGAGCCCTCCCAGATCGCGTTGACCGGAGCCTCCCGGTACAGGCGCGGCATGCCGCCCTCCTCGACGTAGCCGTTGCCGCCCAGGCACTCCATCGCCTCGGCGGTCACCGCGACCGCGCGCTTGGTTGTCCAGTACTTGGACACGGCGACCGCAATGCGGAACAGCGCCTGTTCTTTCGCGTCCGGCGAGCGGTACGCCGCCGCCAGCCGCATCGCGACCAGCGTCGCCGCCTCCGACTCGACCGCCAGGTCCGCGAGCACGTTGGTCATCAGCGGCAGGTCGATCAGCGCCGACCCGCCCACACGCCGGTGGGCCGCGTGGTGCGTCGCCTCGGCCACCGCGCGCCGCATCAGCGCCGCCGACCCGAGCGAGCAGTCCAGGCGCGTCGCGGCGACCATGCCGATGATCGTGCGCACGCCCCGGCCCTCCTCGCCGAGCCGCCGCGCCCACGTGCCGTCGAACTCGACCTCGGCCGACGCGTTCGACCGGTTGCCCAGCTTGTCCTTGAGCCGCTGGAGCAGGAACACATTGCGCGTCCCGTCGGGAAGCACGCGCGGCACCACGAAGCAGGTCAGCCCGCCGGGGGCCTGCGCGAGCACGAGGAAGACGTCGCACATCGGCGCGGAGCAGAACCACTTGTGGCCGGTGAGCGCGTACTCGCCGTCGGCGGCCAGCGGAACCGCCTCGGTGGTGTTGGCGCGCACATCGGTGCCGCCCTGCTTCTCGGTCATGCCCATCCCGGCCAGGCATCCGGGCTTGGCACCCGGTGCCAGCAGTCGGCCGTCGTACCCGGTCGCGGTCAGCCGCGGCTCCCACTCGGCGGCCAGGACCGGGTCGGTGCGCAGCGCGGGGACCGCGGCGTACGTCATCGACACCGGGCAACCGTGGCCGCTCTCGACCTGACTCCACGTCAGGAAGGCGGCGGCCCGCCACACGTGTGCGGCCGGGTCGTCGGCCACCCACGGCTGCCCGGCCAGGCCGTGGCCGACCGCGGTCCGCGTCAGCTCGTGCCACGCGGGATGGAACTCGACCTCGTCGACGCGGTGCCCGTACCGGTCGTGGGTGACCAGTACCGGCGGATACGCGTTCGCCAGCCGGCCCCACTCCTGCGCGGTCGCGGATCCCGCGAGGACGCCGAGGGCGTGCAGGCGCGCGGCGTCGGCGTCCGGCGCGTGCCGCCGCACGGCCTCGACGAGCGCCTGGTCCGCGCCGAACACGTCGTATCCGGTCAGCGGCGGGGGCTGGTTGGCGACCGCGTGGGTGGAGTTGCCCATTCCCGCTACTTTAGGAGCGTGGCAGCGGACAAGAAAGAAACGTCGCCGGTCCGCGGTCCCGGCCGCATCCGGTTGCGGAGCGCACTCTGGCGGATCGTCCGCGAGACCTTCATCTCGTGTTACGAGAACCGGGTGACGGGCCTGGCCGCCGAGGCCGGATTCTTCATGCTGCTGTCGCTGCCCCCGCTGCTGCTCGGGCTGGCCGGCACGATCGGCTACCTCCAGGGCGCCATCGGCCAGGACACCATCGACGGTTTCAAACAGGACATCATCGACGGCAGCGGCAACGTCCTGTCGCAGAAGAGCGTCGACCAAGTCATCGTGCCGCTCGTCAACGACGTGTTCTCGTCGGGACGGGCGGACATCATCTCGGTCGGCTTCGTCATCGCCCTGTGGTCCGGCTCGCGCGCGCTCAACGTCTACGTCGACACCATCACGATCATGTACGGCCTGTCGGGCAAACGCGGCATCGTCAAGACCCGCCTGCTGTCGTTCACGCTGTACGTGGTCGGCCTGCTGCTCGGCATGTTCCTGATCCCGCTGCTGCTGGCCGGGCCCGAGCTGGTGGTCAAGGCGTTCCCGAACTTCGCCGGCACCGTCAACATCCTGTACTGGCCGGTGCTGGTGATCCTGTCCGTCTGCTTCCTCACCACGCTCTACCACGTGTCGGTACCGGTGCGTACGCCGTGGCGCGAGGACATCCCCGGCGCACTGGTCGCCCTGCTCCTGTGCATCCTCGGCAGCTTCCTGCTGCGCGTCTACCTCATGACGACCGTCGACGGCCCGAGCATCTACGGATCGCTCGCCGCTCCCGTCGCGGTGCTCGTGTGGATGTACTTCGCGGCCATGGCGATCCTCATCGGGGCGGCCCTGAACGCCGCCATCGACCAGGTCTGGCCGAGCCAGGAGACCGCCCAGGCGCGCGCGGAGGCGGAGAAGGAGCGCGCGGCCGTCGAGATCGCCAACGCGATGGCGACGGTACGCCGCGCCGGACGCCACCGCGGCATGCCCGGCGACTGGGAGCCGGGCGGCTGGAACCCCGAGCACAACGACGACACCGTGGACCTCGTCGCCCCCGCCGGCGCCGGCGACCTGGACGAGGCGCCCTCGGAGTTCCCCGAACGCTGGGCCAACTACGCCTCCCCGCGAGGCAACCGCCCGGGCACGGGGAACGGCAACCACCGGATGGACCCGGGCTCGCCGCCGGTACAGCTCCCGGCCGGGCAGGCCCCGCCCGGGCTGTCGCTCGACGAGCAACTGTGGCCGGTCCGGCCGCCGGGTCCGCCCCCGCCGCCCCCGCCGCCGGACCGGACCCGCAAGCCGCGCTGAGCCGCCGTTGAGCCGCCGCTGAGTCGGTCTTGAGCCGCCGTTGAGACGCCGTTGAGCCGTAATTGAGCCGTAATTGAGCCGACCCGGACGGGCGCGATGCCCTAAGCTGGGCGGCGGCGTACGCGCCGCTGACCCGTTCGAGGCACGAGCAGCACGCTCGGCGAGACGAGAAGGAGGAGGTGGAGACCGTGATGGCACATGTCACCTGGATGGCGGCTGTCCCCGTCGACGGCCCCGCACCCGCTTTCGTCTTGTACCTCCGGGTCCCGGCCGTCTGAGGCCTGTCGCCGCGACGGCGTTCGTGGGACCCGTGTCGAAGGGTCCACAGTCTTGTCCTCCAGTAGTTCATTCAGCAGTTCTTTCGGCGGTTCCTTCAACCCCGACAGCACACAACCCGGGCACCCGTTCCCGGACGGCTCGTTCCTCGTCGCCCTCGGCCTGGACGCCGACCGGGAGGCGGAGTTCGCGCCGTACCTCGCCGAAGGCCTGGTCGCCGGGCGCGTGTCCCGCGTCGACCGTTCGACGTGCGACGTCGTCACCGGCGACGGCGGTACTCTGCGCGCCGCGCACGGCAACGGCCCGCTGCCGTGCGCCGGGGACTGGGCCGCGGTCGCCGTACCCGGCCGGTCGCGGCACGCCACACCCGACGACGAACCCGTCGTCGTCGCGCTGCTCGACCGGCGCACCGCACTGACGCGATCGTCGGCGTCGGGGCGTTCCGAAGGGCAGGTGCTCGCGGTCAACGTGGACGCGGTGCTCATTGTCGTCCCGCTCGACGTCGAACCCGACCTCGGCCGCATCGAACGCCTGCTCACCCTGGCCTGGGAATCCGGCGCGCAGCCGCTCGTCGTGCTCACCAAGGCCGACACCGTCGACGACGCCGAACAGGTGCGCGCCGACGTCGAGGCCGCCGCGCCCGGTGCGGACGTGCTGGTGGTCAGCGCGGTGACCGGGGAGGGCGTCGACGTGCTGGCGGCGACGGCCGCCGGGCGGACCGTCGCGCTCCTCGGCTCGTCGGGCGCCGGGAAGTCGACCCTCGCGGCCGTGCTGACCGGTGCCGACCTGGCCACCGGCGGCGTACGCCAGGACGGCAAGGGCCGGCACACCACCACGTGGCGCGAGTTGGTGCCGCTGCCCGGCGGCGGCGTCCTCGTCGACACCCCGGGTCTGCGCGGTGTCGGCCTGTTCGACGTGCAGGACGGTCTCGACCGGACGTTCTCGGACGTCGAACAGTACGCGGAGCAGTGCAGGTTCGCCGATTGCGGGCACGTCGCGGAGCCGGGCTGCGCGGTGTTGGCGGCCGTCGAGGCTGGCGAACTGCCGCAGCGCCGTCTGGACAGTTACCGCAAGTTGCGGCGCGAAGCGGACTGGATCGCCTCACGCACCGACCACCGGCTGCGCACCGAGCGGGCGCGGCAGTGGAAGGTGATCCACAAGGAGATGCGGCGCAACCCGTCGCCGAAGAAGTAGCCGTCGGCGCGGGGGACTTCCCTCACGACCTCCCCGCCCGGGAACCGGGCGGGGAGGTCGTGCTCTCTCGTGGGGTGCGGGCTGTCGATAGGGTCCGCCGGAACACGAGCAGAGGAGGACCCGGTCGATGTCGTACCACCCGAACAACCCCTACGGCGGCGGGCCGCCCGGCGGCGGAGGGGGCAACCCGTTCGGCCCCGGCGGGCAGCAGCCGGTCCAGCACCAGCGGGACTGCCGCGAACCGTTCCGGAATCCGTGCATGCGTCCGTGCGGCGAGACCGATGACGACGACCTCGTGGGGGAGCTGCTCGACTCGGGCGGCGGATCGGGCGGTGGATCGGGCGGTGGGGGAAACGGTCCCTTCGGCGGCGGTCGCGGCGAGGGGCGCGGATCCGACGGCCCGTCAGGGCAATCCGGGGGTTCGTCCGGCTCCGGCGGTGACAAAGACGGCTGCGGCTGCATGCCCGGAGGCGGCGGCGGCCGAGGCGGGGGAGGCGGTCGCGGAGGCGGCAGCGGAGGCGGCGGCGACGGTTGCGGCGGGTGCGACCCGTGCCTGCTGCGGATCGTCCTGGTCCTGCCGTT
Organism: Yinghuangia sp. YIM S10712; assembly: GCF_051388935.1. Classification (NCBI taxonomy): domain Bacteria; kingdom Bacillati; phylum Actinomycetota; class Actinomycetes; order Kitasatosporales; family Streptomycetaceae; genus Yinghuangia; species Yinghuangia sp. YIM S10712. The sequence continues at coordinate 81,665 of NZ_JBPKBI010000006.1, forward strand.
CGTCGCGGTGTGGTCGGTGCTGCGCGCGGTCGTCGGCCGCCCGGTCCGCACCGACGCGCACCGCAAGCCGCTGTCGCACACCGACCGCACCCTTCCCGAGGGCCGTGCCGCGCGCACGATCTTCCGCGCCGTGCGCTGGTACCGGCTGTCGGTGAGCCCGCGCAGCGAGCCGGTCTGCCGCTACACGCCGTCGTGTTCGACGTACGCGGCCACATCGCTGCAACGCCACGGTGCGTGGCGCGGCGCTCGGTTGACGCTGCGCCGCCTGTCGCGCTGCAACCGCCGGCACCCGGGCGGGCACGACCCGGTGCCGTAGACCGCGCGGCAAAGAAGTCTGCCTGGGCTCATTCGTCGGCGCGGCAGCGGCGTGCAGGCGCGGCGCTGCCGGCCGGGCCCGTGCCACGGAAGTGGAAGCAACCGTTCAGGCGGCAAGCGGCCCGCCGATGAACCCCGTCTGCCTGTCGGCGGGGGTAGCGACGGCATCGAGACCCGCGACCGTTGACGACGGGTCCTCGGTCGTCCCGAAGTGCGCCCGCGGGCCATGGGCGCCCATCCGTCCGGCCCCGCAAGGGAGTTGCCGCGGTCGGGCGCGTGGGTGCGCGCAGCGCAGGGCGTGGTCGTGGTGGTCGCGCCTCCGGTTGTGGCGGCGGCCGTGCCCGCTCCCGACCAACCGGACATTCGGTTCGATGAACTCTTTGTCATACGGACTTCTCGTAAGGGTCTTCTCGGGACGCCGAATTGGCACTACCTTGCTCGCAGCGTTTTCCGAGCGGCTGTCCCGCGCCTCGGCGACGCTGTGACGGCCGTACCAGGGCCGAGGAAGAAGGTGCGTGTGAGTGCGCAGCACGTCCCGGTCGGCGCGGTCGCCCCGCTCGCACCGGAGTTCGACCCCTTCGCGGACGCTGTGCTCGCGGATCCGTACCCGGCCTGGGAGCGCGTGCGCGACGCGGGAGCGGCGGTGCACATTCCCGCGTACGACGTGTGGGCGATCGCCCGCTACGCCGACGTGCGCGACGCCCTGCGCGACCCGGCGGTCTTCTCCTCGGCCGGCGGGGTGGGCCTGCGGCCCCAGGACGACCCCGTGCAGGCGGGGTTGCCCAGCAGCGTGGACCCGCCCGAGCACGACCGCTACCGGCGGTTGATGGGTGAGCAGTTGGGGCCGCGTCACCTGCCGCGGATCGGCGACATGATCCGGTGGCGCGCCGACGAACTGGTGAAGGACCTCGTCGAGCGCGAGTCGTTCGATGCGGTCGCCGACTGGGGGCGGACGTTCCCGGTCCGGATCCTGGGCGACCTCGTCGGCCTGCCCGCGCAGGGCCGCGAGCGGCTGCCGCTGTGGGCCGCGGCGGTGTTCGACAACTTCGGTCCGGCGAACGAGCGTTCGGCCGCGGGCGCGCCGCTCATGGCCGAACTGGCCGAGTACGTCGTGCGTGTCGTGACGCGCCGCGGCCTGGACCCGGACGGCATGGGCGCCAAGGTCTTCGCGGCGGCCGACCGCGGCGAGGTCGACGACGTCGAGGCGATGTCGGTGATCCTGACGTTCCTGGTCTCCGGCATGGGAACCACCTCCGACGCCCTCGCGCAACTACTGCTGCTCCTGGCCGAACACCCGGACGAATGGTCGGCGTTGCGGGACAACCCCACGCTGATCCCGGGCGCGTTCGAGGAAGTCCTGCGCTATGACGCGCCGTTCCAGGCGTCGTTCCGCGCGGTGGTGCGGGACGCCGACGTCGACGGTGTCAGGGTGCCGGCGGGCGCGCGGGCGATGCTGCTGTTCGGCTCGGCGAACCGGGACGGGCGCAAGTGGGCGGACCCGGACCGCTTCGACGTACGCCGCAACCCCGTCGACCACCTCGCGTTCGGGTCGGGGACCCACGGCTGCGCAGGCCAGGCGCTGGCCCGGTTGGAGGCCAAGGCCCTGCTGGGGGCACTGGTGACGAAGGTTGCCCGGATCGAACTCACCGGCGAGCCGCGGCGGCGGCTCGCGCACGTGTCACGGACCCTCGACAGCGTTCCGGTGCGCGTGGTCCCGGCCTGACCCGCGTCACGGAGCGAGGGCGACCGGGACGCGTACGCGTATGGTCTTGCCGGTTGCCGACGGCAGGACGTCGATGGCGCCCTTCGCCTCGGCGATGGTGAGCTTGACGATGAGCAGGCCGCGGCCGTCCTCGGCGTCCGTGCCGCTGTCCGTCAGCGCCTTGGGCCGGAACGGGTGGTCGTCGGCGACGTCGAGGCGGATCCGCCCCGGGCTGAGGGCGAGGATGACGCGGACCCGCTCCGTCAGCACCGCGGCGTGCCGGACGGCGTTGGAGACGAGTTCGGTCGTCACCAGGAGCAGAGTGTCCTGGAGTTCGGGGTGGATGTGCCAGTTGCGCAGGACATCGCGCACGCGGTGGCGGAGTTCCGGGACCGCGGCGACGGTCGGCGGCAGCGTCCACCGGACCAGGACCGGCCCTGCGGGCAGGCGGTCGGGGTCGGCGTACGAGGTGTCGAGCGGTGTTTCGTCGGTGCGTCGCACGTGTGCTCCGGTGCGGCTGCTGAGGGATTGTGCATCCCTGGATCCGCAAAAGTGCGGAATGGCTTGGATGGCCAGTGTGGAGCGCCTCATGGTGGAGCATCCATGCTTTTCCGCCTGTGATCCGGAATGACAACCGACGTGGTGTATTGCCGGTCGGATTTGCGCGTCTGTGCATGTTGCTGCTCGGCTGCGGGCGAAGTCCAGACAAGAACACCGTGTGACAGTCGAAACGGACGACTGTTGTGGCACGTCACGAAGACACTGTGCGATCGGGCGGAAACAGCGGCGTGAGCGCGTACGTGTGTTCTATGTTGGAGGGTTCCTCGGCCAAGTGCGGCCCGTCGTCCGGGACTCCATGTCCTCCGCCGTCCACGTCGCCGGCGCCTCCGGGGCGCCGCGGCTTGCCGCGGCGGCGATCTCCAGGAGGACGAGCACCAGCAGCACGACCGCCGCGACCAGCACCACCGACCCCGGGGTCGGATGGTTCCACAGCAGCAGCCACACGCCGCCGAGCGCGACAACGCCGATGTAGAGGGCGTGCCGGCGTTCGGCGATCCACGAGCCGACCGCGCCCGTGCGCACGCCCGCGTCCGCTGCCGTGCGCCCCACCCGCCCGAGCAGCACACTCGCGCCCCGGCGGACCGCGACGGCGGGCCGTGACGGACCGAACAGCAGCGCGGCCAGCGCGGTCACCGCGCCCAGGACACCGAGCGTGCCCGCGGATTCGCGCAGGAAGCGCACCAGTGCGTCGAAGACCGCCGCGGCGGCGGCGCCGTCGACCGAACCCGGCAGCCGGTCGAGGTAGATGCGGCGGCCGATCGTCAGAGCGACGGCCAGCAGCACCATCGCGGCGAGCACGCCCAGGCCGACGCCCAGGACCGCCCTGCGGCTGTTCGGCGCGAGCCACACGCCCAGCGCCGCGAGGGCCAGGGCGATGGGCGGGAGCCACCAGCCGGCCGCGTGCAGCAACTCGACGTAGCCGCGCACCTCGTCGAGTTCTTCGGACTGCACGAGGACGATGGACTTGTCCACCTCCGGGATCGCCTGGGCGAGACTGAAGCCCTGATCGACAAGCCGCTGCTGCACGTTCGAGACCAGCGGCCCGAGTTGCAGTCTGATCGTGCCGTCGTCGACGTCGATCGCCTCGTTGCCCTGCCCGGTGAGCGCCTTCACCATCGCCGCGTGCGCCTGGCGGTTGGCGGTCACCCACACGTCGGCGAAGGCGTCGCTGCGTACGACGGTGTCGACTTCGTCGCGCACGAACTCCTCGACGCCTTCTTCGAGGGGGCCGGACAGCCGCCGCAATTGGTCCGCGATGCCGGGCGGCAGGCCGTTCTCGGTGAGCGTGTTCGCGAGCGCGTCGGTGACGCTCTGCATGTCGATTCGCTCGGTGATGGCGCTGGTCACGCGGTCGCTGACGGCCCGCTGCACGGCCGGGTCGCGGGCCAGCGGCCCGACGGTGGCGATGTAGCGGTCGGTGTCCTCGACCTGCTCGTCGGCCCACACCGCGACGACGGCGGCGATCGAGACCAGGCATGCGACGAACACCAGGACGATCGACCCGGCGGTACGCACACCGCGCACGACCCGGCCGGACTTGTGCCTGCGCAGCCGTTCGAGCTCGGCACCGGACTTGGACACGGGGTCCTGCGGAGAATGCGGATGATTTTGGGCATTCGGGTCGCTGGCCATGACTGATTGTGGCCAATGAATCGTGACATTTGCGGCATAAGCCGTGCCTTGGGCGGCGTGCCGGGGCGAGCTGAGATCCGGGCCTTCGGGCCGGCCGATGCCGGGTCGACCGATGCGTCGGTGCGCTGCGGCGTGGTTCGGGGATGCGATGACGGGCTGGTCGCGCGGCGCGGGACCGGAACGGCGTCGCCGAGGCTGTTCGTGTCTTCCGTGTCGCGTGTGGTTCGGTAGCCGGGCCGGTCAGGGGCCGCCGCGGACCGGTCCTACGCGTCGGGTGCGCGCCGGAGGCGTTTTATGTCGCTGCGGCGGGACTTCTCGGTGAGCCGACGTTCCTTCGCGCGGCGGCTGGGCCGCGTGGGGCGGCGCGGAGGCGGCGGCGGCGCGGTCGCCGCGACCAGCAGCTCGGCGAGCCTGCGGCAGGCTGCCTGACGGTTCATCAGTTGCGAACGTTGCTCGGACGAGGCGACGGTGAGAACGCCGTCCACCAGCCGGTCGGCGAGGTTGCGCAGCGCACGGGCCTTGAGCGTGTCGGGCAGCGCGGTGGTCGCGGCGAGGTCGAAGGACACCTCGGCGCGGCTGTCCGTGGTGTTGACGGACTGACCGCCGGGACCAGAGGAACGCGAAAAACGCCAGGACAGCTCGGCCGCGGGAACCACCGAGCCGCGGATGTCGAGATCTGTCGGCATCCCCCTATTGTCGGGGGTGCGGCGCGGCGAGTCGACGGAGTTTCGCCGGGGCGCTCGGAGCGGCGGCCATCGCTACTGCCGGAGGCCATCGACACCGGCAGCCGCCCGGTGGCGGCGGTCGGTCTTCCCCTGTCCGGTGGCCGCAACCACTGCCGGGCGTTTACGGAGTCCGGTGCCGACCGGGCCTGCCGACGGGGCCTGTCGGCGGGTGCCGATCCGTCCGGCGGCGACGGCGCACGGAACGGCGAGCGGCTCCACCGATTGCTCAGGCCCCGTACGGAACCGGCTTCGGTGCCGATGACTCAGGCACGGGAGTTGATCGTGGCCGCGGTCAGGTCCGCGAGGCGTTGTGCGGTGTCGAAGTGGGGAGTGAGACGGGTCTTGGTCATCGCGAAGGAGGTGCCGGTGGCCGTGTCGGCATAGACGTAGCTGCCGCCGCCACCGACCCAGCCGAATGTCGTGGGTGTCTCGTCCGGCCGAGTGCCGATACGGCCGAGCGGATAGCCCAGGGCCAGCCGCGCAGCGCCGCCGAAGACCTGATCGGTGCCCTCGAAGGCCACTGCCGTCAACTCCTGGAGCCGGTGCGGGTCGACGAGCCGGCCGTCGAGGACCGCGGCGTTCATGGCCGCCATTCCCCGCGCGGTGAAGGTGCCGACCGAGGGGATGTCCGCTTGCAGGATCTCGTGGCTGTTGCCCATGGCCGCGGTCGGCTGCATTTCCCAGGGCGCGAGCACGGCACCGCCGTCCGGTGGGTCGGCCGGGGGCGGTGCGGCGTCTTCGAGCCGTGCCGGTCGGGCCAGGTCGGCTTCGGGCACACCGAAATACAAGTCGCCTTCGATGCCCAGTGGCACGGTGACCCACTCGCGCAAGAGGTGCCGCATCGGTCTGCCCGTGGCCCGGCGTGCGATCTCGCCGACCAGGAAGCCGTACGTGAACGAGTGGTACCCCGTCTTCGTACCGGGCGGCCACCGGGGTTCGGCGTCGGCGATCGCGGCGCAGACCCGCGTCCAGTCGGGCAGGTCGGCGGGGCCGATGCCACCAGGCATCGCCGGTACGCCGACCGAGTGTGTCAGCACGTGCCGAAGAGTCGCGGCCGCCTTGCCGTTGGCGCCGAACTCCGGCCACACATCGACCACGGGTGTGTCGTATCCGATCGCACCGCTCCGGACGAGCAGGTGGGCGATCAGCGACGTCATGACCTTGCCGGAGGAGAAGCTGAAGAACGGCGTCCGAGGGGTCACCCGGCGCCCGGTCCGACTGTCGGCGACTCCGGCGACGGCGTCGACGACAAGGACACCCTGGTGGCGGACGGCGACCTGCAAGCCGGTCTCGGCTCCGGTGTCGACGAGTTCGTCGAGGACGCTTTGGACCTTGCGCTGCAACGAGGGCATCGTCGTCACCGGCTCGGCCACGTATAGCGGGTCTGGCTGGACGTCGGCAGTTTGCCGAAGGCGAAGCCGACGGTCGGTGCGACCCGGTACAGCCTGACGTCGCCGGCGATGACGGCTTCGCCCAACCCGTACCAGGTGCCTTCCGGGTTGGTGAGATGTGCGCCGTACTTCCGCTCGAAGTCCGCGACGGCCTGTTCCCGTTCGGACCGCCGGTCCACCACGGACGCGACCCCCTCGATGACGACGTCCACGCCGGTCAGGGCACTCGTGCCGGTCGTCAGCGCACAGTGGGGATTGCGCTTGAGGTTTCGCGCCTTGCGCTCCTGACCGCCCGTGGTGAAGCACAAGCCGCCCAGACTCCAGGCCGCCAACACGGGCGTCACGTGCGGTCGCCCGTCAGGCCGCACGGTGGACAGCCAGAACACTTCCGCCTCACCGATGGTCGCCAACACCGACGCCCACGGCGTCGCCCGCGCGTCCGGAGACGAGAACGGCCCCAGCACGGCATCCGGTTCGTTGTTCAACATGTCACATCCTCAAGGAGGCATGCCCGGTCGGCCGGCACCGGTGAAGGGGGGGCCAACGAACCGACCCATCATGTCCTGCGATGGGTGTTGCCGCCGTACTTGACGACCTGAAATCGCCGAGAGATTCATCGGTCGGCGCGCGCACCGACAATCTGCTGCCGCGTGGCGCACTTGCCCACGGGCCTGGTTCTGCTCCGCGTCCTGGCGCGACCCGTTGTTGCGTCGGCCACTCGGCAGCGCGCCACCGGCGCGGGAAACGGTGTCTGCGATGCCTCCGGGCGCGGTGCGCGACAGAATCGGTGGCATGAGCACTCAGACCGAACTTCCGTACGGGTCTTGGCCGTCTCCGATCACCGCGGAGGCGCTGGTTGCCGGTGCAGCGACACCGGGGGAGGTGCGGGTCGACGGCGCGGACGTGTGGTGGTCCGAGTCGCGGCCGGCCGAAGGCGGGCGCGAGCAGTTGGTGCGGCGCGGCGCGGACGGCAGCCGTACCGACATCCTGCCGGACGGGGTGTCGGCGCGGAACCGGGTGCACGAGTACGGCGGCGCGGCGTGGACCGTCCACGGCGGCGTGCTGGTGTACGCGAACTGGGCGGACCAGCGCCTCTACCGCCTTGATCCCGGGGCGGAGCACGCCGTGCCGGTCACGCCGGAGCCGACCGTGTCGCACGGACTGCGGTATGCGGACCTGGAGATCGTGCCTCCCGGCGTGTGGGGCGAGCACGCGTGGGTCGTCGCGGTACGGGAGAACCACGAGCCGGACGTGGTCGCCGAGCACGGCGAGGCGGTGAACGAGATCGTCGCCGTCCCGCTGAACGGCGGTCCGGGCATGCAACACCCTTCTTCGGTACGGGTGTTGGTGACCGGACCGGACTTCGTCGCCGCGCCGCGCGTCGCCCCGGACGGGTCCGCGCTGGCGTGGACGCAGTGGGACCACCCGAACATGCCTTGGGACGCCACCGAGTTGGTCGTCGCGCGCGTCGATGTCGTGGACCCGTCGGTCGGGGGCGCGCCGGAGCTCACCGGTGCCGAGGTCGTCGCGGGCGGACCCGGTGAGGCGGTGTTGCAGCCGACCTGGGCGCCCGACGGAGCGCTGTGGTTCTCCTCCGACCGGCGCGGCGGATGGTGGAATCTGCACCGGGTCGGCGCCGGCGGCCAGGTCGAGGTGGTCGCTCCCGTCGATGGCGAAATCGGCGGTCCCCCATGGGTGTTCGGCATGCGGTGGTTCGCGTTCCTGGCCGACGGGCGGGTGGCGTGCGCATTGGCCCAGAACGGGCTGTACGACCTGGCGATCGTCGACCCGGACCGCCCCGAGGAGCCGCCTCAGGCGCTGGTCACCGGGCTGACGTGGGTCGACCGGGTCGCCGCCGGGCCCCAGGGCGGCGCGGACATCGTAGTGATCGGAGCGGGACCGGCCGAGGAGGCCGAGCCGCTGGGGATCTTCCTGCCGCAGGCGCACGAGAGCGCCGACGCGGCCGAGGAGGAGCACGACGACGACCGGGATCCGGACGACACCGAGTACGGGGTGTCGGATCTCGCCGAGTCCCGCGACGACGCGGGCCATGCGCTGCTCGAACGGCTGCGTCCGGCACGGGATTCCGTGGTGGGCCGCGAGTGGTTCTCGATTCCCGAGCCGATAGCGTTCCCGTCCGCGGACGGGCGTACCGCGTACGGCATCCTCTATCGGCCCCGCAACCCCGAAGTCCGGGCGCCGGAAGGGACGTTGCCTCCGCTGCTGGTGACCACGCACGGCGGTCCGACGGCGATGTCGCGCGCGATGCTGACGCTCGGCAACCAGTACTGGACCACGCGCGGGTTCGCGGTGGTCGAGGTGAACTACGGCGGCAGCACCGGCTATGGGCGGCCCTATCGCGAACTGCTGCGGAACGCCTGGGGAGTTGTCGACGTCCAGGACACCGACGCGGCAGCCCGCCACCTCGCGGCGACCGGCGTCGTCGACCCGGACAAGCTTGCCATCCGGGGCGGTTCGGCGGGCGGGTTCACGACGCTGGCGGCGCTCGCGTTCGGCGACACCTTCGCGGCGGGCGCCAACCACTTCGGCGTCGCGGACCTGGCGGCGTTGGCGCGGGACACGCACAAGTTCGAATCACGTTATCTGGACGGGCTGGTGGGGCCTTACCCGGAGGCGGCGGAGCGCTACAAGGAGCTGTCGCCGATCAACCACACCGATGCGTTCACATGCCCGCTCGCGGTGTTCCAGGGCCTGGAGGACGAGGTGGTGCCGCCGTCGCAGTCGGAGATGATCGTCGAGGCGGTGCGACAAAAGGGACTGCCGTACGTCTACCTCGCGTTCGAAGGCGAACAGCACGGGTTCCGCAAGGCGGAGAACATCATCCGCTGCCGCGAGGCGGAACTGTGGTTCTTCGGCAAGGTGTTCGGCTTCGAGCCCGCGGACGACATCGAGGCGCCCCCGGGCGGAGGCTTCTGACGCGGTCTTCGGGCTCTCTTGCGCCGGACGGAGTCCGATTCGCGCGCGCGAATCGGACTCCGCCCGCGTCTGCGCCCACGGTCGAGCGGAGAAACCGCTGGTCAACCCGTGTCGTCGCACGGCGTGAGCAGTTGGATACATCGCGGTAACAATCGCCGCACCGGTGGTTAACACGGGGCGGCGATTCTCGGGACAGCCAGGAGGCTCCGGCTGCACCGGGCACTTGCCTGACCTGGGCACCGCTTGACCCGAACAAAGGGGGACCGACGCGTGCTGCTGACCCCGCACGAGCAGGAGCGGTTGATGCTGTCGTACGCCGCCGACCTCGCCCAGCGGCGCAGAGACCGCGGACTGCGGCTGAACTACCCCGAGGCGGTCGCGGTGCTCTCCTCGTTCCTGCTCGAAGGCGCCAGAGACGGCCGCAGCGTCGCGGACCTCCAGGAGGCCGGGCGGCACGTCCTCGGGCGGGACGACGTCATGGACGGCGTCCCCGAGATGCTGGGGGAGGTGCAGGTGGAGGCCACATTCCCGGACGGGACGAAGCTCGTGACGGTCCATCACCCGATCCCATGAGCGGCGGGGCGCCGAAAGGCAAAGGGAGCGGCGGGATTTCCGGGCGCGCCAGCGGGAAGGGTTCGGCCAACGCCGTCGCCAGGACCGCCGCCAAACCCGCCGTCAGGTCCGCGGCGAGGCCTCTGGGCAAGCCGGTGGTTCCCGGCGAACTCCTGCTCGGGGCCGAGCCGGTGCCGCTGAACCCGGGGCGGCCGGTCACCGTGCTGCGCGTCCTCAACACCGGGGACCGACCCGTCCAGGTCGGCTCGCACCTGCACTTCCCGGCAGCAAACGACGCCCTCGACTTCGACCGCGGCGCGGCGTGGGGGCACCGGCTCGACGTCCCGGCCGGCACCGCCGTGCGGTTCGAGCCCGGTGTCGCGCGGGAGGTGGCGCTCGTACCGCTGGCCGGTGCGCGCGTCGTCCCAGGCCTCAAGGAGGGGCGCGGAGGACGGCTGGACCCGATGGACGCATCCGCGAACGGGCACGACCCGGACGCGATTTCCGTGCCCGGACCGGAGGCGGCGCCGTGACATCAATCGACCGCCACCGCTACGCGTTGCTCTACGGCCCCACGACCGGCGACCGCATCCGACTCGCCGACACCGACCTCGTCGTCGAGGTGACCGAAGACCTGTGCCGCCCGCGCGGCGCGGCCGGCGACGAGGCGATCTTCGGCGGCGGCAAGGTCATCCGCGAGTCGATGGGGCAGTCCGTCGCCACCCGCGCCGAAGGCGCACCCGACACGGTCATCACCGGCGCGGTCATCCTCGACCACTGGGGTGTCGTCAAGGCCGACGTCGGGATCCGCGACGGCCGCATCGCCGGCATCGGCAAGGCCGGCAACCCCGACACGATGGACGGCGTCCACCCCGACCTGGTCATCGGCCCGTCCACGGAGATCATCTCCGGCAACGGCCGCATCCTCACCGCCGGCGCCGTCGACTGCCACGTGCACTTCATCGCGCCGCAGCAGTTCGCCGAGGCGCTGGGCGCAGGTGTGACCACGATGATCGGCGGCGGCACCGGCCCGGCCGAGGGCACCAAGGCGACCACCGTCACGCCCGGCGCGTGGCACCTCGCCCGCATGCTGGAGGCGCTGGACGCGGTCCCGGTCAACTTCGTGCTCCTCGGCAAGGGCAACACCGTCTCCGAAGAGGCGATGTGGGAGCAACTGCGGGCGGGCGCCGCGGGGTTCAAGGTGCACGAGGACTGGGGTTCGACGCCCGCCGCGATCGACGCGAGCCTGCGCGTCGCGGAGGCCGCCGGGGTCCAGGTCGCGCTGCACAGCGACACGCTCAACGAAACCGGTTTCGTCGAGGGCACGCTCGCGGCGATCGGCGACCGGACGATCCACGCGTACCACACCGAGGGCGCGGGCGGCGGGCACGCACCGGACATCATCACGGTCGCGTCCATGCCCAACATCCTTCCCTCGTCGACGAATCCGACCCGGCCGCACACCGTCAACACCGTCGAGGAACACCTCGACATGCTCATGGTGTGCCACCACCTCAACCCGTCGATCCCCGAAGACCTGGCCTTCGCCGAATCCCGCATCCGGCCCTCGACCATCGCGGCCGAGGACGTGCTGCACGACCTCGGCGCGATCTCGATGATCGGCTCCGACAGCCAGGCGATGGGCCGCGTCGGCGAGACGATCATGCGGACGTGGCAGACCGCGCACGTCAACAAACTGCGGCGCGGCGCGCTGCCCGGCGACGGGGCGTCCGACAACCTCCGGGCGCGGCGCTACGTCGCGAAGTACACGATCTGCCCGGCCGTGGCCCACGGCCTCGACGACGAGATCGGGTCCGTCGCGGTCGGCAAGCTCGCCGACCTGGTGCTGTGGGACCCGGCGTTCTTCGGGGTACGGCCGCACGCCGTCATCAAGGGCGGCGCGATCGCCTACGCGGCGATGGGCGACGCCAACGCGTCCATCCCCACACCCCAACCGGTGCTGCCGCGCCCGATGTTCGGCGCCGCGGCACGCTCCGCGGCGGCGACCAGCGTGCACTTCGTGGCACCGGCCGCGCTTGACGACGGGTTGGACCAGCGAATCGACGTACGCCGCAGGCTCGTTCCCGTCGCCGACGTACGCGGGCGCGGCAAGAGCGCGATGCCCCTGAACGACGCGATGCCGCACATCGAGGTCGACCCCGGGACATTCGCGGTGCGCATCGACGGACAGAAGGTGGAGGCGCAGCCCGCGGCGATCCTGCCGATGGCCCAGCGATATTTCCTGTTCTGACGGCGGCGGACAAGTACGTGGAAGAGGTGGTGCACATGGGCGCGGGGCTTCTCCTCCTCGGCGACTCACGACTCCCCGCAGGGGGCCACGCCCACTCGGGCGGGCTGGAGAACGCGGTGGCGCGCGGCGAGGTCCACGACCTCGACACACTCGGCGACTTCCTGCTCGGGCGGCTGTACGGAAACGGCACCGTGCAGGCCGCGTTCGCCGCATGTGCGGCACTCGTGGCCGGGCCGTACACACTCGACGTGTCCGGCCCCTGGGCCGAACTCGACGCCGAACTCGACGCGCGCACCCCGTCGGCCCCGGCCCGTGCGGCGTCGCGCGCGCAAGGCCGATCGCTGCGCCGCATCGCGCGCGCCGCGTGGCCCGACGAACCCTGGACCGCGCTCGGCGTCGCGCCGCACCACGCGGTCATGCTCGGCGCGGCGGCGACCCGGGCCCGGCTCGACGAACGCGACGCGGCCGTTCTGGCCGCCACCAACGCCGTCAACGGCCCGGCATCGGCGGCGGTCAAACTGCTCTCGCTCGACCCGATCGCGGTCACCGTCGTCCTCGCGGAGATGGCCGGACACTGCGACCAGGTCGCGGCCGAGGCGGCGGACGCGGCCCGGACCGTGCGCGCGGACGGAGCCTGGGACCGCCTGCCCGCATGGTCGTCGCCCGGCCTCGACGTCTGCGCCGAACTGCACGCCCGCGAGGAGGTCGTTCACTTTGCATCTTGACCACAACCCCGGCAACGGCGGCCGTGCGTACGGCTTCCCGCCCGTCGTGCCCGGCTCACGAGCGCTGCGCATCGGCATCGGCGGACCGGTCGGCTCCGGCAAGACCGCACTGGTCGCCGCCCTGTGCCGGGCGCTGGCCGGAAGCGTGTCGCTCGCCGTGGTCACCAACGACATCTACACCACCGAGGACGCCGACTTCCTGCGTGCGGCGGGCGTCCTCGACCCCGACCGCATCGCCGCCGTGCAGACCGGGTGCTGCCCGCACACGGCGGTACGCGACGACATCAGCGGCAACCTCGACGCTGTCGAAGACCTCGAAACCGCCTTCCCCGACCTGGAGTTGATCGTCGTCGAGTCAGGCGGCGACAACCTCACGATGACGTTCAGCCGGGGCCTCGCCGACGTGCAGCTCTTCGTCATCGACGTGTCCGGCGGCGACAAGGTGCCGCGCAAGGGCGGCCCGGGGGTGACGCGTTCGGACCTGCTGGTGATCAACAAGACCGATCTCGCCCCGCTGGTCGGTGCCGACCTCGGTGTCATGGACCGCGACGCGGCCCGCATGCGTCCGGGAACCCCCGTTATTTTCCTGTCCCTTCGCGGCGAGCCGGGTGCGGCGCCGGTCACGGAGTGGGTGGTTGCCCAGTTGGCGGCATGGCAGTCCGGGTCGCCTGTGCCCGCAGCCGCCGACCGGGCCCCGAACGCCGCTGCTCCGGCGCCGAGTTCGCCCCCAATGGGCGGGTGAGTCGCCTGTGGAGGCCGAGGCGGTCGTCCGGGCGGAAACGGCACCGATGCGGCGCGGGACGGGCGGCCCGGCCCGGGTGACCCGCATCGTCGAAATGCGCGGCGAGGCACCGCTGTTGCCACGCATCACGGCAACACCCGGCCCCGGCGCGGAAGTTGTCTTCGTCGGCGGCGCGGCCGGCCCCCTGGGCGGCGACACACTCGCACTCCGCATCGAGGTCGGCCCCGGCGCCCGGCTCACCGTACGCACCGCCGCAGCCGCCGTCGTGCTTCCCGGCACGGGCGAACCGGCCCGCCAGTCCGTCGAGATCGTCGTCGCCGACGGCGGCGAACTCGAATGGCTCCCCGAACCGACGGTCGTCGCGGCCGGCGCCCGCTACGAGTCGACACTCAAACTCACCCTCGGCCGCGCAACGCGTCTGTTGATGCACGACACCCTGATCCTGGGCCGAGCGGCCGAAGCGCCCGGCGATGCGGTCGTGCGCTGGGACATCACCGCCGAGGGGCGTCCGCTGCTGCGGCAGCAGTCCGCGTACGGCCCGGCCGGGCACCCGGGTTGGCAGGGCCCGGCAGGGTTGACGGGCGGCACGGTGGTCGCCAGTGAACTGCGCTTCCCGGACATCCCGGGAACCACCCCACGCCTTCCCAGCGCGGTAGGCAGAGCGGTCTGCGAGTTGGCGGGCGGCGGCCTGCTCACCACAGTCGTCGCGACGGACGCCCTGACCGCGACCCGGCTGCTGGCACCCGCGCCACCTCCGGCCCGCGAACGATGCCAGTCGATTACGCCGGCGAGAGAGGCCCGGCGTACACCGGCGCGGGCGTGAGTGCGGTGTGAGCTTCTGGTGCCAGCCACCCGGGAAGCGAATCGGCCCCGTACGACAAGCTGCGTACGAGGCCGACGAGTTCAAGAGACGGATGATCAGTTGGTCGCCGCCAGGAACGTGCTCCACTGCGCCGGGGTGAAACCGAGTTCGGGGCTGCGCTGGACCTTCGAGTCACGGACGTGGATGGACTGGACGCAGGAACCGACTTCCACGCAGTCGCTGCCTTCGCTGCCGCTGTGCTGGACTTGCGCCAGGCGCCGGCGACCTCGACGCAACTGTCGCCGTCGCTGCCGCTGTAGCTGGACTTGCGCCACGCGAGCTTGATCACGCTCACAGATCCCCTCGCATTCGCTTCCCGAAACGCCCGCAGCGCCGCCCCGAACGCCCGCAAGCTGTCGGACGGTTCCGGCTCCCCCGTCAAAGGCCCCATACGAGACACGACCCTCACCCCTCCCCATGCCGATATGGCGACGGGTCAAGCATCTGCAAAATGTGACCGAATGTCTACCGTGTGTACTGGTAAACGCACGGTGCGTACACAAATCTGGGAGTCACACCGCGCCCCGCAACCGCGCCCCTTCCCCTCCCGTCCTGGGCGACCGCAACAAACGTGCGGCCGCATTGTGGGAGTTGCCTACTCGCGGAACGGCGACGGCGCGCTCGGCGCCGGATCCCGAAGCATCTCCGGGGTCAGGCGTATGCCGGTGACATGTTCGGCGAGCGCCAAGTTCTTCTCGTCCCAGTGGAACGGCCCGTCCTCCCAAAGGTCGTCATCGTCGTCCGGGATCGGGTGCGGATCCGGGTCGAGGCCGATACGGCGCATCGGCTCCACGAGGCGGTCGGGACGGCTGCCCCACCGGTCGTCGGGCGCGACTGCGTCGAACATCGTCCACAGCTCGCCATCGACGACGTGCCAGAACTTCGCATGCGCGAGCACGTTGCGGTTCACCATCACCGCCTCGGTGCCCAAGGACAGTTCGCGCGCTGCCTTGTCGGTGAACGCGTCGAAGCCATCCGGTTCGATCACCAGCGCCCAGTCCCCGAGCGCGTGCACCCTGATGAACGGCCGCCCCGCGCAGCGCTCGTCCCGGGTCATCGGCCGCAGGGCCGAAGGCGCGACCTCCAGTCGGCGGCACACCTCCGGCACCCCGAGGCCGCGTACGAAGAACATGGTGTAGTAGGTGAGTTCGCCGTGGTCGTGGATCCAGAGGTACTGCGCGTAGGCACTCTCGTCAGACGTCACCCGCCGACCCTCCCGAACCCCACCGACACCGCCCCCGGGCGTCGTCGGGTCGACGTTGAGATTGCAGAATCCTGCGGTTTGGCGCGGGAGTTTGCAATCTCAACGTTGGTCGGTTGGGGCAGAAAAGGGTGCTCTCCGAGGCCGATCTTCACGTGTCGGCCAAGGCGGCGTCGGCGGGGTGGGAAGCGGGCCTTGGTCGTAGACCATCACGGGAAGGTGATGGTGTGGCCTGTCGTGTCCACGGTGAGGGTGAGCGTCGTTGTCTCGGGGCTGCCCGCGTCCAGCCATGCGCCAACGGCGTGTTCGATGCGGTGCCAGAACGGGTTGGCCGGCGGTTCGGTCACGGTGAACTCGCCGCCGGTTTCCCGCACCACCGCGTACGCGCCCGTGTCCTGGTCGATGAACCAGTCAGCCGGGCCGTCGCCGACATCCAGGCCCGCGAACCACTGCACGCCTGAAGTGACGCTCTCCGCGACGAGTTTGGCGGCGTTGTCGTGCAGGACTTTCGGGTTGAGGGACGTCGGGCGTGACGTGCCTGAGGAGACATCGGGCAACATCGCGTGCCTCGGCGCCAGTTCCTGCCGGGCGCGCATGTACGAGCTCTCGGAGACGAAGCGTCCGGTGGCTGTGCCGTCGTCGTGCACCACCAGGCGGGCGAGGCCTCCCGGTTCGAGGCGGCCCCGCAGGTTCGCGATGATGATGCCGCCGGGTGTCGTTTGGGCCAGCCAGTCGGGGGAGACGCGTGCGACACCGAAGGTGGCCAACACCCTGTCGTACGGGCCCCCTTCGGGGTATCCCCTGCGGCCGTCGCCGACGACGACCGTGGGGTGGTGACCGGTCGCGTACAGGTGGGTGCGGGCCTGGGCCGCGATGGTGGGGTCGGTGTCGACGGTGACGACGTTGTCCTCGCCGACGATTGCGCACAGGAGGGCGGCCTGCCACCCCGTGCCGGCGCCGAGTTCGAGGACGCGGTGGCCGGGCGCCAGGTCGGCCCGCTCCAGGGTGAACGTGACCAGGCAGGGCATCGATGTGGACGAGGTCGGCTCGCGCCGGATCACCCCGGTGATGTCGCGCGGCGCGATGGTGCCCGCGATCTGCGTCACCAACGCCTCGTCGGCGTAGCAACCCGACTGCCACTCCTTGTCGTTCGGCATGACAGGCCGCCACGCCGTGAAGCCGCTGCCCTCGACCTCCACGAAGTATCCGTCGGGAACGAAGTGTTCGCGTCGTACCGCACGCACGGCCGCCGCCACGTGGTCGGGCACCGCTCCGTAGTCGCGGATGAGCCTGGCGATCATCGCGTCGTTCAGTTCCACGTCGCCTGCACTCCTTCCTCCAGGAGGTCGGCCATGGTCGCGACCATGGGTAACCCGGTCTCCTGTTCGAGCCAGGCCCATTGGCCCGACGGGTTGCATTCGAGGAAGATCCAACGGCCGTCGCCCGTCAACGCGAAGTCGAAGGCTCCGAAAACGAGTTGGAAGTGGTCGAGGTACGCATACAACGCGGCGCGGATGTGCTCCGGGGTATCCA
Organism: Yinghuangia sp. YIM S10712; assembly: GCF_051388935.1. NCBI lineage: Bacteria > Bacillati > Actinomycetota > Actinomycetes > Kitasatosporales > Streptomycetaceae > Yinghuangia > Yinghuangia sp. YIM S10712. Next base: position 98,794 of record NZ_JBPKBI010000006.1, read on the forward strand.
CGACGGCGTATGCGAGGGCGTCGTAATCGGTTCGCCAGTCGAGGAGGTCGGACTTGACGACGACGGAGAAGACGCGACCACCGATGACCGTGACGCGGACGTCCGCCACCTTGTCCACGATGGTCTGGAACAAGTGCATGGTGCCCGACACCGCGTCATCCAACTCGTCGGGCCGCACTGCCGCGACCTTCACGGCCTGCGACGTGTTCGCGCGGCTGTAGAGCGGGGCGTACAAGGGCTTGTAGAGCACAGGCCCGTACGCGCGGGCGAACTCCTGCGCCTGGGCGGGCTCGTTGGTGATGAGCGTCGTCGGCAGCTCGAAGCCGGCGCGGACTGCCGCGGCGAGGCCGGCGGGTTTGTACTCCGCGTCGCCGATGCGGTTGGGGTGGTTGACGTACAGGCACTCCGGCAGGCTGACGATCAGCCCGCCCAGGCCGTAGCGTGCCTGCGTCGTCGCGAACCGGGCGTCCTCCGCGTCGAGATGCGGGAAGGCGAAGCCGGACGGCCGCCGGTAATAGAGCGACCGCACTCGGTCGATCGCGGCCTCGCGCGTGGCGGTGCGCAGCACGCCCCGCCAGCCGTCGCCGCCGCCGATCCGGGCACTCGCACTCAATCGGGCGGGGAAGTGCCCCGAGTCCAACCGCACCACGGGAACGGCCCGGCGGTGCAGCTCTTTGATGACGAGGTCGGCGGTCGGGTCGTCGTCGTTGGTGACGACCCAGACCGCGTGGCTGTGGTGTGTCACTGGTCGGTGTCGTTCCCCGTGTCGGGGTTCTCGCCGCCGCCGCGCCGGCCGTCACTCGGATTGCCCGTCGACGTGGGTGGGTTGGTGCCGCTGCTGGTGCCGTGGCGGGGCATCTCCATCACGTGGCCGCGCCCGTCGAAGTAGGTTGCCACTTGGCTCTCGTGGTCGATCTCGACGCGGGCGTAGCCTTCGGTCGACACCGGATAGGGCGCCATACGCCGCACGCCCCAGGGGACCGGCGTGAGGGCCCCGGTCGGCAGGGGGGAGCCCTGGGGGACACGGTCCGCGTAGTTGAACATGGTCACTTCCTTTCGGTGGACGATGACTTCAAGCATCGGCGGAACGTGTGCGGTTGGACACCCTCGGTGCTGGTACAGCGGTAATCAGTACGCCCCCCTGCGGGATGCGGATACAGGGTGCCGTGTGCTCACTGCGGCCGACGGCACGGCCTTGTCGCTGAATAGGGTTGGGGCCATGAGTGCCGGAACGCCCAAGTCGCCCCTTGCAGCAGCTTCGGGGCTCATCTGCTTCGTCCTCGTCGTCGGGGGCCTGAGCGGGCTCGCGCACGAACTCTTCGGGTGGATCCGGTTCATGGGGTTTGTGCGGTTCCTGGTGCCCGACGGGTACGAAGTCGTCGGCTACATCGTCATGGTCGTGCTCGGCGTCATCATCGGCGCGGCCGGCGACGCCGTCGGGCGCCGCGCCCGTGACTGAGCATCGATTCGGTGCCCGGGCTGCCTTCAGCAGGCCATCACGAGTACGCCGCTTCGACGTTCGCCCGGTCCTCGCGTGGCGGCAGGACTGCCGGCCGCATTGCGGGCCTCTGCTGCCGGGCGATGCCGTGCAGTCCTGATGGTCGCGCGAGAAACAGGAAAGGCAGGGAAATTGCTTTCCCTGCCACTATCAACCTATAGCGCACCCAGGGGCTTGCGGCAAGGCCCCGGTTGTGCCGCAGAATCGGCGGCCGAAAGCCGAAGTCTGGGGAAAATGGGGGTCGTTGCGTGCGAGTTTTGTTGACGTCGTGGGGATCGCGTGGAGATGTCGAGCCGGTGGTGGGATTGGCGGTGGCGTTGCGCGAACTCGGCGCGGACGTACGGGTTTGCGTGCCGCCGGACGAAGAGTTCGCGGCGCTGGGGGCACGTGCCGGCGTACCGCTGGTGCCGCTCGGCCCGACGGTGCGTTCGGTGGTCGCCGGAACGAGGCGGCCGACAACGGACGATGCGTTTCGTCTTGCTCGCGAATTGGTCGCCGCGCGGTTCGAGACGCTTGGTGCGGCGGCGGCTGAAGGGTGCGACGTGGTCTTGGCGACTGGCCTGATGCCGGCCGGTGCACGGGATGTGGCCGAGAAACTGGGCGCCCGTTACGTACTTGCGTGCTTCCACACCCTGGGACTGCCGTCGCGGCACGTCCCTCCCGGAAAGCGGCCGGGGGAGGCGTCGCCGAAGGGCGAAACCGACATCCGGAAGCTGTGGGAACAGGACGCCCGGAGGGTGAACGCCCTGTACGGCGAGGCGCTCAACAGCCACCGGGCGGCGATCGGCCTGCCGCCCGTGGACAACGTCCGCGACCATGTCTTCACCTGTCGGCCGTGGTTGGCGGCAGACGCGACGCTGTGTCCGTCGCAGGGCATGACGGAACTCGACATCGTGCAGACCGGGGCCTGGCTCCTGCCCGACGACCGTGTGCTGCCAGGGGAGTTGCAGGCGTTCCTGGATGCCGGTGCGCCGCCGGTGTACGTCGGCTTCGGCAGCATGGCCGCGTACGCCCCTGACGGCATCGCCCGCGTGGCCATCGAAGCGGTCCGCGCACAAGGCCGCCGTGTCGTCCTGGCCCGAGGCTGGGCGGGGCTGGCCCCGATCGACGACGCCGAGGACTGCTTCGTTGTCGGCGAGGTCAACCAGCAGGCGTTGTTCCGCCGGGTGGCTGCCGTCGTCCACCACGGCGGCGCGGGCACCACGACCACGGCCGCCCGGGCCGGCGCGCCTCAGGTCGTGGTTCCGCAGATCGCCGACCAGCCGTATTGGGCCGCCCGGGTGGCCGAGCTGGGCATCGGCTCCGCGCACGACGGCGGGACGCCGACCGTCGACTCCCTGGCCGCCGCGCTCAAGACCGCCCTGACCCTCCCGGCCCGGGCACGAGCGGAGGCCGTGGCCGGCACGATCCGCACCGACGGGGCGGTGGTTGCCGCGAAACTGCTTCACGACGTGGTCGAACAGGATCGGTCGCCCGCGTCCACGTGACCCGGGCGGAGGACGGCGTCCGCGGGTATCGAAGGACGGCGACACACCGCCACAGCCCGGGCGGAACGTTTCTCATCCCGCGCTCATGCTTGGCACCTACTCTGCCGACACCCGAACGAGGGCAGAAGGAGCAAATGCATGGAATACGACCACCACGAAGGGCAGCGGGTCAGCCGGCGCACCGCGTTGGCGGGCATCGGCAGTATCGGCCTCGGTGCGCTGCTCAGTGCCTGCTCGGGGTCGAAGGGCGGCGGCAGTGCGCAGGCCACCACGACGACAGGGGCGAGTGCCTCCATCTCGCCGCAGGCGTCGGCCGCGATGGACCACACCGGGCTGTTCGAGAACGCGAACACCTGCACGCTCACCCCGCAGACCACCCAGGGCCCGTACTACTTCGACGCCGACAAGGTGCGCAGCGACATCCGCGAGGATCGGGAGGGCGTCCAACTGCGGTTGGCCATCCGGGTCCAGGACAGCGAGACCTGCCAGGCGATCCCCAACGCGGTGGTGGAGATCTGGCATTGCGACGAGGCCGGTCTGTACTCCGGTGCGGAGTCGCTGTCGGGTGGCGGCGGCGGTGGGCCCGGTGGCGGCACGCCGCCCTCCGGGGCTCCCGGTGGAACGCCCCCGTCCGGCGCCCCGGGAGCCGGACCAGGCGGCAACGGCGAGGCCGCGGACCTCACGCCGCAGGACGACAAGCGTTATCTGCGCGGCGCCCAGGTCACCGACAACGACGGCATCGTGCAGTTCACCACCATCTGGCCCGGTTGGTACAGGGGTCGTACGGTCCACGTCCACGCCATGGTGCATGTCAACAACGAACGCACGCTCACCACCCAGGTGATGATGGACGAGTCGCTCAACAGCGCCGTCTTCGCCAAGCAGCCGTACGCCAAGCACACCGGCCGCGACACCTTCAACGACGGCGACAGCATCTACCAGCCCACCATGCTGCTCAAGATCACCGAGGACGGTGACGGCTACCTGGGCGTGATCACCTTCGCTGCGGACCCCGATAAAAACGGAAAATAGGCCGTCTCTCGGCGTCGAGATCTGCGAACGACGATCCGCGTCCGCAGATCTCGACCGCCGACAGGCCGGTCGACCCCGGACAGGTTGAAGCTAGGCAACGGTTCCGCCGGTGTTGCGGATCATCTGCCGGAGCACTTTCAGGGCGGTGACGTAGTCGGCGTCGTCGATGCCGTCGTGGATCGCGGCCCGGATCGCCGGAGCGTGCTTCTTGAGGTCGACGCGGGCCTGCTCACCTGCCTCGGTGATCCACAGCCGTTCGTCGGCGTCGCGCCTGAGCCAGCCGCGCTTCAGTAGGACGTCCGCCTCCGCCGTCAGGTCGTCCTCGGGTCTGAGGTACGAGCTCATGGCCTGGCGGAGTTCGGGCACGGTCATGCCGCGGCCGTCCCGTGAGATGTCGTTCTCCGACAGATTGCGCAGCAGCCAGAACTGGGGCTGGGTGTATCCGTGTTCGGCCTGCCGCGCCCGGGTGAACGAGATCAGTGCCTCGTACGCCACCCCGGTCCAGTACGCGGCCGGCTGGCCGGCGAGTTCGCCGTCGGGAATGTGATTGGTCGTCATGTCGTGCTCCTGCCGAGGAGTGATCGTGCAACTGCTGGTGGGAGCACGCTAGAACTTGAAGTCAGGTTGAGGTCAAGATCGGCTTTGCCGCGTCGGCCGGGCCACTACTTTTTCCCTTCCGTCGCGGCGGCCTGCGCCTTGAACAAGTCCGCCAGCGCACGCTCGACTTCGGCGTACATGTTCAGAACCTCGTCGAGTCCCTTGACGGTCGCGTCGATGTCCTTCTCGATCTGCCCGAGCCCGTACTTCCACTTCTTCTGGAACTCGTTGCAGGCACCGTCGAGTTTCTTGGTGCCCACATTGTCCGGGCTGACGACGGACATGACGTGCATCGCATCGCGCATCGCCGTCTCGGCGCCCTGCAACTTGGTGATCATCGCGCGCATCTGATCGATGTCCACGCGAAACATGTCGGCGCTCATGGCCTGGCCCCCCGTATTCCCTGTTCAACCACTGTGCGGTCACTGCTGCTTCGGTCAGACTTTTTTGGTGCTCGGGGCCAGGCCTTCGCGGACGATCCACAACGGTGTCGGCGGCACAAGCGTTCGCACGTTCGCGTTGCCCGCGAAATGCTCCAAGTCCGCAGCGAAGCGCCGGGTGAAGTCGTCACCGGAGCTTTTCACCGCCCCGTAGAAGACCCCCAACAGCACATAGCCGGGATGCAGTGGGGTCGAGGCGCTTGCCATCGGCCATCCCGTCACGTCGTCCGGGTCGTGCAACAGCCCGAGCAACTGTTCCCCGATAAAGGCGACTTCCCGAAGCTGACCCCAGGTCACCGTGGCCGGGACCGAGCCCTCCAGATGAATGCCTGTGCTGTCCATCCGCCAGTCATCGAGGTCTTTGCCTTTGTGGTTCTGCTGCGCGAGACGGACGATCTCGGGTGGCGTGTATCCGTTCGGCCGCGGGTACCCGCGGTCCTCCGCTGCGGTGGTGAGCGCGTCGACGACGGGCGGCGGGAAGCGCCCGGTGATCCTGAAGGACGTGTTCCGTGGTTGCTCGATCCACGGCCGCAACTCGGCGTACGGCAGCAGTTGCACCGGTGTGACTTGCTTGATTCTCCGCAGATCGGCGGTGATGACGACGCCGCCTGTCCTGAAGTCCCCGGCGAACAGCAAGTGCCCGGCCGTGCGCGCGAGTACGCGTTTGCGCCACGGGTGCACGATTGGCATTCGACCTTGTTGCCCGGTCAGAACCACATGGGGCCATCGGGTGCCGGAGGCACACGTCTCCCACATAACCGGCTCGGCGTCGAAATGTCGCAGCCACAGCCGGACGACGCGCGCGTCGCTGTGCAAGGCCATGCCGATAACGAACGCTCCGGGCACCAGCATGGCAAGGACCAGCACAATCAGCAGGTCGTTCGCTGCGCCTCCCGGGTCGATGGCCACACGGAGTTCAGCCACGCCCCACCCGATGAGAATCCCTGCGATGCCCACGCCGATACGCAGCCATCGACGTTTGGCGTACAGTGCGAGCAACGCCGCCGAGCTCGGTACAGTCTCGATTCCTGACTTGACGGAGGGTTCGTTCGTCATCCGAGCACCGATCGAATGTGGGAGGCGTCGTCAGTCGCTTCCGGTTGCTCAACGACAAACGGTGATTTGCCGTCGAACCAAACCGTCATGGCCATGATTTCGATCATTACTTGATAGTTTTCCAGTTCGGCCTCATCGGGTGTGGAGCATTGCAGCACCACGATGCGTTGGGTCTCGGGGTGAGTGATGGCGATGCTCGCTTGGTGGACTTCCGGGAGTTCGGGCGACCTGGCTGCGTCCGACCCGGTGTGGATGCCCGCCTTTATGATCCCGGTCCATTTCATGGCCGGGCCCGCCGGTACATCCAACGGCAGCGGGTCGGCGCCCCACTTGGATTCGATGATCGTTGCCAGTGCGCGCTGAGTGGCGCCGCTGTCGGGGAGTTCGTTGTCCAGGGTCGTCAGCGAAAGTGTGGCGGTGGAAAGAGTGCCGTCATCCCGGCGGAACACGCCCACGCCGAAGTAGCGCACACCCCTTTTGAATACTTCGTTCACGAGCGTGAGAAGAGAGAAGACGCCGGCAGCGGCTATCCGCTCCTCCGCTTCAGTGGTGGCCGCCGCCAAGTACTCCTCGCAACGGCCCGCGAGTTCATCGAGGCCGCCGGCGACCGCGATCTGCCAGAAGCCGGGCAGCGGTATGAACCACACCGACGACTCCCGCGGCGCCGGGCGGGAGTCAAGCGTTGTCTCGAACACGTCTTCCCCTAGAACGCGAGACCGATGGTGAGGGCGTCCAAAAGTGCGGTGTCCACCTCCACACCCATGACGTCCAAGGTGGGGACGGAGACGCCCACCGCCCCACCGCTGTAGGTGAGGACCTTCGTGATGCTTTCGGCTGTCTCGTCAATGGCACCCGTAGGTATCGCCAGTCCCGATTTCGCGGCCTTGACCGACTCGATGACGTGCGCCATCCCCGCCACCCCCATAGGTGCGATGGAGGTGAAGGAGGGGGCGGCTCCCTGAAATGTCTTGATGAGCGCCGGCACCGCCTTGACCCCGGGGGCAATCCCGATAACGTCCAGCACCGCAGGCAGGATGGTGTCCACTCCCGGGTTTTTGATGGCTGCGGGAAGATGCCCGACGAGAGCACTTGCACTCAGCAACCCGCCCGCGATCAGCAGGGTCAGGCCAATGGGAGTGGTCATGCCGACCATCAAGGCGGCGATGGCTACCACACCTGCCGCAGCCGACAGCCAGTCCGCGGCCTTCTCCAAGGCCTTGATCGCGCCTCTGATCGAGCCCCATATGCTCTTCTTGGGCTTGTGAGGTGCGATGTCGTCGGCATCTCCCAGACGAGAGGCGACGCCTTTGGCGTCCGACTCGTGGAGATCCTCCAGCTCGTCGGCGCGCCGCTCGACGGCCTTGAGCTCCGCTTGTGCGGCTTTCAGGTCGGCGTTGGCCTGGTTGAGCGCGTTCACGGCACTGTCGTAGCGCGCCTGCATGTTCGCCAGGTCCGCTTCAGTGGCCGCCTGCTGTCCGGCCAACAGGAGGTCGGGGTTCGTGTCGGCGTTCTTCGCCGACTGCTCCGCCCCGCCGAGCTTCTGCCGAGCTGCGGCGGCCTCCGAGTCGAGGCGTCGCGCGCTTTCCTGATGTGCGATCAGAGTGTTGCGCCAGTTGGAGAGTTCGGTTGCGGCGCGGCCGAAGGACTGTTGCGCCTTGTCCAGGCGCTGGGGCAGCTTCTCGCGGATGTCCTTGCGGAACTCTTCGGCCGCGGCCCCTTGCCAGATCGCACTCTGCGCGTTGGCCACCGTGACTGTCGCCATCCGGGCCTCGTCCAGCGCGGTTCTGGCTCGGTTCAGGGCATCCACCAGGCCCTGAACGGCATCGGGGGTGCCGACGGCGGGGTTGGACTTCAGGTTCGGGTAGGGATTCGGAGCTGCCATCAGGCCTCACCGGCCTGGGTGCGCGTTGCCGTTGGTGACCGGCGGTCCCGGGCATGCATCGGTCCAACTCCCCCGTGCGGACAGCGGCCGTGGCCGCTGTGTGACGGACCCGCGTACATGGCGAGTTGGTGCAGCGAAGTCCGCGAGACGAACATTTGTCCAAGCTCCGGGCATCGTATCGCCGCGCCGCAGAGTGTCAATCATTCATGGCACTGTGTGATCGACGGCGAACTTGCCGACGGCACGGGGATGTTGAGGGCGCTGAATGGTTGATCGCGGCTGTGCACCCGTTGGCTGTTGTCGTCGTCGCGACCCGCGCCCGCGACGCATTCGCGGCCTTCGGCACGGCGAGCCCAGCCGGTGCCTGCCGCAGAGCAGGCAACACCGGGGGTATCGCGAGGCGTTCATGGGCTGTGATGTGCGGCGGGCACGGGCGGGCGGACAGTAGCAGGACAACATGAACACCGGCCAGGGCCAGGCCAGTTCGAGCGGTCTTGGCGTCGTCGGCGGCCAACCGCGCCGACGAGGCGATCGTGCCGCCATAGTCTCCCTGCGTCGTTGGCCGGCTCTCCGGGACGCAACTGCCTCCCGGTGGGGCGGCGAAGCGGCCTGTGAATGGCATCGACGAAGGTGAGGAAGGCTCGTGAACCGACGTTCCAGGGCTTTACTGCGTCCGTTGTCCGTGTTCTCCGCGGCAGCCGCCCTGTTGGCCGGCGCCGCCGCGCAGCCGGCCGGTGCGGAAGAGGAGACCGGCTCGGGGCATGCCGTCGTGCGGCCGGTCTCGGGTGTCAGCCCGCTGCCCGCGGACTGCGGGGAGCCGCCGATCGACGGGTACGTGCTGAACCCCAACGCCGAAGTCCTGCCGACGGTGGCCACCGACCCGAACCGCCCGTGGCACCTGGTCACCGTGTACCAGCAGGACCGTTGGAACCGGTACGGCAGCAACGGCGCGGTCACCGCCGTGTCGGACGACTACGGCAAGACCTGGCGGCAGTCGGACAACCTGCCGCCGTTCTCGCGGTGCAACGGCGGCACGGCAGCCAACGGCGGAGACTACGAGGTCACGACCGACAACTGGGTCACGATCACCCCCTCGGGTGCGGCGATCGCCGCGTCGCTCTCTCTGTCGCGTACGGGCGAGACGACCGCCATCCTGGTGTCCCGTTCGGGTGACGGCGGCCGGACCTGGGACGCGCCGGCCACCCTCGCACGGGACGACAACGCACAGTTCTTCAACGACCGTCCGGTCGTGACCGCCGACCCGTACCACCCGGGCGTCGTCTACGCGGTGTGGGACCGCGTCGACGCCACGGACGCGGGCTGGACGCAGCCGGTGTACCTGGCCAAGTCGACCGACGACGGGCGCACGTGGACCACGAGCAAGGTGTACGACTTCCCCGACAACAGCGGGGTCATCGGAACACAGCTTGTGCCCCTCGCGGACGGCACGCTGCTGATCGGCATGCACCACGAGACGGACACCACCGCGGCCACTCAGGTCATCCGCTCGACCGACGGCGGTGCGACCTGGTCGCAGCCGACGTTGAACGTTCCGGCGCCGTTCGCGGTCGGCGTGCGCATCCCCGACCCGGACAACTCGGGTGACCCGATCCGCAACGCCTCCCTTCCGCTGCTGGCCGCCCGGCCGGGCACCGGGGTGGTCAGTGCCGTGTGGCAGAGCCAGGCGGCGGACGGCACCTTCCACATCGACTACGCGCAGTCCAAGGACGCCGGTTTGACGTGGTCCAGCCCGGTCCGGATCGACAAGACGCCCGTGGGCTCGGCGGCCGTACCGGTCGTCGCCGCGTCGCCGAACGGCACCGTGGCGGTCACCTACTACGACTTCCGCAACAACACCGCGGACCCCGCGACGCTGCCGACCGACGTCTGGGCCGTCACGTGCAAGAGCAACTGCACCCAGCCCGCATCGTGGCGTGAGCAGCACATCGAGGGGCCGTTCGACGCACGGAAGGTCCCGCTGACCAGCGCGGGACGCCTGGTCGGCGACTACTCGGGCCTGGTGTCCGTCGGCCGGTCGGCGTTCACCGCCGTGTACGGGGTCGCCACCGGCGATTCCGCGAACCCCGTGGACATCCACAGCGCGATCTTCACGGGCTGATCGCCTCACACGGCCGGCGGGGTTCGGGTCACACCGAGTCCCGTCGGCCGTTCTCGGCGGTGCCGCCGGGTCAGGTCGACGCCCGGATGACCAGGTTCGTGGGGAGGATCACCGGTTCCGCGGGGACACCCGGGATGGCCTGGTCGAGGAGGAGGCGCGTCATCCGGCGGCCCTGTTCGTGGACGGGTTGGTGGACGGTGGTCAGCGGGGGGTCGGACCAGCGTGCCGCCTCGACGTCGTCGAAGCCGATGACGGCGACGTCGTCGGGGATGCGGCGGCCGGATTCGCGCAGGACGGTCACGGCCGCCGCGGCCATCAGGTCGGATGCGGCGAAGACGGCGTCCAAGTCGGGTGCGGAGTCCAGGAGTTCGCGCATCGCGGCGGCGCCGGAACCGCGCGTGAAATCGCCGTGCGCGACGATGGGCTCGCCTTCGACGGCGTCGAGGTAGCCGGCGAGACGGTCTATGCCCGCGCACATGTCCGACGGGCCGGCGATCGTCGCGACGCGCCGGCGGCCGAGGTCGTGGAGGTAGGCGGTGGCGAGGCGGGCTCCGCCGATGTTGTCGGCGTCGACGTAGGTGATGCCGGTTTCGGAGCCCAGGGGGCGGCCTCCGACGACGACCGGAATGCCCGCCTGCACAAGGCGGTTCGGCAGACCGGCGTCGCCGTGCAGCGAGACGAGGAGCGCGCCGTCGACGTGGCCGCCGCGCAAGTAGCGTTCCAGGCGCTGCTGGTCGGCGCCCGTACGCACCATCATGAGCACCAACTGCACGTCGGTGCCGGAGAGTTCCTCGCTCACCGAGCGCACGATGCCGGTCAGGTACGGGTCGCCGAACAGGTGTGACTCCGGCTCCTGGATGACCAGGGCGACCGAGTCGGTCCGCCGGGTGACGAGCGTGCGGGCCGCGCGGTTGGGCACGTAGCCGGTCGAGGCGATCGCCGCCTCGACAGCCTCGCGGACCTGCGGGCTGACCTTGGGCGAGTTGTTGATCACCCGGGAGACGGTGGCGCGCGAGACACCGGCGACCGCGGCGACCGTCTCCAAGGTCGGCACGTCGCCTCCCGGCGGCGTCTCGTCAGTCACCCTGCGACTCCCCGTTCCCGTGTCGGCCGCGGTGGGCGGCGATGACCGATGCGTACCAGTGCGCGCTGTCCTTGAGGGTACGGTTCCCCGTCGCGAAGTCCACGCGGACGATCCCGAACCGCTTCTCGTAGCCGTACGCCCACTCGAAGTTGTCCAGCAGCGACCACACGAAGTAGCCGCGTACGCGGGCTCCTTCGGCGACCGCACGGCCGATCGCCGCCACGTGGGAGGCAATGTACGCCTGCCGCTCGGGGTCCGCGACGCGCCCGTCCGGGCCGACGGTGTCCGGGTACGCGGCGCCGTTCTCGGTCACCAGAAGCGGCAGGTCGGGGGCCTCCGAGCGGACGCGCATGATGATGTCGTACAGGCCGGTGGCGTCGACGGGCCAGTCCATCGCGGTGCGCGGCCCGGGGGCGTGCAGGAACCGGATGTCGTCGCAGGCCGGCCAGGGCGAGTGGTCGCTCACCCCGTGGCCGTCATTGCGCGGGTCGCCGGGCCTGGCACCGCCCGCGACCACCGTGGGGGTGTAGTAGTTGAGGCCCATCTCGTCGAACGGCCGGGAGATCGCCGCGAGGTCGCCGTCGCGGACGAACGACCAGTCGGTGACGTGTGTCGTGTCCCCCAGCACATCGGGCGGATAGGCACCTTGCAGCAGGGGATCGAGGAAGATCCGGTTGGCGAGGCCGTCGATGCGGCGGGCGGCGTCGACGTCGACCGCTTCGGCGGACGCGGCGCGAACCGCGGCGAGGTTCAGCGAGACGGAGATCCGGCGGTCCGACGGCAGTGCCGCGCGCAGCGCCGCCACGCCTTCGCCGTGCGCCAGCATGAGGTGGTGATGTGCCCTCAGGGCCGCTGCGGGATCGGTGATTCCGGGTGCGTGGACGCCGGAGCCGTAGCCGAGGAACGCGCTGCACCACGGCTCGTTGAGTGTTGTCCAGATGCGGACTCGGTCGCCGAGTGCCCGGCCGACGGCGTCCGCGTACTCCGCGAAGCGGCCGGCGGTGTCGCGGTTGGTCCAGCCGCCGGCGTCCTGGAGGTACTGCGGCAGGTCCCAGTGGTAGAGGGTCAGCGCCGGTTCGATGTCGTGCGCGAGGAGTTCGTCGACCAGGCGATCGTAGAACGCCAGCCCGCGCGGCTCGACCGGCCCGCCGGACTCAGGCACGACGCGTGCCCACGCGACGGAGAAACGGTAGGCGTTCAGGCCTAGTTGCCGCATCAGCGCGACATCGGTCCGGAACAGCCGGTAGTGGTCGGTGGCCACGTCGCCGGTGTCGCCGTTGTGGACGCGGCCCGGGGTGTGGCTGAAGGTGTCCCAGATGGACGGGCTGCGGCCGTCCTCCGCGACGGCCCCCTCGATCTGGTACGCGGCGGTGGCCGCTCCCCACAGGAAGTCCGCCGGCAGGCCGGCGCCCACGGCCGCGGGGTCGGTGTCGGGGGCCTGCTCACCCGGCCGGCGGGCGTCGGTCGAGTCGCGGGTTTCGGCGGGAGCGGAATCACGGGCGGGGAATGTCGCATCGTCGGCGGTCGTGCGCACGCGTCGTCCTTCTCTGTGCGGTGTTCGGACGGGGGATTCAGGTCGTGCCCGGTGCGGCTCGTCGGCGGCTCCGGCGCAGGTCGGCGGCCCGGCGGTCGGATCAGCCCTTCACCGCGCCCTGCATGATGCCGCCGACGATCTGCCGGCCCAGCAGGCCGAAGACCAGCAGCACCGGGAGGGTGCCGAGGACCGTTCCGGCGAGGATCACGGACTGGTCGGGGACGTAGCCGCCGCCGAGCGAGTTGATGGCGACCTGCACCGTGGGGTTGTCCTGGCTCAGCGCGATGATCGGCCAGAAGAAGTCGTTCCAGGTGGTCATGAACGTGAGCAGCGCCAGGACCGCCATCGCGGGGCGGGCGACCGGCAGCACGATGCTGAAGAAGATCCGGGTGTACGAGGCTCCGTCGACGCGTCCGGCTTCGATCAGCTCGTCCGGAAGGGCCTCGGAGAGGTACTGCCGCATGAAGAAGACGCCGAACGCGGTGACCAGCGTCGGCATGATCACCGCCTGGAGCTGGTTCGCCCAGCCGAGCTTGGCCATCATCATGTAGAGCGGGATGACGCCGAGCTGCGGCGGGATCATCATCGTCGCGACGGTGAACGACAGCAGCGCTCCCCGGCCCCGGAACCGCAGCTTGGCGAACGCGAATCCGGCGAGCGTGCAGGCAAGTACCGTGCCCAGGGCGACGGTTCCCGACACGATCGTCGAATTGATCAGCGCCTTGCCGATGTCCGCCTGCTCGGTGGCCGCCTCGAAGTTGTCCGTCAGCCCGCCGCCGGGCAGGAACGGCGGTGGCACCGAGTTGATTTCGGAGTCCGAGCGGGTCGCGGCGACGATCGACCAGTAGAACGGGAAGGCCGAGACGATCGTCGCCACGACCAGGATGACGTACGCCAGGACACCGCCCTGGTCGTGGCGGCGCAGCCGGCGGCGCCTGCGGCGCGGCGAATCGCCGGGTGGCGCGGGGGAGTCCGCGGTGGGGGTGGGCGCGGTGGCGGTCGACACGCGGTTCATCCCTTCTCGGCCGAAGGCTTGGCGGAAGCGGGCGCGGGCACGGCGAGCGCCTTTTTGGCGCGCTGTCGGGCGATGAGGGCGTTGACGCCGACCACGAGCACGATCAACAGGAACAGCAGCCAGGCGATCGCGGCGGCTTTGCCGAGCGAGAAGTACTGCCAGCCCGACTGGTACATGTACAGGCCCGTCGTCTGGTACTGCCGCGACGCACCGCCGTTCATCCCGGTCGTGCCGCCTTGCAGCAGCAGGGGCTCACCGAAGATCTGGAGCGCTCCGATGGTCGACACGATGATGGTGAAGATGATCGTCGGACGCAGGCCGGGCAGTGTCACGTGCCGGAACTGCTGCCAGCGGTTGGCGCCGTCGAGCATCGCCGACTCGTAGCGGTCGTGCGGGATCGCCTGCATCGCGGCGAGGTAGATCAGCGCGTTGTAGCCCGTCCACCGCCACGTCACGATCGTCGAAATGGCGATCTGTGACGGCCACTTCTCGTTGAACCAGTCGATCGGGTCGATCCCGAAGTGGCCGAGGAACCAGTTGAGCATGCCGTAGTCGCGGCCGAAGAGGCCCGCGAACACCAGCGTGGCCGCGGCCACGGAGGTCGCGTACGGCATGAGCATCGCGACCCGGAAGAACGTGCGTCCGCGCAACTTGTAGTTGAGCAGGTGGGCGAGTCCGAGAGCCAGGCAGAGCTGCGGGACGGTGGAGATGATCCCGATGGTGAAGGTGTTGCGCAGAGAGTTCCAGAAGAAGTCGTCCTGGAGGAGCGTCGAGTAGTTGTCGAAGCCCACCCACGCCATGTCGTCCGGGTTCTGGAGCTGGACTTTGTGGAGCGAGACGTAGCCGGTGTAGATCAGCGGGAACAACCCGAACGCCGCGAAGAACACGAAGAACGGGGCGATGAAGGCGTACGGCGCGGTTTTGGTGCCGCGCCGCCGCCACAGCTGACGGCGGGTCAGCAGCTTGGCGGGGGACATGACGGCCATACGGGGGCGTCCTCGCGGTCGAGGGGAGCGGGGGCGGGGGCGGGTGGCGGCTGTGCGGCGGTGCCGCAGCGGGCCGGGGCCGACGTACCGGATCGGTGGTCGGCCCCGGCGCTGGTTGCGGTCCGCGGTCGGGGAGCGGCGTGCCCTGACCGGGGCCGCGACGCGACGGAACGTGTGCGGCGTGCCGCACCCGTATCGGGGGCGGGGGCAGCATGCCGGGCGTGCACGCGTTCCGTCACGCGGCCTGATGGGCAGTCAGGTCGATTGGGGGTTCATCGGCCTGACGGTGCCTCAGGTCGGCGTCAGCCCAATGCGGCCTTCACCGAGGACTTCGCGTCGTTCCACGCGTCGTCGGGCTTACGCCCCTGTGCCTCGACCGAGTTCAGCGCGTTCTGGATCGCGACCTTGACGTCGTTGTCGCGCACACCAAGCGTCTGCACGGGCATGGTTTGCGCGGCCTGGCTGAAGATTTGGCCGATCGGCGCGTTGTTGAAGTACGGGTCGGTCGTGCCGGCGACCTGGGATATGGCCGTCGTCCGCGAGGGGAACGAGCCGCGCTTCTCGAACAGCTTCACCTGCTGTTCCTTCGCCGTCAGCCACTGGAGCAGGTCGTACGCCTCCTTCGGGTGCTTGGCACCCTTGGGGATCGCGAGGTACGAACCGCCCCAGTTGCCGGTCGCACCCGGCGCGGCGGCCACGTCCCACTTGCCCGACGCCTCGTCGCCGGCCTTCTCCTTGATGTAGCCGATCATCCACGACGGGCACGAGACCGTCGCGAAGCCGCCCTTCGAGAACGCCTGGTCCCAGTCGGTCTGGAACTGCACGAGCTTCGCGCTGAGCTTGTCCTGCGCGGCCTTCGCGGCGAGGTCGAACGCGTTCCTGACGGCCGGGTTGGTGTCGTAGATCAGCTTGCCGGCCGCGTCGTAGTAGAAGGTCTGCTGCTGGCCGATCATGGCGTTGTACATGCCGGTCACGCTGTCCATGTACGCCGTGCCGTTCGGCGCCTTGGCCGCGAACCGGCGTCCGACGTCGAGGTACCCCTCCCACGTCGACCACTCCTGGGCCAACTGGTCGCGCGAGGTGGGGAGTCCGGCCTGCTGGAACAGGTCGGTGCGGTAGCAGATCGCCATCGGGCCGATGTCGGTGCCGAGGCCGAGGACCCTGCCGTCCGTGGTGGTGGCGGCCTTGGACTTCCACTCCAGGTATTCCCCGGTCTGCGTGTTCGCGCCCAGGGTGTTCAGGTCGACCCACTTGTCGGCCTGGTTCTGCACGACGTCGCGGATGCGGCCGACCTCGATGCCCTGGATGTCGTCGAGGTCGCCCCCGCCGCCGAGCCGCGTCTGGAGGGCGGGCCAGTAGACCTCCTCCTTCTGCGTGGAGTTTTGCTTGATGTCGATGTTCGGGTGGAGCCTCTCGTACTCCTCGTAGAGGCCGGCTTCCTCGAAGCCGAACGACCCGAACAGGCCGACAGAGAGCGTGATCTTGCCGTCCGAGGAGCCGCCCCCGGACGAGTCGTCGTCATCGGAGCCGCAGCCGGCGAGGACGGAGCCGGCGAGGACGGCGGCGCACAGGGCGGCGAGCGCTCTGGACCGGCCGGAGGGCAAACGCATGGAGGGACCTCCTGGAGACGGGCGGGGCGAGTTCGGGCGTGCGGGGGTTCACGGCGCAGCGCGGGGTGCGCGTGCCGGACTGCTGGCCGTGCTGGAGGTGCTTGAGGTGCTGGAGGTGCTGAGGTGCTGAGGTGCTGAGGTGCGAATGTTGCGGCGGTGCTCGTCTGCTGGTGCTGCGGTGCGTGCTGCGGTGCGTGCGGTGGTGCCCTGCGTGGTGCCGTGCGTGGTGCGGGCGTGCTGTTCCGCAGTGCTGCGGGCATGCGAAAGTGCAGGTCGAAGCGTGTGCGGGTGAATCGGTGCCCCGGACGTGCGGGCAGGGCGGAGCACCGTGGCAAGCGCTCCCGGGACCTCTGTGAGAGCGCTCTCACACCTCAGGAGATTGGCGGCATCCGAAGGCCCTGTCAAGGCATCGGACGCCGTCTGCTCCCCCGCGTGATGCACTCGTGACCGAAGGGGGAGCCGCCCGCCGGAGCGGGGTTCGCCGACGGCCGGGAGCCTTTCCCGGCAGGTCGGTTCGATCGTGTTCATGCACAACCGGGCGTTTGTCGCCGGTTCACAAACCCGCCGCGACGAACACCTCGTCGCAATCGGGAATTCGTACGGCCGACCCCACGAAATGCCTTCGGGCCGCCCGAATTCCGGGGCGAAACTCGCCCGCCGTCGGCGTAACCGCGGCCGACACCACGGCTTTTCTCAGCGCGCTCTCACACCGGTCGCCCATGCTGGACACGCCCCACCCGTACGACGACGGAGGCCCCTTGATGCGACTGCTCGTGACCGGCGGTGCCGGATACATCGGTTCGGTGACCACGGCTGTGCTGCAGGAGGCCGGCCACGAGGTCACGGTCCTCGACGATCTCTCCACCGGCCACCGCGACGCCGTCCCTCCCGAAGCGGACTTCGTCGAAGCCGACGTGACCGACGCCGGACGCGTGCTCGGCGCCCGACGCTTCGACGGCGTCCTCCACTTCGCCGCCCGATCTCTCGTCGGGGACTCCGTCGCCGACCCAGCCCCCTACTGGCGCACCAACGTCGCGGGCACCCTCGCTCTCGCCGACGCGGCCCGCGAGCACGGCGTGCCGCGCTTTGTTTTCTCCTCGACGGCGGCGGTCTACGGAGACCCCGTCACCACGCCCATTTTGGAAGTGGCCGAAACTCGCCCCACCAATCCGTACGGCGCGAGCAAACTCGCCGTCGACCACCTGCTGACGTCGTACGCCCACGCGTACGGCCTCGCCGCCGTCTCGCTGCGCTACTTCAACGTCGCGGGCGCCCACGCCGGCCTCGGCGAACGCCACACGCGCGAGACGCACCTCATCCCGCTCGTCCTCCAGGTCGCGCAGGGGCGCCGCGAGCACATCGCCGTGTACGGGACCGACTGGCCGACCCCCGACGGCACATGTGTCCGCGACTACATCCACGTCGCCGACCTGGCCCGCGCCCACCTGCTCGCGCTCGACGCGGCGATGCCCGGCCACCACGAGATCTGCAACCTCGGCAACGGCGTCGGCTTCTCCGTCCGCGACGTGATCGACACCGCGCGGCGCGTCACCGGCCATCCGATTCCGGCCACCGAGGCCCCGCGCCGTGCAGGCGACCCGGCCGTCCTCGTCGCCTCCGCCGACCGCGCCCGGACCATCCTCGGCTGGAAACCCGACCTGCCCGACCTCCGCCGGATCATCGGCGACGCGTGGGAGCTCCTGCACGACTGACCGCGCAAAAACTGAAGGGCGCCCGGCCAAGGGCGCCCTTCAAAGCGAACTACACAGGTTCGCGAGCACGCTTACTGTACCGGACCCGGCCCGGGAGGGTCCTCTCGCGCTCCCGACCGGGCCGCCCTCGCGTCGGTCACAGCTGCTTCTCCGCCGCGAGCCGGCGAGCTCGGACGGCAGGGTGCCCCCTCGTGCGGGCTGTCCGGGCTGCCGAGAGTGCCTGGCTGCCGAGTCGGGCGGGTGGGCGGTGCGGGGACCTGGTGGGTGCGAAGGTGGTGGGGACGACGACTCGGGTGATTCCGCATGCCGCCGTCGCAGCGACCGCGGTGGCCGCCGAGAGCGTGGTCGCCGGGGCCGATTCCCGCCGGGCCGCGGCGCTGCGGAGTTCCGTGGGTTTGACGAAGTCGGCCACCGCAGCGACCACTTCGGGGGTGTAGGGGTCGCGCTGCGGCCAACCATCGGAAGGGGTTTGGGTTTTGGGGGCGGGGGCATTCGTCCGCCCGCCGGTCGCGTGGGCGAACTCCTGTCGGGCGAATTTGAGCAGCTGCCGGGCCCGGAGAATTCGTGCCCTGCGCAGGACCTGCTTTTCCTGGGCGAGGGAAGCCTCGGACTTCCATGCGACGTCGAACTTGACCCGGGCCTTGCGGAATCCGGGGTTCGCCTCGGCGCCGACATAATCGCGGGCACCGCCGTGGGTGAAGAACCTGCTGTAGAGCGCGCCGTGGTCGTGGTGTTTCACCTCGCCGATCCAGGTGCGGTACTGCGCGCTGGGAATTTCGCCTTTCACCCAGGACTTGTCCATGAGTTCATGCGATGCGGTGTTCAGCGGGCGGTGGCCGACGTAGTGGTATCGGGGGGCTGATCCGGCTTTGCGGCGCTCGTACTCCTCGATGATCTGCGGCCACTCGTCGGCGGAGATCGTGCGGGCCAGGCGGGACGCGAAGCTGGTGCGTTCGTACAGCTCCCGCCCCGTGACCGGAGCGGAGGTCTGCGGTCCCGTCATCGTTTCGAGTTTCGCGAGCCGAACTTTTCGACCGTACGGTGCGACGCGTTCCGGATGGATCACGGAGAGCGACGGGCGCGGGCCGCGGCCCATTTTGTTGAGTGTCCGCAGGGCGGCGATCCCGGTCTTGTAGAGGAAGACGCGACGCCGCATGATGCGGGTTTCCCAGGCTGTTCGGTAATCGCTCGTCGACCATGCGTCACCGACAAGCTTTTTGGCATCACTGCGCCGCACGTGTGATCCGTGGATTTCTCTGAGTCGGCAAAACGCCAGTCATACCCCACGGTTGATCGTTTCGGTGGAACGCCGCGCCAGGTGGACAGACGCGCGGCCATGGATGTGCGCCTGACCCGGCCGGCGGGTCAAGCCCCTGTGGGCCGCCTCGGCACGCGGAGCACGTGGCCCGGCAGGGCCGCATCGGGCGCGTGGACGCCGTCGATACGCGTGGGTGTGCCGTTGACCAGGATGTGGCGGATGCCGGTGGGGCGGTCCGCGGTGAGGCGTTCGCCGCCCGCGGGGAAGTCGCGGATGCGGCGTGTCGGGCCGGGCGAGATGGTGGCCGGGTCGAAGACGACGATGTCGGCCCAGTTGCCGGGGCGCAGATAGCCGCGGTCGGTGAGGCCGAGGAGGTCGGCCTGCACGCCGGTGAGCCTGCGTACGGCGGTTTCGATCGGCATCAGCGAGCGCTCGCGCACCCACGCGCCCAGGAAGTCGGTGGCCTGCGGCGCGTCGCACAGTTGGCCCACGTGCGCGCCCGCGTCGGAGAGCCCGAGCGTGCAGTGCTCCTCCGTGAGGATGCCGAGGAGGGCGTCGGTGTCGTCGTTGGCGATGACGCACCGCACCCGGAGGGTCAGTTCGGCGTCGTCGAGGGCGAGGTCGAGCAGGGCGTCCAACGGGTCCCCCGCCCCCATTTCGGCGGCGGCGTCGGTGAGCCTGCGGCCGACGAACTCGGGGTGCGCGGCGGACTCGTCGATCGTGTACGTCTCCCACCGCGGCACGAGAGCCGCCCCCTCCGCCTGCCAGGCCGCCCGGGCCTTCTCGCGGAACGCGGGGTCGGCGTACGCGGCACGCCGTTCGTCCGGCCCGCCCGCCATCAGCCCGCCGAACACCGGATTGGCGTTGAGCGCGAACGGGTCGGCGAGGGAGAAGGAGAACGTGACCGGCCGAGGAGTCACCTGCGGCCACACCTGCGCGCCCTTCGCCCAGCCCGCGCGGTGGACTTCGAGGAGGTGTTCGTGTGCGCGCGACGGCGTGGTCAGGAGCGCGGTGAAGGTGAACGGCACGCCGACGGACGGCTGGAGGTCGTACAGGTCGGCCGCCGGCACCAGTCCGCCCGGGGCGAACGCGACCACGCCGCGCCGTTCTTCGCGGACCACCGCGAGCAGCGCGTCGATCTCCGCGCGGTCCGCGAGGCGCGACGGCACGGGTTTGCCGTCGATGCCGCGGTGAGTCGGCAGGAAGCTGGTCGCGAAGCCGGCCGCGCCCGCGCGCAGGGAGTCGCGCAGCACATCCGCCATGGCCGCCGATTCCTTCGCGTCGGCGGCGCGTTCGTACGCGTCCAGGCCCATGGTGTGGAGCCGAAGCGCGGTGTGGCCGACGTACGCCGCGAAGTTGAGGCCGACGCCGCGCCGCTCGACGGAGTCGAGGTAGCTCGGGAAGTCGTCGAAGTCCCAAGGGATTCCGGCGGTCAGCGTGGCGACGTCCATGTCCTCGACGTTCTCCAGCGTGCGCGCCACGGCGTCGCGGTGCTCGGGGCGCGTCGGGGCAAGCGAGAAGCCGCAGTTGCCGGCCACGACGGTGGTGACGCCGTGGAAGCAGGAGGGGGTCATCGCCGGATCCCAGAACACCTGGGCGTCGTAGTGGGTGTGGATGTCGATGAAGCCCGGGGTCACCACGTGGCCGGACGCGTCGAGCGTGTGGCGGCCTGGGAGGCGGTCGCCGATGGCGGAGATGCGGCCCCCCGTGACGGCGACGTCGGCGGGGTACGGCGCCGAGCCCGACCCGTCGACGACGGTCCCACCGGTGATCACCAGGTCTGCGGTCATGCCGGGCGTCCTTATCGTCGTGGGCGTCGGGAGGCGCACCTGCGGTTCACACGGGAAAGCCCGTGCGGATCCCCGCAGTTGGCCCCGACCTGAGATCACATTAGGGACGCCTTGCCGTCGGTTTCAACGGGCTCGGCCACCTGTCGCGACCACGGCCGGGGCAGCGCGGGGTGTCGGCGTGTGAACTGCGTCATGACGGGCCTCGGGACGTGTGTGGTGTCATCAGGGGACGGATCCCGGGAGGTCGGACGCCCACATGCGCCACAACGTCGGGCCGGCGCAGTCGGCGAAGACAGCCGCGTCGGCCGAGCAGCAAGCCGAGCGCCACGTCGGGCGCGGCGTCGACCACGAAGTCGGACGTGAAGCCGGGGAACCGCCCGGCTCGGCCGATCCGGTGTGGGGTCCCGTGTCCGCCCCCGCCCTCCCGTCCGTGGAGCCGGTGTGCCACGACGTCGCGGGCGTACCGATCTCCGGGCTGCTCGCGCGGCCGGTCCGCTCGCCCGGTCGCGGCACGATCCTGGCCCTGCACGGCGGCGGCTCGCGCGCGGCGTACTGGCACCGCGACAGCGCCGCCGACACGTCGCTGCTCCTGCTCGGCGCGTCGCTCGGCTGGTCGGTGCTCGCGATCGACCGGCCCGGGTACGGCGCCTCCGCCGGTCTCGCGCGCGAGGTCCAGGACCTCGACCACCAGGCCGACCTGGTGTTCCGGCTCATCGCCATGCTGCCCGGGCTGCTCGGGGACGACTTCGGGCCCGGGGTCTTCCTCGCGGGCCATTCGATGGGCGGCATCCTCGCGCTGCGCATGGGCGGGCGCGAGGAAGGCCTCGGGCTGTTCGGCGCCGCGGTGGGCGGTGTGCCGCTGCGCTACACGCCGGGAAAGGCGCAGGCGATGGCCGGGGTGTCGGAGGACGTCGAGCACGCGCCGCCGCTGCGCGGACCGAGCACGGCATTCGAGACGTACTTCGGGCCTGTGGGGTCGTACGACCCGGCGCTGCGCACGCGCGAAGGGCGCATCCTCGCGCGGATTCCCATCGCGGAGTTCATCGACGCGAGGGACGCGCCGCTCACGCTGCCCGGCACGATGGGCAAGGTGCGGGTGCCGGTGCACTGGACGGCCGCCGAGTTCGAGGCGTCCAACGCGGCCGGTCCCGAGACGCTGCCCGAGGTCGGGCAACTGCTCGCGCAGGCACCGCGCGTGGAGTTGCACACCCATCCCGGGGTGGGGCACAACATCAGCCTGCACCACGCCGCGAGGGCGTATCACCTGCGGGTGATCGCTTTCGCGGAGGAGTGCCGCTCGGACGCGGTGTTGCCGGTGTGACGGTGTGACGGTGTGACGGTGTCCAGGGTCGCTGCGGTTCCGGGGACCTGTCGAGGGCCCGTCGGTCGGCCCGCCGCGTCACTTGCCGAGTGCGGCGGCGCCGGTTCGTTGCCCGGCCGGTTCGGGAGCGTCGCGGACGCGGTCGTCGACCGCGCGGATGGCCGATGCCGTCGACACTGCGCCGGCACGCGACGCCCGCCCGCCTCGCGCCCGCGTCTTGCGTGGGATCTTGACTTCCTCCCCCTCGTAAACGAGGGGGAGTCCCCTCGGCCTCGCGGCCGAGCCACCGCGCGTCAGCGCGGCGGTCGGGACCTTTCCTGCTTCACCGACGACCGCCCCGTCCGGGAGGACTCCCGTTGAGGTCTCACACCGTCTCCACAGGCGGCAACCGCCAGCCCGGCGGCCAGAATGTTGTTCGCGGCATTCACGTCGCGGTCATGGACCACGCCGCATCCGCACGTCCACTCGCGGACGTTCAGCGGGAGCTTCTCCCGGATGGTTCCGCACGCCCCGCACAGCCTGGAGCTGGGGAACCAGCGGTCGACCACGACGAGTTCGCGCCCGTACCAGGCGCACTTGTACTCCAGCATCATCCGCATGTCCCGCCACGCCGCGTCCGAGATCGCGCGGGCCAGCTGGCGGTTCTTGACCATGTTGCGGACGGTCAGGTCCTCGATCACGACCACTTGATTCTCATGGACGAGCCGAGTCGTCAGCTTGTGTAGGAAGTCCCGTCGCCGGTCGGTGATCCGCGCGTGGACGCGGGCGACCTTCACGCGGGCTTTCGCACGGTTGTTGGAGCCCTTCGCCTTGCGGGACAGTTCCCGCTGCGCTCTGGCGAGGCGGGCGCGGTCGCGGCGCTCGTGCTTCGGGTTGGCGATCGCCTCCCCGGTGGAGAGCGTCACCAGCGAGGTGATGCCCGCGTCGATGCCGACCACGCTGTCGGTGGCCGGTGCCGGGGCGATGGTGTCGTCGCACAGCAGCGACACGAACCAGCGTCCGGCCGGATCACGGGACACCGTCACGGTGGTGGGCGTCACCCCTTCGGGCAGGGGACGCGACCAGCGGATGTCCAGCGGTTCGGACATCTTCGCGAGTGTGAGTTTCCCACCGCGCCAGGTGAACGCGGAACGGGTGTACTCCGCCGACGCGCGGGACCTCTTCCGCGACTTGAACCGAGGGTACTTCGCACGCCGGGCGAAGAAATTGCCGAACGCCGCCTGGAGGTGCCGCAACGCCTGCTGCAACGGAACGCTCGACACCTCGCCGAGGAACGCCAGTTCACCAGTCTTCTTCCACGCCGTCAGCGCGGCCGACGACTCCACGTACGAGACACGGCGCTGCTCGCCGAACCACGCGCGCGTGCGTTCCTCCAGGGCCTTGTTGTAGACGAGACGGACACAGCCGAACGTACGCGACAGCTCCGCCGCCTGCTCGCCGGTGGGGTAAAAGCGGTACCGAAACGCCCGCTTGACCGACAACTGCCCCATACCTCACAGACTATCAGCTTCCGTGTGAGACGCGGGCGTTCGCGTTTCGCTGTGCTGAAAGCCGAACCGCCCGGAGGCGGTTCGGCTGCCTTGTCCTGCTCCGCAGGGGTCTGTTTCCTCCCCGGCCTGAAGGCCGGGGTATCCACGGAGGAATCCGATTAGGTCCCGTTCGAGTCAGCTGATTTCGCCTGCCGTGGGTGGACCGTCCCATGACCCGTCTGCGATCTGCCGTGCCCGCTGAGGCTGTTCGCCTGCGAGATCGTTGCCACCGTGATCCTGCCGCCTCGAAACACCTGGGGAAATCACCGGATCAGGTGAATTCGTCAGCCGGTGCGGAGAGTGAACCACACCGTTTTTCCGTGCGGTTCCGCGTCCACGCCCCAGGTGTGGGCGAGGCATTCGATGAGTTTAAGGCCGCGTCCGAATTCGTCGTCCGCGTCGCCGCCGTGCTTGATCGGCAATCGGGTGCAGGCGTCCCGGACTTCGACGCGCAGGTACGGCCCGTGGTGGCGCAGCGTCAATAAATGCCAGGCCCCCGGCCCGACGTGGAGCAGGACGTTGGTGAGCAGTTCGCTCAGCAACAGCGCTGTGGTGTCGGCGAGTTCGTGCATACCCCACTCGTGGAGGACGCGTTCGGCCTCTCTGCGGGTGAGCCGGACGCCCCGGTCCGACGCCGCGAGTTCAACGCTGAAGTGACGGACGTCTTCCGCCATCACCGGCATGGTCATCCTCCGAAGGGACGCGCAGGGCGTGCGCCGAAAACGGGTCGGACGGTCGGAAAACCGCGACCGAGCGCGACCTGTTGACGGCGGTGAGTCAGATCGGGGATTCAGCGTGCCCTGACACCACTGAGCCTGCAACTCCCATTCTTGGATTGGCTGTTCTTTTCTCAATGTGGCCACGAAGCGCGTCATCGTGGTGCACACTGTCCCCCCATCCCGGCCGCGAAATCCAGTCGGCTCAGCCGGATTCCCGTCCGGTTCCATCCTCGGATCACCTCGGAGGCGCACCGTGGCCTTAGCCCCCAACCCCACTGTCCGCCAGCGCCGGCTCGGCACCGAACTCCGCAGGCTCCGCGAGATGTGCGGGCTCAGCCTGGAGGACGTCGCGCTGCGCCTCGAATGCTCGGACTCCAAGGTCAGCCGCATCGAATTGGGCCGCAGCGGAGTCCGGCCGGTCGACCTGCGCATCCTGCTCGACCTGTACGGCGTCGGCGACGAGACCGAGCGCGAAGCGCTGCTCACGCTTGCCCGGGAGGCGAAAAAGCGTGGCTGGTGGCGCAGTTACTCGTCGGTGCTGCCACCGTCGTACACCGAGCTCCTCAGCCTGGAGGCCGACGCCGCCGGCATGCGCGGCTTCGAACTCTCTCTGGTGCCGGGGCTGTTGCAGACGCCCGACTACGCCCGTGCGGTCATCTCGTCGGTGCGCGGTGACCTTTCGCCCGACGAGGTCGACACTCTCGTGCGGGTGCGCGCCGAACGCCAGGCGATCCTCGACCGCACCGGCCCGGACGGCGAACCGGCGTTCCAGCTCACGCTGGTGCTCGGCGAAGCCGTGTTGCGCCAGGTCGTCGGCGGGCGGGAAAGCATGCGCGCGCAATTGGCGTACCTCGCCGAGGCGTCGCAGCGGCCGAACATCCGTATTCAGGTACTGCCGTTCACGTGCGGCGCGCACCCCGCCATCGAAGGGGCTTTCGCCATCATCGATTTCCCCGCGCTGTCGGATCTGGACGTCGTGGTCGTCGACACGCGCATGAGTAGCCTCTATCTCGAAGAGCCCGACCAGGTCCGGGTCTACCAGCGGATGTTCGACGACATCCGCGCCTCCGCGCTTTCCTACGGGGACTCCTCGTCCTTGATCGAGCACGCCGCAAAGGAATTGTCTTGAGCAACGCACAGCACGATCCAGTACTCCGCACCGAGTCCGATGCGGACGACGTCACCGCAGATCAACCGGGTCTGCCGTGGCACCGCAGCACGTACAGCGGTGGCGCCAACAACTGTGTGGAAGCCGCCGGGGCACCCGCATGCATCCGCGTCCGCGATTCCAAGCGCCTTCCCGGCCCGGTGCTCGCGGTGGCTTCCGCGGCGTGGTGCGTATTCCTTGGCGAGACGCGTGCCGAGGGGCCGGTCGGCTGAGTTTCCGTCGATCAGAATTCACTCGTAAGCGTGATGGCCTTTCCCCGAAAGTGTGAATTTCGGTGATGATCGTTTTAGTGCTCGCCGGTTCCTGAAACGGCCCGCCGAGTCGCACGGGAGAGCGGGCCCGCACCCCAAGCGGCGACCCCCGCGCGCACGCGCCGAAACGTCGCCCGCCCACCGGGCACGGCGACAACGACCCGTCCGGGGCGACGACAGCCGAAGGTCTTCGGGCGCGGGCATGGGCGTCGGCGCGGTCCCTCGGACACGGTCCTCCGTGTCACCTGGGAGAGTGGGGGTGTGCATGTCTCGGTGTTGGGCCCGTTGCTCGTGCGGGACGACGAAGGGGAAGCCGTCACGGTCTCCGGCGCTCGCCTGCGCCTGCTGTTGACCCGTCTCGCGCTCGACGCCGGCCGGCCGGTCCCGACCGAAAGCCTGGTCGACGCGGTCTGGGAGCGGGACGGGCCGGCAGGCGCGGCCAATGCCCTTCAATCGCTGGTCTCGCGCCTGCGCCGCATGCTCGGTGCCGAGGCGGTCACCTCCGGCCCCGCCGGCTACACCCTCGCCCTCGACCCCGGCGCCGTCGACGCACACCAGTTCGAACGCGTGGTCGCACGGGGACGGCGGCTCCTCGCCGAGGGAGACCCGGCAGCCGCCGAGAGCGCTCTCACCGAGGCCCTCGGGCTGTGGCGCGGCGCCGCACTCGCCGACGCCCCGGCCGCGTCCTTCGCCGTCGGCCCCGCCACGCGCCTCGAAGAGCTGCGCCTCACCGCGATCGAAGACCGCGCGGACGCGCGGCTGCGCCTCGGTCGGGCCCCCGACGTCGTACCGGAACTCGAAGAGCTCGCGACCGAACACCCGCTGCGCGAACGCCTGCACGCGCTGTTGATGGCCGCGCTCGACGCCGTCGGCCGCCGCGCCGACGCGCTCGCGGTCTACCGGGCGGTGCGGGGTCACCTGGCCGACGAGCTGGGGATCGACCCGTCGCCGGAACTCGACGCCGCATACCTCGCCGTCCTGCGGGGGGAGCGGAGCGTACGCCCGGACCAGGCGGCTGCCGCCCCCGGAAACCCAGCCGCCTCCGACGCGCACATGCCACCGCCCGACCGGCGGGACTCATCCGCCGCCGGCACCGCGCTCACCGGCGCCACCGACACCGGCAACCCCGCAGGCGCCCCGGCGACCGCAGCCGACGAGGCGCCGGCCTCTCCGCCCCCGGCCGCCACCAACCTCACCGCCCGCCTCACCAGCTTCGTCGGCCGCGACTCCGACAGGGGGCGGCTCGCCGACATGCTGCGGCAGGCGCGCCTGGTCTCGGTCGTCGGACCGGGCGGCGCGGGCAAGACCCGACTCACCGTCGAGACCGGCGCCCGGCTCCTGCCGGATTTCCCGGGCGGTGTGTGGTTCGTCGAGCTCGCCTCCGTGCACGACCCCGCCGACATCCCGCAAGCCGTGCTCGCCGCACTCGGCCGCCGCGACGTCGGAGTCATCACGGTCGGCATGGTCGAGACCCAGGTCGGCGGAACCCCCGGTCGCGACGCGCTCGACCGCGTCGCCGAAATCCTCGCCGGGCGACGGCCCACGCTGCTGATCCTCGACAACTGCGAACACCTCGTCGCGTCCGCCGCCGCGGTTGCTGACGTTCTGCTCACCGAGGCGCCCGCGCTGCGCGTCCTCACCTCGACCCGGGAACCTCTCGGTATCGACGGCGAACTCCTCTATCCCCTGGGACCGTTGTCGCTGCCGTCCGACAGCGGCGATGTCGCCGCCGCGCTGGAGTCGCCCGCTGTACGGCTGTTCGCCGATCGGGCCCGCGCGGTACGGCCCAGCCTCGTCATCGACGCGGCGAACATCGGCGCCGTCACCGAGATCTGCCGCCGCCTCGACGGCATGCCGCTGGCGATCGAACTCGCCGCCGCCCGAACGCGGTCGCTCACCCCGACGCAGATCGCCCGGCGCCTCGACGACCGTTTCCGCCTGTTGACCGCCGGCAGCCGTACGGCGATGCCTCGGCACCAGACACTGCGCGCGGTCGTGGAGTGGAGCTGGGACCTCCTTGAGCCGCGCGAACAGGCTTTGCTGCGCAGGCTTTCGGTGTTCGCGGGCGGTGCGACGCTGGATGCCGCGGAGACCGTCCTCGCCGATCCCGGCGGCGAACTCGTCGACAGAGACGACGTGTTGGACCTGCTGTCGGGGCTCGTGGACAAATCGCTCGTGGACATGTTCGGCACCGGCGAACCGCGCTACCGCATGCTGGAGACCATCGCGGCCTTCGCCGCCGAACGCCGGGACGACACGGGCGCGGACGCCGGAGTTGCCCGCCGCCACCTGGAGTGGTGCTTCGAACTCCTCGAACGCACCAACCCGATGCTGCGCACCGGGGAACAGCTTGACGGCTTCGCGGCCATCTCCGAGGAACACGACAACATCGCCGTCGCGCTGCGCTTCGCGATCGACAACCGCGACGCGCCTTCCGCGGTGCGGCTCGTGGCTCTCATGGGTTGGTACTGGGCGGTGCGCGGCTACCACCGCGAAGCCGCGGCTTGGCTCCGCGACGCGCTGGCGCTTCCCGTGGAGGCCCCCGACCCCGACCCCGAACCGCGGGTCCTGGCCATGTGGTTCCTCGGTATCACGCTGGTGAGTTCGGGCGAGGAGTCCGAGGGGCTGCGCTGGCTGATGCGAGGCCGCTGGGCACTCCGCCACCTCCCGGGGAACCCGCTGAACCCGCTTCTGGACTTGGTCCGGGTGATGTCCGCCGGGCTGCGCGACTTCACCCGGGGGACAACGGAGGAGATCGACACGGTCGCGGAGCACGGCGAGCCCTGGATCCGCGCGGTCGCCGACCTCATGGGAGGTCATCTCGCGATCAACATCGGACGCGGCGAGGACGGAGTGCGCAGACTCGCGCAGGCTCGGGCCCGGTTCCTCGAACTCGGCGACCGCTGGGGCCGTTCCTCCGCCGCCGGCGGCCTGTCGGAGGTCTATCGCTTCACCGGGAGGTTCCAGGAAGCGCTTGCCGCCCTCGACGAATGCCTCGAACTCATCGGCCGGCTCGGCGCGGTCGAAGACGTTCCGCTGCTGTTGTCCCGGCGCGGGACGCTCCGCCTGCGCATGGGCGACGAGGCGGGTGCGCGGGCCGACATGAACAAGGCACTGGAGGTGGCCGAGGAGGGCGAGACCGCCGGCGGCCTTGTGCTGGCGTACGCGTGGGCGGGCGACATGGCCCGAATCCTCGGGGACCGCGACGAGGCCCGGCTGCACTATGCGCGAGCCGAGGAGGAGCTGCCGAGGACGCGGTCGGTGCCGTTCCAGATGGTGGCGTGCCTCCAGGTGAGCCTCGCCTACTTCGCGGATCTCCCGGCGGAGCGCGGCAAGGCCCGTCTCGCGCTGGACGCGGCGCTGGCCGCCGCCCTCGACGGCCGGGACATGCCGATCGTCGCGACCGTCGGCGAGGGCCTGGCGTGGTACGCGTTCCACGACGGCGCTCCGGTGCGAGCAGCCGAACTGCTCGGCGCGTCGGTCGCGGTGCGCGGACACCGGGACCTGGCCAGCCTGGACGCCGAGCGCGTGACGAACGAGGTACGGGCCGCGTTGTCGCAGGAGGAGTACGACAAGGCCTTCGCCCGGGGCGCGGCATTGTCCCAGCAGGCGGCCGTAGAGCTGATGAAGCGAAGCTGACGCACCGTCAGGCGACGTGCGTCGGGGGGGGGGGGGGGGGGGGGGGGGGNAGGTACGGGCCGCGTTGTCGCAGGAGGAGTACGACAAGGCCTTCGCCCGGGGCGCGGCATTGTCCCAGCAGGCGGCCGTAGAGCTGATGAAGCGAAGCTGACGCACCGTCAGGCGACGTGCGTCGGCGGGCCGGCGTGGGATTCCACGCCGGCCCGCCGGACAACCCCCAGACGGTCAGGTCTTGTTCGCGTAGCGGTTGACCGCGAACGGCGCGAACACCGCGAAGATGCCGGCCGCCCACAGCAGCGTGGCGGCGGCGTCCCCGCCCGCCGATCCGCCGTCGACCAGCAACGTGCGTACGGCGGAGGTGAGATGGCTGACCGGGTTCACGTCGACCCAGGCCTGGAGCCAGCCGGGCATGGTCTCGGTGCGGGCGAAGATGTTGGCGCCGAACGTCAGCGGGAAGCCGATGAGCATCGCGGTGCCCTGCACGCTGCGCGGGTTCTTCATCGTCACGCCGAGCACCACGAAGATCCACGACATGGCGAACGCGAAGACCAGGACCAGGCCGATCGCGGCGAGGACGGAGAACACGTCGGTCTGGACGCGGAATCCGATCGCCGAGCCGAAGCCGAACACGATCGCGATGGAGACGACGTACCGGCACACGTCGCCGAGCGCGGCGCCGGCCAAGGGCGCGAACCGCGAGATGGGAAGCGAGCGGAAGCGGTCGAAGACGCCTTTCGAGATGTCCTCGCACAGGGCGACGCCGGTGCCGAGCGACGCGAACACCACAGTCTGGACCAGGATTCCGGGCAACACGAACTGAAGGTAGTCGTCGGTGCTGCCTTCGATCGCGCCGCCGAAGAGGTAGACGAACATCACGATGAACAAGATCGGTTGCAAGGTGAGGTCGATCAACTGCTCGGGCTGGTGCTTGAGTTTGATCAGATTGCGCCAGGTGAGCGTCAGGGAATGGCGGACTATCGCGAACGGACGTGCAGCGACCGGGACTTCGGGCGTCGGGGTGCGGTGGTCGGACGGGGTCTGGGCGGAAGCGGGCTTGGCCACGGCGGTGGTCATGGGGTCACTCCTGTAGGCGGGGTCACGGTGCGGAAGGACGGAACGTCACAAAGGCGTGCGGCGAACCGCGGCCGGGCGGCTCAGGCGGCTCGCGGCCCGGAATTCTCCGCGGGCTGACGTCCGGTCAGCTCCAGGAACACCTCGTCGAGGCTGGGCAGGCGCAACGCGAGTTCGGTCGCCCGAATCCCCGCCTCGTCCAGGCGGCGAACGACGTACGGCAGCAGGTCCGGGTCGTGCACGGACACCGTCACCACACCGGGACGGCTGTCCCTGTCGGGCGTGAGACCGGTCAGCTCGGCCACAATCGCGACCGTGTCGTCCACACGCGCGGGATCCGCCGGACGGATCTCCAGGCTCTGGCCGCCGATCTGCGCCTTGAGCGCGTCCGCGGTGCCGTTCGCGATCACCCGGCCCTGGTCGATGACGGCGATGTCGTGCGCGAGCTGGTCCGCCTCGTCCAGATACTGCGTGGTGAGCAGGACGGTGACCCCCTCGTCGGCGACCAGGCCCCGGACGAGGTCCCACACGTCGCCGCGGCTGCGCGGGTCGAGCCCGGTGGTCGGCTCGTCGAGGTAGAGGAAACGGGGCCGGCCGACGAGGCTGGCCGCGAGGTCGAGGCGGCGCCGCATGCCGCCGGAATAGGTGCCGGGCGGGCGGTGCGCCGCCTCCGTCAGGTGGAAGCGTTCCAGCAGCTCACGGGCCCGGGCGCGGGCGTCGGACCGGGAGAAGTCGAGCAGCCGGCCGAGCAGGACGAGGTTCTCGAAACCGGTCATCTCCTCGTCGACCGAGGCGTACTGCCCGGTCAGCCCGATCAGCCGCCGCACCTGTACGGCGTCGCGCACGATGTCGTGCCCGCCGATCGCCGCGCGCCCCGCGTCCGGCGTGATGAGCGTGGCGAGCATCCGCACGGTCGTCGTCTTGCCGGCGCCGTTCGGCCCCAGCAGAGCCAGCACAGCACCCTCACGGGCGACAAGGTCGATGCCGTCCAGGGCGGTGGTCTGGCCGTAGCGCTTGACAAGGCCTTCGGCTTCGATCGCGTAGCGGGTCATGGCAGCTCCCGATGGTGGGTCTCGTGGCGGACGACAACCACCGTGCCGCGCGGCCCTGATACGCCCCGCACACACCGCTGACAGCGGCGGGCGAACGCGGAGCCGGCGCTGACACGGCGCTGACAGGGGCCTGACACGCGGCTGAGACGAGGCGGGTGGGCGCTGGCAGAGCGGTGGCCCCCGAGCGTTTCGCATACGCGTGACCTCCAGAGCACTGCCGTCCGCCTCGGAGCGGGCAATCCTCACGCTACGGATGACGCGGTCGCCCTCGCGGAGCCCGAGCGCGCATAGATCCTCGCCGGGGACTGTGATCAAGCGCCACGGAGAGTGAAATGGCGCCACGGTTTCCAACAGAGGCCTGCGCACGCGCTTCCGAGTCGGCGTCGAAGGCGACGGCGCAGCGCTTACGAGCTGTTCCCGTTGCCGACGCAGCTCGCCCCCTGCGCGTCCGGCATCGTTGCGGTGCCCTTAGCGTTCTCGGCGGCGCGGCCTTCTCGGCTTGTGCTGTGGCGTGGATGTCCTGCAGCCGCTGCCCGTCGGGGGATTCGTCGAATTGCGGCCCTCGCAACTTCCGCCCCGCGCGGCGGCCCGTGCGGTCTCTCGGGGGTGAACCAGACTCCGGGCCCCCGGAGATCAGGTGCGTGCGCCCAGCCAGGCGCGCCGTGACGGCGTCGGCTACGCCGTCTGCCACCGATACCACGTCATGGTGCACGAACCGTCCGAGGACCACACGGCTCATCAGCCACGCGCGACCAAGACGCCGACCACCGTCACCGTCACCCCGACGCCGGTCAGCAACAGAGCCAGGATGGACCGATTGTCCAAATTGCGATGTATGACCACTGGAGGAGACTGATATTAGTGGCCACGTCTCCGCCTCGCGGACATCGAATCGAAGCGCGACGAACGCACGCACCGGGCGTACGCCCCGGGCCGTCGGTGGCGCTCGTCCTCATCCCTCCGCGACTGTCTCCGACCTGCCGAGAAGGGTGTTCAGGCATGGGTGGTATCAGCGGAAGCGCCCTCGACAGCCTCCGCGAGAGACTGCGAGGACGTGTCCTCGCCCCACAGGATCCCGGCTACGACGAATCCCGCAGCATCTACAACGCCATGGTCGACCGGCGTCCTGCGGCCATCGCCCAGTGCGTCGACGCCGCGGACGTCCAGGCCACGATCGCCTTCGCCCAGGACACCGGGGTGCCGCTCGCGGTGCGCGGCGGCGGCCACAGTGGTCCGGGCCTGTGCC
Source organism: Yinghuangia sp. YIM S10712 (assembly GCF_051388935.1). Taxonomy (NCBI): domain Bacteria; kingdom Bacillati; phylum Actinomycetota; class Actinomycetes; order Kitasatosporales; family Streptomycetaceae; genus Yinghuangia; species Yinghuangia sp. YIM S10712. The sequence goes on from NZ_JBPKBI010000006.1 coordinate 131,890, forward strand.
TGGTCGACGACGGAATCACGCTCGACCTGTCGCCCATGCGCTGGGCGCGGGTGGATCCGGCAACGAGCAGCATGCAGTTGGGCGGCGGCAGCCAACTGGGGGACGCTGACCACGCGGCTCACGGCTTCGGCCTGGCCATGCCGACGGGGATCAATTCGACCACGGGCGTGGGCGGTCTCACGCTGGGCGGCGGTCACGGCCACCTGACCCGCAAGTACGGGCTCACCATCGACAACCTGCTGGCTGCGGATGTCGTCCTGGCCGACGGGAGGTTCGTCACCACGTCCGAGAAGGACTACCCGGACTTGTTCTGGGCGCTGCGGGGTGGCGGCGGGAACTTCGGCGTCGTCACGTCCTTTACCTTCCGGCTGCATCCGGTGCACACGGTCGGGGTCGCGGTGACGGTGTGGCCCATCGACCGCACCGGGGAAGTGCTGCGCTGGTACCGAGAGTTCCTTCCGACCGCGCCGGACGACCTCAGCGGCTTCTTCGCCGTGATGGTGGTGCCTCCCGGGCCGCCGTTCCCCGAGCCGATCCATGGGCAGAAGGTGTGCGCCGTGGTGTGGTGCTACACAGGTGACCTGGATGCCAACCGCCTTGAGGAGGTGCTGGCCGCGGTGAACGACCCGGCCCCGCCCGCCTTCCACTTCACCACTCCCATGCCCTATCCCGCCCTGCAGACCATGTTCGACGATCTGGTCCCCAAGGGACTCCAGTGGTACTGGCGTGGGGACTTCTTCGACGGGATCTCCGACGCCGCGATCGACGTGCACCGGCGGTACGGGGAGGGCATCCCCACCGATCTGTCGACGATGCACCTGTACCCGGTCGACGCGGCGGCCCACCGGGTGGGTGCCGACGACACCGCCTGGGCCTACCGCGACGCCGTCTGGTCCGGCGTGATCGCGGGAATCGACCCCGATCCCGCCAACGCCGAGGTGATCCGGCAGTGGTGCATCGACTACTGGACCGACCTCCATCCGCACTCCATGGGCGGCTCCTACATCAACTTCCTGGGCGAGCAGGAAGGTACGGAACGCGTGCAGACCACCTACCGGGGCCACTACGACCAACTGGCCTCGATCAAACACGCCTACGACCCTTACAACTTCTTCCGAGCCAACCAGAACATCCCGCCCACGACCGGGTGACTGGCCCCTTCGCCACCCGTCCGGCAGCCTGGCGAGCAGCTATGACTTGGGCTGCGGCACCTCGGGGCTGCCCTTCTCCCGGACGGTGCTGCCGGTATACCGCTTGCTGACGGCGTCGGCGGTCGGTTTCGACGCGGACGTGAACACCACCTTCCCAGCCTCGGTCACGACCTCGAACTGCGAGCCTCACGCGCCTTGACATGGCTCACCGTCGCCATGCCCGGCACTGTCCTCGCCCTGATGCTCTGGGGACTGCCGACCGACGATCCGAAACACCGCAAACCACTGGCACCCTGCCGCCTACCGGGCAGGCCGTCGACTTGGGTCTCCGACGGGGCTGCACAGCGCGTACGGCGACCGGTTCACGGCCAAGCGGGCAGAGAAAGCCGGGCGGGTTGTCCTCAACTCTGTGGTCTTCCGCTCGTTGGCCACAACCTCACCACCGTCGGCACCTACACCGAACTGCTCTCTCGCTTCTTCGAGCCCGTCCTGCTCGCCCACGCAGTCCTCGCCGTACGCGGTCGCGTCAAACGCTGACACCCGGCTGAAGAACAGCCCCGGAAACAGCGAACCGGTTCCGGGGCCGTCCAGCGGAAGACGCGGTCAGCGCCCTACCAACTGGCGTAGCCGGTGACTTCGCTCGGCCTGACCTCGATGGGCGCGAGAGGTTCCAGCGCGGGCGCGGCCGGGGCCGGAGCAGGCGTTCACCCTCATGGGCAGAACCCGCGAGGCATACGCCGAGCGGGAAGCGGCGCTCGCCCTGACCGGCTCTCCGTCCGTGATGACCCGCGCTCTCCTGGCCATGGACGCCGCGACGTGCCTGCGAGCGGACGGAGACCACACCGCGGCGGCCAACATGGCAGCGAACGTCTGGCAGCAGCTTCCAGAGGCGTACCGCGACGGTCTCGTCCGGTCCCGCGCAGAAGCACTCCACGAAGCCCTGTCCGGCCATGCCCACGCACAACTCGGCGAGGCCCTGGCCGGATAGGCAACAGGCTGCAGCCGCGCGGCGGAGATCTCGTACGACGCCGTCGCGCCGTCAGTTCCCTGACCCGGACGGGCTCGCTGCGGCGCGACGCTCGCGGGCTGTACCGGGGGCCACCGCGTCCACCGATCGGACGCTCGCGCATAAGGGTGGCCCGTACAGCTATCGTCCTGACCATGGTGGTTCCGGAGCATTTGGAACGAACATCGGTGATCCTCCGCGCGGCATACCCGACAGGCCTGACCGACGCGGACCACCTGCCGCTGCTCCGCGTCCTGGCCGAGGGCATGTCGTGGAGCAATCTCCGGGCTGTCGGCGCGGAGTTCACAGCGGTGGCGGAGACCAAGGTGTGGATGGACGCGATCCGGGCCGAGAACACGCTCGACCTGGCGGAGCCCAAGGTGGCACGGGTGAAGGCGAAGCTCGTCACGTTTGGATGGGACCCGGAGGACGACCAGTGACCGCCACGCCGCCGCGTCCCGTCGTCGCCGCGCTTGCCGGGGTGACGGTCCGCAAATACACCACCGACCAGATCATCCTCGGCGGCGTCGACTGGACCGTGCGGGCCGGGGAGCACTGGGCGCTGCTGGGAGCGAACGGTGCCGGGAAGACGACGGTGCTGCGCATCCTCGGGGCGACGATCCACCCCACCGAAGGCACCGTCGACGTGCTCGGCAACCGGCTCGGCCGGGTCGACGTGCGGGAGCTGCGGACCCGGATCGGCTTCGTGTCCAGCGCGCAGAAGGTGCCGCTCGACGAGACCGCCCACACCGTCGTGCTGACCGGCGCCACCGGCACCGTGCAGCCCCTGTGGCGCAAGTACGACGACGCCACCCGCCGCCGCGCCCACGAACTCCTCGCCGAGCTCGACCTCAAGGACCTCGCGGACCGCCCGTACGCCGTCTGCTCCGGCGGCCAGCGCGCCCGCATCCTCATCGCCCGGGCGCTCATCGCGGACCCCGCGCTGCTGCTCCTCGACGAGCCGTTCAACGCCCTCGACCTGCCCTCCCGCGAAGACCTCGTCGACGCGCTGCACCGCCTCGCCGCCGCACGTCCCGACCTGACCACCGTCACGGTCACCCACCACCTGGAAGAACTCGCCCCGAACATCGGCCACGCCCTCCTGCTGCGCGACGGCCGCGTGCAGGCCGCCGGGCCCATCCACGACGTCCTGACCGGGCGTCACCTGACCGAGTGCTTCGGGCGCCCCATCGAGGTCACCCACCACAACACCCGCTGGCACGCCTACTCCCCACGCACGCAGACCACGACCGAAGGCTGAACACCCCGCCCTGGACACGGCTTTGGCCGCCGCCGGGAGCACCGTCCCGCCTTGGCGCGGGATTTCCCCCATCCCCTTCCGCCGGGGTGGATTGAGGGAAGACCATCGGGCGTCCGGGTTGGTGCGCACGATAGCTTCGGTGGAAGGGGACCAGGGGTGGGAAGACCCGTGGTGGGGCCGTGGTCGTGGGGAGGTGGCGGATGGTGACGACGGTGGTGCGCCCGCCCGCCACCGCATCCCGACTACGGGTGCCGGTGAGGCGGGTCGTGCGCGGCGCGCGGACGACGCCGGGGCGCTGGGCGGTGACGGGGGTGCTGCTGGTCGTGGTCGCGCTGCTGGCCGGGGTGTTCGCATTCGCGTCGGTGCGCGAGCGTGCTGCGGCGGCGGACCGCGTGGCGACCTCCAGCGAGCCGCTGGGCGTGCGCACCCAGGAGCTTTATCGCGCGCTCGCGCAAGCCAACGCCACTGCCGCCGCGGGGCTGTTGTCGGGCGGGGTGGAGAAGAAAGAGGTGCGTGAGGAGTACGCGGCGTCGCTGGACAGCGCGCAGCGCACTCTGATGTCCGCCCTGTCCGCCGGGAGTTCCGGCCGTATCGGCGAGTTGCTGTCGGGTCTTTCCGTCGAGATCCCGCGCTACCGCGAGGACGTCGCCCGGGCGAAAGCCGCGGCGCGGCAAGGTAATCCGCTCGGTGCGGCCTATCTGCGCGTCGCCTCGCGCCAGATGGAGGAAGTGATCCTGCCTGCCGCCGACGAGCTGCACGCGATCGCCGCCGACCGGCTGCGCGCCGACCAGCGGGAGGCAACCGCCGTGCCGTGGGCTGCGGTTGCGGTGGCGCTGGGGTCGCTGGCCGGGCTGGTCGTCGCGCAGGTGCTGCTCGCGCGCCGCACCAAGCGGGTGTTCAACCCCGGTCTGCTCGTCGCGGGCCTCTCGGTCGCGGCGCTCACCGGGTGGACGGTGCTCAGCCTCGCCGCGGCGGGCGACGCGCTGCGGGAGAGCCGCGACGACGGCTGGCGGCCGGTGGACGCGCTTTCCCAGGCCCGCTTCTCGCTGTTGCAGGCCCGCGCGGCCGAGGGCCAGATCCTCGTGCAGCACGGCAGCGACGGCGGCAAGTACAGCGCCGAACTCGACGCCAGATTCGCGGAGTTGACACGCGTCCCGGACGGGAGGCTGAACGTCGCGGCCGAGCTCTCCGCCGACGACGCGACCACGGCCGCGAAGGTCGCCGAGGCCCGCGCCGCGGTCGCCGATTGGATCGTCGCGCACGGCCAGGTCATGGAGAAGTACAACGCCACGCAGTTCTCCGCGGCCGTCGACCTCGTGATCCAGCCCGACGGCGCCGCCCAGGTGGCCTTCGTCCGCGCGGAGCGGGCGCTCGCCGACGCGATCGCCGAGGATCAGGCCGACTTCGTCAAAGCCGTCGGCGAGGCCCGCGACACCACCGACGGTGCGGCGGTCGGCGCGCTCGTCCTCGCCGTCGTCGCCGCCGCGGGCATCGTGGACGGCATCCGGCGCCGCGTCGGGGAGTACCGGTGAGGGCCCGCAACCGCCCCGCCGCGCCGAGGCGTTCGGTACCACGCGGCAGGTCGGTCGCCACCCTGGCGCTCACCTGCGCGCTCGTGCTCGCGGCGGGCGGCTGCGGAACCGAGCAGGCGGGCCACGGCACCGGACGCCCGGACACCCACCCCGTCGGCGGGCAGACCGAGCAGGCCAGGCAATTCGCGCAGGCCGCGGGACCCGCCGACCTGCCCGCCGCGACCGCCGCGACACCCGACTGCGGCAACCCCGAGCTCAGCCTCGAACCGCCCGCGACCGTGCCCGCGCCCGGCACGTGGCCCGCCGGCAGCACGATGCAGCGCATCCGCGAACGCGGCTACCTGATCGCCGGCATCGACCAGAGCTCCTTCCCGTTCGGCTATCTCGACCCGATCGACAACGGGCTCAAGGGCTTCGACGTCGACCTGATCCGCGAGGTCGCCCGCGCGATCTTCGGCGACGACCTGGACAACCGCATCCAATTCCGGGTGCTGCGCAATGCCGACCGGGTTCCCGCGGTGGAGAACGGCGACGTCGACATCGTCGCGATGACCATGACCGTCAACTGCGAGCGCCGCGAGCATGTCGCGTTCTCCGATGTGTACTTCGTCGCCGGCCAGCGCGTGCTCGTCCAGAAGGACCCGGCGCAGCCGCCGCGCGTCCGCGAGGGCCTGCCCGGCCTGGCGGGCCACCGGGTGTGCGCGGTCAACGGCTCGACGTCCCTCGAACGCATCAAGGACCCGCGGTACCAGGCCGTCCCGGTCGTGGGCGAGACGTGGGCCGACTGCCTCGTCAAGCTCCAGAAGGGCGAGACGGACGCCGTGTCGACCGACGACACGATCCTCGCCGGCCTGGGCGCCCTCGACCCGATCTACACCGAGGTCGTCGGCGCCACCGTCAGCCGAGAGCCGTACGGCATGGCCATCGCCCGGCAGAACACCGACTTCGTGCGCTTCGTCAACGCCGTCCTCGCCGACCTGCGCGCCGACGGCACCTGGGCCGAGCTCTACCGCAGGCACATCGGCCTCACCCTCGGCGAGCCGAACCCGCGGCCACCGGCCGTCACCGCCTGGCAGGACGCGCCGTGACCCCGGTCGGCGCGTGGACGCGCGAACACGTCGACCGCGAAATCGCCCGCCTGGAAGCCGAACGCGACAGCATCTCGGCCGGCCTCATGGCGCTGGAGGAGCACCCGGGCCGCCGCCTCCTCGAAGGCGCGGCACTCGACGGGCGCACGCGGGAGCGCTGGGACACGTGCCGGGGCGACATCGCGCGGCTGTGGGAGCTCTATGCGGCCTACAGCGCGGTGCTCGACGAGGCACGCGCCGTACGGGCCCGCCGAGTCCGGCCCAACCGCGCGGAACTCGAAGAGCTGACCCGCCTGTTGACCACCGCGTCCATCCGGATCCCGGGCCAGGAGGTGCCGATCGGCCGGCGCGGTCTGGTCGATCCCGCCGCGTCCACGCGCGCCGTCACCTTCGACATGCTCGTCGCCGAGATGAACACCGTGTGGCAGCGCGCCACCGAAGTCGTCGCCGCCGTCGACGAGGTGTGGTCCACGCTGCTGCCGCGCCTCGACCGGATCGAGGCCGCCGTCGCCGAGACCGAAGCCCTCCTCGACCGGCTCGGCGGCGCCAGACTCGCGATCGAGGCCCAGGTCGTCGACGAGGTACGCCGCCGGCTCGGCGAGGCCCGCACCCCCGTCGCCGCCGACCCGCTGCGCTTCGCCGGCAAGACGACCGGCCCGGACATCGCCGGCGTCGACCTCGACGTCCTCGAAAGCGATCTGCACGGCGTACGCGACGGCCTGCGGCAGCTACGCCACCTCCAGGAACGCTACGAGGAACGCCTCAGCCGCCTCACCGGCCTCATCGACGCGCTCGCCGCGGACCAGGCCGAGGCCCAACGGCGGCGGGACCACGTCGTGACCAGGATCGCCGGCGAGATCCCGCAGATCCCGGCGCTCGCCGGGCCGTTGCGGGCCCGCGTCACCGAGGTCACCGTGCTGCGCAAACGCGACGCCTGGTCGGAACTGTCCACCAGCCTCGGCGCGTTGGAACGAGAGACCACCGCGTCCGCGGAACGCCTGCGGACGGCACGCGACGACGTCGACGCGCTGCTGGCGAAACGCGACGAACTGCGGGGCCTGCTGCGGGCATACCGCGCGATGGCCGGAGGCCGGGGACGCGGAGAGGACGAAGCGTTGGAGGAAATCCACCACCGGGCGTACGAAGTGCTCTGGCGCGCGCCTTGCGACCTCGACCACGCCGCCCGGCTGGTCGCCGAATACCAACACGCCGTCACCACACCGGGATCCGCGAACCGCCGCACCGGCCGGGGCGGACCCGCCGACTCCGGACAGGCTCCCCGTTCCGGAACCCACCACCACACGGTCCGCCCCGCCTCCGGGGGCGCCCGCCACGAAGACCGGGCCGATCGGCCGAGGGGGGAAGGCAAGAACCATGACGATGTGTAACCGTCCCGGCTGCGACGGGGCCATCGACGAGGACGGCTACTGCCTCGAATGCGGCCGCAAGCTGCTCACGTCCACGGCAGGGGCCGTCCCCGCCCAGGGCGGTGCCCAGGCCGCCGGCCAGGGACCGCAGCCCGGCGGCACTCCCGTGCTCGCCAGCGGCCTCGGCGGCGGCCTCGGCGGTACGGGCCTGCCCGGCACCGGGCGGTCCGGCAGCTCGGCGTCCGGTTCGGCGTCGACCGGCTCGACCGGCCAGTCCGGGCGCACCGGTCGCACCTCGGGCCGTACCTCCCGCAGGGCCGGCGCGGTCACCAGCCGCCGCCTCGGCGCGGGCATCATCGAGGTCCCCGCGGTCCCGGTACGCGACCCGGCGCAGCTCCTCATGCGCGACCCGGTCGTCGCCGAGGAGCGGCGCTTCTGCCGCAACGAGGACTGCAACCGTCCGGTCGGGCGCGGGCGCGACGGGAAACCCGGCATCGCGAACGGCTTCTGCCCGCACGACGGCACCCCCTTCTCCTTCGCGCCGAAGCTCGAACCCGGCGACATGGTCGAGCACTACCGCGTCGTCGGCTGCCTCGCGCGCGGCGGCTTCGGCTGGGTCTACCTCGCCAAGGACACCAAGCTCCACGACATGTGGGTGGTGCTCAAGGGCCTCCTCGGCAGCGGCGACCCCGACGCGATCGAGGCGGCCGTCGCCGAGCAGCGCACGCTCTCGCGCATCCAGCACCCCAACATCGTCACCGTCCACAGCGTCGTCACCCACCAGGACCGCTACACCGGCGACCCCGAGCCGTACATCGTCATGGAGTACGTCGGCGGGATGTCGCTCAAGGAGCTCATCGAGAACCGCCGCATCGAGACCGGCGACCGCAACACCGCGCTGCCGGTCGAACAGGTCCTGGCGTACGCGATCGAGATACTCCCCGCGTTCGGCCACCTGCACAACCGCGGCCTGGTCTACTGCGACTTCAAGCCCGACAACGTCATCCAGAGCGACGACCAGCTCAAGCTGATCGACATGGGCGCGGTACGCAGCATCGACGACGACGGCGGCGCCATCTACGGCACACCCGGCTACCAGGCCCCCGAGATCGGCCGGATCCTCACCGACGACGCGGGCGAGCAGTACCAGATCGGCCCCACCCCGGAGTCCGACCTGTACACCGTCGGCCGCACGATGGCGGTGCTGAGCTTCCCGTTCGCGGGCTTCACCCGCGAGTGGAAGCACGGCCTGCCGCCGGCGAGTTCGGTGCCGCTGTTCCAGGAGTTCGAGTCGTTCCACCGGCTCCTGCTGCGCGCCACCCACCCCGAGCCCGAACACCGGTTCGCGTCCTCGTCCGACATGGCCGAGCAGTGCCTCGGCGTGCTGCGCGAGGTCGTCGCGGTCCGAACAGGCGAGCCCAAGCCCGCGCTGTCCGGCCTGTTCGGCCCCGAGACGCGCGTCGCGCACACCACCATGAGCGCCTGGAACCTGCCGGACGCCCCGTCCCCCGGGGAGGTCGCCGCCGCACTGCCGGTGCCGCGCGTCGATCCGAACGACCCGGCGGCCGGCCTGCTCGCGTCGCTGCCCACCAACGACCCCGACGAACTGCTCGCGGCGGTCACCGCGGCGGGGATCCAGTCCGTCGAGGCCACGCTGCGCCTCGCGTACGGGTGCATCGAACGCCGGCAGGTCGAACGCGCCGAGGCGTTCCTCGACGACGTCGACGCCGACGACTGGCGGCTGGTCTGGTACCGGGGGCTCGCCGCGCTCGCCGAGGAGCGGAACGACGACGCCCTCGCCGCGTTCGACGCCGTGCGCTCGCTGCTGCCCGGCGAACCCGCGCCGCGCCTCGCACTCGGCGTGTGCCTGGAACGCGTCGGACGCGCCGCGCAGGCGGCCCGCGAGTACCAGGGCGTGTGGAACACCGACCGCTCGTACGTCAGCGCGGCGTTCGGGCTCGCCCGCTGCCAACTCGCCGCGGGCGACCGGCCGGCCGCGGTCGCGACCCTCGAATCCGTGCCGGACACCTCCGCCAACCACGTCGCCGCGCAGACCGCCGCGCTGCGCATCCGGGTGTGCGACCGGAACCCCCAGGACCCGCTGGAAGACGACCTGTTGCAGGGCTCCGTGCAGCTGGAGGCCCTGAAGGTGCTGGGGCTGAGAGGCGAGGCGTACGACCGGCTCGCCGCCGACCTGCTCGGCGCCGCCCTCGACTGGGTGCGGAACGGCCGCGCGGGAGCCTCGGGGCGCGGCGGCAAGGTGCTCGGCAGCGCCCTGGAGGAGCGCCCGCTGCGGTTCGCGCTGGAAAGCACGTACCGCTCCCTGGCGCGGCACGCCGACCGAACGGACGAACGGGTGAGACTGGTGGACAAGGCCAACGAAGTACGCCCCAGGACCTGGGTGTGATCCGGGTGGGCGCGGGCCGGGCGACCCCGCACGGCGCGGCCTCGGCGGCGGGCGCGTCCGCGGGAGCCGCGCAGGCGGCGTACGGCTGCCCGAACTGCGGTGTCACGGCGCAGCCCGGCGACAACTTCTGCGAGGCGTGCGGCTACGACCTGCGCAATGCCGCACCGCCCCGTCCCGTCGCCGAACGCGCGCCCCGGCGGGGGGAGTTGGCGACCGCCAGATGCCGGTCGTGCCGCACTGCCACGATCGGCCCCGACGGTTGGTGCGAGGCGTGCGGCCGCGCCTACAACCCGCGCGACTCGATGGCGGCCGACCTCGGGATCGCCGCCGGGATGAGCGACCGCGGCCTGCGGCACCGCCGCAACGAGGACGCGATGGCCCTCGACGTCCTCGACACCCCGCACACCGGCCCGATCGTGGTCGCGGTCGTCTGCGACGGGGTGTCGTCGTCGCCGCGCCCCGACGAGGCGTCCGCCACCGCGGCGAGCACCGCGGCCGGGGCCCTCGCGGCCGCGCTGCGCGGCGGTGCGGGCCCCGAGGCGGCCACCCGGGCGGCGGCTGCCGCGGCGGCAAGTGCCGTGGCGCGCCTGGCCGGTCCCGGCGAGGCGGAGGGGAACGCGCCCGCGTGCACGTACGTTTCCGCGGTCGTCACGTCCGAATCGGTCACGATCGGATGGGTCGGCGACAGCCGCGCCTACTGGCTGTCCATGGACGAACACCCCTCCGCAGACCCCGGCGACACGCTGCCGCGCAGCGGCGCCGCGCACCCGGCGCCCCCGCCGGAGTACGAGCCGATGCGCATCGCCCTGCCCGGCACAGCGCAGCCCGCGGCGTTCCCGGACGACACCGACAGCACGATCCGGGTGCCGACACCGGCCGCGCTGCTCACCGAGGACGACTCGTGGGCGGCGCGCATGGTGGCGTGCGGGCAGATGACCGAGGCACAGGCCTTCGCCGACAGCCGCGCCCACGCGATCGTCTCGTGGCTCGGCGCGGACGCCGGGGAGGTGCGTGCCCGCGTGACGACGCTGCGGCCCAACACCCCCGGCGCGGTGCTGCTGTGCAGCGACGGGCTGTGGAACTACGTGCAGCCCGCCCAGACCCTGTCCGCCTTCACGTTGCCCTACGGGCTGGCGCAACCGATGCGCGCCGCACGGGCGTTGACCGACTACGCCCTCCAGTCCGGCGGTGCCGACAACATCACCGTCGTCCTCGTCCCCTTCCCACCCGCTGCCCACGCCGGGTCGGAACCGAAGGAGTAGCCGCCATGGCCGCCAACGAAAACCCCGCCGGGGCACCCGACTTCGATGTCGAGGTGTTCCAGAACCGGTATCTGCCGCTGGGCGGGACCGAGGTGCACGCGGTCGCCACGGTCACCGCCACCGGAGCCGCGCCCGGTACCGCGTCCGGTGCCGCCGCGGGGGTGGGTACCGGTCTCGCCGCCGAGGTCATCCTCGTGGACACCTCCGGGTCGATGGACTTCCCCTCGTCCAAGCTGTCGTCCGCGAAGCTGGCCACCAAGGCGGCGATCGACTCGCTGCGCGAGGGCACGCTGTTCGCGGTCGTCGCCGGGACCGGCATGGCGTCGATGGTCTACCCGACCGACGAACGGCTCGTACCGCTCGACGCCCACACGCGCCGCGAGGCCAAGCGCGCGGTCGACCGGCTGCGTGCGCGCGGCGGCACGGCGATGGGCCAATGGCTGCTCGCCGCACGCCGGTTGCTGGAGCCGTACCCGCAGGCGATCCGGCACGCGATCCTGCTCACCGACGGCAAGGACGAGAGCGAGACCGCCGCCGACCTGACCGAGGCGATCGAGCGCTGCCAGGGCGTGTTCACCTGCGACTGCCGCGGCGTGGGCACCGACTGGGTCGTGGCCGAACTGCGGCAGGTGGCCTCGGGGTTGCTCGGCAGCCTCTCCATGGTGGCCGACCCGGCCGACCTCATCGCCGACTTCACCGAGGTGATAGAGAACGCGATGGGCAAGGCCGTCGCGGACGTCTCGCTGCGCGTGCGCACACCCGGCAGCGCGCGGGTGAAGTTCGTCAAGCAGGTCATGCCGTCCATCGAGGACCTGACGCACCGTCGTACGGACAGCGGCACCAACATTGGTGACTACCCCACCGGTTCGTGGGGTGCCGAGACCCGCGACTACCACATCTGCCTGGAGGTCGAGCCGGGTGACCTGAACGACCCGGTGAGAGTCGGCGTGCTCAGCCTCGTCGCGCGCGGCGCGGACGGCACCGAGACCGAACTGGTCCGGGAAGGGGTGTTCGCCGAATGGACCGACGACCTCGACCTGTTCACCCGCGTCAACCCGAAGGTGCAGGAGTCGACCGGCGTCACCGAGATGTCCCAGCAGATCCAGGAGGGCCTGGAGGCGCGGCGCGAGGGCGACGTCGACCTGGCCACCGCGAAACTGCGGCGGGCCCTCGACCTGGCCGAGGAGTCCGGTGACGAATACACCGCCAAGCTGATCAAGAACGTCGTCGTGGAGGACCCCGTCACCGGCACCCTCAAACTGCGTTCCGACGTGTCGGCCGCGCACGAGATGGAGTTGGACACGGAATCGGTCAAGACCTACCGACTGCGCAAGACGAGTGCGGGCACCGGAGCCGGCGCCCGCAACCCCGACAGCCACGGCTGACGACGAGGACCACGGGGACGACGGGTCCGCGTGCGCCCGAGACGGCTAGGCGGAACGCGGTGCCAGGAACCGCGTAATCTGCTTGCCGGGCCCGACGGCCGCCGAGCGCACGCGAACCGCCGGAGTCCGGCGGGCGTCATCGTCACGGAGACAGGAGGGCGCCGACATGGCGATATGCCCGCGCGGCCACGAATCGATCGACGTCACCTTCTGCGATGTGTGCGGGCGGCCGATCGCGCAGGAGAGCAGCCCGGCGGAGCTGTGCCCGATGTGCCGGACGAGCCGCAACGGCAACGCCCGGTTCTGCGAGGCGTGCCGGTTCGACTTCGCCACGGTGTCCACACCGATCGGGCCCGCCTACGCGGCGCCCCAGCCGGAGCCCCCCAGCGCGTACAACCCCGGCGATCAGCCCGGCTACGCCTACCCCGAGCCGGTCTACCCCGACCAGTCGAGCAGGTCCGTGCCGAGCCAGACGACGTACGACGTGCCGGGGACGGCTTACCCTTATCCGCCCGCCGACCCGCAGACCTACGCGCCCACGGACCCCGGTTACACCGACCCGTCGTATAACGACCCGTCCTACCGTGACGACGGCTTCAATCACGGCACGGTCATCGGCCCGGGACCCGTGGTGGTCCCGCCGCCACCGCCCGGCCCACCGCAGCACCAGCCGCAATATGTGTGGACGCTGCAAGTCACCGCGGACGAAGGGTATTTCAACCGCGTCGTCGCCCAGGGCGGCCCGGACGCGCACGCGATGCGTTTCCCGCCGTACCCCGTCGCGTGGGAGGTCGCGCTGCACGGCGACGTCATCCGCGTCGGGCGCCGCCGCTCGGGCGAAGGCGCGTCCGGGCGCCACGAGATCGACATCGACCTCTCGGGCCCGCCGTCCGACCCGGGTATCTCCCACCTGCACATCGTGCTGATGCGCGGCCCCGACGGCGGCCTGCAACTGGTCGACCCCGGCTCGACGAACGGCACGACCATCAACGACGGCGAGGAGGCCATAGAGATCAACGTCCCGGTCCCCCTGCGGGACGGGGACCGTGTCCACGTCGGCGCGTGGACGACTCTGGAGGTCCGCCTGACGGCCGTGCAGTGAGCTGAGGGGGAGAGCCGCGCGCGTACGTGCCGGACCGCCGCACAACCGCCTTCCCCGGCGGGCGGCGGGCCCGGCACCCGCATTACGCTGGCCGGGCCAGTTGCTCTTCCTGCACCCCGGGAGTCCAGTCCCATGCGTACTCCGGCCGCGCGGCTCCTGGTCGTCATCGTCGCGCTGGCCCTGTTCGGGGCCGGTGTGTGGGGCGTCGTCTCGTGGCTGACGGGAGGCTCGTCGGGGAGCGGCGGCTCGGCGCGGTCGTCGCCGTCGTCCACGAGCGAGGAGCGGTTGCCGGTGTCAGCGAGCACGAGGTTGAGCGACCTGGTTCCCGCGCCCGTGCGAGCGCAGCCCGCCGCGGGCGCGGACTGGGCGCTGACGGCGAAGGCCCGCATACGCACCGCTCCGGGCTCCGCCGAGGCCGCGCGGACCGGTGAGTATCTTGCCAAGCTGCTGCGGCCCGCGACCGGGTTCGACCTCCCCGTGCAAAAGGGCTCCGGCGGTGCCTCCGACATAGCGCTGGTGATCGAACCGGGCGCCGCCGACGGCCCCGAGGGCTACCGCCTCGACATCGGCCCGGACGGTGTCACCGTGCGGGCCGCGCAGCCCGCGGGGCTCTTCCACGGCGTGCAGTCGCTGCGGCAACTGCTCCCGCCGCAGATCGAGTCGCCGACCCGCGTGACCGGCGTGCCGTGGGCCCTGCCCGGCGGCAGCATCACCGACCGGCCGCGCTTCGCCTACCGCGGTCTTTCGCTCGACATCGCGCGGCACTACTTCACCCCGGCGGAGGTACGCCGCTTCGTCGACCACCTCGCCCGCTACAAGTTCAACCACCTCCACCTGCACCTCACCGACGACCAAGGCTGGCGCATCGCGATCGAAGGGCGCCCGAGGCTGACCGAGATCGGCGCCGCCACGCAGGCCCGCGGCGGTCCGGGCGGGTTCTGGACGCAGGACGACTACCGCGCCGTCGTCGCGTACGCGGCCGAGCACCACATCACCGTCGTCCCGGAGATCGACATGCCGGGCCACACGAACGCGGCCCTGGTGGCGTACCCCGAGCTCGGGTGCGACGGCAAGACGTACGAGCCCTACACCGGCACACAGGTCGGTTTCAGTGCGCTGTGCGTCGAGAGCGAGGAGACCTACGCCTTTCTCGACCAGGTCATCGGCCAGATCGCCGCACTGACCCCGGGACCGTACGTGCACATCGGCGGCGACGAGGCCCACACCCTTTCGGCGGAGCGGTACGCGGCCTTCATGGACCGCGCGCAGCAGATCGTCGTGCGGCACGGCAAACGCGTCATGGCGTGGAACCAGCTCGCGGACGCCACGCCGGTGCCGGGCGCGGTCGTGGAGTACTGGCGCCCCGACGCGCGCGACGCCGAAGCGGTCGCACGCGCGGCACGCGTCGGCGCGCAGGTGGTGGTGGCCCCGGCCGACCACGTCTACCTCGACATGGCCTACGCGCCCGGCGAACGGCTCGGAACGAAGTGGGCCGGCTTCGTCGATGTCGAACAGTCGTACGCGTGGGACCCGGCCACCAACGTGCCGGGCGTGCCGGAGGAGTCGGTCATCGGCGTCGAAGCCGCGCTGTGGACCGAGACCGTCGGCGGCGTCGCCGACGCCGAATACCTCGTCTTCCCCCGGCTCCTGTCCGCCGCCGAAGCCGCGTGGTCCCCCCGCGAAACCCACGACTGGCAGGCCTTTCGCGCTCGCTGGGCGGCCCAGACACCGCGCTGGGACATCGCCGGCATCACCTACGCCCGGCGCTGATCCAAGGCGTCCTCGCGGTTGCCGGGCCACAAGGCGCCTGCCGAATGGATCGCTTCGGGCCAGGGAACGGGACGCCACAGAGGCGCGAGGCGGACACGACCGCGTCCGTGACGGCGACCGTGACAGAGACGAAGGTGTGAGCCATGGCGTACTACCGGCGACTGGGGGCCGTGCCGCCGAAGCGGCACACGCAGCACCGGACCCCCGAAGGGGGGCTGTACTACGAGGAGTTGATGGGCGAGGAGGGCTTTTCGTCCGACTCGTCGCTGCTCTACCACCGGCATCTGCCGTCCGCGATCGCCGCCGCGGAGGTGTGGGAGCCGCCGGACCAGGCGACGACGCCCAACCACCCGCTCAAGCCGCGGCATCTGAGGCTCCACGACCTCTTCGCCGGGCAGGAGTGGAAGACCGCCGACGCGGTGACCGGCCGGCGGCTCGTGCTCGGCAACGCCGACGTGCGCATCTCGTACGTCGCGGCCGGTGCGCCCAGTGAGCTGTACCGCAACGCGATCGGTGACGAGTGCGTGTACGTCGAGTCCGGCGGGGGCGTCGTCGAAACGGTTTTCGGCGCGCTGACCGTCGGGCGCGGCGACTACGTGCTCGTGCCGCGCGGGACGACGCACCGCTGGCTGCCGGATGGCGACGAACCCCTGCGCGCGTACTGCATCGAGGCGGACAGCCACATCGTGCCGGCGAAGCGCTATCTATCGCAGCGCGGCCAGTTCCTCGAACACGCGCCCTACTGCGAACGCGACCTGCGCGGCCCCGAGGAGCCGATGACCGCCGACGGCCAGGACGTCGACGTCCTGGTCAAGCATCGCGGCCCGCACGGCCGCCCGGTCGGGACCCGCTACACCTACCCCCGCCACCCGTTCGACGTGGTCGGCTGGGACGGCTGCCTGTACCCGTATGCCTTCAACATCGCCGACTTCGAGCCGGTGACCGGCCGGGTCCACCAACCGCCGCCCGCACACCAGGTGTTCGAGGGACGCAACTTCGTCATCTGCAACTTCGTTCCCCGCAAGGTGGATTACCACCCGCTGTCGATCCCCGTGCCGTACTACCACGCGAACGTCGACTCCGACGAGGTCATGTTCTACTGCGGCGGCGACTACGAGGCCCGCAAGGGTTCCGGTATCGGGCAGGGGTCGGTGTCGCTGCACCCGGGCGGCCATTCGCACGGCCCGCAGCCAGGTGCGTACGAGCGCAGCATCGGCGTCGACTTCTTCGACGAACTCGCCGTCATGGTCGACACGTTCCGTCCCCTGGAACTCGGCGAGGGCGGCGTTGCGGCGGAAGACGACGGCTACGCCTGGACCTGGGCGGGACGGGGGCCGGGACGATGACCGAACCAGGCCGGATCCCCCCGCTGTTCGCCGGACTCGTCGACGACGCCGCGCTCTTCCCGCCCGGCAACCTGCCCCTGCCGGATGCCGTCGCGGCCCACCGCGCACACCGCGCCGCCTGGTACTCCGACCTCGTCGGCCCCTTCGTCGCCGGCACCGCGCACCTGTCGGGACTGGCCGAACTTGCCGACCCCGACAAGCCGTTGCGGGTCGTGGCGGTCGTCGCCGGCGGCGCCGCGGGCGTGGGACCCGCGGTGCGGACCGTCATGGAGACGCCCGGCCTCGTGCTCGCCGGCGTCGAAGCGGCCGGCGAGCCCGGCGAGATCGTCGCCGCCTTCCACGAGCACGTGCCCGAAGACTTCGCCGGAGCCGTCGAAGTATCCGGCGGCGACAGCCTCGACGCCGATCTCGACCTGATCGCCGAGACCCGGCACCGCGCGAAGTTCCGGACCGGAGGCACCACCGCCGACGCGTTCCCCAGCGCCGCGCGGCTCGCGGCGTTCGTCGACGGCTGCGTCCGGCGTCGCCTGCCGTTCAAGCTGACCGCAGGCCTGCATCACGCCAAGGCATACGTCGACCCCGACACCGGGTTCGCGCACCACGGCTTCCTGGACGTCCTCGGCATGCTGCCCCAGGAGCCCGAAGCCCGCTCGCTTTTCGTCTCGTTCGGCAGTTGCAGCATCGCCGAGCCGCTGGGCGACCTGATCGCACTCGGCCTCGTCGTCCCGCCCACCGACCCCAAGGAGCAACACGCGTGACCTCCCCCTGGCCGCCGGCCTCGCGCGAACACCCCTTCGGCATCCACAACTTGCCGTACGGCGTGTTCACCACGACCGAAGACCCCTCCCCACGCATCGGCGTCGCGATCGGCGAACACATCCTCGACGTCAGCCCCGTCGCGCAGGCCACCGACTCCGACCACACCCCCCTGCTGGACGCCCCGAACCTCAATCCCCTCATGGCTGCCGGGCGTTCGGTGTGGACAACCGTGCGCGCCGAGATCACCGCGTGGCTGACCGACGCGGACTACCGCGACATCGTCACACCGCATTTGATCCGCAGCCGGAACGCGGTACTCCGGCTCCCGTTCGAGGTGGCCGACTACGTCGACTTCTACTCGTCCGAGCACCACGCGAGCAACGTCGGCCGCATCTTCCGCCCGGACAGCCGGCCGCTGACCCCAAACTGGAAGCACCTGCCCATCGCCTACCACGGCCGCTCCGGCACGGTCGTCGTCTCCGGCACCGACATCGTCCGGCCCTGCGGTCAACGCAAGGCCCCCGCCGACGAGTCGCCCACCTACGGGCCCTGCCTTCGGCTCGACATCGAAGCCGAGGTCGGCTTCGTCGTCGGCACCGGGACCCGGCTCGGCGACCGCGTGCCGCTCGACGGCCTCCGCGACCACGTCTTCGGGATGTGCCTGGTCAACGACTGGTCCGCACGCGACATCCAGGCGTGGGAGTCCGTGCCGCTCGGCCCGTTCCTCGGCAAGTCGTTCGCGACGTCCGTCTCACCGTGGATCGTGCCGCTCGACGCGCTCGCACACGCCTGGGTGACCCCGCCCGCACGCGATGTCGAACCGCTGCCGTACCTCGACGACCGCGACAGCGAACCGGCCGCACTCGACCTGGACATCGAGATCCGGCTCAACGGACACCCCATCTCCCGGCCGCCGTTCCGGACCATGTACTGGACCGCGGCGCAGCAGCTCGCGCATCTGACCGTCAACGGCGCCTCGTTGCGCACCGGCGACCTCTACGCGTCCGGCACCGTCAGCGGCCCGGAACCCGACCAGCGCGGTGCGCTCATCGAGCTCACCTGGAACGGACGCGACGAGATCAAACTGCCGGACGGCTCCCGGCGGTTCTTCCTTGAGGACGGCGACGAGGTGGCCATCGGGGCGTACGCGCCCGGTCCTGATGGCACCCGTGTCGGATTCGGCGAGGTGGTGGGCCGGGTCGTCCCGGCGCGGGTCTGAGGAGGGCGGCGGTCAGCCGAGCCCGCCGGCCCGCCGCCGCCACTGCCCCGGTGTCATGCCGAACTCGGCGCGGAAACGCCGCCCGAAATGCGTCGGGTCGGTGAACCCCCAGCGCCGCGCGACCACCGCGACCGTGCGCCCGGTCGGCGCGGTGTCCGCCAACTCGTCCCGGGCACCGCGCAGTCGCTCGGCGATGATCCACTCGTGCAGGCTGAAACCCGCCTGCGCGCACATCTTGTACAGGTACCGCAAGGAGATGTTGTGCGCGGCGGCGATCGACTCCGGCGTCAGGCCGGGGTCGGTCAGGTGCAGCCGGACGTACTGCCGCACCCGGGTCAGCAGCGTCTCCGCCACCACAGCCCGCGCCTGCCGCTCGTCCCGCCCCGCCGAGACCAGGAGGGCACGTGTCAACTCGGTGGTCGCCGCGCCCAGTTCGAGTGCCGCCGAGTCATCGGCCAGCCGATCGGCGTCCGCGGCCAGGCTGCGAAGGTGGTCGGCCACCACGTGGTACAGCGGACTCTGCGCGAGGTTGCCCATGGCACGGCGTACGACATCGAGGGAGACGCCGAGCCGGTCGAGCGGCACGTGGACCGTGTGGCTGCGGCCCTGCCCGGACCACGAGAAGTCGTACGGCGCACTCAGGTCCGCGACCATCAGCCCACCGGGCGGTACCAGTTGCTCGGTCGCGTGCTGCACGTGGCGCCCCGGGGTGCGGCTCTGCACGGACACCGCGATCACCGGCGGCGTGTCCTGCCGCGACTGGCGCGGGGTGCGTACCAGCCGGAACCCCGACGAGTCCGTGCGCAGCATCCGGACGCGGCCGAACTGCCATTCCTCCATACGCGTATGGATGCACTGCTCGGACCCCTCGTGGATCACGTAGCACGGCGCGACGGCGTCCAGCATCGCCGTGTAGACCGCGTCCATCCGCTCACCGACCGGCAGTTCCGCCGTGTCGAGGACGACCGTCATCCCACACCCTCCCGCAAGATGCCTGCGCTGCAAGATGGTGGCGCATCCGCCGCCCCGGAGTCGCGTACCCCTTCGCGCTTCCACCGACGACACCGTTGCCGGGTGCACCCGCAGCCGACAATTGTGCGCCACCGGCCCAGCGAACCGCACAGCATCCGCTTAACGTCGTGCTTGCCGATACGCGCCGGATGGCGGTCCGACGTGCCTTCGGCGGGCTGTCCGTCCCGTTTGCCACGCGACGGAACGCCCGGAGTCCACCCCGGTCGCGGCCCCGCCAACGGCCCGCAACCCGGCTTCGTCCCGGACCTCACAGGAGCCGCACGGCAGAGCCGGGGAGGCGGAGGCCCGCGGCCCCGGCTTCCCCGGCTCCCCGCGCCGACTTGTCGGCGATCCCGTCAACACCCCTGACGGATCAGCCCGTCGCGGTCGTCTTGGGCTGTGTCAGATCGTAGAGCGTGATGCCGTCGACGGCCTGCGAGGTGAAGTTCGCGGTGACCCAACTGCTGATCTCCTGGGACGCGTTGCTGCCGCCCATCTGCGCGCCCATGCCCGTGCCGCCGCCGATGAAGTAGTGGATCCTGCCGTCGGCGACCATCTCCTTGAACTGCTCCAGCGTCGGAGCCGGGTCGGAGCCGTTGAAGCCGCCGATGGCCATGACCGGTTTGCCGGTGGCGAGTTGGTAGCCGGACGCACTGTTGGAGCCGATCGCGGCAGCGACCCAGGTGTAATCGGACGCGTCCTTCTTCAGAAGGTCGGTGATCTCCTTGCTGGGTTTGCTGCCGTTCAGCAGGCCGCCCGGGCCACCGTTGCCTCCGTAGCCGCCGCCTGGGCCCGTGGTGGTGCCGTTGGGCGGGGTGCCGCCCTGGGGTGCGCCACCCCGACCGCCGTCGGGACGTCCCTGCTGGCCGTTCTGCTGACCGGGTTGGCCCCCTTGGCCCGGCGCGGGTGCCTGGCCCGGGTTCTGCTGCTGCGCCTGACCGTCACCGCCCTGCTGTGGTCCGGGGCCGATGAGCATCATGCCGGGCCCGGTGACCGTCGCGTACATGCCCGGGCCCATGGTGAACATGCGCGGCCCACCCATGCCCACACCCGCCGGTCCGGCGCTCGGGATGGATCCCGTGTGCGGCGTCGTGACCGTCTCCGCGGTGTACGCCGCGGGCGCCGCCAGCACGGCCGCCAGCGTCAGCCCGCCGGCCGCCACCGCCACGACGCGGCCGGCGAACCGAAGCGTCGCCAGCAGCGCGAGTGCCCCGAGCGCGCCCGCCACCACCACGGCCCACTTGAGCCACGGATGCCAGTCGGGTGTCCGGTCGAGCAGCCGGTACGCCCACCACGTCGACAGGCCCACGGTCACGGCCAGTGCCACGACGGCCTTCCACGAACGCCGCTTCTCCCACAGCAGCACGCCGCCCATGCCGACCAGCGCGCCGATCGCGGGCGCCAAAGCCACGTTGTAGTACGCGTGGAAGATGCCCTGCATGTAGCTGAAGACCACCATCGTCGTCACCAGCCAGCCGCCCCACAGCACGAACGCGGCACGTTGCCCGTCGACGAGCTTCCGCCTGCGCGTCACCCACAGCCCGGCGACGAGCAGGGCGAGCGCGGCGGGGATCAGCCACGACACCTGGCCACCGTTCTCGGGGTTGAACAACCGGTCCCAACCGGTTTCGCCCCAACCGCCGGGACCGCCGGCACGTACCGGGCCACCCCCCATCCCTTGGGGGAGCTCGGTTCCCGGAGCCGTCACGGTCCGCATGCCACCGCCGACGCTTCCGGTCTCCTCGCCGTTGAGGCGTCCCAAACCGTTGTAGCCGAGCGTGAGTTCGAGGATCGAGTTGTCCTGCGAACCGCCGATGTACGGACGCGACGACGCCGGCCACAGCTCGACGGTCAGGATCCACCAGCCCGCGGCGGCGACGAGCGCGGCGCCCGCCGCAAGCAACTGCCGGACGCGGCGCCACCACCCGGTCGGTGCGAACAACAGGTACGTGACCGCGAACGCCGGGATCACGACGAACGCCTGGAGCATCTTCGTCAGGAAGCCGAAACCGAGGAAAACCCCTGCCCACACGAGCCACTTCGTGGACGCGGTCTCCTGCGCCCGCAGCACCGCATAGGCGGCGGCGACCATCAGCAGCACCAGCAGGGCGTCCGGGTTGTTGAACCGGAACATCAGCGCCGCGACGGGCGTGAGCGCCATGACCGCACCGGCGAGGAGGCCGGCCGCCGGACTGAACCGCCGACGCACCGTCAGATACAGCAGCCCCACCGCCGCGACGCCCTCAAGCGCCTGCGGCACCAGCATGCTCCACGAGTTCATGCCGAACACGCGGGCGGACAGCGACATCACCCACAGCGACGCGGGCGGCTTGTCGACGGTGATGAAGTTCGCCGCGTCCGACGAACCGAAGAACATCGCCTTCCAGCTCTCGCTGCCCGCCTGAACAGCCGCCGCATAGAAGGAGTTCGCCCAACCGGATTCACCGAGCGTCCAGATGTACAGGAGCCCGGTCACGACGAGCAGGCCCAGGAGGCACGGGCGCACCCACCTGGGGTCGGCCTCCCGGCCGCGCACGAGCCGCACGGCCCGGTCACGGAGACCCTGGGAGGTCGTCAACCCCGGTGCGGCGACCGTGGCTTCGGGATGAATCGTGGTCATGAGGAGACCTCGGTGGGGGAGTCGGAGTCGGAGGTTTGGTCGTTCTTCGCGCCGACGGCAGCCAAATCACGTGCGGCCTCGGCGTTTTCCTTCGCGCCGGCATCGGCATGCGTGCTCGCCCGGAACACCCACACGCGCAGCATCAGGAAGCGGACGAGCGTGGCCAGCGCGTTTGCGGCGACCAGGACGGTCAGTTCGACCGCCCGTGACGCGCCCGGCGCGGTCATGTGCAGGGCGCCCAGCGCGAGGCTGGTCACCGCGAGGCCGATGACGAACACCAGTCCGCTCTGCGCCTGGTGGCGCAACGCGTCGGACCGGCCGCGCACGCCGAACGTGAAGCGGCGGTTCGCCGCGGTGTTGCCGATCGCGGTGATCAGCAGCGACAAGGCGTTGGCGACGAGCGCCGGCATCGCGGTGCGCAGCAGCGCGTACAACAGGATGAAGGCCAGCGTGCTCAGCACGCCGACCACGGCGAAGCGCGGGAGTTGACGGCGCATCCCGGTGGGCAGATGCGACTCGCGGGTGCGCGGGGACACGGGGATCCGGAACGTGCCGCCCATGATGCGGCGCCCGACCCGGGCCATGCCGCGCAGATCGTCGAGCGCGGTACGGACCACATCCACCCGGCTGTCCGGATCGTCGACCCAGTCGACCGGCACCTCGTGGATGCGCAGCCCCGAACGCTGTGCCAGCAAGAGGAGTTCGGTGTCGAAGAACCACGCCTCGTCCTCGACCAGCGGCAACAGCGCCTGAGCGATCTCGGTGCGGACGGCCTTGAAGCCGCACTGCGCGTCAGAGAAACGCGCGGCAAGTGTCGTACGCAGCAGAAGGTTGTACGTGCGGGAAACGAACTCCCTTTTGGGGCCCCGAACGACGGCCGATCCCCGGGACAGCCGCGTCCCGATCGCCACATCGCTGTGCCCGCTCAACAGCGGGGCCACCAAAGGCAGGAACGCGTCGAGGTCGGTGGACAGGTCGACGTCCATGTACGCGACAACGTCCGCGTCGCTCTCCGCCCACACCCTGCGCAGCGCCCGCCCCCGGCCCTTGAGGTCCAAGTGCACGGCCCGCACGTGCGGCAACTCCCGGACCAGCCGCGTCGCGACCGCCCAGGTGTCGTCGATGCTGGCGTTGTCGGCGACGGTGATGCGGAAGGCGTACGGGAATTCGGCCAGCAGATAGTCGTGCAGCCGCCGGATGCTCTGCTCCAGAACGTGCTGCTCGTTGTAGACCGGCACGACCACGTCGACCAGTCGCTGCCGACGGCGGGTCGGCGGCGCGGCCTCGGGTGGCTCGGCTGCGGGGGCACCGGCGGCCGGTGCCGTCGTGGGGGCTGTCGAGTGGTTCATGCGCCCACGCTCGGGGCGCGGACTGGGAGGGGCCTGAGCCGATTCTTAACGCCGGATGAGAAAGCGGTCCGGCTCCGGGCGATCAACGAGGAGGAAACGCCGCAACACCCACGGTAAGGGTCATCCGGGGATCGCCGGAGCCGGAGGCCACGTCGCCCGTCCGCGCCCGACCGGCACACGGCATCATCACGTCGGGGGTTCCGCCCATCACGCCTGTCCACCGACCGTCATAGGAGCACGCCCGTGTTCACCCACGACAACGACCCCGGTTTCGACGACGCCGACTTCGCCGCCGATCGCGACCTCGCCCGGGAGACGGCGCGGAGCCGCGCCGCGCTGCTGCGCCTGTTCGACGAGTTGGACGCCGAACTGGCCACGGTCCAGGCGCGCGTGGCCGAGTACGGATCGCCGGCCGCGGCGGTGGCCCGTACGGCGGACGCCGCGCGCGTCCGGGACTCGCTGCGCGCCGCGCCCGACCCGACCGACCTGTTCCTGGACGCGTCGCCCATCGGATGGTTCACCGCGCAACTGGCCCAGGCGTACGCCTGCCTGCCCGCAGGACCGCACGGACGCTTCGGCCCGGACGCCTCGGGCGCGTACCCGGCTCCCTGCCTGTTCGATCCGCACCACGGCCCCGCGACCACGACCGCGTTGTGGCAGCCGTCGCCGACGATCCTGCCCCGTCCGGTTCAGTGCTGCGCCGACGACGCGGCCCGCCTCGCCCGCGGTGAGGCACCGCGCGCCCGGAGGTTCGCGACGCTCGAAGGGCACCGGGCGATCTGGCAGTGCGACGACCGGATCTACGCGTTCTGGCTGATGGGGCACTTCACCCTCGCGGGCTGGGACCGGCTCTCGGCTGTCCTCGCCCAGACGGCGCTGGCCTCGTCCCTGCACTACGTGCTGGTCCACCAGTGGTAGCAGGGCCCCGACCTTCGCCCGGTCGACCCGGCGGCGACGACGTCCGCCCCTACGAGTACGCCGCAAGCCGGGCCTGTTCCAGGTCCGCCAGGATCGCGTCGAGGTTCGCGGGGTTCGCGGTGAACGCCAGCACCGCCCGGTGAAACGCCCCGCGCATCGGGCCCGGCATACGGTCCGACGCGTCGAAGCGGATTACCTCGGCCTCGGCCAGCGAGCGGCCGATCTTCTGGGTGACGGGGTCCGACGCGTACGCGGTGAGGGGGACGTTGCGGTTCGGGCTGAGTGAACCCGCCCGCACCCACAGGGTCTGCGCCTCGGCGCCGGCCAGATAGGTGATCAACTGCCGCGCCTGGGGCGTGTCGTCGAACATCGCCATGACGTCGCCGCCGACCTCCCGTGCGGGAACTCCCGTACGGGGCATGGCTTCCGGCTCGGCAAACACCGGGAAGGCGGTGAAGTCGAAGCCCGTCCCGGCTGCCGCTGTGCGGTACCAGTTCGCGGCGAACGACGCCTGGTGTTCCAGGCCGCAGCCGGGCGGCGACGCGAACAGGCCCTTGCCCGCCTGGTCGTAGCCGGTCAACAGCGCCGCCATCGGGTCGGCAGGCCCGGCCTGCTCGGTTGCGTTCTCGCCGGAGCCCGTACGGCCGATGGCCAGGAGCTCGCCCCACGTCTCCCACGCGGCGCGGATCTCCGGCGCGGTCCAGGCGAGTTCGCCGTTCGTCCACCGGTCGTACACGGCCGGGCCGGAGCGGGCGAGCACGATGTCCTCGATCCAGTCCGTGCCGGGCCACCCGGACGTCGAACTGGAAGCCAGTCCGAGGCACCACGGCTGAATGCCCGCCGTAGCCAACCCCTCCGCGGTGTCGGTGAGTTCGGCCCACGTGGCAGGCGGACGGAGGTTGTGGGCGGCGAGGGTCTCCGGGTTGTACCAGATGAGACTCTTCAGCGCGGCTTTCACCACGACCGCGACGCGAACGCCGTCGACCTCACCGAGTGTCGCCCAGTCGGCCGCGTACGCCCGGTCGTTGTCGGCGATGCCCGGCACCGAGTCGAGGGGCTTCAACCTGTTGGTCCGGGCGTAGCCGATCAGGTCGCCGGGTGACGAAAGAGCCGCGAGGTCGGGCGGGTTGTCGGCGTCGACCCGAGCGGCGAGCACAGCGTCGACGTCGCGGGTCCCCTCGTACCGGACATCGATGCCCGTGTCGCGCTCGAACGGCGCGACGACTTCGGCGAACGCGTCGGCCTCGGCACCGGTCCACGAGCCCAACACCGTGACGACAGGGCCCTCGCCGTCGTCCGCACAGGCGGCCAGGCCCGTCGCACACAGCACCGCTGCGAGGCCGATCGCGACGCCTCGGCGCAGCCGCCGACCGACGGTCCGCCGCCGCGGTCGGCCTCCGCGCTCCCAGCCCAGTCCACGCACCGTCACCACTCAGCCCCCAGACCGGTATTCGTCGAATCTGCGCCAATACCCCCACGCACCCGCACCGACCATGAGCACCGCCAGCAACGGAACGGCAGTTCCCAGCCCTTGGTCGGATCCGGCTTCGGCGAGCTTGCGTTCGGTGTCCTGCCGGACGTCGGCGGCGGCGGAGGTCAGGGCGGTATCAGCCCGGACGGCGAGACCGGTCAGCGCGGTCGCGTCGTTGCCGAGCAACAGGCTCACTGTCTCCGGGTCTTGCGGCGTCCGGTCGGCGTCGTCGTCGGGTGCCGGCCCGAAACCCCGTGCGCGCAGGGTGGCGACGGTGTCCCGCATCGCGGCGATGTCGCGGCCGACGTCCGTCCCGGCCCCTGCCGTCGGAGGCAACGCCACTCCTGCGGTGCCGAGTTCGTGCAACGCTTTGTCCGCCTCGGCGCGATGGTCCTGGCCGAGGCCACGCGTGACGAGCGCCAGCGATTCGGCGCCGACGACGCGGTGGACGTCGGTACGCGCCTGCCACAACGCGGTGACCCGCGTCGCGCCCTCGCCGGCCGCCTCGTTCACCCGATCCTGCGTCCGCGACGCGTTGACACCGTCCCACGCCACCAACACGCACAACGCCACCAGCGCGATCAGCAACGGCGGGTTGAGGTGCCGGCGGAACCGGCGCCGCAAGTAGACCATCGACACGACGATCACCACGAAGGCGGCGCCCGCACACAGCCAGAAGGGCACGGTTGCGGTGGACGACGTCCAGAAGCCGTCCCGGCCGTCGCGCATCGCGGCGAGCTCGGTGTCCCGCAACTCGCCCAGCCGCGCGAGGATTCCGGTGTTCTCCGCATGCAACAGGTCGGAGGCGTACACGATCCCGGCCACCGCAAGCGGACCCTCGCCGCCCGACTGTGCGACACCGACGAGGCCGGTGTACTCGATGATCAGCCCGTCCACAGCCCTCAGTTGCGGCAGCGCGGAGCGCGATTCACCGAGGCGTTCCCGCGCATCGGCAAGCGCCTGCCCGGCGATCTTGACGGCCTCCTGGTAGTCCGTTCCTGGGCCCGTCAAAGGAAACGACCCGGACACCAGCGCCCGCGCCGCCGCGCGATCCGCCTCTGTCAACGCCTCGGCGACCTGTTCGAGCGCGACGACGGCAGGCAGGTGGCGGTCGTGCAAGGCATCGGCTTCGTCACCCGCACGATCGACACGCACCCACGACGCGACGGCGGCGAGCACAACCGTGACGACGAAGAACAACGCCAGCAGCCGAACCCGTTGCGGCGTCGAACGCGGCACCCTACTGGCGCGCCCGGCCGTGGCCGGAACCCCCGTCGGGGCTGCCGTTCCCAGGGTGTTGACGCTCGGTGCGGTCACGGACGGTGCGGTGGCGGGCGTTCCGGCAGCGGGTTTGTTGCCGGTCGCGCGAGGCGTCATGGAGCGGGCTCCCCTCAGCAGAGCGCCCACTCTAGGTAACCGACCCATTCCCGTGCTACACGGCACTCCCCGTTGACTGGCTCGGACAGCGCGTGCTACCGCGAGTTCACCTCGCCCGGGGCCATCCCTGTTCCCGGCAGACGTACGCGGGCCAACGTGCCGCCGCCCTCGGCGGGTTCGAGAGCCGGGCACGTGGCGCCTCTCGGGCCGCTACCTGGGCGTTCTTCGAGAGCGACCTACTTTGACCGCTGTTGACCCTCGTGACAGGCACGGATCGAGCATGCGGGTGCTCTGGTCCCCCCTGCGACAGGAGGGACCAGAGGGCAGTTGGTTGCGTCGCGGTCACGCGGCCGGGAGCGGCCACGACGGGCCGCCGGGCTCGTCGTACCAGATTTGCTGGGTCCCGCCGGGCTCGACTGTGAGTCCGAACCGGTCCGGCGTCGGTTTGCTTTCGGCGGTCCACCACTCGTATGCGGCCTCGATGTCCGCCCAGACGTTGCGCTCGCCGTGGGCGGTCACCCGGAACGGACCCTCGTCCGCGCCCTGGTCGTGCGTGATGTCGGCCCAGTTGGCGCCAGTCGGGTCGATCACGCGGGTTGAGCAACACCAGTCGCCCGGTTCCGGGTCCTTGTTCCGTGCGCTGAGGAACTGGTAACCGGGGAGCCGCGCACCGATGGCGAACGCTGCCTCGGGCTCGTCGGCCTTCACAGCCCACGGCGGGAGGCTGCTCGTCGCCTCGTGTGCCTCGGCGTCCTGGTCGACGTCGGGCAAGGCGTCGTCGTAGCCCTCACTGTGCCGCAGCGGCATGAACGCGCCGAATGCTGCGAACCGGCCCTCGGCTCCTCCGTCCTGTCTCTTCGTCAGAACGGCGGTGCCGTACCCGACCCACGACGAATCCCACGGGAGCACGATCGTCCCGCCCACGCGCACCTGCTCGACCCACGCACGGGGCACGCCGTACGCGGCGCACGTCGCGATGACCGACCCGTACGGCGCGTGTGCCTTGTGGCCGGCCGACCCGTCGCCTGTGATGATCCGGACCTTTACTCCGGCTGTGGCGCACGCGCGCCGGGCCGACTCGGCGCACGCCGGGTCGATCTCGATCGTGGTGACCTCGGCCCCGGTCGCGTACGCGATGAGAGCGGCGTTCCAACCGGTACCGCTCCCGATCTCCAGGAACGGACCACCCTCGCGCGGGTCAAGGAACCGGAGCATCCGCGCAACCACGGTCGGCTGCGATGCGGACGATGTCCCCTGGGTCTCTCGACCCGGTGACCCGTCCACCGCGGTCGTCACCGGCTGGTCGTCGTAAGCGGCCTTCCACCACGTGTAGGGCTCGCTGCCCTTGTCCACGGCGGTGTCGTCCAACCAGATCCGATCCGGCAGGAACAGGTGCCGGGGCACGTTGGCCATGGCCTGACGCCAGACCGGATCGAGGTCGGGAACCTGTCGCGCGACCGACGCCGCGAGCATCTCGGCGCTGGTGCGCGAGTCGGGAGACGTCACTTCCCCTCGTCCTTCTTGTGCTTGCCGCTGTCGGGCTTCGGCTTCTGGCTGTCCTGGCTCGGCTTGTCCTTGCCGTAGTCCGTCGGTCCGCTGTGGTCGCCCATTGTGCTCTCCTTCTTGTCGCCGACCAATCAGGCCGGTCCCGTCCCCTGGTGGGACGAGTGAACCCGCCGGAGGGGCGGGGGCGGAGTAGCCGGATCAGGGGCCGTTCATACGTGAAGGGAGCCGTGCCAGGGGCCAATCTGTGGCCCATTCGCCGTACGCGATTGCTCTTGGCCAACACAATCGTTAGACGGGTTGTGAATCCTCGGGGGCGTTACGCGATGACCGACGAGACCATTGGTCCACTGTTGAAACGGCTGCGGCTTGGGCTGGAGCGCTCGCAGACGGAGCAAGCGGAAGAGCTGGCGAGACTGTCCGGGACTGCCGTTGACCGGAACGCGGTGTCACGATGGGAGCGTGAAGAGCGCCTGCCCGGCCGCTTCTGGCTGCCGCACCACGCTGAGGCGCTGGGCGTGCCAGTCGACACGCTTCGACGTGCCGTCGCTGAGACACGGCGTATGCGCCGGTCGGGCGGTCTCGAACTGATAGAGGAGGATGACCCGTTGGACCGACGCGTCTTCTTGTCAGCGGCGGTGGCGACGACCGCCCTCCCCGTGCTCCCGGCGTTACCGACAGGCAAGCTCGGGGAGCGAGTCGGCCCGGAACACGTCGGGCAGCTCCGGGCCTCGGTCGCGGCGCTGAATGCCCTCGACGACGCCTACGGCGGGGGTGAGGTTCGCACCCTCGCTCTGCGCCATCTCGCGCGAGTGCGCCGTTTGGTCAACGGCGCCGACTACGGCGAGTCGATCGGCTTGCAACTTCGAGAAGTGGCCGGGGAGTTGTCGGAGCAGTGCGGGTGGTTGTCCTTCGATTCGTGCCGGCACCAAGAGGCTTTAGCTCACTGGGGGGAGGCGCTGACAGTCGCCGACATGGTCGGCAGCCGACACCTTCGGGTTACGGTGCTTGCCTCCACGGCGTTGCAGCACATCTCCCATGGTCGCCCGCGTGACGGGCTGCATCTCCTTCATGCGGCGCAGCGAACCAACGCTCGGGGAGCGGACAGTCCCGCTATGGCATCGCTGTTGAAGTGCCGGGAGTCGCGTGCGCTGTGCCGGGTGGGCGACCGTGCCGGGTCCGTGGCAGCGATGAATGCGGCCGTATCCGCGTTCGATCGCACGCGCCGCGACCCTGACCCCGAATGGGTCGCCTTCCACGGACCGGCGGAACTGGCCTTCGCCCAGGGGTGCAATCACGCGGACGCCGGGGAATTGCCTGCGGCTGTCGCATGCCTACGGGGCGCACTCAACAGCCGGGAAGACGGCTTCGTTCGAAACGGGTATCTCTACCGGGTCTCCCTCGCAGAGGCCCTGATCGGGCTGGGGGCCGTCGACGAAGCTTGCGGGTACACCCACCAGGTCGTCACGGACCTCCCGGAAATCGCGTCCGTGCGTGTTCACAGCGGCCTCGGCCGGATCGCCAAGGCGCTGGACCCTGTTGACGCGGGTATTGCCCGTGACACGGTGGACATGATCCGTACGGCGACCCGGGAGGGGACGGCATGACGCATGCGGAATGGTCGCTCGAACGTTTCGAGGCGGACGGCGCGGCTGAACGGCTGGGCGTGCTCCGGGACCTGTACGCGGAGGTCTATGCGGAGGAGCCGTACAACGAGGGCCCGGAAGACGTGGCGAACTGGATCGGTGAGACGTTCCCCCGGCACATGGCCATGCCCGGCTTCGCTGCGGTCCTCGCTCGGACGGTGGCCGGCACCCCGGCCGGATTCGGCTACGGGATGGCGCTCCCGGAAGGCTCGCGTTGGTGGTCCGGCATGCTTGAGCCGCTGCCCCCGGAAGACACCGCCGAGACTGGCGAACGCACCTTCGTCATCATCGAATTCGTCGTTCGGGCCTCGTACCGCCGATCCGGCCTGGGGCGGGCCATGCATTCCGCGCTCGTCAGCCCGTGGCGTGGGGAACGAACGTCGTTGACCGAACGTCCGGACGCTCCGGCAGCGGTGGCTTTCTGGGATGCCTTGGGATACAAGCCGCTTGGGCCGTCTCGGCCGTGGCCGGAAGCTCCGCTGTACACCATGATGCGTCGCGACCACACCGTGTGAGCCAAGCCGCGGTCAAGGCATCCGAATGTGTGTCTTCGTCCTCGTCCGCAACCCGAGCACGAGAAGTGCCTGTGCATGGCACTTCTCGTGCTCGGCAAAGGTGGGCTATGCAGGCGGGCCAGGGTGGTCGGTGAACTCCCCGGGCGCCGTACGCGTGCCCGGCAGACGTACGCGGGCCAACGTGCCGCCGCCTTCAGCGGGTTCGAGCCCGACCGTGCCGCCGCTTTCGTGGACCGTTCGCGCGACGATCGCCAGCCCGAGGCCCGAACCCGGGAGCGCGCGGGCGCTCGCGGACCGCCAGAATCGGTCGAACACGTGCGGGGCGTCGGCCGGGTCGATGCCGGGGCCGTGGTCGCGTACGGTCAACTCGCCCTCGTGCAGACGAACTTCGATCGTTCCGTCGGGCGGGCCGAACTTCACGGCGTTGTCGAGCAGGTTGAGCACGGCCCGTTCGAGCTCCTGGTCGTCGCCACTGACGTGCCACGGTTCGAGGCCGACATCGAAGACGACGTTCTGCCCGCGCAACTTCGCCCGCTCCACGGCGTGTTCGACGACGGTGTGCCATGCGACGACACTGCGCGCGGGCGCGTTGCGTGCCCGCTCTGGCCGCGCGAGGTCGAGCAAGTTGCCGACGAGCCCGGACAACTCCCGCAGTTGGGCGCGTACGTTGCGCAACAGGCGCTGCTTGTCGGCGTCCGGCAGGGGACGGCCCTGCTCCTCGCTCATCAGCAGCAGGTCCGTGTTCGTGCGCAGGCTGGTCAACGGTGTCCGCAACTCGTGGCCCGCGTCGGCGATCAGCGCGGTTTGCCGTTCACGGGACGCCTTGAGGGCGCCGGTCATGGCATTGAACGACCGGGAGAGCCGGGTGATCTCGTCTTTGCCCTCGACGGGGAGCGACAGGTCCAAGTCCTCGGTACGGGCGATGTGTTCGACGACGTCGGTGAATTTGTCCACCGGCTTGAGAGCAGAGCGGGCGACGAGAACGCCCGTGGTCGCGGCGCCCAGGACACCGATGCCGGAGACGGCTAGGAGCAGGAGGGCGAGGTTGTCGAGGGATTCGTCGATCTCGGTGAGGGGGCGGGCAACGGAGATGGCGAAACTCTGGGTCTCGCCGTTCGGCAGGAGAAGGCGTTGGGCTTGGCGCGTGATGACGCGGACGTGGGTGCCGTCTTCGGCAGTTGTGGTGCGGATCACTTCGTTCCGAAGCCCACGTGCCACGTCGGTCTCTGCTTGGCTGACTGGATAGGGGCTGCCTGTCGGCTCTGCACAGCCGGAGCCGTCGGTAAGCACAATCTGCGTTGTTTGTAGTGGTCGGGTGGGCCCCATTCCCGGAAATCTGCCGGGAAACTCGGGCGGGTCGGCGTTGTTGACGCCGTCCCATGTGAAGCTCTCGCAGGTGAGTTGGCCGTTCACCAGGATGCGGTGAATGGGTGACGCCATGGTTTCCCGCAACGTCTGATCCATCTGCGACATCAACTGCTGCTTCGTCAGGAACCAGCACGCCGTCGAAGCAGCAGCCACCGCGACCGCCACCGCGACCGCCGTCATCAGCGCCAGCCGCGCCCGGAGCGGGAGACGCCGCATCACGAAACCTCCGGTGCTCTCAGCACGTACCCCACCCCGCGCACGGTGTGCACGACGCGGGGCCGGCCGCCGGCCTCCGTCTTCCGCCGCAGGTACATCACGTACACGTCCAGCGAGTTCGACGACGGCTCAAAGTCGAAACCCCAGACGTTGTGCAGGATCTGTTCACGCGTCAGCACCTGCCTCGGGTGCGACATGAGCAGTTCGAGGAGTGTGTACTCCGTGCGCGTCAACTCGACCGGCGTTCCGCCGCGCGTGACTTCGCGCGCACGCGTGTCCATGCGCAAGTCCGCGAATTCCAGGACTCCTTCATCCTTCCTACCCCCGGCCGCGCCGGAAGCCATCGAGCTTCGGCGCAGCAACGCGCGTACCCGGGCGAAGAGTTCATCGAGTTCGAACGGCTTGACCAGGTAGTCGTCCGCGCCCGCGTCGAGCCCGGTCACCCGGTCGCCGACGGCGTCGCGCGCGGTCAGCATCAGGATCGGCACGGTTGCACCCCGCGAGCGCAGCCGCCGGGCCGCCGTCAGGCCGTCCATGCGCGGCATGAGGACGTCCAGGATCACCAGGTCGGGCTCCCCGCGCTCAACCGCCTCCAGCGCGGCCAGGCCGTCTTCGGCCAGTGCGACGGAGTGGCCTTCGTAGCGCAGGCTGCTCTCCAGCGCCTCGCGGACGGCGGGCTCGTCGTCCACGACGAGGATCCGCGCCTGGGGCGACCCGGGGACGGGGTTGCTCATGGGAGTGCTGCTCTCCTTGCCAAGAAGAATCCTTGTACGTCACGTTATGTCGCGGTCGGCCGGAGGGCCTCACCGGTCTTCGGCCCGGACGTCGGCGATCGTGCCCGCCGCCGCCGACGCTGTCACGCCGACGTGCCGGACTCCAAGTCGGCGAGCAGCGTCTTG
This sequence comes from Yinghuangia sp. YIM S10712, assembly GCF_051388935.1. Lineage (NCBI taxonomy): Bacteria > Bacillati > Actinomycetota > Actinomycetes > Kitasatosporales > Streptomycetaceae > Yinghuangia > Yinghuangia sp. YIM S10712. The sequence goes on from NZ_JBPKBI010000006.1 coordinate 165,438, forward strand.
ACCTGGTTGATCGGGATCGCGAAGCCGAGCCCGACGCTGCCGGCCTCGGTGCCGAGTGCGCCGGAAGTGGGCGAGTAGATGGCCGAGTTGATGCCGATGACCTGGCCGTTCATGTCGAGGAGCGGACCGCCGGAGTTGCCGGGGTTGATCGACGCGTCGGTCTGGATGGCCTTGTAGGTGGTGGTCTGGGCGGTGCTCGCGGCGGAGCCGTACGGTGAGAACGGGGAGGTGTTCTGGCTCCCCTCGGACGACGGCACCTCGACGTCGCGGTTGAGCGCGCTGACGATGCCGGACGTGACTGTTCCGGTCAGGCCCTCGGGCGAGCCGATCGCCACGACCGTGTCACCGACCGCGACCGTGTCGGAGTCGCCGAGAGACGCAGGCTTGAGGCCGCTGACGTTCTCGGCCTCGATGACGGCGAGGTCGCTCGCGCTGTCGGAGCCGACGACCGTGGCCGTGGCCGTGCGGCCGTCGGAGAAGGTCACGGTGATGGTGCCGCCGTCGGAGTCCGCGACGACGTGGGCGTTCGTGAGGATCCTGCCGTCCTCGCTCAGGATCAGCCCCGAGCCGGTGCCGGAGCCGCGCCGGGTCTGCACGGTGATCTCGACGACGCTCGGCAGGACGGCGTCGGCGACCGCCGACACTCCCGTGAGGCTTTGGTCCGATGCCGACTGCACGGGGGTCGTGCCGGAGTCGGCGGACACCGACACCGCGGCGGGGCTGTCGTCGACGGCGTTGCCGATGAGCCCGCCCGCGGCGCCGCCGACGAGCCCCGCGGCGAGTGCCGCCGCGACGACGAGGGCCACCCCGCGCCGCTTCCTGCCCTTGCCGCGGGCATGGCCGGGCGCGGCCGGGGGAGGGGCCGTGGGGGGTGCGGGCGCTTCGGCGGCGAAGGTTCCGGTGGCCCAGTGCTGGTTGCCTTCGTACACAGGCGCCTCGTACGTGGGCGCCTCGTACGTGGGCGTCTCGTGCGCGGCGGGCTCTCCCGGCGCGGCGGCCTCGGAAGCCCCATCCGTCCCGTAGGCATTCGCGTGCGGTTCCTGACCAGGGGTGCGGTGTGTGGTGTCCATGGCGTCGAGCTTCCGCCCGGATTCTGAGAATCGGCTGAGCGGCGAATGAAGGGTCGACTCAATATCCGGCGCGTTCCCCGGGCGGAATCCCCGGGAAGTGCGCCTCTCTCCTCCCTTGACCCTTATCCGACCCGATGGCTAAATCGGACGGGGTCACCCGGGACCCGCCTGGAACCGAAAGACACCCGGAAGACACCGGAAGACACGTCTGGCACCGAGCGGTCACGAGGAGACGTACATGCGAGCGATCCTGCACACGGACAAAGGTGTCGAGACCAGGGACGACATCGACGTCCGTGCCCCGCAGGCGGGCGAGGTGCTGGTGCGGATCGCGGCGACCGGTGTGTGCCACAGCGACGTGAGCGTACTCAACGGGGTCATCGAGTGGCCCGTCCCCGCGGTGCTCGGCCACGAGGGCGCGGGAGTCGTGGAGCGCGTCGGGCCGGGTGTGAGCGCGGTCAGACCCGGCGACCACGTCGTGATCACCACGATCGCGGCGTGCGGCATGTGCCGTTACTGCCAGACCGGGCACCCCAACCGCTGCCGCCAGACGCTCGGCAACCGCAGCACCCCCTTTTCGCTCGGCGGCGAGCCGGTCTGGAACTTCGCGGGGGCGTCGACGTACGCCGAGCTCACCGTCGTCAAGGAGATCCAGTGCGTCACGATCCCCGAGGACGTGCCGCTGACGTCGGCGTGCCTGGTGCCGTGCGGTGTGGTGACCGGAGCCGGGGCCGTGCTCAACCGCGCGAACGTGCTGCCCGGGCAGAGCGCCGCGGTCATCGGTCTCGGCGGAGTGGGGCTGTCGGCGGTGCAGGCGCTGCGGCTCAAGGGCGCCGGCCGCGTCGTGGGCGTCGACACGGTCCCCGGGAAGTTCGACCTGGCACGGCAGTTCGGGGCGACGGACTTCGTGCACGCCGGCAAAGGCGTCGATGTCGCCGATGAGATCCGGACGCTGTTCCCGTACAGCAGCGAGGCGAAAGTCGGCGTGTTCGGTGCGGGCGGTGTCGACTGGATATTCGAGTGCACGGGGGTTCCGGCGGTTCTGGAGAACGCCCTGGAGGCATTGGACTGGGGCGGCACGCTGATAGCCGTCGGCCAGCCGTCCCAGACCGCGACGGCCAGTATCCGCATCGCCAATCTGCTGCAATGCGACCGGGGAATCCTCGGAACGCGGGCCGGCGGCGTGCGTCCGCACGAGGACATCCGCACAATCGTCGAGCTTTACCGGCAAGGCAAGTTCGACCTCGACGCACTGGTGTCGAAGGTTTATCCGTCGGATCGATTCACCGACGTTCTCGACGACATGCACCACGGCCGCATCGCGCGCGGAGTGCTGGCATTCTGAACCCCGTTTCCGCCGCGGAACTGCGATGGACTCGGCGGCGGACGGCAGAGGCAGCCCCCACGGGGGATTTTCACGGCAGCAACGGCAGCTTCACGGCGGCCGGGCGAAGACGACGGGATCGGCGGGACAGATGACAGACCAGACGGCGACGGACACGGCGAACACCACGGGCAACTGGGGGCGTTGGGGTGCGGAGGACGAACGCGGCGCACTCAACCTGATCGACCCCGCGGGTGTCGCGGCGGCGGCCCGGGAGGTGCGGACCGGCCGGTCGTACGCGCTGGGCCTGCCGATTCAGCGCGAAGGCGTGCCGGTCTTCCCGCACCGGGGCGCGCCGCAGCGGTTGACGCTCAGCGACCACACCGACGACATGGGCATGGGAAGAGAGGGCGGCGAGGACGTCAGGTCCTATGAGGACGTGCTGGTCCTCGCGTCGCACAGCATCACGCACATGGACGCGCTGTGCCATGTGCAGCACCAGGGCAAGTTCTACAACGGTTTCGACGCGGCGACGTTCCGCACCCGCACGGGCGCCGAGCGCTGCGGTATCGAGAAGATCGGGGCGTTCACGGCGCGTGCCGTGCTGCTCGACCTGCCGCGATACCAGGGCGTCGAGCGGCTGGAGCTCGGATACCCCATAACCAGCGCCGACCTGGCCGGCTGCGCCGCTGCGCAGGACGTCGAAATGCGTTCCGGCGACGTGTTGTTGGTCCGCACCGGCTACATCGACTACTGGCTTGCCGAGACCCGGGCAGGGCGCGAACCGGTATACGCGCAGGCCGGTTTGACGCGGGACTCGGTGTCGTTCATCCGCGACCACGACATCGCCGCGGTCGGCGCGGACAACAGCGCGATCGAGGTCATGCCGTTCGACAACGGGGTCTTCCTGACGGTCCACATCGCGTTGCTGGTCCAGCTCGGGCTGCCGCTGATGGAGCACTTGTGGCTCACGGATCTCGCAAGCGGTATGGCGGAGGCGGGGACGCACGCGTGCCTTTTGTCGGTGTCGCCGCTGCCGGTCACGGGGGCAACGGGAAGTCCCATCAATCCTGTTGCCCTTGTGTGACCGGGCGCCCGCTGTCACAGTCACCGTGAATATTCTTCCCCGGAGCACCTGAATTCCGGTGCAACGGACGGCGTCAGGTGATCCGGCGTACCGCCGCCGACAGGCCGTCCCGGTTGTGTTGCGTGCGTCGAGACCGGGACGGCCGCCGGGATTTCGCCCGGCCGGTACGGCGGTCCGCGAAACACGCCAAGGCCGGGCGCTCACAAGATTATATTGACGGAGTCAAGTACTGGTACGATGGCCCACGTGAACTCCACTGACAATGTCGAGGCGATCCAGCGGGCGCTGGAAGCCCTCCTGCGCCGTCACGCCAGCCGCCGGGTCTACGCACGCCAGGCAGCCGTCGCCGGGGCCACGATCTCGCAGCCCGCGTACGTCCTGCTCCGCCGCGTCAAGAAGGTCGGCCCGCTGCCGATGGGCGAGTTGGCCCGGCTGACCAACATGGACCCCGGCGCCACCGCGCGACAGGTCGGCCAGCTCGAACGCGAGGGCTACGTCAAGCGCTCGCCCAGCCCCGACGACGGCCGCGTCAGCCTGGTCTCGCTGACGCCGCGCGGCGACGCGGTGCGGCGGCGGCTCACGTCCGTCATGGACCAGCACCTCAACGAGATGCTGTCGAAGTGGAGCGAGGAAGACCGCGCCGCGTTCGCGGTGCTGCTGGGCCGCTTCGTGGACGACATGGCGACGACCGAGTTGCACGCCACGGTCGAGGACGACGACGACACCGACTGACGACGACTCGCGACAACTCCCGACGACGCGGTCCGAAGTGGCCGTGTCAGTTGAGCAGTTCGACCTGATCCGGGCTGACCACCACAGTGACCTGCCGGGTGCCGCCGAGGATGCCGGGGAGGGTGAACGACACGGCGAGGCCGCGGTAGTCGACCTCCGTCACGACGCCCTCGGTGTTCTGCGGAACAAAGGGTTTGGTCCAGCCTTCGATGTTCGTGGTGGTGACGACGGGGTCGCCGATCTTCATCTGATTCCTTTGTGGGTACCCCGCCGTCACGCGGGGGAGGAAACGGAGTTCTGCGGAACCGCACAAACCCGGCACAGTGCAGCGCGGCGCGTCGCAGATTTGTTCTTCACGCGACGAGGGCACTACTTTGTGTTTGGCCGCCGGGCCGGCGATGTCGGCTTGTGGAGCCGGTGTAAGACCTGGGCGGAGCATTCCGGGCAGGGCGGTCGGCGACGACGCAGGAAACCCCAAGGCGCGAGCCGTGGGGGTCCCCTTGATCACCCTTGATCACAAGGGGAGACGTCAAATGCCGACCTCTGCTCGTGGGGGTGTTGGTGGACGGGGGTGAGACTGGGCGAACCAGTTAACTCCCCGCCACGCGCCGAAGCACCTGATTTCCCGAAGACCACCCCATCGGGTGGTCTTCGACTCCACGGAAATGACCCGAACGGACCAGTCCCCGACGCTCAGATCTTCGGGTCGCGGAACCCCTCCGGCGGCTTCACCCCGCCCGCCGGCCCCGGCACGCCCCGGAACCGGTAAGCGATCGGCTCGCGCCCGGCCTGCACGACCCACGCATGGCCGGTCTCGTCCCCGGCCAGACACCCCAGAACCGCCGCGGCGATGTCCTCGGGGCGCAGCAGCGGCATGCCCTGCTCCTCCAGGTACGCCTTGGCGCCGTCGAGCAGGGGAGTGTCGGTGAGGCCGGGGCATATCGCATGGATCGTGATGCCGCGTTCCGCGAGGTCCGGGGCCAGGGCGCGCACCAAGCCGACGACCGCGTGCTTGCTCGCGGTGTAGACGGGGTCCTTCGGCAGCGCCACCAGGCCGGCCAGCGACGACGTCGCCACGATCCGCCCGCCGCCGCGTCGTTCGAGCGGCCCGACCAGTGCGCGGGCGCCGAACACGACGCCGTCGACGTTGATCGCCATGATGCGCCGGTAGTCGGCGTCGGTGAGCGAGGCGATGGGGGTGCCGCCGGAGACGCCGGCGTTGAGGAAACCGATGTCGATGCCGCCGTGGACCTTGGTGACGGTCTCCACGAGCCGCTGCCACGAGGCGGGCGAGGTGACGTCGAGCGTGGCGAACGTCGCGCCGAGATCGTCCGCGGCCTTCCCGCCCGCCCGTTCGTCGATGTCGGCGATCACCACCTGCGCACCCGCGCCGCGGAGCGCGCGGGCGGTGGCGTACCCGATCCCGGACGCGCCCCCGGTGACGACAGCGACCTTGCCGGGCAGGTCGTATCCCACAGTTCCCCCTCGGAGCCGGCCGCACGGTTCGCCACGGATCCTGCTGCATGCCCGTCGCGGGTGTCCAGGCCGGCGCTGACTTTCCGTCAATAAAGGTGGCCGGCCACATCCGGGCGCCGCCGAGGGCGGCAGGCGCGCGACGCGGGGACGCTCAGCCCAGCAACCGGTCCAGCTCCGCGACCAGGCGCGCGGCCTGCGCCTCCGGGTCGCCGTCCTCCGGGGTCAGCCGCAGCTCCGGCTTCGACGGTGCCTCGTAGGGCGCGTCGATCCCCGTGAAGTCGCGGATCTCGCCCGCGCGCGCCTTGGCGTACAACCCCTTCGGGTCGCGCCGCTCGCACTCCTCGATGGGGGTGTCGACGAAGCATTCCAGGAACGGCAGCCCGTCCTGCTCGTGCAGCGCACGTGCGCGGTCGCGGTCCGCGCGGTACGGGCTGATCACCGGCACCAGCGCGACCACGCCGGCGTCCGCGAACAGCCGGGCCACCTCGCTCACACGGCGGATGTTCTCGGTCCGGTCCGCCTCCCCGAACCCGAGATCGGCGTTGAGCCCGTGGCGCAGGTTGTCCCCGTCCAGCCGGTACGCCACGATTCCCCGCGCCACCAGCAGCCGCTCCGCCACCACGGAAACCGTCGACTTCCCCGACCCGGACAGCCCCGTGAACCACACCGTCGCCCCCCGCCCGGGCCGGTCCGCACGCCCTATGCCGCTGCCGTGCCAGACCACGTTCGTGCTGCCCATTTCTCTCCGTCCACGCGCCACCAATCTCAGCGACGGTACCTGCCGCCCCGACGGCCGGGTCGACGAGGGCTGCACCGCGAGACGCCTTCGAACCTGAGTGGAAACCATAAGTTGGAAGCGTAAGTGATGATGGTTTAATAACTGCATGCTCTATCGGATGCCTGATTTGGATGACCGCGACCGTCGTGCCCTTGATGAGATCGCGACCATGCGTGACGCCCTGCGTCATCAGTTGCGTCCAGGAGCACAGTGGACCGGCCAGTTGCGACGAAACCTGACCGCGCGGGCCATTGTTGGGTCGAACACCATCGAGGGCTACGCCGCGACCATCGACGATGTCGAGGCACTTCTCGAGGGCGAGGAACCGGTCGAGACGTCCGACGCCACGCGCGCCGAGATTGAGGGCTATCGACGGGCGATGACCTACATCCAGGCCCTGTCCGACGCCGGGACGTGGTTCCGATACGACGCCGGACTGATCAACGCCCTGCACTTCATGGTGCAAGGGCATCACCTCGACAAGCGGCCCGGCCGGTGGCGTACCCGGCCGGTGTATGTCACGTCGCCGGATGACCCGATCGTCGCCGCGTATACGGCCCCCGGCGCGGATCAGGTGCCGGACCTGATGGACGAGTTGATCGCCTGGCTCAACGAGGGTGACCTGGACGCGCCTGTGCACGTGCGCGCGTCAATGGCCCATCTCAACCTGGTCAACATCCACCCTTGGCACGACGGCAACGGACGCATGTCGCGCGCCCTGTCCACCCTGGTATTCGCGCGAGAAGCGCTCATGCCGGCCGTGTTTTCCTCCATCGAGGAATGGCTCGGAGCCGGCCAGAACACGTACGCCTACTACAACGTCCTCGCCGAAGTCGGTGGTCCAGTCTGGTCGCCCGAGCGGGACACCCACCCGTGGATCCGGTTCTGCCTACGCGCCCACCACCGACAAGCCCAGATGGCACAGCGCCGATTCGACTCGTACGCGCGTGTATGGGTGTCCCTGGCGGAGGCGACCGCTCGCGAAGGCTTCGACGAACGCGTTGTGTACGCCCTCATGCCGGCCGTCTTCGGCGGGCGTGTTCGGCGCAGCGTCTACCAGCACGACGCGGAACTCGCCGACCAAACCGCCATGCGTGACCTTCGTGAACTCGTCCGCGCCAAATGGCTCCAGCCTGAAGGCAACGCCCGCGCTCGCCACTACCTGCCGGGACCGGCCATGACACCGATCCTCACCGAGGTCGTCCGCGGCATGCCGCCATACACCGACCCGTATCGCGACTGACCTCGGTTCCTGCGTCCCGTGGTCGGCAAATCGTCTGGCCTCAAAGTAGCTCGCGCGCCGGCGCATGTCCGAGTTTCGTGCCGGGAGGTGGCAGCGCGCGGGAGCCGCGGGACCGGGCAAGCTCAACGAGATCGACCGACAGACGGCCGGGACGGCCCGCCGCACCGGCGGGCCGTCCCGTGATCCGCGGCGGCTCGGTCAGCGGAGCCGGCGGGTCAGGTCGCGCAGCCAGGACGAGGTGGACACGTCCACGTCGTGGTCGTCCTCCAGTGCGGAGACGCTGACGTAGCCGTCGGTGACCGTGCGGACGTCGGTGCCCGGGGCGGCTTCCGTGTTGGCGCTCAAGCCGATGGTGTAGGTGCCCGGCCGGCCGCCCTCGCCGTTCACGGGAATGTAGTCCGGCGTGAGGAAGGGGCCTTCCGCGACGGAGGTCGCCTTCGTGCCCTTGGGCGGCAGCACCGAGCCGGGCTTGCCCGTGGCGGGGTCGACCGGGCCGGGGACGAGCGGGTAGTTGACGTTGAGCGCGACGCCCTCGGGGATGAGTTGTCCGCGCCGCGACTTGTCCTGGAGCTGCTTGACCAGGTTCGTGACGTATGTGGCGGCCGGGCCCCCGCTGTGGTTGATGCCTTCCGGCCAGTTGCGCGGGTCGGTCGCGAGGCTGATCGCCACCGACGGGACGTCGAATTCCAGCGCGGTGAGGGCGGCGTTGACCGTTCCGGAGTGGTTGATGAGCGCGCCGTAGTTGGTGCCGGGGTTCATGCCGGAGATGACGAGGTCGGGCTTTTCGCCGGCGAAGATCTCGTCGAGGCCGAAGTACACGGCGTCGGACGGCGATCCGGGCGTCAGCGTCCACACATCCGGCTCGGGGTTGGCCAGTTCGAGCTTGGTCGGCGGTTGGCTGATGCGCCCGCCCTGGCCGCTCTGGTCGGTGCCGGCCGCGACCACGACGACGTTGTGGCCGGCGGCCTTGAGGGCGTCGCGGAGCGTCACGATGAACGGTGTGTCCGAGCCGTTGGCGCCGCGCCAGCCGTCGTCGTTGGTGAGCAGGATGTTCAGGGGCTTCGGCTGCGCGCTCTTGTCGTCGGATTGCGGGGCGGCTCCGGCGGTTCCGACCGCGAACGCGGTGGCGCAGGCGACGGCGGCACAGGAGGCCACGCGTACAGCTCGTCTGGGCATCGGCCAGTACTCCTTCAGGCGGACGTCACGGGGTCGCGGGGAAGCCGCGGAGAGAAGCGGCCTCCCGCGGACTGAGAACCATACGCTTCCGTATGGAGCGCGCCAATACCACCGATTGATCTTGTCGTGAACGATTGGCGAACGGGTGCGGAGCGGCCTTGTCCGAACGCCGGGCGGTGACCACTCTGGAAAGAGTCAGGCAAATACCAATGAAACGGGTGAAATGCCATGACTGCCCATCCGGATACCGAACTGGTCCGCCGCGGATACGATGCGTTCACGCGCGGTGACATGGAGACGCTGGGAAGCCTCATGACCGGCGACTGCACGCACCACGCGCCCGGGTCGACCGCTATGGCGGGGCACTTCAAGGGTCGCGACAACGTGCTGGACCTGTACCGGCGCATGCACGAGGAGACCGGCGGCACCATCCGCGTCGAACTGGAGACCGTCATGGCCGACGGCCGCGGGCACGCGATCTCCGTGCACCGGTTCGCCGCCGCGCGCCAAAGCCGTGCGATGGACGAACGCGGCGCGCTGTTCTTCACGATCGTCGGCGGCAAGTTCTCCGATGTCGACGAGTGCGTCGAGGACATCGACAGGATCGACGAGTTCTGGAGCTGAGCATCGGGATGCGCGAAAGCCCGTGCCTGTCACGGGCTTTCGCATGTTCCGATGACCCTTGGATGGCTCCTGCTCGGCAACGGGACCGGTCAGGGGCGACTACATCGCGATGCTTTGCTCAGGCGGTGACCGACTCCGGCTCGGGGGTCGTCGTCGGGGCGACCTTGCGCATCGTCGACTCGGCGTCCTTGTCGCGGATGGTCAGCGACACCAGCGCGGCCAGCACCGCGATGCCGGCCGCGGCCCAGAACGCGGCGCGGTAGGCGTCCAGGTTCGGGGTCCGGACACCGTCGGGACCGGTGTGGAACGCCCCGACGGCCGCGATGACCGTGCTCAGGATCGCGACACCCAGGGCGGAACCGAGCTGGCGCATCGTGTTGAACAGCGTCGACGCGGCGCCGTTGTCGGCCGGTGCGGTCTTGGCGAAGGCCGCGGCTTGCAGGGGGACCATGCCGAACGCCAGCGAGACACCGGTGAAGAAAAGGATCGCGACGAAGGCGACCGAGGGGGTGTTCTCGTCGGTGAAGCTGAGCATGACCGCCGCCGACGCTATGCCGAGCAGGCCCCCGACCATCAGGCGGCGCGGCCCGACCTTCGGGTAGACGCGCGTGACGACCTGCGAGGTGATCATCACGCCCAACGCCTCGGGGAAGGTCAGCAGCCCGGTCTTGAGCGCGGACCAGCCGAAGGCGTTCTGGCACATGAGCGGGTACGCGTACAGCAGGCCGAGGAAGCCGCCGGCGGACAGCAGCATCACCGTGTTGGTGCTCGCGAACAGGCGGTCCTTGAACAGGCGGAGGCGCAGGATCGGCGCCGGGGCGCGCAGGAGTTCGTACCAGACCATCACGCTGAGCAGCACCACCCCGGCGCTGCCGGTGCCGAGGATGAGCGGTGTGCCCCAGCCCTTCGCGCTGCCTTCGCTGAGCGCGTACATCAGGGACGCGAAGCCGAGGCCCGCCAGCAGGAACCCGGGCACGTCGAAGCGGCCCGCGCTCGGCTCGCGGTGTTCCTTCAGGAAGAGCAGGCCGAAGACCAGCGCGACCGCGCCGACCGGCAGGTTGATGAAGAAGACCCAGTGCCACGACACCTTGTCGACGAGCAGGCCGCCCAGGACCGGGCCCAGGGCGGGGGCGAGTGCCGTGGGGACCATCAGGACGCGTGACGCGCGCACGCGCTCCTCGGGCGGGAAGACGCGGAACATCATCGCCATGCCGACGGGCGTCAGCAGACCGCCGCCGACGCCCTGGAGAACCCGGAACAGCACCAACTGGTCGACGTTCTGCGCGAGTCCGCACAAAACCGAGGCGATGGTGAAGATCGTCAGCGCGGTGAGGAAGACGCGCTTGCCGCCGAAGCGGTCCCCGAGCCAGCCGGACGCGGGTATGAACACCGCGAGGCTGACGAGGTAGCCCACGGAGACCGTGCCGAGTTCGGACGGGCTGACGTCGAAGTCCTCACCGATCGCCGGGAGTGCGACGTTGACGATCGTGATGTCGAGGATGTTGACGAACATCGCGGCCACGAAGACCGCGCCGACGACCACCTTCTGGTTGAGGTCGGGCAGACGTGAGCGGCCGGATGTCGGCATGGGGCGGGCTCCAAAGTCGTCGGCGGACGGTTGCGGCGGTGCGGCGGTGCAGCGGTGCGGGGGGGGCAACGACGCGCACCGAAAGAGCCGCAGGAGGAGCAGGAACGACAAGAGCGCAGCATCCGCGCGGCAACCGGGCGCAACTATCGGCACCCCGACCGAAATTCCTCGACGGGCGGGAAAGTGGCGCAGGCCACACCGCCGCGGCGACACAGATCGTGGAGCGGCCGGCCGCGAAGGCGACGGCCGACACACCGTCACCGCGGTCCGCCACCGGGAGCCGTGGGTGCTGTGGGTGCCGTGGGTGCCGTGCCGGTCTTCCGCCCGCCGGTGGCGTGGCGCCCCCTCAGTGCTCAGCCTCGCCGCGCGGTGTGATCCCGAGAGCCGCGCACGCCTCGTGGTACATGCGGACGACCTCGACGCGCACCTCGCGGCGCTCGGTCAACTCCCGTCCCCACGGGATCCGGACGTTCTTCTCGGCCCCGCCGACCACCGCGACGAAGTCGGCACCGAGCCCGTCCAGGCCGCTCATGCGTGCCGAGGTCGCGGAATCCTCCCGGCCCAGGGCGCGGACGATCAAAAGGTTGTCGTCGGGGTGGTCGTCGTTCATGTGCCGCGTGATCGCGGCGACGACGTCCGGTCCGAACGGGTTGGCTGACGACGGGCTGGTCATGGCGATTCTCCGGCTGGGTCGGTGGGGCGTGCGCAGGTGTGCGTCGTCAGGCCGCGGACCGGCGGCGCACGACGAGGAACGCCGCACCTCCGCCGACCACCACGACTCCGGCGACCACGCCGATGATGATGCCGGTCGACGAGCCGTCGCCGTCGTCGTCCTGGGCGCCTTCCCCGCCGGCGGCCTCGGGCCCGACGGTTGCGGTGTCCGTCGCGACGGACGGCATCGTCGTCACGCCGCCGGGCGGGCCGGCGTTCTCCTGGGGCTTGGTCGGCAGCGAGGCCGGGACGCCGCCGGTGAAGTTGATCGCGGCGCTCGCTTCCTGCGTACGGTCCTTGCCCATGCCGACGCGACTGGTCTGGAACGCGCAGGGGGTCGTGAGGCAGTCGGTGTTGCCGAATTTCGCGGCGGCCTTGACCTCGACGGTGAAGTTCCCCGCGGCGTCGACCGGCGCGATCTTGTAGTTGAGCCCGTCGCACGCGGCACCGGCCGGCTTGCCCGGGTCGCACACGGTCACGAAGAGGCTGATGCCGGGGACGAAGCCCGTGCCGGTCACCGTGACCAGCTCGCCGTCCGGGTTGAGGCCGGTGCTCTTGGACACCGTGATGGCCGCGGTTGCGGCGTGCGCCGGGGCCGCGCCGGTGACGAGCCACGCGAGCAGCAGGCTGAGGACGGCGAGGGCCCCGGCCGCTGTCCCGCGGCGGGTGCGGAGAGTGGTCACGTGGCTTGACTCCCAGGTCAGCGGCGGAGGAACGGGCGTATCGCGATGTGCAGGTTAGGGTACCCTCAGAAACGCCGCGCCCGGCGGGTGGGTGGCCCTGCGCGACCCCCCCTGCCAAAGGGTGTTCGTCCCGCCTGCCGACGGCCGAATGTACGTCCGACAAACGTACCGACAGGATGTCGGCAAGATCTTGACGGCGACGCACGGAGCCGCCCAGACTGCGGATCGGCAGCTTGTCGTACCGCCCGGTCCGCCGAGCCCGCCCCGAACACCGTGCGGCCCCCACGCCGCACCGATCTGTCGTATCCACGCCGCTCTCGGGCAGCCCTGCTTAAGGGAGTCAGGATGACCACGACGAAGACCGCAGAGACCACCGAGACAGCCGAAGAGACGTTCTCCGCGGCCATTCGCCGACGCTCCTGGGGCAGCCACCAGAGCGCCGAAGGGGAGGGGTTCCTCGACGTCCTGATGCGCGGCGGCCTCACCCGCGACGGCTACACCGCGATGGTCGCCCAGCACTACTGGGCGTACGAAGTCCTCGAACAAGCGTCCGCCGTGATGCGCGGGAACGCGGTCGCCGCGCCCTTCTGTCCCGAGGCCCTGGACCGCATGCAGGCCCTGGACGCCGACATGCGCTTCCTGGCCGGCGACGGCTGGCAGGACAAGTACCCGGCCAACCCCGCCACCGTCCGCTACATCGAACGACTGCGCGAGACCTGCTTCGACTGGCCCGGCGGCTACGTCGCCCACCACTACACGCGCTACCTCGGCGACATGTCCGGCGGCCAGCACATCGCCAAGCTGATGCGCCGTCACTTCGGCCTCGACGGACACGACGGCACCGAGTTCTACAACTTCCGGGCGGTCGGCGACCTCGACGCCTTCAAGCAGGCCTACCGCGCCTCACTCGACAACGCGCCGTGGGACGCCGACGAGCGGGAGCGCATCATCGCCGAGGTGCTGGTCGCGTACGAGATCAACAGCGCCGTCCTGCGCGACCTCGGCGCCGAGATGGACCGCTGGCGCACCGACGGCTGACCCGCCGTCCCGCCCGAACCGGCGGTGGGGTGGGATAGTCGCACGCCGGGTCGCGGCCGGCCCGGGCGTTCGCAACAACCCACCAGGAGCGGAACATGGCGGTATACATCCTGCGGCGCGCCCTCGGCGTGCTCGTGGTGATGTTCGCCGTGGTCACCGCGATGTTCCTGCTGCTGCACGCCTCGCCGGTCTCGCCCGTCAACCAACTCGCCCCGCAGGTCGCCGCCGACCCCGCCGCGCGCGCCGCGGTCGAACACCGGATGGGCCTCGACCGGCCCCTCGTCGTGCAGTACGCCGACTACATCGGCGGCCTGCCGACCGGCGACTTCGGGGTCTCCCTCTACGACGGCTCGCCCGTCGCCGACCAGGTCGGCCGCGCGCTGCCGGTCTCCCTCGAACTCGGTTTCCTGGCCGCTCTGGTGGCCGGGGTGCCCGCGGTGGTCCTCGGCACCTGGTCGGCGCTGCGCCAAGGCCGCGCGGTCGACCGGGTCACCCGCGTCGTCACCGTCGTCGCGATGTCGCTGCCCGGATACTGGCTCGCCGTGGTGCTCCTCGTCACCGTCGACAACCCCGACTACCTGCCCGGCGCGGGAGGGTTCGTCAGGTTCTCCGACGACCCGGTACGCAACGTGCAAGTCCTGCTGCTGCCCGCAGTCGTGCTCGGCCTCGCCGCGTTCGCCATGATCACCCGGTCGCTGCGCGGCGGCCTGGTCGAGGCGTACGCGTCCGACCACGTCGCCTTCGCCCGGGCGATGGGCGCCACACCCATGCAGGTGCTGCGCCGGGTCGCGCTGCGCGGCGCGGTCGTGCCGACGCTCACCGTCGCCGGCGTGCTCATTGGCGGCCTGCTGTCCGGCACCGTGCTGGTCGAGAATGTGTTCCAGATCCCCGGCCTGGGCCAACTGATGGTCACGGCCTTCCAACGCGAGGACTACCAGCTCGCGTTGGGCGGCTGTGTCGCGACCGCGGCGATCTTCCTGGTCCTCAACCTGCTCGTCGACGTGCTCTACCTCGTCGTGGACCCCCGGACCCGGCAGGGGCTCGCCTGTGACTGACCGAGACCTCGCACGCAGCCGGAGAACCCCGCGACATCTGCGCGCCCTCGGCCGGCTGGGCTGGTTCGGCTGGACCGGCCTGGTCCTGGTCGTCGCGTACCTCCTCGTCGCCACCGTCGGCCGCCTGCACGGCAGCCCGACCGAACTGGTCGAACTCGGCCTCGAACCGCCTTCCGCCGAGCATCCGTTCGGCACCGACCACCTGGGCCGCGACCTGCTCGCGCGGACCGCCGAGGGCGCGTGGACGTCGCTGTGGATCAGCGTGACCGCAATCGGCTTCGCGGTCGTGGCCGGCACCGCCGTCGGAGTCCTGGCCGGCTACCGCCACGGAGGCCGGCTCGACGGTTTCCTGATGCGCACGGTCGAAAGCGTGCAGGCCCTCCCGCAGTTCATCTTCGTGATGTTCGTCATCGGGCTGATCGGCACCAAGGACATGCACTGGGGCCCGGTGACCGTCGGCAACGGAGTGCGTGTCGCCCTCGCGATCGGCATCGGCTTCGTGCCGTACTTCGCACGGGTGGCGCGCGCCGCGACGGTCGTGGAGATGCGCGAGGACTACGTCGCCAATCTGCGCGGACTCGGTGTCCCGCCGCGCGAGATCCTCTTCCGCGAGGTCCTGGTCAACGTCATGCCGCCGGTGCTCGGGCAGGCCTTCCTCGCGATGGCCATCGCGGTCTTCGCCGAGGGCGGACTCAGCTTCCTCGGGCTCGGCGTCCCGGCGCCGCACCCGACACTCGGCAACCTGGTCGCCGACGCCGGCGGCCAACTCCTGGGCGACGCATGGTGGTACGCCGCGCTGCCGGGCGCGGTCCTGGTGTCCGGCATCCTGGGCTTCAACCTGCTCGGCGAGGCCTACGCCGACCGCGACCGGAACCACCCGCACCGACCGGCGCGTTCCGGTCGCAAGACCGATCCTTCCGGCGCGCACCCGGCCGCCGCGACGCACCGGGCAGGCACCGCCATGACAGACGCGACAGGCCCGACAGGTATGACAGGCACGACAGGTACGGCAAGCACGGCAAGCCGGCAAGCACGATAAGCACGGCAAGCGCGACAGGCGCGACAGCCACGACGGACACGATGGAGGAGACGACGTGACGCCCGGAGCGTGGAGAGCCCGCACGGGACCCGCCGACCCCGACGGCACCGCCGCCCGCGTTTCGGGCACCGGCCCGAGCCGCCGCGGCTTCCTCGGCATGGCCGCCGGCCTCGCCGCCGCCGGCACCGGCCTGCTCACCGCGTGCAGTTCGTCCGACTCCGGCGAACGCGTCACCGAACGCCACCGCGACGGCATCCTGCGCATCGGCGTCGCGTCGGCGCCCAGCAACCTGAACCCGCTCGACTCCGGCTCCGAGGTGACCCGGTGGATCGCCGAGCCCGTCATGGAGAGCCTGTACGCGTACGACGACCAACTCGCGTCCGTCCCCCTCCTCGCCGAGGGCGAGCCCGAGGTCTCCGCCGACCGACTCGCCTGGACCATCCGCCTGAAGGACCGCGTCTTCTGGCACAACGGAGACCCGTTCACCGCCGATGACGTGGTCGCCACGCTCAACCACATGCTCGACATGTCGGCGGGCAGCGAGTGGATCACGTACATGCTCGGGTACGTCTCGCGCTGCGAGAAGGTCGATGCGCGGAGCGTGCGCATCGTGCTGGGCAAGCCGTACGGCCTGCTGCGCTCGCACCTGACGAACCTCCCGGTCACCCACAGGGACTTCGTGTCGCGCAAGGACACGATGATGGGGACCGGGCCGTACAAACTCGACGGCTACGTCGCGGGCCAGAGCTTCACGATGTCGAAGTTCGACCGCTACCACGGCGGCCAGTACCGCGCCCCGTTCGCCGACCGGCCGGGCGGCGCGGCGTTCGCGGGCATGGAGTACACCGTCTTCACCGACGGCAACACGCGCGCGGTCAGCCTCAAGCAGGGCAAGGTCGACCTCGTCACCTCGCCCGCGCAGTCCACGGTGTCGGCGCTGGCCGCGGAGAAAGGCGTCGCGGTCGTCTCCACGATCGCGCCCCTCGATGTGCTGACGTACGTCATGATGCAGCGCGAGCCGTTCAGCGACCCGGAGTTCCGCAAGGCCATCGCGTTCGCGACCGACCGCGAGGGTGTTCTCCAGCGCGTTTACGGCGGCAAGGGGACACCCGGGCAAGGGCCGATCGGCCCCGGCGAACTCGGATACGACCCGGCCCTTGCGGTCTACCCGGCCGCCCCCGACCTGGCCCGCGCCCGCGACCACCTGGCCCGCGCCACGACCGGCAAGCGCGCGTTCACGCTGACCGTCGGCAACGGCCAGACCATCCGCGACATCGCGCAAGTGCTCGTCGCCGGCTGGGCCAAGATCGGCATCGACGTGACCATCGAGCAACTGGCCGGCGGGCCTTGGTCCAACAAGTGGCTGTCGCGCGAATACGACATGCTGATGAACACCTTCTCCTCCGGCTTCACCTCCGGACCCGCGAACTACCTGACGCTGGCCCCGGCTTCGTCGACCAACGTCCTGTCGTGCGGCTACCGGAACCCGGCGGTCGACCAGGCGGTCGACACGGTGTGGCAGACCACCGACAGCGCCGAGCGCGTCGCCGCCCTCAGGACGATCGACCGCGCGCTCGCCGAGGACGCGGTGATCTTCCCGCCGGTCCACCCCGAACTCGTCGTCGCCCAGCGCCGCGAGCTGAGCCCGCTCAACGCGGCCCAGCTCAAGGTGTGCCGCCTGTCACCGCAGACACTGAGCTTCACCGCCTGACCCCGGCCACTCTTGCGTCCGCAAGCTGACCGATGATGGGTGGGGAGCCTGGGGCTGTGTCGAAAAAGGACGGAAACGTACGCATGGCCACGACATCGGGACCGGACGGCCCCTCCGCCGCCTCGGCCCCGGCCGACGCACCTGCGGCCGACAGCCCGCACGACCCCGCCGCGCTGTTGCGGGTCCGCGACCTGTCGGTCACGTACGCGTCCCCGCGCGGCCCGGTGCCCGCCGTGCGCGGCGTGTCCCTCGACGTGCGGCCCGGCGAGATCCTGGGGCTGGTCGGCGAATCCGGCAGCGGCAAGAGCAGCGTGTGCACCGCCGTCATGGGCCTGCTCCCCGACAGCGCGCGCGTCGCGGCCGGCGCCGTCGACTTCGAGGGCCGCGACGTCGCCAAACTGCGTGAACGCGACCTGCGCCGGATCCGAGGGCGCCGCATCGCGCTCGTGCCGCAGCAGCCGATGACGTCACTTGCGCCGACCACGCCGGTCGGCCGGCAACTGCGCTGGTACCTGGGCGACCGCCTCGACGACCCCGCGCTGCGCACGACGCTCGCCGACATCGGCCTCGGCGCGGTCCTCGACCGCCCGCGCGACCTGCCCGGCGCGTTCTCGGGCGGCCAACTCCAGCGCCTCGTCATCGCGATCGCCGCGCTGGCCCACGAGCCGGCCCTGCTGCTGGCCGACGAACCCACCACGACCCTGGACGCCACAGTCCAGGCGCAGGTGCTGAAGCTGTTCCTGACGCTGCGTGAGGAATTGGGTGTGGCCGTCCTGTACGTGTCGCACGACCTCGCGGTGGTCGCGCAGATCTGCGACCGTGTGGGCGTGATGTACGGCGGCCGACTCGTGGAGACCGCCCCCGTACGCGACATCTTCGCGCACCCACGCCACCCGTACACCCGCGCGCTCGTCGCAGCGATGCCCTCCACCACCCCGCCGGACGAGCCCCTGCGCCCGATCCCCGGCACCGCCGACGGCGCCAACCTGCTGTCCGGCTGCCCCTTCGTCCCGCGCTGCCCCGACGTGGCCGACGTGTGCCGGACCCGCATGCCGGACACGTTCCGTCATGGCGCGACCACGGTGGCCTGCTGGCGGCCCGCCGGCTCCGCGCTCGACCTCGGCCGCGCTTTGAGCCGCACCCCGGACGCCGCCACCGGGACGGGCACCGGCTCGGCCCCCTGCCCGGACACGAGCCTGGACATCGAACCCCGCCCCGAGACCCGCAGCGGTGCCGCATGAACGAACCGATCGATGCCGAACAACTTTTGACGGTCCGTCACCTCAAACGCCACTTCCCCGTCCCGCGCCCACTCGGGCGCCGGCGCGGCCCGGCCGCCTACGTCCGTGCCGTGGAGGACGTGTCGTTCGATGTCGCGGCGGGCGAAGTCCTCGCCATCGTGGGGGAGTCCGGCTGCGGCAAGTCGACCGTCGCCCGAATCCTCGCGGGCCTCGACACACCGACCGCCGGGACCGTGGAGTCGTCCGGGCGCGAACTGCCCGCCCGGCGCGACGCCGCCGACCGGCGCCTGATCCAACTCGTCACACAGAACCCGCGCGCCGCGTTCAACCGCCGCCGCGGCATCAGGCACGCGCTGCACCAGCCGCTGCGGGTGCACGGGCTTGCCCCCGACAAGGCGGCCCGCGAGCGTCTCGCGCTGGAGACCGTGCGGCGGGTCGGCCTGTCCGAGGAGCACCTGGACCGCATGCCGCGCGACCTCAGCGGCGGCGAGCTCGCCCGCATGGTGCTGGCCCGAGCGCTGCTCGTCGTGCCGCGTGTGCTGGTCCTGGACGAGCCGACCGCGAGCCTGGACGCGAGCGTGAAGGCGACCGTGGTCAACCTGCTGCTGCGCCTGCGCGACGAGCTGGACCTCGCGATCGTCGTGATCACCCACGAGATCGACGTCGCACGGCGGCTCGCCGACCGCGCGGCGGTCATGTATCTGGGGCGCATCGTCGAGATCGGCCCCGCGTCGCACGTCCTGCACACACCCGCGCACCCGTACGCGCGGATGCTGCTGGCGAGCGTGCCGGACCCGGACCTGACCCGCACCGGCCCGGCCCGCGCCGCGGACGCGGTCGCGGGGTCGACGGGCGAGGTGCCGTCCGCGGTCGACCCGCCGCCGGGCTGCGCATATCATCCCCGGTGCCTGATCGCGACCGAGGGGTGCACCGTCGAGGTGCCGGAGCCCCGGACGTACGGTGAGGTACGGGTGGCGTGCCACCACGCGGGAGAAGGACCCACCCCCTTCGCGCCGGAACGCGACGCAAAGGGACCAGAGCGAGTCGACGGAGAAGCAGCACAAGTCGACGGAAAGATCACAGAGTGCCGTTAACAGGTCGATAAAGATTGCGCCGGAAACCCCGGAACGCAGGGAAGCACAGAGAAACGGCATGGCGACAAAATGATTCGCATTTCGCCATTCGAGCAGGGCGCCGAAATGGCGGAATCCCAACGTCCGGTTGGCCTGCGGGGCGGGGCGGCACCGGGAAATCGCCGACGCCGTGAAACCGCGTCCCCCG
Organism: Yinghuangia sp. YIM S10712; assembly: GCF_051388935.1. Lineage (NCBI taxonomy): Bacteria > Bacillati > Actinomycetota > Actinomycetes > Kitasatosporales > Streptomycetaceae > Yinghuangia > Yinghuangia sp. YIM S10712. The sequence continues at coordinate 185,295 of NZ_JBPKBI010000006.1, forward strand.
AACCGGCGTCCTCACTCGCAAGGGGGTGAGAGCAATCCGCTGCCGAGGATAGCGGGTTCCGGAGCCATGGATAACGGCGGGGTTGCGTTCGGTAAAAGTCGCGGATGCGGGCTGACACACGTCGGCCCGGTGCTTGATCGGCACATCGCTGATCGGGCAAGCTGAACCGCCAGACCGACCGGGACCAGCCGAGCTCCTGGCCAACTGTCATGTTGGAATCGTTGCCGGGGCACCAAACGACGCAGTCAGTCCCCGGACCCGCGGTTCCCAGCAGTCCAGGGAGAGAGATGGAGCGTAATTCCGGCGGTCATGCGGGTCCCGATGCCACCGGAGGCGACGCTGCGGGAGCCGGCACCGGAACGCGACCGGACCGCGCGGTCGTCGACCCCGCGGTCATCATGGCGCAGGCCAAGGACGAGAACTTCCCCGTCGCCTCGCATGTTCTGAGCCCCCGTCACCGGCGGCACCTGCTCGCCGTCTACGGTTTCGCACGCCTGGTCGACGACATCGGCGACGAGGCCGAAGGCGACCGGCTCGCCCAGCTCGACGCCGTCGAGGCCGACGTACGCCGCATATACGACCACCGCGACCCCGACCTGGCGGTGCTGCGCCCGCTGCGCGCCACGGTCGACGAGGTCGCGCTGCCGCCCGACCCGCTGATCGCGCTCATCGAGGCCAACCGCCAGGACCAGCGGGTACGCCGCTACAAAACCTACGAAGACCTCGTCGGCTACTGCCGGCTCTCCGCCGACCCCGTGGGCCGGATCGTCCTGTACGTGTTCGGCAAGGCCGACGACCGACGCTTCGTGTGGTCCGACCGGATCTGCACCGCGCTCCAGATCGTCGAACACCTCCAGGACGTCGCCGAGGATCTGGGCAAGGACCGCATTTACCTGCCGACCGAGGACATGGCCCGCTTCGGCGTCGCAGAAGACGACCTCCGGGAGCCGACCGCCGGTCCCCACCTGCGAAAACTGGTTGCGTTCGAGGCCGGGCGCGCCGATAACCTGCTCCGCGCCGGTTTGCCCTTGATCGATTCGCTGCACGGGCGGGAGCGCCTGGCGGTCGCCGGGTTCGTGGCGGGCGGGCGCGCGGCGCTGTCGGCGATCGCCGCCGCGGACCACGATGTGCTGGGGCGCCGACCCCGGCCGGGAAAAGCCGGCCTGTTGCGGGAACTCGTTCGCGTGCTGGCCCGGAAACGGTGAGGAGCCACATGGACGTCGACGCGTCGTACGCGTACTGCGAGCGGCTGACCCGCAATCAGGCGCGGAACTTCTACTACGGCATCCGGTTGCTGCCTGACCCCAAACGGCTCGCGCTCAGTGCCGTGTACGCGTTCGCCCGCGAAGTCGACGACATCGGCGACGGCGACCTCCCGCTGGAGACGAAGGTCGCCGAACTGGGCCGCATGCGGGCGCAACTGGAGGACCTGTCCGCGTATCGCGACCCCGTCTGCGCCGCACTGGCCGACGCCGTGCGGCGCTACCCCATCCCGCTGTCGGCGCTCGACGAGCTGATCGACGGCGTCGAGATGGACCTGAAGGAGACCCAGTACCAGAACTTCGAGGAACTGCGCGTCTACTGCCGGTGTGTCGCCGGCGCGGTCGGCCGGCTTTCGCTCGGCATCTTCGGCTCCACCGACGCGGACCGTGCCCCCGACCTCGCGGACACGCTCGGCATCGCGCTCCAAGTCACCAACATCCTCCGGGACATCAAGGAGGACAAGGAGAACGGCCGCGTCTACCTGCCGCGCGAGGACCTCGCGAAGTTCGGCCTGGAGGAAGCCTGGGAGCCGGACGGCACGTTCACGCCCGGCGCGGCGTTCGACGACCTCGTCCGCTTCGAAGGCGAGCGCGCACGACGGCTTTTCGACGAGGGATTGCGGCTGCTTCCGCTGCTCGACCGCCGCAGTGCCGCGTGCACCGGCGCGATGGCCGGAATCTACCGTCGGTTGCTGACACGTATCGTCGCCGAACCCTCGATTGTGCTCACCGGACGCCAATCGCTGCCGGGCTGGGAAAAGGCGGAGATCGCGGTACGGGGACTTTCCGGCCTGCCGGTCGGAGAACGCAGCGCGTTCGCGCGTTTCCTGGATCACACGGATCACCCGGATCAACTCCCCGGATCGGGAACACCTTCGGGGAAAAAACACTTCAACGGGGAGTAGGCCAAGTGATCATCTGGGTACGTGAGGGCACATGACACGCCGTCTGATCGTGGTGGGGGGAGGGCTCGCCGGCATCACCGCCGCGTTGACGGCGGCCGATGCGGGTGCCTCGGTGACCCTTCTGGAGGGACGACCCCGCCTGGGGGGCGCGACGTTCTCCTTCCGTCGCGACGGACGCTGGCTCGACAACGGGCAGCACGTGTTCCTGCGCTGCTGTACCGAGTACCAGTGGTTCCTCAACCGAATCGGCTCCGCGGACAAAGTCGTCCTGCAAGACCGGCTCGACGTCCCGGTCCTCACCCCGTGGGGGACCACAGGCCGCCTGTGGCGCACCCGGCTGCCCTCCCCGCTCCACCTGTCCGCCGCCCTCTCGCGCTACCCGTTCCTCACCCTCGCCGGGCGCGCCCGGGTCGGCCTCGCGGCCCTCGCCCTGAAGCGCCTGGACCCGGAGGATCCGCGCCTCGACACCATGACCTTCGGCGCCTGGCTCGACCGCTTCGGCGTCACCGCCCGAGAACGCGCCGCGATGTGGGACCTCGTCGGCGTCGCCACCATCAACCTGACGGCCGATCAGGCCTCGCTCGCCGTCGCGGCGAAGGTCTTCCGCACCGGCCTGCTCGACACCAACGACGGCGCCGACATCGGCTGGAGCCGGGTCCCGCTCCAGCAATTGCACGGCGACGCCGCGGCACGAGCGCTCGAAGACGCCAAAGTCGACGTACGGCTCCGCTCGCGTGTTTCCTCGCTCGAAGCGCTCCCCGGTGGGGGCTTCACCATCGGCGCGGACGGCGGCACACTCTCCGCGGACGCGGTGGTGCTCGCGGTGCCGCACGAGGACGCCGCCCGCCTGATCCCGGCCGACGCGCTGATTCTCGAAGACCGGCGAGCGAACCCTACCAGTCTTGCGGGGCTGGGAAGTTCACCGATCGTCAACCTGCACGTCGTGTACGACCGCCCGGTGTTCCGCGAGGAGTTCGCCGCGGGCCTCGCCAGTCCGGTGCAGTGGGTCTTCGACCGCAGCGACAACGTCGGCCTCGAACGCGGACGCTACCTCGCGGTGTCGCTCTCCGCCGCGGACCGCGAAATCGACCTGACGAACCATCAGCTCCGTGAGACGTTCCTGCCCGCCCTGGAGAAGCTGCTGCCCGCCACGCGCACCGCGCGTGTGGACGAATTCGTCGTGACCAAGGAGCGCAACGCCACCTTCCGGGCCGCCCCCGGCAGTCGGCGGCTGCGGCCGCACGCACGAACAGCCCTGCCAGGACTCGCACTTGCCGGCGCATGGACCGCGACCGGCTGGCCCGCGACCATGGAGAGCGCCGTCCGCAGCGGCCTGGCCGCGGCCCACGCAACATTGCCCAGCCTGGACTTGGATCCCGGGCGTGTACTGCCGACGACCAAACCTGGTGCCTTCCCGGAGAGGACGACGACACCGTGACCGTAGCCGACAGCTCACTCGCCCCCCTGGTACTCGATCGCGCCCGCGACGCCACACAGCCGGCGCTTCGTGCCGCCGTCGCCCGACTCGAACCGCCGCTCGCCCGGGTCTCCGCCTACCACATGGGCTGGGCCGACACCGAAGGCCGGCCCGTGCCCGGCAACGGGGGCAAGGCACTGCGTCCCGCCCTCGCCCTGCTCTCCGCTGAGGCCGTGGGCGCGTCCACCGACATCGGTGTACCCGGCGCGGTCGCCGTCGAACTCATCCACAACTTCTCGCTGCTGCACGACGACCTGATGGACGGCGACGAAGAACGCCGGCACCGCCCCACCGCGTGGAAGGCCTTCGGCCCCGGCCTCGCGGTCCTTGCCGGCGACGGACTCCTCGTCCTCGCCGAGCAGGTGCTCATGGAGTCCGCCGGCCAGGGCGACCGCGCCGCGAAGCTGCTCACCGACGCGACCGCGGCGCTCATCGACGGGCAGTCCCAGGACCTGTCGTTCGAGACGCGCATGGACGTCACGGTCGAACAGTGCCTGGCGATGGCCGGCAACAAGACCGGCGCCCTGCTCGCCTGCTCCAGCGCCATCGGCGCCGCCCTCGCCGGCGCCGAACAGACCGTCGTGGACAGGCTGTACGGCTTCGGCCAGAACCTCGGCATCGCCTTCCAGGCGGTCGACGACCTGCTCGGCATCTGGGGCCGCCCCGAGGTCACCGGCAAGCCGGCGTGGAACGACCTGCGGCAGCGCAAGAAGTCGGTCCCCGTCGTCGCCGCACTGACCTCCGGCACCCCCGCCGCCGCCGAACTGGCCGACCTCTACTCCGCCCCCGGCGACCTGAGCGAACCCCAACTCGCCTGCGCCGCAAGGCTCGTGGAGGACGCCGGGGGACGCATCCGCACCGAGGTGGAAGCACAGCGGCACCTGGAACTCGCGCTCGACTGCCTGGACGGACTCGGTATCCCGGAGGTGACGCGTACCGACCTGGCGGCTCTGGCGGCATTCACTACGACTCGGGAGTTGTGACGAAGATGACGGTGACCGTCCGGACCGAAGCAGACGCGACCGACCGGGCCGAGGACTCCCTCGACCGGGCCGTCGCACACCTGCTGGCACTGCAGGACCGGGCAGGGTGGTGGAAAGGCGAGCTGGAGACCAACGTCACCATGGACGCCGAGGACCTCCTCTTCCGGGAGTTCCTCGGCATCCGCACCGCCGAGCAGACCGAGCAGTCCGCGCGCTGGATCCGTGCCAACCAGCGCGACGACGGCACCTGGGCCACCTTCCGCGGCGGCCCCGCCGAGCTGTCCACCACGGTCGAGGCGTACGTCGCCCTCAAACTCGCCGGGGACGCCGCCGACGCCGACCACATGAAGCGCGCCGCCGCGTACATCCGCGACAACGGCGGCGTCGCGCACAGCCGCGTCTTCACCCGCTTCTGGCTGGCCTTCTTCGGCTGGTGGTCATGGGACGACCTCCCCGTCCTGCCACCGGAGTTGATCTACCTCCCGAAGTGGATGCCGCTCAACGTCTACGACTTCGCGTGCTGGGCCCGGCAGACCATCGTGCCGCTGACCATCGTCAGTTCGCTGCGCCCGGTGCACCCCGCGCCGTTCGACCTCGACGAACTGCGGCCCACCGGGCCCGTACCGCCCAAGGTTGTCGCCGACGACGCGTGGTCGAGGTTCTTCCGCGCGGCCGACAAGGCCCTGCACCTCTACGGCAAGCGCCCGGTCAAGGCGGTGCGCAGGCGCGCCGTCAAGCGCGCGGTGCAGTGGATCATCGAACGCCAGGAGGCGGACGGCGGCTGGGGCGGCATCCAACCCCCGTGGGTCTACTCGCTGATCGCCCTGCACCTGAGCGGCTACCCGCTCAACCACCCCGTGATGGCCCAGGGCATCAAAGGCCTCGACGGGTTCACGATCTGGGAGGACACCCCCGACGGCACGGTACGCCGCTTCGAGGCCTGCCAGTCGCCGGTGTGGGACACCGGTCTGTCGCTCGTCGCCCTGCGCGACGCCGGAGTCGCCGCCGACCACCCGCAGGTCGTCCGCGCCGCGGAGTGGCTGTTCGACGAGGAGATCCGCGAGGTCGGTGACTGGGCCGTGCGCCGCCCGGGCCTCGAACCCGGCGGCTGGGCCTTCGAGTTCGCCAACGACTACTACCCCGACACCGACGACACCGCCGAGGTCGTGATGGCCCTGCGGTACGCGGCAACCCCCAACACCGCCCGCAAGAAGGAAATCCTCGCGCGCGCAGAGGCCTGGACCGCGGGCATGCGCAGCAAGGACGGAGGGTGGGGCGCGTTCGACGCCGACAACACCGGCCAACTCCCGCTCAAACTGCCGTTCTGCGACTTCGGCGCGGTCATCGACCCGCCGTCCGCCGATGTGACGGCGCACATCGTCGAGATGTTCGCCGAGTCCGGACCCGAGTACCGCGACCACGTCGCGAGCGGTGTGCGGTGGCTGATGCGCAATCAGGAGGCCGACGGCTCGTGGTTCGGCCGCTGGGGCGCGAACTACATCTACGGCACCGGCGCGGTGGTGCCCGCCCTCATTCTCGCGGGCGTCGACGCCCGGCACAGCGCGATCCGCCGCGCGGTGCGGTGGCTGCACAGTGTGCAGAACGCCGACGGGGGCTGGGGCGAGGACCTGCGCTCGTATGACGACCCTTCGTGGGCCGGCAAGGGCGACTCCACGGCGTCGCAGACGGCTTGGGCTCTGCTGGCCCTGCTCGCGGCGGGGGAGCGCGGTCCGCGGACGCAGCGCGGAATCCAGTGGCTGATCGACCGCCAGAACGCCGAAGGCGGCTGGGACGAACCGCAGTTCACCGGGACGGGTTTCCCCGGGGACTTCTACATCAAATACCACATGTACCGGATCGTGTTCCCGATCATGGCACTGGGACGGTGGGTCAACGGCGGTACGACGGAGACCGCCGAGCGGGCCGATGCCGCCGATGCGGCGGCCGACCGGGGCGCCGGTGACGGTGGTACGGCTGAGGTGGCCCAGCGGGCTGTCGGTGCCGGCGACACGGTCGTGGTCGCCGCGGCCGACGAGGCCGCCTGGGGCGCCGCGACAGACGAGCCCACCGCGCCGCTCCATGTCGACGCGGCCGACCCGGCTGATTCGAGCAAGCCCGCCCACCGGCCGGCCAACCCGACTGACCCGGCCCACGCGGCCACGTCGGCCGACGCGGGGCGCCCGGCCGAGTCGGCCAAGTCGGCCAAGTCGGCCAAGTCGGCCGAGGCGTCGGGCTGACGCGGGCCGACGTGGAGTCGACGGAACAGACGACGCGGCCGGGGCGCGCGGAGGCGTCCCGGCCGCTGCTGCTCGCCCCGCTGCTCATCGAGCAGCGCGCGCTGCTGCGAGGTGGTGCCACCACCGTGCTGCGGTCGGGTATGGGCGAGACGAAGTCCCTTGTCTTCGCGAGGCAGTTGGCAGATGCTCGGGCTCCTGCGGCGGTCGTCGTCGCCGGGATGGGCGCCGGCATGCGCGGGCTGCTCCCCGGTGACCTGGTCGTCGCGACCGAGGTACGGCACCCTGACGGAAGCGTGTACGCGTGCCCCTGGGCCGACTCGCTGACCGCTTCCCTCGGCGAGGCCCTGGGGCCGGGGTCGGTGCGCATCCACACCGGCCCTGTCGCCACGGTGCGCAAGCTCGTGCGCACCGCCGAGCGCGGGCCCCTGGCCGAGGCGGGGGTGGTCGCCGCCGACATGGAGTCCGCGTTCCTCCTGGGCGGCCTCGCCGGACGCGCCGGGCAGTCCGGGTGCCCTTGGGCCGTCGTCCGCGTGGTCAGCGACGCCCCCGGACACGAGCTGATGCGGCCCGGCATCGTCCGGAACGGGCTGCGGGCGTACCGCTCACTGAAGGCGTCCGGGCGGGCACTGTCCGCGTGGATCGAGGAAGTCTCCGGCGGGCCGGGCGCGGATTCCGTACCGTTGCCGCAACCCGGTGGACCGGGGGAGGCAGACTTGGGCGCGGCAGGTGGCACGGCGAGGGAACAGGACGGTGGCGGGCGATGACCTTCGATCTCGGTGAGACGCTGGCGGAGTACGAGGGGCGCGGCTTCGAGCTGCACACCAAGCACCTCAACCCGCAACTGCCGCGCGTACTCCAGACCATCGGCTTCCAGCGCAACTATGTGCGCGCCGAGGGCCCGTACCTGTACGACGAAACCGGCGCCGAGTACCTCGACTTCCTGTCCGGCTTCGGCACGTACGGTGTCGGCCGCCACCACCCGGTGGTCCGCAAGGCCGTGCACGACGTCATCGCCCTCGACCTGCCCGACATCGTGCACTTCGCGACGCCGCCGCTGGCCGCCGCGCTCGCCGACAAGCTGCTCGCGAAGACGCCGCACCTCGATCGCGTCTACTTCTGCAACAGCGGCACCGAAGCGGTCGAGGCCGCACTGAAGTTCGCCCGTTTCGCCACGGGCCGCAAGCGCATCGTCCACGTCGACCACGCGTTCCACGGTCTGACCGCCGGCGCGCTGTCGGTCAACGGAGCCAAGGAGTTCCGCAAGGGATTCGAGCCGCTCCTGCCCGACGTCGCCATCCAGCTCGGCGATCTCGACGCGCTGGAACGGGAGTTGAAGCGCGGCGACGTCGCGGCGTTCATCATCGAGCCGATCCAGGGCAAGGGCGTGCTGATCCCGCCGCCCGGATTCCTCGCCGCGGCACAGAAGTTGCTGCGCAAGCACGGCGCGCTGCTGATCGCCGACGAGGTCCAGGTCGGCATGGGCCGCACCGGCAAGTTCTTCGCGTACGAGTGGGAAGACGGCGTCGAGCCCGACATCGTCACCGTGGCCAAGGCGCTGTCCGGCGGCTATGTCCCCATCGGTGCGACCCTCACCAAGGACTGGATCTTCAAGAAGGTCTACTCGACGATGGACCGCGTCCTCGTCCACGACTGCACGTTCGGCGGCAACAACCAGGCGATGGCCGCCGGTTTGGCGACGCTCGCCGTCATCGAGGACGAAGACCTCATGGGCAACTGCCAGCGCATGGGCGACGCCTACCAGGCCGCGCTGCGCCCCCTGCTGGACAAGTACGAGCTGTTCGCCGATGTCCGGGGCCGCGGCCTCATCATCGGCCTGGAGTTCGGCAAGCCGAAGTCCCTCAAGCTGCGCGCCGGTTGGTCCACGCTTCAGGCCGCGCGCACCGGGCTGTTCGCGCAGATGGTGGTCGTTCCGCTGTTCCAGCGGCACCGCATGCTGACCCAGGTGGCCGGCGACCACATGGACGTCATCAAACTCCTTCCCCCGTACGTCATTTCGCAGCGCGATGTGGACAGCTTCACGGCCGCGTTCGTCGATGTCATGGACGACGCGCACAAGGGCGCCGGCCTGATGTGGGACTTCGGCCGCAATCTCATCAAGCAGGCGCTCACGAAATAGTTTTTCCGGGCGGGGAGATCGATGAGACAAAGGTCGAACTTCATTGCAGCGTCCAATAGTTCTTGCGTAGTCTGCCGCCATGGCGACGGATCAGGGTGTCGAAGCATTTCTGGAGCTGAGTGCCGACGAGATCGTGGCATTCACCAAAGAGCACGTGAAGGGGATGGAGAGCTCCGACGACGACGAGTGGTGGCTCCTCGCGGGCATGCGCCACGTCCTCATCCACACGGTCGGACGCAAGACCGGCAACGTGCACAAGGTGGCGCTGCCGTACTGGGAGGACAAGAACGGCGACCGCATCGTCGTCGCGTCCTTTGCCGGGGCCGAGAAGAACCCCTCGTGGTTCGTCAACATCGCTGACCGGCAGGCGAATCCGACTCTCCTGGTCCGCGTCCAGGGCGGCACCTACTGGAGCGAGCACCAGATCCTCGACGGCGACGAGTACACCGAGACCTGGGCCGCCCTCACCGCCGACCGCGCGTTCTACGCCGACTACCAGACGCGCTGCACCCGCCGGATCCCCCTGATCCGCCTGCCGGAGACCAACCGCGTGGCAACACGCGGCTGACCCACGCACCGCGCACACGAACCGGCCCCGCACCGAACCAGCTTCGGTACGGGGCCGGTTCGTGCCACTGGCTACACGAAGCGACACGAGCCCCCACTTGTAGCCACCGCAAAAACCGACGCGAAGTCCCGTGGTGCGCCACTGACGTCCCACGGCTCTGACAAGGACGCGCCCGCCCTGGCCACTTCGCGACCCCGCGCCACACACCACGGCCCACCGCCGCACAGGCACGTACGCCCGCCGCCATGACGCAGTCGGCGGCACGAATGTGACAACGCGCCCCGGCCCGGCGCGAGCCCGGCCGGTCGGCCGCTGCGATGGCGGAACCCCGCGTCGTGCGCGGGCACGTGTCATCTCGCGAACGCGTGCGACCACCACGTCAATGCTTGATCCGCTTTGCGCCGAAAGCCCACAGTGGTGCCATGAGCATCATCCCCACCGTGGACCTCGCGGCCTGGCACTCCGGCACTCCCGCGACTCGCCGCGCCATCGCCCAGGTCGCCGAGCCGGCCCTGCGCAGTGCCGGGTTCCTCCAGGTGACCGGCCACGGCATCGACCGGGAGCACCGCGCGCACATCCGCGATGAGGCACGCGCGTTCTTCCACCTACCCGACGCCGTGAAGCGGCAGTACGCGGTCAAGGTCGGCCAACGCGGCTGGCTTGGCCCGGGCGCCGAGGCGAACGCGTACGCCGAAGGCACCGAAAGCCCACCCGATATGAAGGAGTCACTGTCGTTCGCCGCCGACGAACCGACCGGGAACACAGCTGTCGACGCGGAGTGGTTCCTCCCGAACACGTGGCCGAACGAAGTCCCGGCTCTGCGCTCCCTGGTGGAGCCGTACCTGACCCGGATGCAGCGACTCTCGGACCAACTCCTGGAGATGCTGGGCGTTTTGCTCGGCAGGTCCGAAGACTTCTTCACGCGCCACACCGCCCATCCCACATGGGGTTTCAACATCAACTGGTATCCGGGGACGGCCGATGTCGGCCCGGCGGCGCCGGGCCAGTTCCGTATCGGCCCTCACACCGACTTCGGCACGGTCACCGTCCTGGACCGCGAACCAGGCGCCGGCGGCCTCCAGGTCTTCACCGACGACGACGGCTGGCAGGATGCCCCCTACGATCCCGACGCCTTCACGATCAACATCGGCGACCTGATGTCCCGCTGGACGAACGGGCGTTGGCGCTCGGGCCGGCACCGCGTCCTGCCCCCGCCCGGGGACGCCCCCGACGAAGAGCTGATCTCGCTGGTCTATTTCTACGAATGCACCCCGGGAACCAACGTCAACGGCACCGACTCCCACACCTACCTGAGAACCCAGTTGGACGCCATCACCGCCGACCGATGACCCAGGGTGCCCGCAGGCAGGCAGGCAGGAATCGAACGGGCTGACAGTCAATGCGCCTGCTGTGCGGGGTGGCGCGCCCGCTCTTCGGCGGCGTCGATCGCGGGGGCCAGCGTGGCGAGTGCGGAGCGCAGCAGGTCGGGCAGGTGGCCGGACGGCACGACCAGCCCGCCGGCGGTGACGGGTGCGGTCGGCGTTCCGAGCCACTGCCGGAGTGCCACCCGTACGGCCGCCGCCACGCTCGCCGCGAGCACCTGGGCGGTCTGCGCGCCTGTGGAGCCGAGACGCTGCTCGATCGCGGCGCCGAGCGGGTGTTCCATCGCCGCGGCGGAGTCGAGGTACGCGTCGCGCAGCGCGGGACTCGCAGTGATCAGCAGCAGTGCGTCGTGGTCGCGCGGTTCGGTGTGCTGCTCCACGATCGCGTCGGTCAGGGCGTCGGCGAGGCGCTTGTGTGCGGGCGCGGCTGCCAGTGCGGTGGCGATGCGTGACTCCCGTTCGGCGGTGACGGCGGCGACGATCGCCTGTTCGCGACTGGAGAAGTAGTTGTTGTACGTCCTCGGCGAGACGCCTGCGGCCTCGGCGATGTCGTCGACGCGAACGTTGTCGGGCCCGTCCCGGAGGGCCAGCCGCAGCGCCGCCTCACGCAGTGCCACGCGGGTGGCCTGCTTCTTCTGCTCGCGCAGCCCGGTTCGCCTTGTCGTCACCCGTGCACTGTCTCAGCATGGCATGCGTGGACGCAAACTTGCGATCACGCAAACTTGCGCGCACGCAGATTCATTGCTTACGGTCTGACACATGCGAGCCAAAGGCATTTGCTACGACACCGGTTTCCTGTACAACGGCGACAACTCCCGCGACCGGTTCGACCCCGACCTGGTCAGACGGGAGCTGACCATCATCCGCGACGACCTGCACTGCAACGCCGTCCACATCACCGGAGGCGATCCCGAGCGTCTGGAACTCGCCGCCCGCCACGCCGCCGACCTCGGACTCGAGATCTGGTTCTCGCCCTACCCGCTGGAGCTGACGACGGACGAGATGCTTGTGCTGTTCGCCGACTGCGCGGACCGAGCCGAGCGGCTTCGCAGGCAGGGAGCCGGGGTTGTGTTCGTCACCGGCGTCGAACTCAGCATCATGAACCGGGGGTTCATCGAAGGGGACAGCACCGGGGAACGACTCGGCCGCCTGCTGAGCGACCCGGACCGCCGGCCGGAGAGACTGGCCGCAATGGGCACGCGTCTCCACGCGTTCCTCCGCGAGGCCGTGGCGGTGGTCCGCGAGCGCTTCCACGGCAAAGTCACGTACGCCGCAATTCAGTTCGAGCGCGTCGACTGGGACCTGTTCGACTTCACGACCTTCGAACTCATCCGGTCCGCGGAGGTGGCCGACCGCTTCCGGGACGCCGTGCGCACCCTCGTCGCCCAGCCCAAACCGGTCGCCATCACCGGCTTCGGCACCGCCACGTGGCGCGGCGCGGGCGACGTCGCACCCCGCAGCATGGAAATACTCGAAGCCGACAAGCGCACCGGCGCGCCGCTCCGGATCAACGGCGGCCACGAGCGCGACGAGCCCGGCCAAGCGGCTTACGTGCGCGAGCTGTTGGAGATCTTCGACAGCGAAGGCGTGGACAGCGCCTTCGTGTTCCTCTTCGCGCTGTACAGCCTGCCGCACCGCCCCGACGGCGACCCCCGCGACGACCTCGACCTCGCGAGCCTGGGAATCGTCAAGGTCCTGGAGAACCGGAACGGCGACACGTACCCCGACATGCCCTGGGAGCCGAAGGCCGCGTTTGCTGCGGTGGCGGAGCACTATCGGGGCTGACCGGCCTTACGGCAAAAGGACGTTGCAGGCTGCCCTCGCCACCCAGGGCGGTGAGGGCAGTGCTGGTATTACGCGGTCTTGAGCCCATCCATCAGCAACGCCCAGGCTGCACCGGGGACTTCGATGACACCCCGGGTCACGTCCTTGCTGTCGCGTATGCCGACGACACCATCGATTGGCGCGGTCTCGACGCACTCCCCGCCCGACTGGTTGCTGTACGAGGACTTGCGCCAAGCTGCCGTCGTGGAGCTGTGGTTCGTCACGATGAGTCCTCCAAAAGTCGGCGCAGGAATCGAGCGGAGTCGGTCACCGATAGCGTGGCTGCGCGCAGCAAATCGTATCTGAGCTCCATCTCTTCGATGCGGGCCTCCTCCGTGACGAGGCGTCCGTCCCCAAATGTCTCCGAATACCCGATGACACCCTTGCCGGGGACATCCAGTAGGACGAAGTTGCCGTCCATGGCTGCGTGCAGCCCGGCGCCAACCGGCAGGATCTCCACGATGACATGCGGCAACTCGATGAGTTTGAGCAAGTGCGCGAGCTGATCCCTGGCCAGCGCCGGGTCGGCCATCAGCCGGTTGAGTGCACTCTCGTCGATCACCGCCCAGAGTCGAGGCGCGCTCTCGGTCCTGTGCAGAATCTCCTGCCGTGCCATCCGCGCCGCAACGAGTCGTTCGATCTCCGACTCCGGCAGCCGCAACTGCTCGAAGAGGGCGCGGGCGTATGGCTCGGACTGAAGCAACCCCGGGATGACCTGCGGTTGGTAGGTCCTGATTCGGGTGGCCCGTCGTTCCTCGCGCGCGTACCCCTGAACCCACGCAGGGAGGGACTGGAGATCCTTCAACGCAAGCCGCAACACCGTCACTAAGTCGCCGCCGGCGTTCAGGAAACCGTCACACGTTTGGATGAACTCGATCTTCGGACGACGCTCACCGGTCTCCACGGCTGACACAAACGACGCCGAGGAATGAACCTGGCTCGCGAGCTCGGCTTGGCTCAAGCCCATCGCTGTCCGATAGAACCGCAGGCGGGCGCCCAGGTACGCCCAAAGCGACTCGTCCGGCTCCAATTCCTTAGGCACAGGCATGGATTGCCTCCCCCAGTTCTCGCTGTGTCACCCAGACCACTAGCCAACCTACCTCCGGAGGGTGTTCATTCGGTAGCAGAAAGCTACAACGGCCCCCGAAAGGTACGCGCCATGACCTTCGTTCCCGACCATTCACTCCCGTCCCGTCGCGCGGTCGAGGGGGCGGGCGTGACGACCGAAGGTCCGCTGTGTGCAAGCCGAGTCCGACCGTACGTTCGCACGGTGCCGGCACTGGAGCCGGCGTTGTCCGTGGTGGTGCTCGTCGCCTGGGGATACGACAGTGTTCAGGCCAACCTGGCGCTGGAGAACGGGTTTTCGTACGCCCGCACCTTCAACTTCACGGTCCGGGAGTCCCTGACCAGTCATGGCACCCCGATGTCCGCCGCGCCGCTCGTCGACGTCGCCCTGCGCCACTTCCTCCGCCGCGACGTGACGTACGGCCAGGCCTGGTGGCTCGTCCGCCGCTCCGCCTTCTCCCCGCGCGACTGGGAGAACCTGCGCGCCGTGGCCCCGGGGATCCCCGCCCGAAGTCCGTTCACCCGATAACGGCTCCGACAACCAAGGAGGTTCGGAAAGATGGAAATTCGCGAAGGCAGAAAGCAGGACGACAGCAACAAGGGCTCCAAGCACGGCGGCGGCGGGTCCGACGAGGGCGGCAACACCAGCGACGGGCAGCGCCCGGCAGACGGGAAGTAAGCGCATGACCGACAGCACGACGCCGGAGGCCGGCCCCGAGGGGCTGGCCTCCGGGCTCATGAAAATCGGCGCGCTGACGACCGATTGGCTTCCCGCGTACAAAGCGCTGCCTCGCGAGAAATTCGTGCCGGAGGTGATCTGGCCCGGGCACGCCGACGAAAACCGCCAGGACGCCCGGGTGGTTCGGCTCGACGACCCCGAACTGTGGCGACGCGCGGTTTACACCGACGCGCCGATCACCACCCAGTGGGACGACGGGGCGTATGGCGGCCCCGGGCGCGGCACCACACCGTCGAGCTCGAATTCCATGCCCCGCATGGTGTTTCTCATGCTGAGCGCCCTTGATGTCGAAGAAGGCCACCGCGTCCTGGAGATCGGCACCGGCACGGGCTGGAACGCCGGTCTGCTGTCGCATCGGGTCGGCGACAAGAACGTCGTCTCGATCGAAGTCGATGCCACAGTGAGCGAGGACGCGCGCGCACGGCTCGCTGGTGCCGGCTACGAGCCCCATCTCGTTGTCGGCGACGGTACGTTCGGCTGCCCGGAACGGGCTCCGTACGACCGCGTGATCGCCACCTGTTCGATCGGGCGGGTGCCACTCGCGTGGATCGCGCAGACCAAGCCCGGCGGTGTGATCGTCACGCCGTGGGGCCCGACGTACGGCGGCGAAGGCATCGTCCGACTGACCGTCGCCGACGACGGCACCGCGGCCGGCCCGTTCACCGGCTCGTCCGCTTTCATGCGCTTGCGGCAACAGCGTGTCGAGCGGCCCCCGTTCCGCGACTACCTCACGGAGCCGTGGCCGGCCAACAGTGTGCAGAGCTCGACCAGACTGTCACCGGACGAAGTCGGCGACTGGATCGACATGTTCGCGATCGGGGTCCAGGTTCCGCGCATGTTCTGCCGCGTCGAGCGCTACGACGACGGGTCGTACACCCTGTGGTTGTACGACACCGACGCCACGAGCTGGGCGACCGCCGACCACGTACCGGACGTGTCCGAGTACGACGTACGCCAGTCCGGCCCACGGCGATTGTGGGACGAACTCGAAATCGCGTGGCGCTGGTGGGACGCACAGGGCCGCCCGGACTTCGAACGCTTCGGTCTCACGGTGTCCGCCGACCGCGAACAGGTATGGCTCGACCACCCGGCCAACCCGGTCCCGGCCCGTCGGTAGTCAGGGCAGTGTCGCGCGAGAGTGGTTGACGAGCCGGGTGAGGTCGAGCCCCCCACTGATCGGTCGGCTGTCAGGAAGGCCTCGATCCCCGGGCCGCGAGGAGCAGTTGCTCTTCGAGCACTCGGCGCGCCGCCAGACTCAAGTGGGTTCGCATCGAGGGTGATTACGCTTGTGCCGAGACGATCCAGGTTCCCGCTCCCGGACGCATCCCGTCCAACACGACGTCCAACGTCCTTTCCCGCCCCTCGATGTCCCCGGCCAGGTGGTCGGCGGCGCGGCTTGCGCCGATGAGGAGGGCCTGCAAGTCGGGCATGCCGAGGTCGAGGCGTACGGCCCCCGCGGCTTGCGCCCTGGACAGCAACTCGGCCAGGGCAGCGGCGAGTTCCGCGCGGATGTCCTCGCTCGCGGCCTCCACGTCGACGCCGACGGCGGTCAGCGCGTCCGCCAGCGCCAGTTTGCGCGGGGCTGTCGACACCACGTCGCGGAAGAAGGCGCGGAAGGCTGCGCCGGGGTCGGGCGCGTCGCAGTACTCCCGCGCGCGCTCGGCGACGCCGCGCAGGTGTTCCACGAACACCGCTTCGAGGAGCGATTCCTTGGTCGGGAAGTGGCGGAAGACGGTGCCGATACCGACGCCGGCGGCCTTCGCGACTTCCTCGGTCGATGCGGAGGTGCCTTTCTCGCCGAAGACTTCTTCGGCGACGGCCAGCAGTCGGGCGCGGTTGCGGACCGCGTCGGCGCGCGGTCGGCGGGGAGCGGGCGTCATCGCGGGGGCTGCACGTAGACAAGCGGAGTCAATACTCCGTATCTTCTAATCGGAGTCACGACTCCGATTCTACCGGACGACGACCAAGGGGACACCCATGCCTTCCGACGCCCGCCCCACGCCGCGCGACGTGTTCACCGCGTTCCAAAACGCCCTGGACGCACGCGACATCGCCACCGCCCTGGCCTTCTACGCCGACGACGTCCGCGTCTCCCAGCCGCTCGCGAAGCCCGAGCCCACTGTGTACGAAGGCCGCGCCACGCTGGCGGAGCACTTCGGGGGTGTCGGCCAACTGCCCGTGGAGCTCACCACCGTCAACCAGGTCGTCCACGAAACGGCCGACCCCGAAGTGATCGTCGCCGAATACGACTACGACGCACTCAACCGCGACACCGGCAAGCGCGTCCGCTTCTCCAACGTCATCGTGCTCCGCGTCCGCGACGGCCTGATCGTCGAGTCCCGCGACTACCACGACCACATCGCACTCGGCGAACTCCTCGCCGGATAAGACCGTTCAGCCTCACCGCCACGCCCCGACCAACGCCTCCGGGCCGTATACCGCCTGGAGGCCGGACGTGGAGACGCCCGCCCGCGAGACGGCGACAAGAGGAAGCGGGGCCTCGGTGAGGGCTGTTCGGTGTTTGTGCAGCGCGGCCAGGTCATGAGCGTCGAAGCTGCTGTCCTCAAGCCACTTGATCGACCCCACGAACAGCAGTTCCCTGGCGATGGGTTCGCGGTCGGCGCCGACGATGTCGATCTCGACGTCGTTGCTGCGCGTCCAGTAGGCGCCGATCGCCGGGGCGGCGGGCAGGCCTTGGTCGGGCAGGAGGCGTGCCAGGGACTCGCGCACGAGAGGTTCCACCGCCCGCCCTCGCCACGTCGTCCATCCTTGCTTGATTCGGGCGAGGGTCAGATCGCCGCGCATGCGCTCGATTTCGGCCATATGCGGTTCGAGAAAGGAGAGCCAGAACCTCAGGTACGGGTCGGCGATGCGGTAACGGCGCTCTTTCGACGGTCGCGTCGAGAGCGGCAGTTCAGCGGAGACGACGCGCTTGTCGATGAGGACATCAGCGGCTCGGCTGAGCGTCGAATGCGAGACGCCGCCCGCAGCGCGCGCGATGTTGGTGAACGTACGCTCCCCACGACCGATCGCGTGCAGTACATCGCGCCCTATGGCGTGCGGTGGAAACTCTGCGGCCAGGGACCGTTCGCCGGAGACGAGCAGCGCCGAGGTTGGATCGCTCAAGCTCTCTTCAAGGAAGGCCCACATACTCTCGCCGCGACGCCACTGGGAGCAGATCAGCGGCAGCCCGCCGGTGATCAGTGCGGCGTCGAACGCGGCAGCGGCGTCCAGGTCAAGCATGTCTGCGACGTCGGCGGGCGTGAGCGGGCCGACGACCATCTCCGTGCCGCGTTGATGGAACGGACGTTCGTATGAGTTGAGTGCTTCCATCATCGACAGATCCGAGCCGATGAGGAGCAGAAGGACGGGTTTGCGGCTCAGGTATCGAGCGCGCGAATGGTATCGCTGGAGATACTATCGCTGGCGATAGTATCTCCAGCGATACCATTCCTCTCCCTGTCGCCCACCCGTCCTACGGCAGCGGGCGCCGGCCTGCGAAGCCGCAGTCTTGGCGGTGGTACCAGGTGATGTCGCGGTCGCCTTCGAGCCAGCACAGGTAAATGGGTGTGCCGTCGTCGAGGTCGGCGGGGAAGTCGAGGAGCAGAGGGGCGAAGCCCTTCAGTTCGGCGCCGGTTTCCTGGACCTTCGTCATCAGCTCGTCGAGGCGGGCGTGCATGCCCTTGAGCTCGGGGAGGCCGCCGTGCTCGGTCGGTCCGGCGGAGGCGGACAGGTCGGTGGACAGCTCGGCGGCCTGTGCGCGGAGCGTGACGATCTCGTCCAGGACGGGAAGCAGCTCGGCGAGCGTCGCGCGGGCCTCGGTGATGTCGAACAAACCCATGGGGCCAGCTTGTCACGGTTGAGCGTGCCGTCCGCAGAGGGAGGCGGCACGCGGCGGTGGGGGGGGGGGGGGGGGGGGGGGGGGGGGGGGGG